>JAZKED010000032.1:0-11611 GCA_040387175.1 Bacteroidota bacterium | reverse complement strand
TTTTATCCATAATTTAATATACACAACAATTATTCAATAAGGTTTGCGAAAATAAAAGATAAATATTAACTATTTATAAAATACTTGATAAAATACTTTAATACAACCTATTCATTTCGAAGCAACAATTTAATTATATCATTAAATTATCAAAACTCCAATCTTACTGGTTATTAACAGATATTTATTGAAGTTCTTGAAGAAATTATTGCAAGAGCAAACATACAACCATGTAATCGATTGCACAAATATAAAAAACTAATTTTATAATTCTAAAAAAAAGTAAAATAAAAAATATATAGTTCAAAAATATTGGATATAAATAATTTTATCTCAGCAAAAAGAAAGAATTATTAAATAATTACCAAAGCAATAACCATAATAAAAACCCTAAATAAATTAGTCACAAAGTAAATTATCAGAATTTAATAAAATTTCAAATAAAGAAAGCTCACAATACAACAAACCTATATCTAATTTAATATTTATTTCATAGTATACTATACTTAATAAGATGTTTGGGAAGCAAAAGCCTTTATAGTAAATATGATTCATAAAAAAAGGAGATAATCCTATATCAAGATTATCTCCTTTTAAATTATTAACTAAAAATTATTTAAAGACTACACCAAATTTTGAGGCTTCTGCTTTAGCTGCTGGAATCAGTTTTCTTAAATTAGCTATTCTAGTAGCATCGGCTGGATGGGTACTCATGAATTCAGGCGGTTTGTTACCACTACTACTGGCCGACATACGTTCCCAAAAGATTATAGCAGATTCAGGATTATAACCAGCGATTGCCATAAGTATAAGTCCAATTTTGTCTGCTTCAGTTTCATGACTTCTGCTAAAAGGAAGCATCACACCTACTTGAGAACCTATCCCATAATACTGTTGCCACATTTGCTGTTGTTCTGCACTTTTATTTCCTGTTGCAACTGCTATACCAACTGCTCCAAGTTCCTGTAATTGTCCAGCACTCATTCTTTGCGCACCGTGATTTGCTAATGCATGTGACACCTCATGCCCCATTACTGTGGCTAAGCCCGCATCATCTTTTGCTACTGGTAAAATTCCTGAATAGACTACAATTTTACCACCAGGCATGCACCATGCATTGATTTCTTTGTTTTCAATCAGCTTATATTCCCATTGATAGCCGTTTAAATATTCCGGATGTCCATTAGCTTTTAACCAACGTTCAGCTGCTGCTTTTATTTTCATTCCAACATTTTCAACACGTTGTGCATCTGCAGTACCAACAATAACTTTATTCTCTTTCAGAAAAGTTCCATATTGTTGAAATGAGGACGGAAACAATTCACTATTGGATACAAAATTTAAACTTTTTTTTCCAGTAAATGGATTTTCAGCACAGGCAAAAAATAATCCTAATATACAAATCCAAACTCCTAATAATGACAAATGCTTTTTCATAAATATAATTTTAAATATTTAATAAAAATACAAATCATTTAGAATCTAAATTTACAGAATAAAATTAAAAAGTATCAATATTTTTAGGTAGAGATTAACCAATAATATGTAATTCAGAAAACTCTTTATCAACAATTAAATAGTTTTCTGTATCGAAAGTTAATTTATCAAATGAAACAATTTCATTATCTATTTCTATTTCTTTCACTTTAAATGGCAATCCCAATAGATTAATTTTATATTTAGAATAATTAGTACTGTACTTCCCTTCTTTATGTAATTGAATAATTAGGTCTTTTTCTTTTCCATTAGTTTGAAATGACAATAAACTATAACGCCCTTTTTTGTAATCATAGCCATCTTGTGCATCTTCATAAACTACAGATTTCTCTTTTCCTTCTTTGTAATACAAATCCAGAGTCAGCTCATCAAATTCTAATTCTCCTACATATTGCTGTACTGGATATTTTGGAATTATAGCACCCGCTTTTACAAAAATTGGAATTTGATCAAACTTAGTATCTACCCAAATTTCTTTTCCACCAGTAACTAATTCATTTGTCCAATAATTGTACCATTGTCCCCTTGGAATATACATTCTTCTTCCTAATGAATTGGGTTCTAAAATTGGACAAACTAAAATCTGATTACCAAAAATAAATTCATCATTTCGATAATGCGTTTGCGTATCGTCCTGGTCAAAATAAACCAATGGCTTCAGCATTGGAACCCCTTCTTCAATATACTGCCAAAACATCGTATATAAATAAGGTAGTAATTGATAACGCAAGCTGACAAACTTTCTGGTTATATCAATAATTTCTTCATCGAATGCCCAAGGCTCCTGATTACCGTGATCACCAGAAGAATGTGTTCTGCAAAAAGGATGAAAAACTCCTAATTGAATCCAACGTGCATATAATTCCCCTGAAGGCTGTTCCGCAAATCCACCGATATCAGAACCTGTGAATCCCATTCCGGAGATACACATTCTTTGTACCTGAATATTCGCAATCCATAAATGTTCCCAAGTTGCCACATTATCTCCTGTCCAAGACGAAGTATAACGTTGTGCACCAGAATAAGCTGATCTCGTAATTACAAATGGTCTTTTAGGATATGCAAAACGTTTTACACCGTGATAGGTTGCTCTTGCCATTTGCGTTCCATAAATATTATGTGCTTTTCTATGACTACAAGGATTTCCATCATAATCGTGACGCACATCCATCGGAAAAGTTTTGTTAGGAACTTCCATCACAGCTGGTTCATTCATATCATTCCAAACTCCTTTTACTCCAATATCAGAAATCAATTCCTGAAACAATCCAGCCCACCATTCTCTAACTACAGGATTGGTATAATCTGGAAAATTACATTCTCCAGGCCAAACTTTTCCTTTCATATAAGGACCATCGGCTCTTTTACAGAAATAATCTTTTTCTAAAGCTTCTTTATATACAGAATATTCTTTGTCAATTTTAATTCCTGGATCAATAATAACAATAGTTTTAAATCCATCTGCCGCTAATTCAGTAACCATTCGTTTAGGATCTGGAAAATATTCTTTGTTCCATGTAAAACAACGGAACCCTTCCATATAATCAATATCTAAATAAATAGCATCACAAGGAATTTGTAACTCCCTGAATTTTGCTGCTACTTCTTTTACATTACTCTCAGGATAATAACTCCATTTACATTGGTGATAACCCAGTGCCCAAAGTGGTGGCAATTCAGGTTTTCCAGTCAAATCAGTATAAGTTGTAACCACATCCTGCATATTAGGACCATAAATGAAATAATAATTCATCTCTCCTCCTTCTGCCCAAAAACTAGCTACATTTCTTCTTTCGTGACAGAAATCAAAATAAGTCCTAAATGTATTGTCAAAGAAAATACCATAAGATTGCTTGTTTCTTAATCCTATATAAAAAGGAACTACTTTATACAAAGGTTCCTGATCCTTGCTAAAAGCATATTGATCGGTTGCAAAATTTTCCAGCCTTTTTCCTTTCAAATTCAACTGAGTAGCTTTGTCACCAAGACCATAAAAACATTCACCATCTTTTGATGACTTACTCATTTTTACAATATTGCCTCCATACTCATAACTTTCCTCCCAATGAAAACCCAATTCGTCTTCTAGTAAAACTTCATCATTCAAATCGAAAATAGAAACTCTCATATCTAATTTCTGAATCCTACATTGTACTTTACTCGTTTTGATTTGATAATACGTTTCAGTTTCTGTAAGTTCAAGAAAATTGTATCCATGAGAATGACTCTTATCTATAGCATACGAAAAATCATTGCTAAAATATCCTTTCGTCGTATAACGAAAACGAATCATACTATCTCTCAAAACTGTTAATTTTAAAATGACACTATTGTCAGTATAAAAATATACAGAATCTACCTCTTTCTTAATCGAAACTATGTTTGACGGATATAAATCTCCCTTATATTCTAATTCTGTATTTGTAATCATATTGTAAACTTTTTTATAGAATTAATTATTCTCAAAAATAATAAAAAATATCGAAAATTCATTTAATTTTCACGTCAAATCAACGAAAACGTTATAATTAATTTATAAAAACAGAAGAAATTAATATAATTCAATAATTGATATTTATAAATTGAAATCTATATTTTTAAGCATAAATTTATACGATTTTCTCATTTCTGAAATAAGATTTATGCAAACTTATAAACCGTTACACTCAAAGGTGGTAAAAGTAATTCTACTGAATATTCTCTTCCATTATAGGGAGTTGCTTCAATAATTAAATCGTTGTTATTACTAACCCCACTTCCGCCATAACCAGAAGCATCACTGTTAAAAATTTCTTCTAACTTACCCTTTTGTGATAAACCAATACGGTAGTTTTCACGGACTATTTGAGTAAAATTACAAACAACAACTACATCTTCATCAACATTGTTTCCTTTTCGGATATAAGACATTACCGCATTATCATGATCCGAATAATTAATCCATTCGAAACCTTCAGGACTGAATTGTTTTTCGTGTAATGCAGGATAGTTTCTATACAACGCATTCAAATCTGTTATTGTTTTCTTAATGCCATCGTGGAAATTATATTGTAATAAATGCCAGTCTAAACTTGATTCGAAATTCCATTCGGCACTTTGTCCAAATTCGCTTCCCATAAACAATAATTTTGTCCCAGGATGCGTAAACATATAACCATAAAGCAATCGTAAATTAGCAAACTTCTGCCACTCATCGCCTGGCATTCTTCCTGCAATAGATTTCTTGCCATATACGACTTCATCATGAGAAAGCGGTAACATAAAATTTTCAGAAAAACCATAGGTCATCGAAAAAGTCAAATCGTTTTGATGGTATTTTCTATACACTGTTTCTTTCTGAAAATATTCTAAAGTGTCGTGCATCCAACCCATCATCCATTTCATACCAAAACCTAATCCTCCGACAAATGTTGGTCTGGAAACCATTGGAAAAGAAGTACTTTCCTCGGCAATAGTTTGTACACCTTCAAAATTAGAATAGACAGCTTCGTTGAAATCTTTTAAGAAACTTATGGTGTCCAGATTTTCTCTTCCACCAAAAACATTTGGTTCCCACTCTCCTTCATTTCTGGAATAATCCAAATATAACATTGACGCCACAGCATCTACACGAAGTCCATCAACATGATAATTTTGTAGCCAGAAAATAGCATTGCTAATTAAGAACGAACGCACTTCATTTCGTCCATAATTAAAAACCAAACTTTTCCAATCGGGATGATAGCCTTTTCTACGGTCAGGATGTTCGAAAAGATTAGAACCATCAAAGAATCCCAAACCGTGAGCATCTTCCGGGAAATGAGATGGAACCCAATCAAGAATTACTCCAATTCCTGCCTGATGTAATTTATCAACCAAAACCATAAAATCCTGTGGTTTCCCAAAACGGGAAGTTGGTGCAAAATAGCCCACTAATTGATATCCCCAAGACGGATCGTACGGATATTCCATTATAGGCATGAATTCAACGTGTGTAAAACCTGTTTCTTTGACATAATTAACCAATTCTGTAGCTAATTCAAGGTAGGTTAAAAATTTTCCTTCTCCGTTGCGTTTCCATGAACCTAAATGCACTTCATAAACCGAATAAGGTTTGTCTAAACCATTATGTTCTTTACGTGTCTCCATCCAGTTTTTATCCTTCCATTCGTAATTTAAATCCCAAATTACAGAAGCAGTATGTGGCGGATGTTCACAATACAAAGCAAATGGATCTGCTTTTTCAGTAATAATTCCACCATTATTGGATTGAATTTTATACTTGTAAATTGCTCCTTTTTCAAGCTCCGGAATAAATCCTTCCCAAATTCCTGATGAGTCCCAACGCACTTGCAATTGATGTTCGCCCTGAATCCAATAATTGAAATCTCCAACCACTGAAACAGAACGTGCCGATGGTGCCCAAACGGCAAAATAAACACCTTTTACACCATCAACTTCGATAATATGCGCACCTAATTTTTCGTATAATCGGAAATGTTTTCCTGCTTTGAATAAATCAATATCAAAATCGGTAAAAAGGGAATAAGGCTGTACTTGACTCATTGTAGTGATAGTGGATTAATGGCTTTGTTTTTTATGAATTTTTGAAATTCGATGGTATTTTATTTTTCAATTTTAAACAAATGAAAAGGCAATTCAGGAGAAAGTTCTACAAAATTCCATTCATTTTCCCAAAAGTAACTATTTCCCGTAATTAAATCGGTAATATAAACAGGCATCTTTTCTAATAATGCATTTGGAAGCTTAACCATTGCTTGTTGGGTATGATGAGCATCCAAACTAGCAATCATCACAGTTTCATTTTCTCTGTCTTCATCAAATTTGTAATACGCCATAATCTGTTCATTATTGGTATCACAAAAAACAATATTATTGGTTTGCTGTAGCGAAGCCTGCTCTTTTCTAATCGTATTAATTTTAGTAATTAAGGTGGTAATTTTGTTTTGTTTTTCCCAATCCCATTTGACAAACTCATACTTTTCGGAATTCAAATATTCCTCTTTTCCGGGAGCGATTGGAGCCGAAATTTGATACTCGAAAACAGGTCCGTAAATTCCAATACTGGAACTCAATGTGGCAGCCAAAAAATATTTTTGAAGATGAATAGATTCATTACCATTTTGCAATTGAAAAGGGTTGATATCAGGTGTATTTGGCCAAAAGTTAGGACGGTAAAATTCTTTTTGTTCCGACTGAGTCAGTTCTTCCACATATTCCGTTAATTCTCTTTTGGAGTTTCTCCAAGTGAAATAAGTATAGGATTGTGTAAATCCTTGTTTTGCCAATTCGTTCATGATTTTTGGACGGGTAAAAGCTTCTGCCAAGAACAATACATCGGGATGTTTTTTCTTGATTTCGCCAATCAGCCATCCCCAGAAAAAGAATGGTTTTGTATGCGGATTATCGACTCTGTAGATCTTGACATCACATTCTTCAATCCAAAATAAAGCGACGTCTAATAATTCCTTCCAAAGATTTTTCCAATCGCTACTTTCAAAATAAATAGGTTGAATATCCTGGTATTTTTTTGGTGGATTTTCAGCATATTGTACTGTTCCGTCAGGACGCCATTTGAACCATTGTGGAAAATCTTTTATATAAGGATGATCCGGTGCAGCTTGCAAAGCATAATCCATTGCCACTTCAATTCCTAACTCTTTGGCTTTTTTGACTAATGATTTGAAATCTTCAATCGTTCCTAAATCGGGATGCGTGGATTTGTGTCCCCCGTATTGTGAACCAATTCCCCAAGGCGAACCAACATCTCCAGCTTCTGCATTTGTGGCGTTATTTTTTCCTTTTCGATTTACTTCTCCAATCGGATGAATAGGAGGAAAATACAAGGTATCAAAACCCATTGAAGCTACTCTTCCCAAAAGCTTTTCACAATCTTTGAACGTACCGTGTTTCCCTTCTTCTGCGGAAGCGGAACGAGGAAAAAACTCGTACCATGTACTGAACAATGCTTTTTTTCTATCTACATAAACCTGTAATTCTTTCGATTTATTTTCCAAAAATCGGATGGGATATTTCTTGAAAATTTTATGCAATTCAAAAGACATTGCTTCCTGAACTGCTACGTCATAATCTGATTCATTTGTGAAATGAACAGCTAATTTTTCAAGGAATTCTTTCTCGGAATCAGTGGCCAGTGTTATAACTGCTTTTATATATTCGGCACCTTCCAACAATTCCGATTTTACGTATTGATTGTCGTTAATTTTGCGTTCGGTTCCGTGTTGCCAATTCAAGGCATAATCAACCCAACCTTCCACAAAATAAGAATACAATCCTTGCTTTTCTACTTTAAAATCGGCAGTCCATTGTTCGTTATCTCTTGGACTCATTCGTACTTCCTGCCAATTTTTATCAGCTTCATGTTTGAACTTTACACAGCATTCGATTACGTCGTGTCCGTCTGAAAAAACGTCTGCCGTAACGGTTATACTTTGTCCGATGATTCTTTTTATACAATATGCCCCACTATCAATTTGAGGCGAAAGATTTTCTATTACTATTCGGGTTTGATTCTGCATTTTGTATGTTTAATAATCAACTAAATTTTGATGAAAAAGGTTGTGCATTTGGCCTTTATATCTTTGTCAAAGTTTTAATTTTGACAAAGATATATTACTTAATAACGAAATTATCTGGTATAATGACTCCTTTTTTGATGACTACAATTCCTTCTTTTACTGCGTATAATTCATGTACTGTGTTCTCTAAATGCTTGCCCCCACTTATGTAAACATCATTCCCTATTCGGCTGTTTTTATCTACAATGGCATTATTTATGAAGCATCTTTCTCCAATTCCCATCAATTGTCTGTTGTTTGCAATATCTTCATTCATATCTTCTAGATTTTGATAGAAATCGTTACCCATAACATAACTATTTTGAATTACAGTTCCTTCGCCTATTCTGGAACGAATTCCAATTACCGATTTGCTAATTTCTTTGGCATGTAAAATACATCCTTCAGAGATTAATGACTTATCTACTTTAGTATTTTGAAATTTTGAAGGTGGCAATAACCTTGGTCTGGTGTAAATTTTATTATAATTATCGAATAAATTAAATTTAGGAACATCATCTGTTAAACCAATATTGGCTTCAAAAAAGGAGTCAATATTCCCAATGTCTGTCCAGTAGCCTTCGTATTGGTAACTTAATATTTTTTTATTTCCAACGGCCTGTGGAATAATCTCTTTTCCAAAATCCTTCGTATCTGGATTTTGCATTAATTCTACCAAAAGCTTTTTGTTGAAAATATAAATCCCCATCGAAGCCAGGTAAAGTTTGCCTTCACTTTTCATTTGTTCACTCACTTCAGATTCCCATTCCGGCAAAAGCGAAGCGTCTGGTTTCTCGATAAAAGATTCTATACAGTTTTCACTATTTGTTTTTAAGATTCCAAATTCAGGAGCATCTTTGGCATTTACAGGCAATGTGGCAATAGAAATATCCGCTTTTGCCTCAATATGAGCGTCAATCATCTCATTAAAATCCATTTGGTACAATTGATCACCCGAAAGAATCAGGGCATAATCAAATTCGTGATTCAAAAAATGAGGCATACATTGCCTCACAGCATCCGAAGTTCCCTGAAACCAAGTTGGATTATCGGGAGTTTGTTCGGCGGCAAGAATGTCAACGAAAGCCTGACTAAAAGCGTTAAATGTATAGGTGTTTTTTATGTGAGCATTCAAGGAAGCCGAATTAAATTGCGTCAATACAAATATTCTTTTAAGATCCGAATTCATACAATTTGAAATAGGAATATCTACCAATCTGTATTTACCTGCAATAGGTACTGCCGGTTTAGATCTTGAATTTGTGAGAGGAAATAACCTTGACCCTTGTCCACCTCCTAAAATAATGGAAATAACACTTTTCTTTTTAGCTTTCATTTTTTTCTATTATTAAATTGTACACCTCAATATATTCCTGACAAACGCTTTCCCAAGAATGGTCAATACTCATTCCCAGCTTTCGAATATCATTAAATTTCTTTTTTTCTTTGTATAATCCTATTGCCCTTTGAATCGAATAACAGACATCGCTAACACTCGCCTGATCGTGACAAATTCCGTTTCCATCATCTCCAAAATCAATTACGGTATCCTTCAATCCTCCTGTTCTTCTCACAATCGGAATGGTTCCGTATCGCATCGCATACATTTGATTTAACCCGCAAGGCTCCACTCTGGAAGGCATCAATAAAAAATCGGATCCTCCATAAATTAAATGCGCCAACTCTTCATTGTAACCAATCACAGCATTATAATTTCCTTTAAAACTAGTCTGCAAATGAGTTAATTGATTTTCAATTTCAGAATTTCCTGAACCTAAAACCAAAATATTAATTTCTTTAGAGTTTTCAGACAAAGCCATCGCTACAACGTGAGGCAATAAATCGGCTCCTTTTTCTTCCAACAATCTTCCAATAAAACTGAAAAGTGGTTTTTTAGGATCTAAATTATATTCAGCACACAGCTTTTCTTTGTTCTCCTGTTTTCCTTTTTTGAAATTCTTAATAGAATAATTGGCTGAAAGCATTTTATCTACTTCAGGATTCCAAATCTCCATATCAATTCCGTTCAGAATTCCCTTCGATTTATCTCTTACCTGCTGAAATAACCCTTCTAGACCATAAGCTGATTGATTGATTTCATTTAAATAATTAGGTGAAACCGTTATTACTTGCGAAGCACATTTAATTGCTGATGCTAATGAATTGATCCTGTTGTACCATTCTAAAAGATAGGCTTTCGACAAATCAAATTCTGGCAGATAATACAATTTATCAAATCCAAACTTTCCCTGATAAATGGAATTATGAATTGTAATTATAGTTTGTATATTTCGCAATTTCAGATACTTGTTAGCATACTGCATCATAAACGGAATCAGTCCTGTATGATGATCGTGGCAATTGATAACAGAAGGCATTTCACTTCTTATACTTATCCAGTCCAATGTAGCTATCTGAAAGGACAAAAACCGCTCAATGTCATCTTCATATCCATAGACTTCTTTTCTATCGAACAGTCCTTTAATTTCAATTAAATACAATTCATATCCCAATTGATCCTTTCGTTCTTTAAACACCGTAAAAGGATAAAAACTATCTCCTAATTTTACATTAGCTGAATAGACCCTATCAAATTCATTTTCATTGATAAACTTCGTTTCATAACGAGGAAGAACCACTCTTACAAGCTGTCCCGCACTATTTTGATACTTTGGCAAAGCTCCAACTACATCTCCTAAACCACCTACTTTTGCTACTGGATAACACTCCGCTCCGATATGAAATATTTCCATTTAATAAATTATGTTTTCTTAATTCTTTTAAAACAATACTTTGATTGGTTGTATGCTGCCAACAAAAAACGAATTATTACAACCAAATGTTAATTAAAAACATTGTCAGTAAAATTCAATTTATGTTTTTCTAAATTTACTAAAAAAAACTCTTAATATTAACTCTATTGAAAATTTATCAAAATGATAACACGCTGCTGAAATCATGCGGAATAATTAAATTTTACCCTAATAATTGAGAATACATATAGTTTTATTGTTTACAACTAATCTTGTTCAAAAGTCATCTAAAAAATTATAATAGGTATAAAAACAAAAAATCCCATCCGATTTAGATAGGTTATTAAAAGAAAGTTAATCCTATGGTATTCATTTTAGTGTGTCACCACATACGCAAACTAGGTTACTGTCAGGTTGTCAAATGTATCTTTTATCTACTATCGTTCCACAAAAAGATGCAATTTCCATCCATCACAAAACATCTTTAAAGTACAACAATACTGTAACAAATATTATCCTTGTATTTTTTTAAATTTCACACCTAATAAACGATCGAATTGAAAATTACAATTTAAAAATGGATTAATATAAAGCGTTTTAATAAGACAAATATAAAATCCTATACCAAAATTCATCAAATAAAAAATCAAAGAATTTAGAGCTTTATAAGAAGAAAAAACAAGTTTTGAGAGTAATCCTCAACCTATCCCCCTTATTTCCGGTTTATTTTAAAACCAAAAAACCCCGTTTCGTAAGAAACAGGGTTTTTCAAAAGAAAGGCGA
>JAZKED010000031.1:17777-57157 GCA_040387175.1 Bacteroidota bacterium | reverse complement strand
GAACCGGAGTAGGAGCTTTTGCAGAGCCCAGCCTAGCCGCTCGGCCACGACGCCAATTATTTATTGGTCTGCAAATATACTAAAAATGTGGAATAAGGAAAGCAATAATTACAAACTTTTACAAATTCATAATTCATAATTTCTAATTCGCAATTAATTTACTTTCTGTATTCTTTCATTTCAATCGTAACCGCTTCAACATCACCACCAATAGGCGGATTCAATTTAGAAACTCCCAATTTGATTCTTGAAATTACTTCGATTTCATTAAAAATTCTTTTGATGATTCTTTGCGCAACGTGTTCTAATAAATTAGATCGAATAGCCATTTCTTCCACAACAATGCGATTCAAATGCACATAATCTACTGTATCTTTTAAATCATCTGTTAGTGCAGATTCCTCTAAATCCGCTTTTATTTCTAAATCTACCGAGTAATCAGAACCAATTTTTGATTCTTCAATCAAACAGCCGTGATAGGAGTAAGTACGGATGTTTTTTAGTTTTATAATTCCCATTTTGTTTTAATAGTAAACGTTTAAGATACAAAGATACTTATAAAAATAGCGTTAGAAATTCACGAGTATTATTTCATTATTAAATTTATGAGCAAAGAATGAAGCGCTTGTCTTTATAAACCTTGAACTTTAAACCTTTTTAAACTAGCTTTTTTTATCTTTGCTGAAATAAAATAATATTATGTCAACCGAAGAGAAATCACTTCATTTTATAGAACAAATCATAGAAGACAGCTTAGCAAGTGGTTTTCCCCAAGAGAATTTACGTTTCCGTTTTCCGCCAGAACCTAATGGGTATTTACACATTGGTCATGCCAAATCTATTTGTTTGAATTTTGGTTTGGGATTAAAGTACAATGCGCCTGTAAACCTGCGTTTTGATGATACCAATCCGGCCAAAGAAGAGCAGGAATATGTAGATGCTATCAAAGAAGATTTGCAATGGTTAGGCTTTAATTGGGCTGAAGAACGTTATGCTTCTGATTATTTTCAGCAGTTGTACGATTGGGCAATTCTAATGATTAAGAACGGGAAAGCTTATGTTGACAGCCAGTCTTCTGAAGATATGGCGGCTCAAAAAGGAACTCCAACTCAACCAGGTGTTGATGGACCATATAGAAATCGTTCGGTTGAAGAAAATCTGACTTTATTTGAAGGAATGAAAAATGGAGATTTCCCGGAAGGAAGTCACGTTTTGCGTGCCAAAATTGATATGGCTTCGACCAATATGCTGATGCGTGATCCTTTGATGTATAGAGTATTGCACCGTCATCACCATCGTACAGGAAATGATTGGAATATTTATCCGATGTATGATTATGCACACGGTGAAAGTGATTATATCGAACAAATTTCACACTCTATTTGTACGTTGGAATTTGTGATGCACAGAGAATTATATAATTGGTTTTTAGACCAGATTTATGATGATAAAAAGGTAAAACCTCATCAATATGAATTCGCCCGTTTGAACTTGAATTACACCGTAATGAGCAAGCGAAAACTATTGCAATTGGTTCAGGAAAATATAGTTAACGGTTGGGATGATCCAAGAATGCCAACAATTTCAGGTTTGCGTAGAAGAGGTTATACAGCAAATTCTATTCGTAAATTCTGTGATATTATTGGTGTTGCCAAAAGAGAAAATGTGATTGATGTTTCACTTTTGGAGTTTTGTTTGCGTGAAGATTTAAACAAAACAGCTCCAAGAGTTATGGCAGTTTTAGATCCGGTAAAAGTGATAATTACCAATTATCCGGAAGGAAAAGAAGAACTTTTAGATGCCGAAAATAATCAGGAAGATGAGAATGCAGGTTTCAGAAAAGTACCTTTTTCAAAAGAATTATACATTGAAAGAGAAGACTTTTTAGAAGTGGCTCCGGCTAAATTTTTCCGTTTGTCTATTGAAAATGAAGTACGTTTAAAAAATGCGTATATCATTAAAGGAGAAAGTGTTGTAAAAGATTCGGAAGGAAATATTACTGAAATTCACGTGACTTACGATACTGATTCCTTGAGCGGAAGTGGGAGTGAAGCCTCTAAAAGAAAAGTGGCTGGAACCTTGCATTGGGTTTCTATAAAACACGCTGCTGAAGCTGAAGTTCGTTTATATGACCGACTTTTTACAGACGAAGCACCAGATAGTCACAAGGAGAAAAACTTCCTTGATTTTATGAATTCCAACTCCTTGCAAATAGTAAAAGGATTTGTAGAACCAAGTCTTTCTACAGCAAAATTAGGAGATAAATTTCAGTTCCAACGTCTGGGTTATTTCAATGTGGATGAGGATTCAACTCCTTCAAAATTAGTATTTAACAAAACTGTTGGACTAAAAGATGCCTGGGAAGAAAAAGGCAAAAAAGAGGAAAACAGTATCAATAATGCATTAAAAGATATTAATAAGTATTTCAAAGTTGGTACCAGAGAAGAACGTATTGCTATTCGAAAAGCAATAGGAGAGACCTTAGCTGGAATTTCCAATTATAGTTTATTGCAAAATTCCTTCAAAAAGAATATCAATAATAATAAAACTTCATTGTTGTTTGCTCAACTGATTTTGAAATATTCCATTTTAAAAACTTCCGATTTTGAAAAAGAAGATGTTTCCAAATTGTATTTAATGTCGTTGCGAAGTGAATCGACATTTGTTCGTTCGAGAGCACTTTTAAATTTATTGGATTTAGAATACGATTCTAATTTTGTAAATTCATTTAAAGAAGAAATTTTAAAATTAAAATCCAATCCGACAAAAAGTACAACCGAAAGGGAAACGGAATTTATTGAACAAATTTTAAATAAATAAAAACTATCAAAAGCGCTTTTAGGAGCGCTTTTTTTTTATCATTTGTTTTTTTGATTGATTATTCAAATTACATCAATTTTAACAATCAAAATCGGCTTTCGTATATCGATTTTAAGACGTTTTTAAAATTAATGCAATACTTTTGTTGCTTGTTAAAAATTTATAAATTAAAAAGGCTTATTTGGGTTTTCAAGTAAATTGAACTCACTTTAACGGTAAATTAATAACCTGATGTTAATAAATTGATTAATTTTAAATAGTATTAATTTTAATTCTAAAAATGATGTCAAATAACACAAACTCAGTATTGGCACTTTTACTTGGTGCAGCGATTGGAGCAGGAATTGGAATTTTATTTGCTCCCGATAAAGGTTCAAAAACCAGAGAAAAAATTAAAGATGGTTTTGATGATGCTAAAGATAATTTAAAACATAAATTTGAAGATGTAACCGAAAAATTGAGAAATAAATTTTCTGGAGCTCAAAAACATAGTTTGGAAGAAACTTACGAAGATTTGGTTTCAAGCATGAGTCATAAAACGGAAGATGTAATTTCTTTCTTAGAAACTAAGCTCGCCGATTTGAAAGCACAAAATGCCAAATTTCAAAAAAAGGAAACGGCTAATCACAGTCACTAAAAATAATTTTTCTTAAAAATAAATCATTTATGGCTTTTGAAGAAATAAAAGAACATACCGAAGAAATTCAAAAAGAGGCACAAGCTTATATTGAAAACAGTATAGCTTATTATAAGCTATGGGGTTTTAAGGTGGCGATGAAATCTACTACGATGGTTTTGAAGTTTGTATTAATTGCAATTTCGTTGATGATGGTTTTGTTCTTTTGTTCTATTGCAGCAGCTTTTACAATTGGAAGTGCATTAGGCAGTTATGCATTAGGATTTCTGATTATAGCTGGATTTTATTTAATTGCTACAGGACTTTTATTTTTAATTAAAGATAAAATAGTGGAAGGACCGATTTTAGAGAAATTTTCAGAAATCTTTTTTAACGACTAAATTATGGAAAAGAAAAGATATTCATCCTATGCACAAATTGAAATGGAATTGGAAATTTTGAAAGTGGAAAGAGCATTAAACCTTCAAAGAATAGTTTTAAATGTTCATAAAACAAAAGAAAGTCTTTCGCCAATAAATATAATAAAGGGAATTATAGGAGACTATAAATCGATTTTATCCAATTATTCCGGAGCAATATTTAACTTTGCTGTTCCTTTGATTATCAATTGGTTTACAAACAGAAAAAGAGGCGATTAAGCCTCTTTTTTATTGGAATTATAATAAATTAAATATCTGTATCAGGTTCATCTGGAGCTTGTAGTTCCTGATAATCTGGAGTATGATCAGTTGTTTTTGGTTTTGTTCTTTTGTTTTTCTTCATCATTTCACCTACTTGGTTCGAGGCAGAAAAAGATGCTACCATATTGTTCAGCATATCACTTCCGGCTTGTGGTGAATTAGGTAATAGGATTAAATTAGAATTAGCATCTGCACCAATGGCTTGTAATGTATCATAATGCTGTGTAACCACAATCAATGCTGAAGCTTCCTGCGAATTGATACCCACTTTGTTTAAAACATCAACACTTTCAACCAATCCACGGGCAATTTCACGTCTTTGATCGGCAATACCCTGACCTTGCAAACGTTTGCTTTCTGCTTCTGCTTTGGCTTTCGCCACAATTCTAATTCTGGATGCTTCAGCTTCAAATTCAGCTACAGTTTTTTCTCTATCTGCTGCATTGATTCTATTCATCGCATTTTTTACCTGAATATCCGGATCAATATCAGTAACCAATGTATTGATAATCGTATAACCATAAGTAGTCATGGCTTCATTCAATTCTCGTTTTACGGCAACAGCAATATCGTCTTTTCTTTCAAAAACATCATCCAATATTAACTTTGGAACTTCGGCACGAACTACATCAAAAACATAAGAAGTAATCTGATCGTGCGGATATTCTAACTTGTAGAATGCATCATAAACCGTTTCTTTTACCACCATAAACTGAACAGAAACTTTTAGTTTTACAAAAACATTGTCTTTGGTTTTGGTTTCGATAATAACATCTAATTGCTGAATTTTTAGATTTACCCGACCAGCAATTCGGTCAATCAAAGGAATTTTGAGTTGCAATCCAGAATTTCTAACACTTAGAAATTTCCCAAAACGTTCAATAATAACTGCTGTTTGTTGCTTCACGGTAAAGAAAGAAGACAAGAAAATAAATAATCCTAATACAATAAAAATAATCAAAGGAATGTCCATACAAAGTATAATTTAGTTAAAATAATAGGGTTAAATTACAAAAAATCTTTAGGTTTGCCGATGATTTAATTTAACTTTATGAAAAAGAGATACTTTACAATTGCCTTTGTATTAATTTCAATAACTAGTTTTGCCCAATACGGATATAGAGATGCTAATAGAATTGGGATTTTTGGTGGTATGAATCAGTTTACTTTAAATACTGATAATTTTGATGCAAAACCAGAAACAGGCTGGAATGCTGGACTTTCTATGAGAGGAAATTTCTATAACGATTGGGATATGGTTTATGCTATGCAGTTTAGTGAAAACAATTTCTCTGTTGCTACAAGTAATGTTTTTAGTGAAAATGAAAAGGTAAATTACAAATTGTCATCTGCACAAATATCACTGATGTTTAGTTATAAAATTATCGAAAATCATTTGAGTGTTGAAATTGGACCTTTAGTTCAGGTCAACGGAAAACTAAAAATAGATTCTGATAAACAAGATAATATTATTAACGGAACGACTCTATTAGCCAAAGACATTGTAGACATTTCTAAATTTAATTTTTATCCTGTAGCTGGAATTACAGCAGGAGTCAAGCACGTTCGTCTGAATGTCTCCTATCAATATGGTCTTAATAATATGCTGGATAATTTAAAAAAGCAGGATTTAGGGGTAAATTTTAAAGGCAATCCAGGAATAGTAAACGCGAATTTGATATTATATTTATAAAAATCATCCATTAAATTTTAAGAAAATTTATATTAAATCCTTTGAATGTATTTACATTTGAAGGATTTTTATTTTTAACCAAACCTAATTTATTATGACCAAGAAACTATTTTATTTAGTTTTATTCTCCAGTATTTACATCAATGCTCAAACCACTATTGTTGAGGAAAAATTTGAGAAGGACAACGAGCCCCGTGACTTCATGTATCTTCCAATTTCAGAAAAAATTATAGTTATGAAGGGGAAAGCATTATCTATGGTTGTTACGCCTTTCCCAATCAATGCTTATAGTTATGATGCAAACGGAAAGAAAGATATAATTTCTGAAAATGAAAGATTCATGGATCTGGTTTATTCTCCTACCGGAAAAACCTTTAGGTTTGGTGATGCTAAAAAATTTAAACTATCCGGAAAATTTGATTTTAACTATTTTTTTGAAAACAAGCTCATTAAAACACTACCCTATGCTGCTTTCGAAAAGAATGATTGGAGTTTAGAATTTGAACCATCGTTTAATGATTTTTATGAAATATATTTTTCTAATCAAAAAGGGAAT
The DNA here is from genome assembly GCA_040387175.1 of Bacteroidota bacterium. Classification (GTDB taxonomy): domain Bacteria; phylum Bacteroidota; class Bacteroidia; order Flavobacteriales; family Flavobacteriaceae; genus Flavobacterium. The sequence continues at coordinate 50,771 of JAZKED010000031.1, read as the reverse complement.
AATAAAATAAAATTAAAAAAAGGCGATGATATTTACGTTGAAACCTATGAAATTAAAACGGATATTAAGAAAAGATTTAAATTAGAAAAGCCTAATTTATCTTTATTAACGGGCGATTCTTATATAGAATTTGATGGGGATTTAGGCTTTCATCCTATTTTAAACGCGAATGGAGATTTAGATATTATCACAAAGTCTTTGTCAACTGATTCAAAAACTTCCATTTTATATAAAACTACTTATGATTTGAAAGGTAATAAATTAAAAAATGTTGCCTTTAAAATGGATTTTCAAGATCATTATTTTATTTGTTCAAATAATCGGGGAGGTGCTATAGATTATACCGCAGGCGATGCCAATGGAAATTTTCAGTTTGCTATTTTTTCGTCATTAAATTTAAATAATTATTTTGAAGACACAAAAACGGGTGATATTTATGTATATGGAGTATTTAGCGATGTAACTCCTAAACATAAAACCCGTAAAGGTGAAACCGCTTCTGGTTATTATATTTTCAAATTTGATAAGGACGGAAATAAATTATGGGAATCAATCCATGCAATTGATGATAAAAATTATTTACAAAAAATTGCCGAAAACGGGAAGTTAGTTGTGAGTTTAATAGAATACAATCAAAATCTGATATTTTCAATTTCTGTTAATGATTTTACTGAATTTACACATACTAATGTGATCGAGAAAGTAATGGGTAAAGTTTTAAAAACAGGTTTTATGGAATACAATAATAATACTTATATGGGTGGGAAAGACTTTTTTATCAGACCTACATATGAAAGTAAAGATAAGTTTAAGAACAAATCTTTTTCTCCTATTTGTTTTGCTGCTTTATTAGTCAATGATAAGTATTTGAAGTATATCAAGAGTTTACCAAGTAATGGTAATCACAAATATTTTGAAACTTCTTTTTCTAATCAGGGTATTTGGTTAATAGAAACAGATAATCAAGTATATTATAAGATCACTCTTTTCAAAGATTAACATAAAAAAGTCCCTATTTATAGGGACTTTTTAGTTTTATTGAGTAGCCATTGTTTTCTAGATTTGTTTCTTTTTCCAATGAGTTCTTTTTAAAGTGAAAATTAATCTTTTAAGAAAATTTATATTAAAATCCTTTGAATGTATTTATATTTGAAAGATTTTTTTATTTAACTAAACCTAATTTTATTATGATCAGGAAACTACTTTATTTAGTTTTATTATCGAGTATTTATGTGAATGCTCAAACTACTATTATTGAAGATAAAGACAATGGAACTTATCGATATACAAAAGCGACATTGTTATCAAACAGTAATTTTGTAAAATATGGTAGGAATTTTTATGATGAAAATGGTATTCCAAAACCTTGGATAGACTCTAATACTAAATTAGGTTTTACCGCCGTTTCAAGTTCTGAGGACGCATTTACTTATTTTGATGATTCTGAAGGTCTTTTTAAATTAAAAATGGGCTATATTGTTAATGGGAAGCTTATTTTGGTAAAAAGTTCTGATATGAAAGAAGATAATTTTTCTCCTTATGATAAATCATTACCATTTACTTCTAAGAATATTTATTTTTTGTCTAATCAAAAAGGGAAGACAGATATTAATTTTATGAAGGATGATCTTTATTTATCGGTTAAAGATATACTGACTAGGAAATTGGTTACTTACAAAATAGAAAAACCTAATTTAGATAAATATATTGGACCTAATTTTATTAAGCCAAAAGAAGAATTTAGATTCAAATTGGTTGTAAATTATGATAAAACAGTTGATTTAGTTAGTAAGTCAATTTCAAAAGATTATACGAATACCATTTTATATAAAACCAGATTTTCAGACGAAGGAAAAAAAGTAAAAGAGTTAGTGTGTGATTTAAAAATATCAAATCATGTATTTCTTTATTCAAGGAATGGTGCAGGTAAATTTACGGATGGTGGATATGATAACAAATTTTTGCATTTTGGAGATGATCTTTCTATCAATAATTATATTGAAGATTTTAAAACAGGTGATGTTTATATTTATGGGTTATATGGTGATGAGTTAGGAAAATTAAATGATATGGCTAATCCAAAAGGGTTTTATATTTTCAAATTTGATAAATCTGGAAATAAAGTCTGGGAATCAATAAATAAAATTAATGATTCAGGTTTCAACAGTAATCTTGTGATGGTTCAGGTTTTTGTAGATTTGGTTCAGTTAAATGATAATGTTTGTTTCAGTATTAGAACAGGTGGTTTAAAGGATTTTTTTCATTATAGTATTGTTGATAAGACTTCAGGAAAAATGATTAAAACACAAAATGTTGAATTCAATGAATCATTTGCACATGCAAATAACATAGGTGATATGGAATACGGTATAAATACTAGTTTTAAAGGATTGAGTAAAGCAAAATTCGACTTTAATGGTATTATTGCTATTAATTCAAATTCTAAAGTTGCTGATTATATAAGAAATACTAAATCAAAAAATAATTTGTTCTTTTCAGCTCAGTTTTCTGATAAAGGAATTTGGTTATACGAGGCTTGTGAAAAGGAATATTTTAAAGTTACCCTTTTTAAAGATTAGCATAAAAAAGTCCCGATTTATCGGGACTTTTTAGTTTTATAAAGTAGCTATTGCTTTTTCAATTCTTTGAATTGTTTCCTCTTTTCCGATGAGTTCCACGATGTCAAATAGGTGAGGACCTTTCAAAGCGCCAACCAAACTCAAACGAAAAGGCTGCATTACTTTCCCCATTCCAATTTCATTCTTTGTCATCCAGTCTTTCACGATAGTTTCGATATTTACAGAAGTAAAATCAGTTATTTCCCCAAGAACAGAAATCAATTCCTGCATCAAAGCTGGTGTTTCCTCTTTCCAGTTTTTTGAAGCTTTTTCGTCATAAGAGGTTGGAGCAACAAAAAAGAAATCACTCAAATCCCAGAATTCCGAAACGAAATGAGCACGTTCTTTTATTAGAGAAACTATTTTGGTTAATGTATTTTCAGAAACTGAAATACCTTTTTCAGCAACGATAGGAGCGAAGTCTTTAGCCAAATTAGCATCGTTTTGTTTCACTAAATATTGATGATTGAACCATTTGTTTTTCTCTGGGTCAAATTTAGCTCCTGCTTTGTGAACTCTGCTCAAATCAAATTTTTCAACTAATTCTTCCAACGAAAATAATTCTTGTTCCGTTCCGTCATTCCATCCCAACAAAGCCAGGAAGTTGATTACTGTTTCAGGTAAAAACCCTTTCTCTCTGTAACCAGATGAAATTCCTTCTTCGGTTTTCCATTCTAATGGAAATACAGGAAATCCTAATTTATCCCCATCACGTTTGGATAATTTTCCATTTCCAACCGGTTTCAAAATCAAAGGTAAATGAGCAAATTCCGGTGCAGGCCAACCAAATGCATGATATAATAAAACGTGTAAAGGCATGGAAGGCAACCATTCTTCACCACGAATTACATGCGTAGTTTCCATTAAATGATCATCTACAATATTCGCTAAATGATAGGTTGGCATTCCGTCACTTTTAAACAAAACTTTATCATCTAAAAGATTGGTTTCAAATTTCACATGACCACGAATGATATCTTTTAAATGTAAAATTTCGTCAACAGGAGTTTTAAATCGGATAACATAATGTTCTCCATTTGCAATTCTTTGTGCTGTTTCTTCAGCAGAAATTACTAAAGAAGTATCTAATTTTTCTCTGTTATGATGATTATAGATAAAAGTTTTTCCTTTCTCTTCGTGTTGTTTTCTATGCAAATCTAAAGCCTCGGCAGTGTCAAAAGCATAATAAGCATTTCCGGAATTGATTAATTGATCGGAATATTGCTTGTACAAATGTTTTCTTTCGGATTGTTTGTATGGACCAAATTTTTCATTCTTTCCAATAGTTTCGTCAGGAGCAATTCCCAACCATTCCAAGGATTCCATAATGTATTCTTCGGCACCCGGAACAAAACGATTTTGATCTGTGTCCTCAATTCGAAGGAAGAAAACACCGTTGTTTTTTTTGGCAAACAAATAATTGAATAGGGCAGTACGCACTCCGCCAATATGTAAAGGTCCCGTTGGACTTGGTGCAAAACGCACTCGAACTTGCTGTGACATTTTTATAAATTTTGATGCAAAGATAATTAGAAGTCAGAAGTTTTTAGGGAATTAGCCTTTATTAAATTTTTAACATCAAACAGAATTGAAAAATGGTTACTTTTATCGGTTATAAAAAAACGTTATAAATTTTGGAACAGTCAAATTTCATTTATCAAAAGCTGGAACTTTTCATCAGGAAGTTTTACACCAACGAACTGATTCGGGGAATAATTTTCTTTATCGGTCTGGGATTGTTGTATTTCCTGTTCACACTTTTTGTTGAATATTTTCTTTGGCTCAAGCCAATGGGACGTACACTTTTGTTTTGGACTTTTATTGGCGTGGAGATTTTTCTCTTGTTCCGATTTATTTTGTTCCCAATTTTCAAATTATTCAAACTACAAAAAGGAATTGATTACAAAGAAGCATCTGCAATTATCGGAAATCATTTCACGGAAGTAAATGACAAACTGACGAATTTCCTTCAATTGTCAAACGATCAAAACCAATCGGAATTGTTATTGGCTTCAATTGAACAAAAAGCAAATTCATTGCAACCAATCCCTTTTGGAAATGCAATTAATTTTGATGCAAATAGAAAGTATCTGCCTTTGGCCATTCTTCCAATTTTGTTTTTCGCTTTCTTTTACGTTTCGGGAAACAGCAAGATTATTTCTCAAAGTTTGAATAGGGTAGTGCATTTTCAAGATCAGTTTTTGCCTCCTGCACCTTTTGAATTTGTAATGTTGAACAACAATTTACAAACAGAACAAAATAAAGATTTCATCATTCGCATCAAAACCAAAGGAAAAATAGTTCCTGAAAACGCAATGATTTTTATTGGTGATGAAAGTTATTTTATGGAAACAACCAAGTCTGGTGAATTCCAATACAGAATCGAAAAGCCTTTATCGAACGTTTTGTTCCACGTGGAGGCTAATGCAGTTTCTTCTTCGGATTATGAATTGAATGTGATTACCGTTCCATCGATTGCTAATTTTGAAATGATTTTGAATTTTCCGTCTTATCTAAAGAAGAAACAGGAAATCATCAAAGGGAACGGAAACGCTATTCTTCCCGAAGGAACACGCGTTACATGGAGAATCAATACTTTGGAAACACAGAAAGTAGTTTGGAAAGATTTGTCTGCTAGTTTTTCTTTTGCCAAGTTTGAAAATGATTTCACTTTATCGAAACAAATTTCTCAGAATACGGAATACGAAATTTTGACTTCGAATGCCAAAGTAAAGAACTATGAGAAATTGAACTATCAGATTTCAGTAATCAAAGATCAGTACCCAACCATCAACGTGAATAACGCTCCGGATAGCCTTAAAATCGATAAAAACTATGTTTTAGGGCAAATTTCTGATGATTACGGATTATCTAGGCTTCAGGTGGTTTATTATCCAAAAAACAAGCCCGAATTGGTTAAACGTGGAACAATCAATGTGAAGTCTAATTTGTACGATCAGTTTATTTTTGCTTTCCCAAGTTCGTTACCGGTGGAGCAGGGAGTTTCGTATGAATACTATTTTGAGGTTTTTGATAACGATGTGATTCATAATTTCAAAAGCACGAAGTCATCTGTTTTCTCGAATCGTATTGCTACGGATGATGAGAAAGAAGATCAGCAATTTCAACAGCAAAATGAAAGTATTAATGGTTTAGAAAAATCATTGAAAAATCAGGACAAGCAAATTTCTGACATGGATAAATTACAGAAAGCAGGAAAAGAAAAAGATAATTTGGAGTTCAAAGATCAACAAAAAATTAATGAATTTATCAAGCGTCAAAATCAACAGGATAAAATGATGAAGGAGTTTGCTGAAAAAATGAAAGACAATTTAGACAAGTCTAAAACGGATAAGAAAGATGATTTCAAAGAAGAATTACAAAAAAGATTAGAAAATGTCGATAAGGATTTAGAGAAAAATAAAAAATTATTAGATGAATTAAAAGAACTGAATGACAAAATCAAGCAGGAAGACTTGATGGAGAAAATGGATAAGTTCAAACAAACTGCCAAAAATCAGTCTAAGAGTTTAGAACAATTGGTTGAACTTACTAAGAAGTATTATGTTCAGAAAAAGGCAGAACAATTAAAAGACAAACTAGATAAACTTTCTGACAAACAGGAAAATTTATCAAACAAAGACAAAGAAAATACTAAAGAAAACCAAGACGAAATCAATAAGGAATTTGATAAAATTCAGGAAGATTTAAAAGAATTGGATAAGGAAAATAAAGAATTGAAGAAGCCTTTGGATATTCCATCTGACGCAGCACAGGAGAAAAGTATCGATGAAGATTTGAAAAAAGCTTCGGATGAATTGCAAAATAATAGTAAATCATCTGCCAAGCCAAAGCAAAAAAGCGCTTCTAAAAAGATGAAACAAATGGCTCAAAAAATGGAGCAGGAAATGGAAGGTGGAGAAAAAGAAGAACTGGAAGAAGACATTGCAATGTTGCGTCAAATTCTGGATAATCTTTTGGCGTTCTCTTTTTCGCAAGAAGATCTGATGGGTAAATTTAAAGGATATAAAATAGGTTCTCCTGCTTTTAATAAAGCTTTGAAAAACCAACAAGACTTAAAATTACAGTTCAAACATATTGACGATAGCTTATTTGCAATGTCTTTACGTAATCCAAAAATTGGAGAAAACATTACCAAAGAAATTGGTGAGGCTCATTATAATTTGGATAAATCATTAGAGACTTTGGCAGATGCACAAATTTCTAAAGGAGTTTCTCATCAGCAATACACTGTTTCTTCAGCAAACAAATTGGCCGATTTTTTAACTGACGTTTTGAATAATATGCAAATGCAAATGTCAGGTGGAATGAGTGGAGGAAAACCAAAAAAAGGAAAAGGAGATACTGATGGAATGCAATTGCCGGATATTATCAAAAAACAGGAAGGTCTTGGGGAGAAGATGAAAGATGGAATGAAGAAAGGTGATAAGCCTGGGCAAAAACCCGGTGAAGGTAAACAATCTGGTGCAGCTGGAGAGAAAGGTAAAGATGGAAAAAGCGGAAAGCAAGGCAGTAGTGGCTCGGAAGGGGAGAATGGCGAAGATGGTGAAGGAGATGCAAAAGCAATTATGGAGATTTATAAAGAACAAAAGCAATTGCGTGAAGCATTACAAAATGAATTGAATAAACAAGGAATTGGCGGAAGCGGACAGAATGCTTTGGAGCAAATGAAGCAGATAGAAAAGCAATTATTGAACAAAGGTTTTAAGAATGAAGTGCTTCAAAGAATATTGAATGTGAAACAAGAATTGCTGAAATTGAATACAGCAATTCAGCAACAAGGACAAGAAAATAAACGCCAGGCAGAGACCACTAAAAAGGAATTTTCTAATCAGGCAAAACCATTGCCATCCGCATTATTGGATTATTTAAACAGTATAGAAATATTAAATAGACAATCCTTACCTTTGCGCTCCAATTTTAATCAAAAAGTTCAAGAATACTTTAATAAAAAATGATAGACTTTAATTACGAAACTGAGTTCATTTTGGATAACGAAGAAGCAATTGCTAATTGGATTTCTAAAGTAATCACATCTGAAGACAAAAAAGAAGGTGAAATTAATTATGTTTTTTGTGATGACGAATATTTGTTAGAGATAAACAAAGAACATTTACAACATGATTATTATACGGATATTATCAGTTTTGATTATTCTGTTGGCAACGAAATCAACGGCGATATGTTTATCTCTGTTGATAGAGTTAAGGAAAACGCACAAGATTTTAATGTGACTTTTGAGGAAGAATTGAAACGTGTTATAGTTCACGGTGTTTTACACTACTGTGGATATAAAGACAAAACTGAAGCAGATGAGCTTTTGATGAGAAAGAAAGAAGATGAAAAAATCGCTATGTTTCACGTGGAACCATAAGTGTGGTTTTTTTACAAATTCTAAACAAATGTTTCACGTGGAACACGTAAATTTTTTTGATTTTCATTATAAAAATTTTTAATTATGTGTTGTTTGTTTCACGTGGAACACATGCTTTGAAAATAATTTTCGGTTTCGAATTTAAAATCAAAAATGAAAATGTTTCACGTGAAACAAGAATTAAAATAATGATTTCTGACGATGAGTTGAAATCAAAAACAAAAGAAAAATGTTTTTAGAAGAATATGATGTAATTGTAGTTGGTGCAGGTCACGCAGGTTGTGAAGCTGCTGCGTCAGCTGCCAATTTGGGTTCGAAAACTTTATTGGTTACAATGAGTTTGCAAAACATTGCGCAAATGTCTTGCAATCCGGCTATGGGTGGAATTGCAAAAGGACAAATCGTTCGTGAGATTGATGCACTTGGTGGGTACTCCGGAATTGTTTCGGACAAGACTGCGATTCAATTTAAGATGTTGAACAAATCCAAAGGTCCTGCAATGTGGTCGCCGAGAGTTCAAAGTGATCGAATGCGTTTTGCAGAAAAATGGAGATTGATGTTGGAAGGGACTCCAAATCTTGATTTTTATCAGGAAATGGTAAAAGGTTTGATAATTGAAGACGGCAAAGTAAAAGGTGTTCGAACTTCGCTTGGAATTGAAATTCGTTCCAAATCGGTTGTCTTGACGAACGGAACTTTTCTGAATGGTTTGATTCATATTGGAGAAAAACAATTTGGTGGAGGAAGAGCAGGCGAGAGTGCTGCTTATGGAATTACCGAAGATTTGGTAAATGCAGGATTTCAATCCGGAAGAATGAAAACAGGAACGCCTCCACGTGTGGATGGACGTTCTTTGGATTATTCTAAAATGAATGAAGAAAAAGGAGATTCAAAGCCGGATAAATTTTCATATTCAGATATAACTACACCTTTGATTCATCAAAGGTCTTGTCATATGACATATACTTCACTTGAAGTTCATAATATTTTGAGAGAAGGATTTGATCGTTCGCCAATGTTCAACGGAAGGATACAATCGCTCGGACCAAGATATTGTCCGTCTATTGAAGATAAGATTAACCGTTTTGCCGATAAAGAAAGACATCAGTTGTTTGTAGAACCTGAAGGATGGAATACATGCGAGGTTTATGTAAACGGATTTTCTACATCGCTTCCGGAGGATATTCAGTTTAAAGCTTTGAGTTCAGTAGCCGGATTTGAGAAAGTGAAGTTTTTCCGTCCAGGATATGCTATCGAATACGATTACTTTCCGCCGACACAATTAAAACATACCTTGGAAACTAAATTAGTCGAAGGTTTGTATTTCGCTGGACAAATAAATGGAACGACTGGATATGAAGAAGCAGCTTCGCAAGGATTGATGGCCGGAATTAATGCAGCATTAAAAGCCCAGGAAAGAGCACCGTTTACTTTAAAAAGAGATGAAGCTTATATTGGAGTTTTAATTGATGACTTAATTACAAAAGGAACGGAAGAACCATACAGAATGTTTACTTCTCGAGCAGAATTCAGAACTTTATTGCGTCAGGACAATGCGGATTTTAGATTAACGCCAATGTCATACGAAATTGGATTAGCTTCTGAAAAGCGTTTGCGTAGAATGGAGCATAAATTGAACGAATCTGAAAAGATGGTTGCCTTTTTTAAAGAGACAAGTGTAACTGTTGCAGAAGCCAATCCAATTTTAGAATCAAAGGATACGGCCTTGATTACGCAAGGAGATAAAATGTTTAAAGTTTTCTCTCGTCCTCAAATTGATTTGGAAGATATTATCAAATTTGAAAAAGTCGCTGATTATATAAAAGAGAATGATTTGGATCAGGAAATTTTAGAACAAGCCGAGATTCAGGTAAAATATTCGGGCTACATCGAAAAGGAAAGGAATAATGCGAATAAACTAACTCGTTTAGAAGATGTCAAAATCCCTGAAAACTTCGATTACAATAAAATCAAGTCCATGTCGATTGAAGCGAAGCAAAAATTAAGCAAGATTCGCCCAGTGACCATTTCACAAGCTTCAAGAATAAGCGGAGTGTCGCCCAGCGATGTTTCCGTATTGTTGATTTATATGGGACGTTAAGAAAGTGGTCAAATCAGTGTTCAGTTAGAAACAGAACACTGATCACTGAATGCTAAAATTGTTCCACGTGAAACTATTATTAAATTTATAAATAAATCTTTTGGTAAAGTAGCTATACTGATTACTAAAAACTGACCACTGAATACTAAAAATGGATATTTCAAACAAAAAACATTTTCTTACTTTAAAAGATTATTCCGTTTCGAAAGAAACTTTCGATTTGTATTATGACGAAACTTTGGATATGTTAATTACACATCCACAACCGAGTTTAGAAAACTTGGGAAGATATTACGAAAGTGAAGATTATATTTCTCATACCGACAACAAACGTTCTTTGTTTGAAAAATTATACCATTTTATAAAAAACATTGCTTTAAAGAACAAACTGAATTTAATTAATTCAATTCAATTAAGTAAAGGAAGAATTTTAGATATTGGAGCTGGGACTGGAGATTTCTTATCAGTTGCTAAAAATGATGGTTGGGAAACAATAGGATTAGAGCCAAGTGACAGAGCAAAAGGAATTGCGAAAAATAAAGGGATTTCATTTGTTGAAGAAACCAGTGAATTAGAAAGTCATTCTTTTGATGTGATTTCGATGTGGCATGTTCTAGAGCACGTTCCAGATCTAGACAAACAAATTAAAGAATTGAAACGCTTGTTGAAACCAACAGGAACATTAATTATTGCTGTTCCAAATTTCAAATCTTTTGATGCACAACACTACGGAAAATTTTGGGCAGCTTTTGATGTGCCAATTCATTTTTGGCATTTTTCTAAGACAGCGATAAAATTGCTTTTTGAAAAAGAAGAAATGAAACTGGAAAAAATATTGCCAATGAAATTTGATTCTTTTTATGTGAGTCTACTTTCGGAAAAATACAAATCAGGAAAAATGAATTTTGTTAATGCCTTTTTTACAGGATTAAAGTCCAATTGGCGAGCCAAGAAGAATTTTGAATATTCTTCACACATTTACATCCTAAAAAACAAGTAAAAATCATTTTAAGCGCTTTTAAGCGCTTTTTTTGGCTTAAATGAGTAAATGGATTGAGAATTTCGAGAAAATCGCTCGTTTAAAAGCTATGAAATCCGCTTTTGATAGTGATTATTTATAAGATCATCCATTCTAATAGCAAATGCTTATATCACAAATATTGTAGCATTTTTCTAGGTTTATGATAAAGCAAAATATTTTTTTATACTTTTGTTATCAATTCTTAAAAAATTAGAAAATTTATCAAATGAAAAAAATAGTGATAATTCTTGCTCTGGCAATTTCAATAATTTCTTGCAATGAAAAAACTGCGGCAGCAAAAGAAACAAAAGAAGCAAAAACGGCTTATGTTGATACTTCCATTTTAATGAAAGAATATACAGAGTCAAAAGATATTCAGGAAAAGTACAAAGCAAAAGCAGAAGAAAAAGGAAGACAACTGGAAGCTGAAATCAAAAGATTCAAACAAGAAGCATCAGCATTTCAGAGACAGGCACAAGCAAACGGTCAGGAATGGGCTCAGAAAAAAGGAATGGAATTGTCAAGAAGAGAGCAGCAATTAGCACAGGCTCAACAGGTACTAGGGCAACAATTACAACAAGAAGCGGCTGTAGAAATGGATAGTTTGGTATCTGGAGTGAAAAAATTCATCAAAAATTACGGAAAAGAAAAAGGATACACTTATATCTATGGAACAGGTGAGCCTGCAACTATTTTGTATGCTGAAGAAAAGCTGGATATCACTAAGGAAATCATTAAATTATTGAATGAAAAATACAAAGCTTCAGCTGAAAAAGCAGATGCTAAAAAATAATTTTAACAAAAATTGTCTATTAAATGCCTTCTATTTTGAAGGCATTTTTTGTTTTATCTCTTCAAAAACAATAATTTAGCTTTTAATTTATACGCCTGATGCAAACCATTTCCGAAGCCGCCGTTTATACCCTGCAATTTATCAATCAAACGCACCGATCCATTTTTCTTACGGGAAAAGCTGGAACGGGGAAAACGACTTTGCTGCGTGAAATTATTCAGACTACCCACAAGAATACGGTAGTAGTTGCACCAACAGGAATTGCTGCCTTAAATGCTGGTGGTGTTACGATTCATTCTATGTTTCAGTTGCCTTTTGGTGGATTTATTCCTGATAATTCATCCCCTCATTTCTCAGAAAACACCAAGTTTGAAACCAAAGCGACTTTACGTAGACATTTCAAAATGAGTGGTTTAAAGAAATCGGTTATCAAAAATATGGAGTTGCTCATCATTGATGAAGTGAGTATGCTACGTGCCGATTTACTCGATGCGATGGATTTTATGATGCAAACGGTCCGGAAAAAAAGCACCCCTTTTGGTGGTGTGCAAGTTTTGTATATAGGAGATTTATTACAATTACCACCCGTGATTCGGGATGAAGAATGGCGTACTTTGAAAACGTACTACAAAGGGAAATTCTTTTTTCATTCGCATGTGATACAGCAAAATCCGCCGTTGTACATCGAATTATCTAAAATATTTCGTCAAACAGACGATGTATTTATTTCGATTTTGAACAACCTGCGCAACAATCAAATTTCTCCCGCAGATATTCAGGCTTTAAACCAATATGTAAATCCTAATTTCGATTTGAAAGCCAATAAAGGCTATATCACTTTGACGACACACAATGCCAAAGCCGATTCGATGAACGCCCAAGCCTTGGAAGATTTGGAGGGAAAGCAGGTTATTTATAAACCATTAATTGTGGGTGATTTTCCGGATAAAATCTATCCTGTTGATGAAGAATTGAAATTGAAAGTAGGCGCACAGGTAATGTTTGTGAAAAACGATTTGTCTTTTGATAAAAAGTATTTCAACGGCAAAATGGGAATTATCAAATCACTTTCAAGTAATGAAATCCTCGTTCATTTTCCCGAAGAGAACTTAACCATCGAGGTCGAAAAATACGAATGGGAAAATATCCGCTACAAAGTGGATGATTTGACTAAGGAAATAGAGGAGGAGGTTTTGGGGACTTTTGTTCATTATCCGATAAAACTCGCCTGGGCTATAACAGTTCATAAAAGCCAGGGATTAACTTTTGACAAAGCTGCACTTGACGTATCGCAAGTTTTTCTTCCCGGACAAGCATATGTTGCTTTATCGCGTTTACGTTCGTTAAACGGCTTAATTTTACTCTCTCCGCTGCGAATGAATGGGATTTCGAACGATCAGGATGTGATGGATTATTCGTTAAACAAAGCTTCAGACGATTTTCTGAAAAATTCTTTGCACTTCGAAACCAAGAATTTTATTCATAACTATCTGATTAACACATTCGATTGGAGTGAATTGGCGCAGGAATGGCGCAATCACAAGTTCAGTTATTCGGATAATTCGGAAGCTTCAGCCAAATCCAAACAGGCAAACTGGGCAGCTAAACAATTATTAGCCATAGACGGACTTTTGGAACCATCCCAAAAATTCATACTGCAATTAAACAAAATATTCAATATTGAAACGGTTGATTTGAATCATGTTTCGGAGCGTTTTCAGGCAGCGTACAATTATTTCATCAAACCCATGGACGATTTGGTTTTTGAAATCCTTTGGAAGGTGGAAGAAGTCAAGCGTCTCAAGAAAGCCAAAGCTTTTTACGATGAATTAATGGTTTTGGAAGAATTGCAAACCAAAGCGGTTTTGCGCTTGATGAAAGCCAAATTGCTGATTGAAACTGTGGTGGCGGGAGAAACGATTTCGAAGGAAAAATTAACTTCTGACGTGATCAAAAAATACATCAGCCATAAAACAGAAGCCATTCAAAGTCAATTCAGGGAAGTCAATGTCACTTTAATTGAAGATGAAATTGATGTGGAACGCTATACCTCAAAGAAAAAAGCAATCAAAGAACCCAAGAAATCTACGGTTGATGAAACTCACGAATTGTGGATGGCCAAAAATTCGATTCAGGATATTGCCAATATTCGGAAACTGACTTCTCAAACTATTGAAGGACATTTGGTTAAATTGATTCAGTCGAAAAAGATAAGTGTTGATGATGTTTTACCACAAGATAAAATCTCAGAACTTTCGGAAGCCTTCAAGTATTACAAAGAAGAATCTTTAACCGGAATGAAAGAACAATTTGGCGAGAAATATACCTGGGATGAACTGCGAATGTTCAAGGCGAGTTTGAATTAATATTAAAAGTCAAATTATTCAATACATTTGTAAAATAAGGATTACTCAACATTCACATAAAATTTTAAACTTATGAAAAAGCCATTGCTTTTATTCTTCGTACTTTTTATTTCGTTTTCTTTTGGTCAAACCAAACCAAATACTAATTCTCGACCTGCTAAAGAGTCTGAAAAACAAACCATCAAAGGTAGTCCAGATGCAGTTTACGGTGATCCAACAGTAGAACCTGTAAATTCAACTATTAATTATATTGTTGAAGAAGATAATACTATTTATAGCACAGCAGGAATAGAAGTAAGACCGGAATTTCCCGGAGGGATTCAAAAATTTTATGACTTTGTAGGTAAAAACTATAAAATCCCCAATGAAAAAGGGCTTAAAGGAAAGGTCTATGTGACTTTTGTTGTAGAAAAAGATGGAACACTTTCTAATATTAAAGTCCTTAGGGATATTGGTTATGGAACTGGTGAAGAAGCTATAAGAGTATTAAAAGCTTCACCAAAATGGAGCCCAGGAGAACATAATGGTAGAAAAATTAGATGTACATATAGTTTGCCGATTACTCTTTCCACATAATTATTAAATTATTTTATTAAACCTATGAAAAAACTATCCCTTTTATTCTCCGTGCTTTTTATTTCATTTTCTTTTGGACAAACCAAAGAGAATGAAACGACTGTAAAAAAACCTTCAACAGTTAAAGAGGATAATATTTATGATTACGATATGCTTTATAGCACAGAAGGAGTAGAAGTAAAACCAGAATTTCCAGGAGGTATTACAAAATTTTATGCTTTTGTAGCTAAGAACTATAAAATGCCTGAAGAAAAAGGGCTTAAAGGGAAAGTGTATGTGACTTTTGTTGTAGAAAAAGATGGTTCATTAACGGATATTAAAATACTGCGAGATATTGGTTATGGGACAGGTAAAGAAACTATAAGAGTACTACAATTATCCCCAAAATGGATTCCAGGAGTGCACAACGGAAGAAAAGTAAGATGCTTGTACACTTTGCCGATTACTCTTGTTTCGCCGGACTAGTTAGAATACACAATAAAAAAGCCATTTCAAATTTAAGAAATGGCTTTCGTTTTTTATATACAGCTTAATGCTTTTGTTTTATCTTTCCTTTCCAGTATCAATGCTGTAACTTTTGGTTTGCGAAATCATCCCAAATACAAAACCAATTTTCCTTTAAGCCTAGAACCCCAATCTTGCCAAACGGCTGTTAGCAGTTGTACTTATTTTTCTAATATGTACTTTTCAAACTCTGAAAATTCAGCATTATACATTTCTGTTTTTGGTGGGTATGAATGTCCGTGTAATCCAATATAAAGTGGAATTGGCTTAATTATTTCTTTTCCAATACTTTCTGTTTTCAGTTCTATAAGCTTTAATTTTTCTCTTTCAACTGCTATACTAAAGTCAGACCAACCAAATTCATATATTGAATTACATTTTTTACATTCCCATTTTTCATTTGTAACTTCATCTTTTAATTCACTTTGCGTTACAATGAAATTCTTTTTGGATAATCCTATTAAAATTTCTGTTTCCCAACATTTAAATGAGTTTCCACTTTCCGAACAATCAATTTGAACTATTTGTCTAAATCTCGGATAAGCACATTGGCATAATTTTGAATCATAAATTTCAAATGCAGATTTTATAAGCTCAAATAATTGAGTGTATTTTTTTTCGAATGCTATATTTCGTTCTTTAGCTTCCTCTTCTGTAAAATATTTTTTTGGCATTAAATTATCCATTAATAACTTTATAATTATTCTAATATATTTCATCATTTTTTTTCGGCAGTAGTATAACGTTTTAGTACTACAGCGCGTTTGAGACTAAATTAAGCCCATTCTTCGGATTTGCCAAATACAAAACCAACTTTCAATTAAGACTAATGCCCAAATCTGTGTAGTAGCTCTTACTAGCAGTTAATTTTTTTTTATAGTTTTTTAAACAAGCTTTCCAAAACCTCCTTATTCGTACTGTATTTGTACAGGCTTTGGTCTTTTAAAATTGATGTGATTAGAAGTTTTTCAAAGTCTTTTTCAGACCCAAATCCATTCTTTATGCAAATCAAATGATGGAGAAGTGTTTCATAAAACTTGTTTATGTAATATCCTTTATAGCTTTCCTTTCCTTTATCGGAATCAATTATCATTTCAAAATCAGGGAAGTTCAAATCAGTATATTCAAAGTAGTTTAAACCGTTAAATTTTGGATACAATTCTATTAGGTTATAAGCTTCTTTATAATTTGGTGGTTTTGGAACATTAATATAACCCCAAATAGAAGTACCGCATAAACTCATACATTCCATGAAGAAAATACCTTTCTCCGTATCATTTTCTAAGTTATAGCTATTTAACTCAAAATTTACTTTTTTCATGTTGAATGGTTGATTCTTATTACCGACACCTGCAAACAATATATCATAATATGCATCGACCAATTCATTTCTTGGGATGTCTTTTAATTCTAGACTGTCAATCAATTTGTTATTATCAATTTGGTCCTCTTTTCGGATATTATAATTAATTGCTCTGACTATATAAATTTTCTTTAAAGTTTCGGAATCTGGCAATTTTAGAAACTCCGTTTTTAGAAGGTCATTTTTTGTTGTTATAGTTTGTAAAATAAAATCACTAGTTTTAAGTAAACCAATTGGCATATTCTCTTTCAAATTCTTGAGAGTTTCTTTTGGTGGTTCACTTCTGAACATAAAGTTTTTATATGCTTTACCTAAATCTATTAATTTTTGGTTTTCTTGACTATAAACAAAGGAAGTCAAAATTGTAAGTAAAATTGTAAATATTCTTCTCATAGTTCGGTTTAATTGATGTCAACGTTCTGGCACTACAGCGGGTTTGGGATTAAAAATGCGTAATCTTTCGGTTATGCGAAAACTTCTAAATACAAGACCATTTTTCCATTAAGCCAATTGCCCAAATCCGTTGTAGCATCTATGTTAATTGATGTTGATATTTTTGTTGTATTAGTGTATTCTTTTAAATACAGAACCTATTTTATTATAATTCATTTTCTTTCCATTGACACATAAAGAGTACGTACTGTAACCCTTTCCAAATGCAGCACTAATAAATTTTACGTCCTTTAATCTGCAATTATTTTCGGCAGCAACATATTTTCTTAAGTTTTCATCTGTTGCTATTTCTATAAAATCTACTCCTAAATTACAATCGTTTTCAGAAATTGTAGCGTTAATATATTCCCAAGTTTTATCACTTTTAAGAATTACTTTTTTACCATCTTCAGTTGTTGCCGTTTGGTTTTGGGCAAATGAAAAAGTTGCTACTAGTAAAAAACTGTATATGAGTAATTTATTCATAATTTTTGTGTTTCATGATTATTTTTTAGTAGTTTCTGTGCCTTTCGTGTCGCTAAGCAATATCAGCTAACTTTTGTATATGTTTGCCAAAATCACACAAACTCACTCAATTTTTGGTAGATATGTATGATAGCGTCATACTTTACTCTGAACTCAAAAGTATAAATAATCCTTTGTCAGACCTCTATATCTTTGAATAGATATTTTACCTACTCACCATCTTTTCATAAATCTCCATCTGAATTTCCATTTTCCTGATCAATTCATTCCTTTCAGCCAATTCGGCTTTGAGCTTTTTTTCGACTTGGGTTTCAAAAGGGATTTGCAGGTATTCACTCATTTGGGCCAGGAAATTATGGTTCATCACTTTGCTCAGTCTCCACAAAATACCCAACTGTAGGGAATCCTGTTTGTAATAGTGGTATAGGGTTGTGGGCAGAATATTTAAATCTTTTGCTATTTGGGCACCACTGATTTTGTTACTGCTCAGGTAATATTTAATCATGTTTCCATTACGCGGATAATGTTCGTCGGTAATGCTTTGGTGTTTCCATTGATTGAGTTTTTTCATAAAGACAAAGGAGTTTTAAGCTGTAAATATAATTATATTTCATTATTTAACAGTACATAAACATAGTATTAATAATACAATATACAACTATAAGTAGTTCTTTATTATAGTAATAGTTGTACAATGACATAGTTATAATAGTACATTATTATATTTTAAATAGTACAATAACTAACTATTACTAATACATTATACAATTAATAATAGTACAAAAAGATATCTTAAGTTGTATATTAAAATAGTTATACTAGTACAATGTGCTACTATTTTGTTTTTGCCAATTGGTATTCATTTCGATTTAAAGCAAAAAAAGCCTCGCAGTTAGACGAGGGTTTCGAGTAATGTTATTAAGTTATGAAATACTCACATAGTTTTGTCATTCCGACGAAGGAGGACACGAGCGATAGCGAACTGGCGAAGCAATCTCCATTTGTTGCTCATGTTTGTTGAGATTCCTCCTTCGTCGGAATGACAAATAAACTCTTAACTTAATCACATTTGGCTTTTGTGGCATACTGAAATGAAGTTTTAGTTTGTAGGCGGTGGCTGAAAGGTAGCAGGTTCACTTTTCGACCTGTTATTCACAAAGCGTTGTTTGAGTTGGTTTACTATGGTATCGGTACCCGGAATTCCAACATTCGCCGCCGAACCAAAAAGTTTGTAAATGATTAGTGCCGTGGAGTAGGCTTCGCTGCCCGCCAACAGTTGCGTGTCCTCGATTTTTTCTACCAATTGTTTGAGTGAAAAAAGGATTTCGTCCAATTGGGTAAACAGGGCCAAATCGTTTTGCACATTCGGCAATGAAATGTAAGAGGGCAGCAGGCTGCTATTGTTGAACCCGGCAGTAATGGCATCTTCAGTAAATATCTTGTTGCCTACGTCAATGCTTGGCAGAGTGATGCGTTCCTCGGTAGTTAGCCCAATCAGAAAGGGTAAATTGGTATTGATGTTTTGAATGGCTGTTTTTACAGCGCTGATCTGTGCCGGTGTGGCAATGGTGTTGAGACGGTTGTTGGTTATATTTGCCATAGTATTTTGGTTAAATTGATATGGCAATATAATTACTTTTTCTGCAAAAAGGGATATAAAAATAATAAAAAACCTACTTTTAGTTCTGATTACTACCGGAATGATTTTAGTAAAAAACAATCCAATTTCGGCTTATACAACTGTACATTCTAATCAATTTAATACAGAATTAACAGGGTTTGATTAGACAATATTTTCCAAAGAGTTTCGAAACAAGTATATTTACAAAAACTAAAAGCAAGGACGGCATCCACATTTACAATAGTAACAAGTTAGTCCTACTATTAAAAATGAATTTTAATGAACATCAAAACATTAATACTGATTATAATCAATAGTTTAATCGCATTGGTAATTGCTTTATTGTCTTTCTCTTCCTATCAGCAGTTTTCAAATGTATTAAACGATCGTATTTTGCTGCAATTAAATTCGATTAAAACACTCAAGCAAAATCAGATTGAGCATTTATTGAAATCAGAATGGGAGCGATTTGAGGCTGCCGAATTGTACAGCCAAAACATTGACACTACTCTATTAAAGCTTCCGGATAGTATTAAAAAGAGTACAGGAATCCATGATTTTACAGCCTATCATATTGATAAAAAAACTACAATAGGTTTTGTCTCCAATTCGAAAAGAGGTACAAAAATTAAAATTTTAGATTACAACAAAATAAAAAAAATCCTCCTTGAACGCACCGGAATGGGGGATAGTGGCGAATCCTATCTAGTGGGTGAAGATTTCCATATGCGTTCACAGTCCCGTTTTTATCCTAATAAAACTCCTTATACCTTATTTGTAAAAACAAAAGGGGTGACCAATGCTTTTAAAGGCATAAATGGAAGAGGTGTTTTTGAGGATTACAGGGGTATTGATGTATATAGCGTGTACAGTCTCATAATAGTGGGAAAATTAAAGATGGTCATTCTGTCTGAAATAGATGTTGAGGAGGTTACTATTCCCTTAAAAGAACTGAAGGAAAGGTTAGTAGGTTTAACGCTGGCTATTTTTTTACTGGCGGTTATGCTTTCTCTTTTTCTGACCAGATTTATTACCAACCCCATCAAGAATATGCAAAAAAGTCTTCGGATTATGGCCGAAGGAGACTATAACCAAACCAATGAATTTATAAAAAATTCGAAGGAAATAAAGGAAATGTTTGATGCCCTGGCGAATCTGAAAGCTTCTTTACAGGGCGCCGTAAAGTTCTCTGATGATATTGGTAAAATGAATTTACATACCGATTTTAAACCTAAAAGTTCTAATGATCTGTTGGGGAAAAGTCTTTTGGCGATGCGGGATAAGCTGATAGAGTTTAGAAACAATGAAGAAAATACCCGAATTCAATCCAAACGGATGCTGGTAAACGGTATGGAAAATGAAAGAAGAAGGCTTTCGCGGGAACTCCATGATGGGGTAGGTCCCTATTTAACCTCTTTGAAACACTACATTGAAAACCGGGTTAAAAATGAAGAGAAGAAAGCAGAAATGAAAAAAATAGTGGATGATACCATTGCTGAAATCAGATTGATGTCCAATGCCCTAATGCCTGCTTCGATTGATGATTTTGGAGTTGGGGTTACCTTAACCAACTTTATCGAAACCCTGAAAAAATCGACAACGGTAACTATTGAATACGAAGATTTGACCCAACAGGAAAGTTCTAATATTACCAACCATCAGGCGATTAATCTTTTTAGAATAAGTCAGGAGCTGATTAATAATTCATTAAAACATGCTGATGCAAAAAATATCCGAATCACACTTTCAGAATTTGATGAATTTATTTCTCTTTTTTATTTTGATGATGGTATTGGGTTTGATATCAACACTGTTAAATTAGGTTTAGGAATTATTAACATCAAAGAGCGTGTAGAAATTTGCAATGGTACCATTACAATCAATCCAGCTCCCGGAAACACCACCTTTGAAATCGAATTACCGATAGAATTATGAACGAAATCAAATTAATAATAGCCGATGATCATGAGCTTTTCCGAAAAGGCCTAGCCGAGCTGTTGCGTAAGCATGACGATATAAAAATAGTTAAAAGCGTTGCGGATGGTATTGAGTTTATGGAACTTCTCAACAGCCAATTCGAGGCCGATATTGTATTGTTGGATATTACGATGCCAAACATGGATGGTTTTCAGGTTTTAAAGGAATTAAAGACCTTAAATTCGGATATAAAACCTATTGTGATTTCGATGCATAATGATGGGAATTACATCGCCAAATGCGCTAAAATGGGCGCTTATGGATACCTGTTAAAGAACACCGATGAAGCTGAATTGATCCTTGCCATCAGAAGTGTTAGTAGTGGAAAAAAATATTTCAGTGCCGAGATTTCTGAAAAGATGATCAACTTCATGTCCACACAAAGCATCAGTGAAGATATATTGTCCAATAAAGAAAACGAAGTTCTGGGATTGATTTCTAAGGGGTTAACAACCAAAGAAATTGCTGAAAAACTATTTGTGAGTTCGCGCACCATAGAAACCCATCGTGCCAATATTTTAAAAAAATTGGAAGTAAAAAATACCGCCGAACTCATTAAAAAGGCAACAAAAATGAATTTAATTTAACGAAATTAAAACTATCAATATCCGTATTTATACGGATGCAAATTGGGTAGATTCACATAATTCCGAAAGCCTATTACTGATTGTAAATTTATCAAAACAATAAAAAAGTAATAGCCATGAAAAATTTAGCATTGATTTTAGGAGTTTTATTAGTTTCCTTTACTGCATTTGCACAAGAGAAAAGTAATGTGAAACAAAGTGATTTAAAAGGTCCAGCTTATAAAAATTATCAATATTGGATGCATCAAACAGAGCCTGTCAAAATATATTCAGAAAACAATAAAAAACCGCTACAAGGACCAGCATATAAAAACCAACAACCAGGGACAAACATTTCAAAACAAGACCTGGTTGAAGTGAAAACAGTTGGTACAGAAAGACAAAAGTTAACTGGACCAGCATACAAAAACCATGGGCCTTGGAGTAACTAAGTTAAGTAAGTATGATTTGATAATCGCAGATGGAGAAAATGTGTGATAGTGTAATAAAAAAAGCCATTCAAATTAAGAATGGCTTTTGTTTTTTATAGTGATTCAATCAGCACCCAGGCATCAGGATTTTCGGTTTTTTGAATTTCCTGTTTAGCTTTTTCAGCTTCTGCAAAAGTGGCATAACTTCCATAAAGAACAGGGAATAAACCGTGTTTGTTTTGTGGGATTCTGCGAGCATTAAAGCCTTGATTGGTTAATTTTTCAAATATTTTTTCAGCATTTTTCTCATCTCTGAAAGCACCCGCCATAATGTGGTAGGATAATTTTTCTTCTTTAACCTCTTTGATGTTCAGCGTTACGGCTGGAATTGGAGTTTCGATAAAGAAAGTGGCTTCCTGAATTTTATTCTGAACTTGCTTTTGAATGGATTGTTGAACAAGCATTGTTTCTGAGGCAATTTGCTGTTGATACAGCGAATAACCCGCAGCAGCTGTAACACTTAATCCCAAAACAAAAATGGCGGCGTATTTCAAATACGGATTTGCTTTTCTTCTTTCCATTTCCGGTTCAAAAGCAATGACTTCTTTTTCTTCGAAATTTTCTTCAAGAGCTTCGATTTTTTGTTCAAAGATTTCTCTTTTTACAACAGGCGAAACAAAGGCACTTAAACCAAAAGAATTCGTTAGATAATTGGTTTGGTCATTAGGCGTGAATATCAAATTATTATCGGCATTAAGTGTAAAATTCCCCACGTTTTTTATAGAGAATTGTCCATTTTCCTGTACTGCTTTTTTCCAGTTGAAAACCTCATATTGAATGGCACTGATAGCAAATTCGTAAGATGTTTTTTCCGCCTGGGCAATGTGATTCGCCAATAATCCATCATTGTTTTTTAAATGGGAATTGAACGAAATCATTTTCTTGGGAGGAAAGAACGAATTCGAGCTTTCAATCAGTTGAGCTGACTGGATTTCAGTCAAAAATGCTCCAAAACCAGGTACGGTTACACATTGGTAACGGTATAAAAGCTGCGCGATGTAAGATTCGATGTTCATAGCAACAAAGTTATACAATGAAAATAGTTATCAAAATTTTATTCACAATTTTTATTAACAATCCGCATAAATTTTTATACTTTTCAGCTTCAAAGAATTAGTATGACAGATCAGGATTTATTTCATTTATTGGCATTGCAACAAGTAGAAGGAGTGGGCGATATCGTAGCCAAAAAGTTAATCACACACTGCGGAAACGCATCAGAAGTTTTTAAAACCAAACCTTCTCAACTCGCTTCGATTGATGGAATAGGATCTGTTTTATTGCAAAAATTAAAAGATAAAACTATTTTCGAAAGAGCGGAACAAGAACTTCAATTTATAAAGTCTAATGAAATCAACGTTGCTTATTTTCAGGATGAAAATTACCCGGAACGATTAAAACATTGTATTGACGGTCCAATTTTGTTGTTCACCTCTGGAAATATCGATTTGAAAAACAAGAAAACCATTAGTATTGTCGGAACAAGACAAATCACCTCTTATGGAATGGAATTTTGCAGAAAACTGATTGAAGATTTAGCTCCGCTTGATCCTGTAATTATAAGTGGTTTTGCTTATGGTGTTGATATTTTTGCCCATCAATTGGCAATAGAACATGACTTGCAAACTATTGGTGTTGTGGCGCATGGTTTGAACCAGATTTATCCAAAAAATCATAAAAAATATGTGGCCAAAGTAGAAGAAAATGGTGGGTTTATGACAGAATTTTGGAGTTCATCAAATCCTGAAAAAGAAAACTTTGTTCGAAGAAACAGAATCGTTGCCGGAATGTCTGAAGCAACCATTGTCATTGAATCTGCCGAAAGAGGCGGTTCATTGATTACAGCAAACATAGCCAGTGATTACAATCGGGATGTTTTTGCTGTTCCGGGTCGCGTAACGGACAAGTATAGTCAGGGTTGTAATGATCTGATTAAAACCCAAAAAGCACACGTACTTACCAGTGCTGCAGATTTGGTTTATATCCTGAATTGGGAAATTGAAAACAAAGCAAAACCGGTTCAAAAACAACTCTTTGTCACTCTCGAAGAGGAGGAGCAAAAAATCTACGATTACCTACTGAAAAACGGAAAAGAATTGCTTGATATTATTGCTTTACGCTGTGATTTTCCGATTTATAAAATCTCGGGAATGCTCTTGAATATGGAACTTAAAGGTGTAATCAGACCTTTGCCTGGGAAATTGTTTGAAGCGATATAGAACAAGCACCACAGATTCGCAGATTTTAAAGAATTTTTTAATCTGCCAACTACGGTCATTTTAGTTTTATTCAAATCCCAATTTTTCTCTGACTCTTGTCAAAACACCACTGGCAACAACTCCTGCTTTTTCGGCACCCACTTTCAATAAAGAATCGACTTCATCAAGGTTATTGATGTAGTAATTGTATTTTTCTCTTTCGGTCTTGAATTTTTCTATAATCAGTTCAAATAAAGCTTGTTTGGCATGACCGTAACCGTAATTGCCACCCAAATAATTGGTTCTCATTTGTGCTAATTGTTCTTCATTGGCTAATAAAGAATATATAGCAAATGCATTACAGGTGTCTGGATTTTTAGGATCTTCCAATGGTGTACTATCCGTTTCAATACTCATTATCTGTTTGCGTAACGCCTTATCATCCAAGAAAATATTGATAATATTATTGGCTGATTTGCTCATTTTTCCGCCATTGGTACCCGGAATCAGCATACTGTCTTCCTGGATTTTGGCTTCTGGAAGTACGAATGTTTCGCCCATCTGATGATTGAAACGGGAAGCCACATCACGCGTGATTTCCAGATGCTGTAATTGGTCTTTTCCAACGGGAACAAACTGAGCATCATACAACAAAATGTCGGCTGCCATCAGCATTGGATAGGAAAATAAACCTGCATTAACGTCGTCTAGTCTATCCGATTTGTCTTTGAAAGAATGGGCTAATGTCAATCTTTGGAAAGGGAAAAAACAACTCAAATACCAGGACAATTCAGCGGTTTGTGCCACATCAGACTGACGATAAAAAACTACTTTTTCTACATCCAAACCACATGCAAGCCAAGCCGCTGCAGTACTATAAGTATTGGCTCTTAAAGTTGCGCCGTCTTTTATTTGGGTTATCGAATGCAAATCGGCAATGAAAAGGAAGGATTCGTTTGCCGGGTTATTAGATAATTCTATTGCAGGAATGATTGCCCCAAGTAAGTTTCCTAAATGCGGAGTTCCAGTACTTTGAACGCCAGTAAGTATTTTTGCCATTATTATTTTTTCTGAACCACGAAGGTTGTTTTTTATTTTTAAGTTTTCAAATTTAATGCTTTTATGAATAATACCATAGTTTTCCTTACTTTTGACGCTATGAGAGTAATAAAAATTATTTTTTGGGTACTTTATCGCATTTGGTTTTATATCCTAATGGCCATTCCTATTTTGGTTATGTTTCCCTTTTTGGTATTATCGATTTTGTCTGAGAGAAGCTACCCTTACTTTTTCATAATGGCGAGAATTTGGGCAAAAACGATTCTTTTCGGAATGGGATTTCATTATAAACTGGAAAAAGATCAAGAATTGGAACAAGATAAAAATTATATGCTTGTATCCAATCATACTTCCATGCTGGATATTATGTTAATGCTGGCTGTAATCCGTCAACCATTTGTATTTGTTGGTAAAAAGGAGTTAGTGAAAATTCCATTATTTGGATTTTTTTATAAACGTACCTGTATTTTGGTCGATAGAAAAAGTTCTAAAAGCAAACACGGTGTTTTTGAACGCGCCCAAAAACGAATCAATCAGGGAAATAGCATTTGCATTTTTCCCGAAGGTGGTGTTCCTGATGATGAATCGATACTTTTAGACCATTTCAAAGACGGTGCATTTCGTTTAGCCATTGATCACCAATTAGCTATTGTTCCTATTGTTTTTGGCGATAATAAAGAGCATTTCTCCTATACTTTTTTGAGTGGAAGTCCTGGACTTTTACGTGTAAAAATTCTTCCTTTTATTGAAACAGAAGGAAAAACTATGGCTGATAAGAATAGCCTTAAAGAACAAACCTGGAATGTAATTCACGATCAATTATTAGAGTTTGAGAAAACAAAATAATTTTGATGTTAAACAAAAAAAGAGTCCTAAATTTAGGACTCTTTTTTTGTTTATTCGTTACTTTCTTTGATCTTAGCTTTGATTTTTTCTTCTAATTCGTCAGCTAATTCCGGATTGTCTTTGATTAAAGCTTTTACCGCATCACGACCTTGTCCTAATTTGGTTTCACCATAACTGAACCAAGAACCTGCTTTTTTGATAATTTCAAATTCAACGGCTAAATCCAGGATTTCTCCTGTTTTTGAAATCCCTTCACCATACATGATGTCAAATTCGGCAGTTTTGAAAGGTGGAGCAACTTTGTTTTTTACAACTTTAACTTTGGTTCTGTTACCCAATACATTTTCACCATCTTTAATTTGCGTAGAACGACGAATATCCAAACGAACCGAAGCATAAAACTTCAAGGCATTTCCTCCTGTTGTAGTTTCCGGATTTCCGAACATTACACCTATTTTCTCTCTCAATTGGTTAATGAAGAAAACAGTACAATTAGTTTTGCTGATCGTTCCCGTTAGTTTTCTCAAAGCCTGAGACATCAAACGAGCGTGAAGACCCATTTTAGAATCTCCCATTTCACCTTCGATTTCACTTTTTGGAGTCAAAGCCGCCACAGAGTCAATTACAACAATATCAATAGCGCCAGAGCGAATTAAATTTTCGGCAATTTCCAAAGCTTGTTCCCCATTATCAGGTTGTGATATGATTAAATTTTCGATATCAACACCTAATTTTTCGGCATAATTTCTATCAAAAGCATGTTCTGCATCAATAAATGCAGCAATTCCCCCAGCTTTTTGGGCTTCGGCAATAGCATGCAATGTTAAAGTAGTTTTCCCTGAAGATTCCGGACCGTATATTTCAATAACCCTTCCTTTTGGATAACCACCAACTCCTAAGGCTAAATCAACTCCCAAAGATCCTGAAGAAATAGTTTCCACTTCTTCAATGGCTTTGTCCCCCATTTTCATTACGGTGCCTTTTCCGTACGTTTTATCTAGTTTGTCAAGTGTAAGTTGTAGTGCTTTTAATTTGGCTTCTTTTTCTGAACTCATCTTTTCTTTCATCTTTGTTTAATACTGTTTGTTTTTTATCGGAAGATGGAACGCCTATAAATATCCCTGTTATTTAATGGTAATTGCAATGGGCGTTTCATTTATTTTGGTACTTATCTTTGGTAAAAATACTTCTTTTTTTGGAAGTTGCAACAGGAATGTTTTGTATGAATAGTCTTTATTTTTTTTAATCAAATAAAGCCTTTAATTCCGTAGCTTCTTCTGGTTTCATTTTTCCAGCCAAGACTAAACTTAATTGTTTTCTTCTTAAGGCATCATCATAACGGCTGATTTCTAGTTTTGTCTGAGGAATTATTTGTGGTACTTCGACAGGTTTTCCCGTTTCATCTACTGCAACAAAAGTGTAAATGGCTTCGTTTGCTTTGGTTCTTTCTCCGGATTCCCGGTCTTCCACCCAAACGTCAATGTAGATTTCCATCGAAGTTTTGAAAGCTCTGGATACTTTGGCCTCAATAATGACAACACTTCCCAAAGCTATTGATTTGTTAAAAGCTACGTGATTTACAGATGCTGTTACTGAAATTTGTCTAGAATGCCTTCCTGCCGAAATACTGGCTGCACGATCCATTCGAGCTAATAATTCTCCTCCGAAAAGATTGTTTAAAGCATTCGTTTCACTTGGCAAAACTAAATCTGTCAACACAGTCAGAGATTCGGAAGGATGTTTTGGATTCATAATTTATCAGTCTAAAGTTTTTTTGCTCCGAAGGCAACAAGGCAACATTTTAGTTGTTTTCTTGCTATGTGATTTTTAATTCAGCCAATATACTGCCATCACTGCAGGAATAAAGTATATGACAATCGTTCTGGCTCCGTCATAATCTTTAGCTAATCGTTGTCCGAAAAGCATCATTAGCAAAGTGATACTGGAAAAAATAGCTCCATAAAAACCAAAAGTTCTGCCGTTATTAATCAAAAGTTCGATGATACCAACTACGCATAAAATCCCTGAAATTAATTCTAAAATCAGAAGATGTAATAAAGCCAAATGAACTAAGTTTTTAAGTTTTGTTTTGGAAAAATGTTCTTTTAGCCATTCGAGATTTTCATTCCAATAAAAGAATTTTTCATAACCGGATTGTATAAAAGTAAGTGCTAAAAAAATTAGAAGTAAAATGGACGCAGCATTATTCATAAAAACTTATTTTTTGTGTATTAAACGAGTGAGTTTTATAGATAAATCGGTTAAAATTATTTTGGCATTTCCGTTACGTTCGATGTGGTAAATGGCATCCGATAATTCCTGAAATATATCGTTGATATTATTGCCATTTACAAAAGGAGCAAATTTTGCAATTGTAAAATTTTCAACCGTAGGTTGAATATAAACCAAACTCTGAGATTCATAATTGTATAACAATGCCTGACGAAAAATATCAATGCAAAATTGCAGGAATTTCTTTTGAGTTTCTCTTCCCAAAGCCGCTATTTGTTCGCTCCATTGAATTAAATCAGTAATCACGGCTGCATTGCCTTTGGCTTTGAAAGCTGCACGGACCCAAACCACAAACCATTGTTCGAATGGGAATTCATCATTATCATCTTTTAGTAAATGTAAGGCTTTGTTATAATTTCCTTGCGCCTGATGGGCAATTTTAGAAGCTAATTTTGTTTCTATATTTTCACGTGAAACCAAAGCTTCGCTAATTACACTTTCGGTTAATCCATTGAAATGCAAAATCTGACAACGGGAACGTATGGTTTGAATTATATCTTCTTCATTTTCAGAAATGAGAATAAAAATAGTTTTTTCAGGTGGTTCTTCTATTAATTTCAATAATTTATTTGAAGCAGGTGTATTCATTTTGTCTGCCATCCAAATAATCATAATTTTATAACCGCCTTCATATGATTTTAAAGACAATGATTTCAAAATTTCCTGAGCATCATCAACGCGGATTTCACCTTGTTTATTTTGAACACCCAAAATGGAATACCAATCAAACAAACCTCCGTAAGGGTTTTGTTCTACAAAAACTCTCCAATCAGTAATGAAATCGATACTTTTGGGTTTTGTTTTTACATCTTCGGTACTTACGGTTGGATAAACGAAGTGTAAATCAGGGTGTGAAAGTTTCTGAAATTTTAGGTTGCAACTTTCATTAGTTCCAAAATTTTCTCCATTTTGATTGTTACACAAAATGTATTGTGCGTAAGCAATGGCTATCGGTAAAGTACCTGATCCTTCGGGTCCGACAAATAATTGTGCATGAGGGATTCTGCCTAAATTGGCATTTTGTGTCAAATGATTTTTGATGTGATTCTGCCCTAAAATTTCTGAAAACTGCATAAGGCAAATATAGATGAAAATGAAATAACCTCGTAATTTAGAAAGCAAAGTTTTAAGAAATAGAATGCCTAAAAAGCTATTATTATACTTTATATATGTATAATTAACACTTATAAATAAAATTAATTTACTATGCAATCATATAAAAAACTATTTTTTTGTTGTTTTATTTAAAAAAAATACTAAGTTAGCCACTGAGAAATAGCCAAAAGTTCGAATGATTTTATTAATTATTTTTAAACCGCTTTTTTAAGACTATTAATCTTATAAATTATTGTTTATTTGAGCTTAAAATATCGGATTAAATGCATATTTCATCGATATTTAGTAATTTTTTTCATAATTTGTAGTATTTTTATTAAAAACAGTAACAAATAAATTAGCAAATAAAATTGCAAATTAAATTTTGTTTTGTATGTTTGTTAAAATAAATTAAAGCTTAGTTAATCTATGAAAGTCAATACCATTTTTATCAGTATTATTTTTTTATCTGTATCTGTAGCAACATTTGCTCAGGAAAATAAAAGAAATGCACCACAAAGTATCATTAGCAGGACTGCAGTAATAAAAAAATACTATGATAAAAGAGAATTGTCTGAAATGCCAAAAGGTGCTTTGCTTGAATTATGTGTAGAGCGTGTAGGAGTACTTGCTAAAACATTGCCTTTTATATCTTTAGCAACAAAACCAGGTATTACTTTAGTTGATTTTGGTATTCCGAATACTTCCGAATACAGAAAGTTGTTTACCTCTCAAGAAGAAGGTACTAAAGATTATTTAGAAGTAATATCTAATTATGAAAGAAGTATATTGCCGTATGCAGATAAGGATGACTTGGTAAAGGCTATTTTATTTTATGAAAATATATTGAAATCGTTACACGAATTTAATGAAATGTAATTCGTTTCAGGATTGTCATTAACTTTTTTAAATTTTAAAAAAGTAGGAATAAGTATTAAAATTATAAAATTTTAAGTTATGAAAAGATCTATACAAATATTAGCTGTACTGCTTTTCGTAGTTTGTGATGTCAATGCACAACAGGAAAAAGGAATAACAGGCTTCAATAGCTGGTTAAATAACTGGACAGAATTTAAGCCTAACAAAGTAGATTATGATGAGGTAAGTCAAATATTGACTGGAAATATTAGTGTAGATACAAAATTGTATAAGAAAAATGTATATTTATTGCAAGGTAATGTATATGTAACAAATAATGCAGTTTTAACTATTGAGCCAGGAACTGTAATAATGGGAGACTTTGATTCCAAAGCTGCTCTTATTATTACAAAAGGAGCTTCAATAATTGCTAATGGTTTAGAAACTGATCCAATTGTATTTACTTCTAATAAAGCTGTTAGAAAAGCAGGAGATTGGGGAGGAATAATTATTCTTGGCGATGCACCAACAAATAAATTTGGTGGTGTTTCATCAGTAAATTTTGATACCGATGCTAATTTGTCTTCTTATGGAGGAAATAATTCTGTTAGTAATTCAGGGATTTTAAAATTTATAAGAATAGAATTTGCAGGTGCAAAAGTTAAAGGAGGAGGTAATTTTAATGCTTTATTATTAGCAGGTGTTGGAAGTAAAACTACATTAGAAAATATAATGGTTAGTTACTCTGGAAGCGACTCTTTCGAAATACTAGGCGGAGAAGTTAATTTGACAAAATTGATTTCTTTTAAATCAAGTAATGACGATTATAAATTTAATTACGGCACACAATGTCATATTGAAAATTCATTAGCTATTCGTGCTTCTTATTTGACAAGTAGTGGTGGATCTAGATGTATGAATGTGCTTTCTTATGATAGAAAAGAAGAAGTTGATTTTACTAAAAAACACACTTTTGTTACAGCTAGAAATTTAACTTTAGTTAATAATAGTCAAAATGTTAAAGCTGATATAGAATCAGGTCTAATTAAAGAAGGTGTATATATCGCTGAAAATGCTTCAATTGACTTTAAGAAAAGTGTTATATCTGGTTTTAATCCAGCTATATTATTGGATGATGCAATTAATATCAATGATCAAAATCTAAAAAAAATAAAATTAGAACAAATGTATTTCAATCTATGTAAAGGAAATATTTTTGTTGAAAATAATTCTAATAATGAAGATTTAGAAAGTTGGTATGGAAATGCTGCTTTTTCTAATGTATATTCTAAAGCAGAAAATAATGAAACTTTCATAGACTTTATGAATGATAAAAGACCAGATTTTAGATTACGAATAGGTGGAATAACAGTCTCGAACGAGGATTAACCAAACGACGGAGATGAACCTTTTTGTAATAATTAAGCCGTAATTTTTATAAAAATATTTATTTAATTTCGGCTAGGTAAATATTTTAGTTAATGAAAATTTCAATTGTAAATACATACTTTTTTTGTTTTTTGTATTTGGTTTTGTCTTTAACCACAAAGATTTATGGTCAAGCAACAATAGCTCCTCAAACTTTATTGTTTAGTAAAATTTGTGCAGGTAGTTTCAATCAATTTGATGCTACTTTTAATTATTCAGGATTTCCTGCAGGTACTACTTTTGTTGTTCAACTTTCAGATGCTTCCGGAAGTTTTACAAATCCCATAAGTACAAATATTGTGACTATAAATAATATAACTTCTAGTAAACAAACAATAACATTTGCAGTACCGACAAATTTAATTGGATCTGAAAACTACAAATTAAGAGTTAAAAGCTCTACCGGAATTATTAGTAGTAATTTTTCAGTAAAAGATCCTAATAATCCTAATGGTACATTGACTTTTTTTCCAGCATATTATAAGCCATTTGAAGATGTTTATTTTATTAATAATAAACAATCAACGGCAAGTATATGTTCTGGTGGAAGCGTTACTTTATCAATAGATAATCCAACTCCTAATAATCAAAATTCATCTCCTGCTAATTATTCCAATATTAAGTATAAATGGTATAATGGCACTAATGTTATTCCTGGTCAAACAACATCATCTTTAGTAGCGACTCAGGCTGGAACTTATTATGTTGCCATTGATTATGGTTCATGTACTGATTCCAATTCTAGATCTAATGCTGTAACAGTAAGTCAATCTGGTGGAGGAGGACCAGGTTTTGTGTCGTCAAGTCTAGGAAATCCTATTTGCTCTGGTGGTGCTCTTACAACACTGAGTTCAATTACTGGAAACACTTACCAATGGTATAAAAATAATGTAAAAATAAATGGAGCA
>JAZKED010000031.1:14990-17767 GCA_040387175.1 Bacteroidota bacterium | reverse complement strand
TCTGTTTGGTGAACGTCTCAAAATTTGAATAGCGCAGCTTTACCGTGATGCAGCCGGTAAGTTTATTCTGCTGCCGAAGCTCGAACGCGATCTTCTCGGTCATACGCACCAGTTCGCTATGCAGGAAATTCACATCAATGGTATAAAGACAATGTAAAAATAAATGGAGCAACTAATCCAACTTATAGTACGGATAAAGAAGGGTTATATGCTGTAAAAATTGATTTTGGAGGTTGTAGTAGTACTTATGCTATTGATTTAAAAGAGTTTAAAACAATAAGTACAATAAATATTTCAAACCCAACTACTATTAAAGAAGGTGATATAGAGACAGTTATTGTAACAACAAATGCGGTAAATCCAACTTTTGAATGGTATAAAGACAATACGATAATATCAGGAAATCAATCAAATACTTATGATGTAACTAGTGAAGGCAGTTATATGGTTAAGGTTACTCAAAATTCAGGGTGTTTTATTGTTAATGAAATTCCTTTTGTTATAAATTCTGTTGTAATCCCAACATTTGTTGATATACCTAATTTAATTACTCCTAATGGTGATGAGTTCAACAATTCCTGGAATATTCCAGATGAATATACTAATAATCAAACTAAAGTTTTGATTTTAGATGCTAACGGTGAAGTTGTATTTACAACTGATAATTATGAAAACTACTTTAACATTGATGGGTCCAATCCAAATAATTGGCCAAATTCAAATAATCCAGTTAATTTTAAAAGTGTAAATCCTGTTTATTATTATATTATGACAACGCAAAGTGGAAAAGTAAAAAAAGGCTCAATAACTATAGTGAAATAATATGAAGCAGCATTTTGTAGCTATAATCTTTTTTTTATTTGCCACGCAAATGCTCCATTCTCAAGACCAAGAGGGTGGAGTTGTTTCGTTTACAGTACCAATACGAAATTCATTAAAGTTTAATAGATATATTATTAATCCAACGTTTAGTTTTGTTAGAGAACAAGATCCATATATTACCCTTTATAATAAAAGAGAATGGAGTCAGATTGAGAATGCTCCACTAACTTATTTAGTTGGTTATTCAGGAAGATTTAGAGAAAATGAAGGAGTTGCTATTGGTATATTTCAGCAAAATTATGGTGTAATGACCACTTTTGGAGGTGTACTAAATTATGCTCACAATGTGGTCCTTCAAACTGATAGCAATCTTACTTTTGGGGTTAATTTAGGATTTTACAAAAGTGGTTTAAATACAGGAAAGGTAATTGTAAATGATCCAAGTGATCCATTAATAAATAGCATACCTTCGAATTTTTTGATTACTTTAAACCCTGGAATAAATTATGGTATGGCTTATCTTGATTTTGGTTTGTCTATAAATAATGCAATTTTATACAATTTAAAAACATCTGAAATAGTTAAAGATGATCCTGAAAAAGCTATTGAAGCTCATATAATGCATACTGGATATATCGATTCATATGGTTTCTTTGACAGAAGTAAATTTTCAGGTTTACTTAAGACAGAATTTAAAAAAGATAAAACTGTTTTTTCAGGATTGGCTATGTTTACTATTCCTATGGGAGTATGGGCACAAGCAGGTTATAATACTCTTTATGGAGCTTCCGGAGGTATTGGAATGAATATTACTCAAAATATTTCTTTTGAGTATAATTATGAAATGGCAATGGGTGATTTGTCAGATTTTGGAGCCTCACATGAAATATCTCTTGCATATAAATTAAAAAGTAGAAATTATGATTATGCTGATGGCAACGAAGAAGGTTCTGTTATTCCGCCCGCTGATACTAGAAAAGCAGCAGCACCTACAAAACCTAAATTGAGTGCTGAAGAAAAAGCAAATAAAGAACAACAAGCTGCTGAAGTTAAGGAAAGAAGAGCTGCTCTTGCTCAGGCAAAATTAGATGCAGATGCTAAGGCTAAAGAAAAATTGGCAGCAGATGCAAAAGCTAAATCTGATGCTATTGCTCAAGCCAAAGCAGATGCTCTTAAAGTTAAACTAGATGCAGATGCAAAAGCAGTGGCTGATGCCCTTGCTAAATCAAAAGAATCTACAGATGCAAAAGCTAAAGCTGATGCTCTCGCTAAAGAAAAAGCTGCTGAAGCTAAAGCTAAAGCAGATGCCCTTGCTAAAGCAAAATTAGCCGCTGATGCCAAAGCCAAAGCAGATGTCATTGCTAAACAGAAACTAGCAGCCGATGCCAAAGCTAAGGCCGATGCTCTTGCTAAAGATAAGCTAGCAGCAGAAGAAAAAGCTAAAGCTGACGCTCTTGCTCAGGCAAAATTGGCTGCTGATGCTGATGCTAAAGCCAACGCAGATGCCAAAGCTAAGGCCGATGCTCTTGCTAAAGAGAAACTGGCAGCAGAAGAGAAAGCGAAAGCCGATGCTCTTGCTCAGGCAAAATTAGCTGCTGATGCTGATGCTAAAGCCAACGCAGATGCCAAAGCTAAGGCCGATGCTCTTGCTAAAGAGAAACTAGCAGCAGAAGAAAAAGCCAAAGCTGATGCTCTTGCGCAAGCAAAATTAGCTGCTGATGCTAAAGCTAAAGCGGATGCAGATGCCAAAGCTAAGACAGACGACGCCCTTGCCAAAGAAAAACTTGCAGCAGAAGAAAAAGCCAAAGCTGATGCTCTTGCTAAAGAAAAATTAGCTGCTGACGCTAAAGCTAAAGCGGATGCAGATGCCAAAGCTAAGGCAGACGCCCTTGCCAAAGAGAAACTTGCAGCAGAAGAAAAAGCCAAAGCTGATGCTCTTGCTAAAGAAAAATTAG
>JAZKED010000031.1:4997-14890 GCA_040387175.1 Bacteroidota bacterium | reverse complement strand
CTGCTGAAGCTAAAGCTAAAGCGGATGCAGACGCCCTTGCTAAAGAGAAACTGGCAGCAGAAGAAAAAGCTAAGGCTGATGCTCTTGCTAAAGCTGCCGCTCAGCAAAAAGATGAATTGGCAAAATCAATGGATAATATAGCTGTGTCATTAGAAAATTCTAAAAAGACACAGCAACAATTATTAACAAGTCTGAATGCTACTGTAGCAGCCAAACAAAAAGACCTTCAGGATATGAAGGAAGAAAATGATTTAAGTGAAAAAGGTATATTTAAAGATCCTAAACCATTTAAGAGTACTGCAGGAGAAAATAGTGCATTGGAAAGTTTAAATCTTCAAATAGCTGAGGTAAATAAAATCCAAAGTGATAAGATTAAAGAATTGGAAGGAATATACAATCAAAGAATTAAGAAAGTTTCTGATAAAAATGATCCTTTGAATCAGTATTATTTAAAAACTATTCAAACATTAAAAACTGAACAAACGCAAGCAATACAATCGAATTTGAATTTAGTTTCTTCATTGGAAAAAATTAAAATTGATACGGAAATTGAGAAAAAAAGAAGAATTAAGAAAGCGGCTTTTGTTAATGAAGGAGATAGACTTTCAAAAGATAAAGCTACTTTAGCACGCATAAAAGAAAATACTCCTTTTAGTGCTACGCCATTAAAAGCAGAAGATTTTGATTATGGAGAAGAACAATCCAATATGCAAATATTAAAAAGTATTAAAAATGTGGATAGTGGTTATTATTTAGTAGTAGCAGTGCATAGCGATGTTGCAAAAAGAGATGCTTTTTTAACAAAAGCTGTTGCCTCTGGACAAACTAATATAAACTTCTTCTATGATGTCACGACTAGTAAATATTATATTTATTATGATAAATTTAATAATATTGAAGAGGCTAAAAAAGCTTTACAATCCAAAGGCAGCACCCCATATAATGGTAAGATGTCTATATCCAAAATAGAGAATTAAACAATATGAAAGTATATATCGAGCCGAGCTATTTTAAATTAACAAAAGCCCTTGGTTAATTTAAAATAATATAAAAAAATTTAGCGTTGATTTTTGTTTAAAACAAACAATTTTATCTATGAAAAAAAACTACTACCTACTAATTCTTGACTTACTTTTAAATATTAAAAAAATATCCTTATCACAATCACTTATGTTATTGGATAATTTATTTTCTGGTATTTCTACTAAAAGAAAAGGCTATATAGAAACAACAAAAACTTTTATTTTTTCTGAAAAAATATTTCAAAAAGGATTGTCTGTTTTTAGTACAATCATCAGAGAATTGAGAAGTTTAAAAAGAACATTGACAATGTATATGGAAATAATAATTCCATTTGCGGAAAAATTGTTAATGAAATTAAATTTTGCTTCTTTTGATTTTACCAATAAAAAATTAAGAAAAAATAGTACTGCTGTATTTGTTTTTTTAATGCTTTTATTTTTTAATCTGGGAAATTCTCAAATTAAAAAACCTTTTACACCAAGGCTTCCAGGAGGTAATATTAAAGTTAAGGGAGATGTTATATTAATAGGAAGTACTATTTTAGGTAAAACTACTGCAGTTCCCACTTTTTCAACTCCACCTCAAGATGGTGTATTATTTACCGGAACTGTTACCAATCTGGCAACGTTGACTTCCCAAGCCAATACTCCATTTAATGATAGGAACACAGCCAACAATATAGATAACAATACTGAAAATTTAGAATACATAGATATAGATTCTGACAATACTACTTTTAGTTCCAGTTCTGCCACATTAAATATCAATAATAGTTGTAAAAAAATTGTTTTTGCAGGATTATATTGGGCTGCAATTTATCCTTATGAAAGAAGTACTGATGCAGGTCAGTATTTTCGAGGTTCTACACGAATAGAAGATTGGAATACTTTAAAGTTTAAGGTTCCAGGATCAGCCACTTATCAAAATTTAACAGCAGATCAGGTGATATTTGATGGTTATAATCCTACTAATCGTCAAAATTCATTTTATCTTTCTCCATACGTTTGTTTTAAAGATGTAACAAGTCAGTTAGCGGGATTGACAAATGCAGATGGTGTATACACTGTAGCTAATATGAGAGCAGCAAGAGGTAGAAGAAGTGGTGGTGCTGCTGGAGGTTGGACCTTGGTGGTAATATATGAAAGTCCAACTCTTCCAAGTAAATTTATTTCAATTTTTGATGGATATGCAAACCTTAACCCCGATGTAGGCGTAGACCAGTTTCTTACAACAGATATAAATATTTCAGGCTTTAACACGTTGCCAGGAACATTACCTGTAAATGCAAAAATTGGAATTTCTTCCTTAGAGGGAGATATTAAAAGAGGTGGGGATTTTTTTTATTTTAAGGCAGGTTCATTACCTCCAGCCACGCCTTTTACTCAAATAACAGATGCTATAAATACCACTGGTAACTTTTTTAATTCATCAATTTCTGCTAATGGGGCGTTTATGACAGGAAGAACCCCAAATAGTAATAATACTATGGGATTTGATATTGATAACGTGGTCATACCCAATCCGGGAAATACTGTTATTCCTAATAATGAAACATCAGCTACTTTAAGATTAACTACAACAAGCAGTTCGGGAGATGGTTATGCCGCTTTTCTGACCTCTTTTGCTGTCGATATTATTGAACCAGTTATATTGCTGACTAAAGAAGTTTTTGATAATGCTTCGCCTCCTAATAATATGGCGAATCAAGATGTTACTTTAGGCCAGCAACTAAACTATGTATTAGGATTTCAAAATCAAGGTAATGATGCTGCTAATTCATTTACTATAAAGGATGTTTTACCAATAAATGTTAAATTTAATTATCCGGCTGATATAGATATAGCTTCTTTGCCACCAGGAGTTACGCATAGTTATAATGCAGTTACTCGTACTATTATATTTACCATCCCTAATAATTTAGTCGAAATAAATGACCCGAGGTATACTATTCGATTTAAAGTAAAAGTGGTAGAAACTTGTAATGAGTTAAGTGATGCTTGTTCAAATATTATTAAAAATTCCGCCTATGCTACTTATAGAGGTATAATTAATACTGCGCAAATTACAGATGATCCAAGTTTATCTTCTTTTACTACTTGTAATCTTGGAACACCACAATCAACCAATTTTTTAGTTGATATTGATGATTGTATTTTTACTAAAAATGAAGTGTTATGTGGTAATAATGTTGTATTAACAGCAGCTAATGGATATAATAGTTACAAGTGGTCGACTCTCCCATTTAATAATAGCGGTGTCACAAGCGGTACAATTCTAGGTAATAGTCAAACACTTACTGTAACTAATCCTGGAACGTATTATGTTTACAATACTGCTATTGCTCCTTGTTTGTCTATTACTGAAGTCGTAACCGTTACACGATTTGGTGGAGTTATTACAAATCCAGTAATTCCATATGCAGATCAAGTGGTAACTTGTCCAAATGATGGAAAATTATTACCTAATATCTTTTTATGTGGAGGTAGTGCTTCTCGATTAATTAATACTAATATTTCAGATGGTTCAACTATAGTCTGGGAAAAATTAACCGAATCGAGTACATGCAACACTGTAACTAATAGTAATTGTGCTAATGAAAGTTCTGCCGATTCGTGTTGGACAAGTGCAGGTGCTAATGGACCAAGTTTTACAGCTAATACTTCAGGTCAATATAGACTTACGCTGAATTATCCTGGAAACTGTTTTAATCGTTTTTATTTTAATGTCTATCAAAACTTATTAAACCCAACAGAAACGCATAGGGATATTGTTTGTACTACAGCAGGAAATATTACTATTAATGGAGTAGGTTCAGGATATGAGTATAGTATTAATGGTACAACTTATCAAGCTAGTAATAGTTTTACTGTAAATACTGCAGCAATATATACTGTATATATTAGACAAATTGGAGTTGCTACTAATCCATGTATTTTTACAATACCTAATATACCAATTAGACAAAGAGCTTTTACTGCTACTCCAGTCGTTACACAACCATTTTGTAATGGAGATAAAGGAAGTATAAAATTAACCGCTAATGATGTTTTACCACAGTATTATTATAGTATTTCCCAAGGAAGTACACTTATAAATAGTGTTGGTCCTATAGCAGCAGGTGATTATACTTTTTCTAATCTAAACCCAGGTGTTTATTCCTATACTGTATCAACTCAGGACGGTTGTACGACTACAAGTAATGTAACAATAACGCAACCAGCTGTACTGACTGCCACTTCTGCCCTTACAATACCTTTAAGTTGTACAGATGGAGAAATTACCGTATATCCAGTTGGAGGAACAGCACCTTATTATTATTTTGTAAATAGCCCAACTGTTTTTCAGACAGATCCAAAGATTGTAGTTACAACACCAGGAGGTGCTTATAATATTAGGGTTGTAGATTCAAATAACTGTATTGCTACAACCTCAATTACTGTTACTCCAATTCCACCTCCAGCTTTTACCGTTTCTAAAACGGATATTAACTGTTACAATGGTGGTGGATCAATTAGCTTTAATGTAACTAATGCTAATGGAAATACTTTAGCATATAGTATTGATAATGGACTTAATTATTTTCCTACTTCAACATTCTCGAACCTGACGGGTGGAACTTATAATACTATTGTACGTTATACTTTAGGAACGGCTGTTTGTTATACAACTATGCAGCCAATTACTATTGCACAACCAAGTGCTGCTTTAACTGCATCTGCAGGGGTATCAGAATTAGCGGGTTGTGGACCATTAGGAGAAGGAAAAGTAAGAATTACTAATCCTCAGGGAGGAACACCTTTCCCTGCACCAAATTATTATTTGTATAGTTTCGATAATCAGGCAACATGGGTTACAACAAATGAAGCTTATAAGCTTCCGGGTACTTATACACTTTATATTAAAGATGCATTAGGTTGTATTTACCAGATGCCAAATATTATTATTGATCCGGAACCGGTTGATCCAACTATTAATATATCAGCTCCAAATATTAATTGTGATGGAACAGCAAATAGCACGGCTACGGTTACTAATCCTAATAATACATTATTTACTTATAATTATTATTTAGATGGAGTTTTAAATCCAAATACTGCCGATCCTAAAACATTTTTAAATGTACCATCAGGTTCACATACTATAAGCGTTGAATATAAATTACAAACAGTATCTACTTTTAGTAATTTATTACAAGAAGATTTTGGTTCAGGTGTACCAACTACATCTCCTGGAATAGCAAGTGCTTACTGTTTTAACGATCAACATGTAACAGCACCTTATGTTTGTGGGACAAGATCAGTTGAAGATAATCAATATTCTGTAGCCAGCTTTTTTTGGAGAGGTGATGATCCAAGCAGTAATAACTCAGGAGCTTGGTATCATTTCAAAGATCATACAACTAACGGAACAGATGCTAATGGAAGATTTCTATTGGTAAATATTGGTTCTGCAGCAGGACCTTATGGTGTATTATATAGCAAACCTATTGCGGATGTTATTCCAAATCAACCAGTAAAAGTAGATTTGTATCTTGCTAATTTGTTGAGAACTACTATAAATGCGGCTAATCCAGATTTTATAATAGAATTAGTAACTCCTGGAGGTGTAGTAGTAGCTTCTCAAGCGACAGGAATAATTCCAAATAATGAACTTTGGAATTTGAGATCAGTATCTCTAGATCCAGGTAATAATACTAATTTGACATTCAAAATACGTTCAGGAAGTATTCTGTATAATGGAAACGATGCACTTATTGATGATGTTCAAGTGTATCAATTACCTAAAATTTGTGTTACTAAAGTTGATTTCCCATTCATAGTACCATCTGGACAAGCGTTTAGCGCTTCTGTTACAGGATTCAAGAATGTTAGTTGTGCTAGTGCAAATGACGGTGAAATTACTATTGCTGCTCAAAATTTTGCAGCAGCAGGTTTTTATTATTCTTTGGATGGAGCTCCTTTTACACTAAGGGCTACTTCACCATTTACTATTACTGGTTTATCTGCAGGTTCACATAGTGTAAGAATACAATATGATTTATCGGCAAGTCCGTGTTTATTTACTTTACCGCAAACCATTACTGCTCCAGCAGCTGTAACGGTAACTGCTTCAGTAACAGTGTTGCCTACCTGTACTACTGG
This sequence comes from Bacteroidota bacterium, assembly GCA_040387175.1. GTDB lineage: Bacteria > Bacteroidota > Bacteroidia > Flavobacteriales > Flavobacteriaceae > Flavobacterium. Next base: position 8,726 of record JAZKED010000031.1, on the reverse strand, counting down.
TGGAACAATAACTGCTGTAGGTGCTGGAGGTACTCCAGCTTACCAATATGAATTAAGAAATACTACTGGAGGTGCAATAGTAAGACCATATCAGGCAAATGCACAGTTTACTAATGTACCTACAGGAAATTATACTGTGTTTGCAAGAGATGCCAATTTATGTGTTAGTGCAGTTGGTGCTCCAGTAAATGTTGTAGCTCCACTAGCTTTAGCAGCTACGATAGCTGCTGGTTCAGATTTCTGTTATGATACAGTGAACCAGGCTTCATTGGTAGTAAATGTAACAGGAGGAAAATCTCCATTTACTTATAGTTTAAATGGTGCTGCTGCTCAAAATGGCAATACTTTTACTAATGTTGGAGTAGGAACTCATAGCATACTAGTTACTGATAGCAATAATTGTACTACTACAATTTCAAATATTATTATTGCACCACAATTGCAATTGACAGCGACTTTAGCACAAGATTTAACTTGTTTGGTAAATGCTTCTATAACTTCTACTATTGCCGGTGGTTATGGTGCTCCATACACTTATACAGTTTCTCGTAATGGAGGAGCAACTACTGTCCCTACGTTCCCATTTACAGCAACACAGGCTGGAACTTATGTATTCACAGTTACAGATAGCAGAGGATGTATAGCAACTAGTAATACCATAACAGTTTCTCCAAAAACAACACCAACTTTAACTTTTAGTAAAACCGATATTACTTGTAATAATGCTAATAACGGAATAATAACGGTTACAGCTAGTAATGGTTTTACTACCGCTTATACCTATGCAATCAAACTGAGTTCAAATCCTACTTATACAACCCAGGCAACAAATCAGTTTACAAATTTGTCTGCGGGTACATATAATATCAAAGTAATTGATAGTAAAGGATGTGAATCTGCGGTTAGTAATGTTACTATCATAAATCCAGCTGTAGTTACAGGAACGATTACAGCTACTGACATACAATGTAGTGCTTCAGGAACAGTTCCGGCAGTTGTGACTGTAAATGGTTCAGGAGGAACAACTCCATATAAATACAGTTTCAATGGAACTTCTAACTTTACTACTACCAATACGTTTTCTACGACTACTGCAGGAGCAGTAACAGCTTATATTCAAGACAATAATGGATGTCAAATAGGACCATTGTCTGTAACTGTTGTTGCATTAGATCAAATCACCGATATAACTATTACTGATAGCGGTTATGATTGTTCTACAACTCCTCCTGGTGGCCATGTAAATATTGCCGCTGTAAAAGCGGGTGTTTCAGCTCCTATACGTTACCAAATAATTTCAGGCCCTCCAGGTTACGATTCTTCAATCAATTCTGATGGTGAATTTAAATCTTTGGCTCCTGGAAACTATGTTTTCAGAGCAACTGATATCAAGACGAATTGTTACTACACAAAACCTTATACAGTTAATGGAGCACCGGATATTATAGCAGGAGGAAATATAATTAGTCCGATAAAATGTTTTGGAGGCACTGGTACTATTCAATTTACAGTGAATGGTGTGAAAGACAGAGGTTATGATTATACTATTAATACAACACCTATTCAAAGTGCTAATAATGTAAGTGAAACTATTACTACTATCAATGTAACAACTCCACAACCTGCAGGAGTTTACACAATCACTGCAACTGATAGAAAAACGAAATGTATTGCTACTTACACAGTAACACTTACCCAACCATCAGCGGCATTAGCTATTCCGAATGCGATTGGTACGAATGTAAATTGCAACAACGATAATTCACAAATTACCATAACAGCTACAGGAGGAACACCAAATTATAGTTATGCTTTTGCAAAAAGTCCATCTACTGTTCCAAGTTCAGTTTACGGAAATAGTGCTGTTTTAACAGTCGATACAAATTCATCAGCAGATTTAGTTTGGGATGTCTATGTAAAAGACGCTAATGATTGTATAGCAAAAACAACAGTAACTATCATTAGTGATTTAGTCCCATCGGTAACGGCATCGGTAACGAATCAGTGTTCAGCTACAGGCAGTAATTTTGTTATTACGGCTACCGGTACAGGAGGAACAGGTACATTGACTTATGGAATTAATGGTTTAGCAGGTTCCTTCCAGTCCGGAAATACTTTTACAGTATCCCCTGGAACCTATACAGTTTGGGTAAAAGACGCTAATGGCTGTACAGCATCAGCGACTCCGGTTACCGTTTATCCACAATTGACATCAGCAGCTGCAGTAACAAAAACATTAGATTGTTCAGTTAGCCCGGATGCAGTAATTACTACTACCATAACAGGAGGAAGATCTCCATATACTTATACAGTTCAAAAAGGAGCAGGAGCACCAAGTGCACCAAGCACATCAAGTGCTTCTTTGACGTTTACATATAATGTAAGTAATGCCAATGCAGACACTTATACCTTTGTGATTACAGACGCTAATAATTGTACTTCGACTACCACAGTTACAGTAAATCCAATTACTAACCCAACAGTAAGCGAAACCCATGTAAATCCGTTATGTAATGGAAATGCCAATGGTTCAGTACAACTAACAGGAGCAGGCGGTTCAGGAGGATATACCTATAGCACCAATGCAACAACAGGATTCACAGCAACATCATTATTCACAGGTCTTGCAGCAGGTATCCATACATTTTATGTAAAAGACAGTAAAGGATGTACAGGAACCGTTACAGCTACGTTAATTAACCCAACCACAGTTGGAGTATCAGCGGTTGTAACTACACCATTCAGCTGTAGTGTAACAAATACTAAAGTTGGAGCAGTAATTACAGTAACAGGATCAGGAGGATCAGGAACCTATACTTACAGTTTCAATAACGGAACTAACTACAGTCCAAGCAATACATTGACAGTAAATGATAATGGAAGCATCCAATCATTTGATATCATTGTAAGAGATGGAAATGGCTGTTTGTCATCTGTTCAGCATATTGATTTAGCACCATTAAATCCACCGACAATTTCCAGTATAGTTGGCACCCCTATTTATTGTTCACCAGCAGCTAGTACAACCAGTACAGTAACTGTTACAAGAACAGTAGGTACAGGAGTAGGAACATTAGCCTATAGTATTGAATCAGGGCCAGTAACCAATACAACCGGAGCCAGTTCAGGAATTTTCACAGGCTTAACCCCTGGCGTTTATACTTTCAAAGTAACGGATGCCAACGGATGTTTTGCTATAGCTTCTTATACTGTTAATCCGGTTACGCCGATAGCTGTTTCAGCAGTGAAATTGAGTGATGTATTGTGTAATGGAGGAAATACAGGAGCAATACAATTTACAGTTTCAGGAAATGCCACAGTTGGAAATTATACTTATACATTAACTTCAGGAACAGGAACTTTAGTTCAAACAGGCAATACAGTTAATTTAACCAGTATAGTAGCTGGAACTTATACATTACAAGTTACAGATAATGTTACATCTTGTACCGCTAATGCTACAATTGTAATTACTCAGCCAGCAGTTTTAGGAGTTTCATCTTCAGTAGCAACAAATGTAAATTGCAACAACGATAATTCACAAATTACCGTAACAGCTACAGGAGGGACACCAAATTATAGTTATGCAGCGGTAGTTTCAGGATCAGCAGCACCAATTGTATCAGCCTATAACACTAGTAATATTGTTACAGTTGACACGAACTCAGCGGCAAATTTAGTTTGGGATGTCTATGTAAAAGACGCTAATGATTGTATAGCAAAAACAAC
>JAZKED010000031.1:0-4897 GCA_040387175.1 Bacteroidota bacterium | reverse complement strand
CGGATGCCAACGGATGTTTTGCTATAGCTTCTTATACTGTTAATCCGGTTACGCCTATTGTTGGAATAGCTACTAAATTAACTGACGTAGATTGTTTTGGTGGAAATACAGGTTCTATTCGTTATACTATTAGTGGTTTTGCAACTACTTATAGCTATAGCATCAACGGTGGCGCGCCTGTTACAGGTCAAACGGCGACTACTTTTAATACAACAAATTTAGCAGCAGGAAACTATGCAGTACTCTTTACAGACGAAACTACAGGATGTACGGCTTCAACATCAATAACTATAACACAACCAGCAGCAGCTTTATCAGCAAGTGTAGCGCAAATAAATGCTAATTGTTTTATACCAACTTCAAAAGTAACGGTTAATCCATCTGGAGGAACAGCTTCTTATACTTATGCCTACAAACAAGATGGTGTAGCACCTATAGCAGGTGATTACGTAGCTAGTAATGTAGCTAATTTAGATCCTACAACAAATACAAATTGGGATATATGGGTAAAAGATGCTAAAGGATGTACATTCAAACTTGATATTGTTATTGTAAAAGATGCAACCCCAACTGTAACGGCTACAGCTACAGGACAATGTTTAGGAGTTGGTAGTTATACTATTACTGCTAATGGTTCTGGTGGAACTGGTACTTTAACCTATAGTATCAATGCAGGTGGTTCATATCAAGCTGGAAATACTTTCGTAGTTACTACAGCGGGTACTTATATCATTCGTGTCAAAGACGCTAATGGTTGTACAGCTGATAGTAATACCATAACTGTTGTACCACAATTAACTTTGAGTGCTGTTTTAGATAAAGGAATTACTTGTAATCCTGTTCCAACTGCTGCTCAGATAACTATAACTGCTACAGGAGGTACAGGTTCATTTACTTATGAATCGAAAGAAGCTTTAGGTGCTTATACAGCTATGGCAAGTAATGTGTTTAATTCGAATATTGCGGGTAGCTATACTTTTAGAGTGACGGATACAGCAACAGGTTGTACCGCTGTAACGGCTGCTCCAATTGTAACGACTACTCCAATAAATCCTGATATCACAGGAGTAACAGAAATACAATCTATTAATTGTAACGGAGAGGCTACAGCAGCTATTTCAATTGCTATTGATAACACTAAAGGACAAGCGCCATTTGTATTTAATGTTAGAAGAACATCACCTTCAATTTTTGATTATGGCACAACAACTTCTGGCTTAACAGCGGGTAATTATACTATTACTGTTACAGATGCCAAAGGTTGTACAGATACTCAGACCATTACAATTGCAGAGCCATCAGCTATTGTAGTAACAAGTCATTCACTACCTATTACTTGTAATGGTGCAGGGGTTTCTAAAGGATCTGTTATTGTTGATGGTGTAACAGGAGGTGTTGGTCCTTATGATTATATAGTAACAGGTGTGAATGGATACAATAATTCTGAATTAAATAACGCAGGTACTACTTCAGTTGCCTTTAATGTAGTTGATTTTGGATTGTATCAAATTAATGTAGTTGATGCAAATGGTTGTTCTAAATTAATTCAGAATGTTTTAGTGGCATCTCCACCAGATGATTTGGATATTAATATTATAGCTCCACCAGCAGATTGTTCTACACCAGGTTCAGCAATATTATCTGTTGGTTCTTCACCTACCAGTACTATTGGATCAGGTCCATTCTACTTTAGTATATATACAGGAGGATTACCTTCTTATCCAACTGGTACCTGGTTGCCAGAAGATGCTATCGGAAGTAAAAAGACAACTTTCCCTAATTTGATACCGGGAGTAACTTATACTTTTGTTGTTTTTGATGCTGATGCAGCTCATGGCGGAACTGGTACAGGATGTTACTATTATGAAACGTCAACTTTACCTATTGGAACAAGCTCATTGATAACTGTAAATCCTTTAGTAGCTAATAATATAACATGTAAAGGAGCGGCAGATGGCAGTGTAACATTTACTATTAATCATCCTTATGCTGCTAATACTCCTGTAACATATCAAATTTATAATTCACAATCTGTTACTCCAATAGGAGCTTCTGTTGCAGCAATTGTTCCTGCCAGTGGTTCCTTAGTTGTTACTGATTTTGGTGTTTTACCATTTGGTAATTATTTTGTTTTAGTTACTGAAACAGGAGCAGCAACTCATGCAGGATGTAGTGTAGCATCTGCTCCATTTGATATTACACAATCAGCTATTGATTTATCTGTTACAGCTACTAAAATCAAGAATGTAAATTGTAACGAAGATGGTATCATTGCGGCTCAGGCTCAAGATGGTACAGCTGATTATACTTATCAATATTTACTTGCTTCTGATCCTGCTCCAACTGCTGCAACAGCAGGTTGGACAGTAAATACAACTTTTGCAACAAGTATAACAGGAAATTATATTGTTTATGCCAAAGATGCTTACGGTTGTATTAAACAGGCATCAGTAACATTAGATACTGATGACTTGCCAACGGTTACAGCACCAGTTGCACCTATTTGCTACAATGGTAGCACACCATTTACAATTACTTTTTCCGGAACTGTAGATCCGGATATTGTTGGTGGGGCAACTTATAGTGTTAATGGAAGTGCTTTCCAGGTTTCACCAACTTTTACTTTCAATGCTGCAGGTACTTATAATTTGGTGATTAAGGATGGAAATGGATGTACCGCTATTGTACCTTATGTTGTATCTCCTAAGTTAAATTTATCAGCTGCTTTAACGAAAGAATTGGATTGTACAGTTTCACCAAACGCTACAATTACTTTGACAGCAACGGGTGGAAATACAACACCAACAGCTAATTATTCTTATGAGTATTCTACTACTGGTGGTGCTCCTTGGACTGCTATGGCAAGTAATGTGCTTTCAGCTTCTGCAGCCAATACATATACTTTTAGAGTTACAGATGCCAATAATACAACAACTTGTCAAACAACTACCACTTTTGTTTTAGATCCAATTGTACCAACATTATTTACAACTACACCAACGAATGTTAGCTGTTTTGGAGGAACTGACGGTACTATTACAGTAAATGTAACTTCTGGAGTTGGTCCTTACCAATATCAATTGGATGGAGGAACTTTCCAAACTTCCAATGTTTTCACAGGATTATCAGCTGGAACTACTTATGTAGTTACTGTTAGGGATTCTAAATCATGTCTTTATCCAAGTACCCCAATTACTATTACTCAACCAGTTCTTTTAGCAGCGACATCTGCTATAACTACTCCATTAACTTGTGGTGCCGGAAATATTGCACAACCAGCTACGGTTACAGTTACGGCTACGTCAGGAACCGGAACTGCTCCTTACGAATATAGTTTTGATGGAGGAACAAATTACTCATCAACTAATACATATCAATCGTATGTTGGAATTACTTTTAATGTACTTGTAAAAGATGCTAAAGGTTGTATTTATACCTTAGTAAATGGTGTTAACATCCCGGCTTTAATACCACCTACGGACTTGGTATTTGCTACTACAGTTCCGGTAACATGTTTAGTAAATGGTACAGTTGAGATTACGGGTCACACAGGCGGAGTTGGTACCTTGCAGTATGAGACAATAGCCCCATCACCAGTTATTGTAGCACAGCAGACTACTACGACATTTGCAGGGTTGACACCAGGCACTTATGTGTTCCAGGTAACGGATGCCAATGGATGTACTTATCAGGAATCTTATACAGTTGCCCCTGTAACCAATATTACAGTTGCAGGTCAATTGATAAGCAATGTAACCTGTAATCCTGGAAGCAATGGAGAAGTATTGTTTACAGTAGGAAACTTTGCAGGCACATACACTTATTCAGTTAATGGAGGAGCAGTAAGTGCACCACAAACAAGTTTAACTATCCCTGTGACAGGTATAAGTTCAGCAAGCCTGCAAACTATTAACATCACGGATGTTATTACAGGATGTACGGCAACAGCTTCAGTAAATGTTTCCATTCCAGCGCCATTAGCACTAGTTGCCAATCCATTTATAAATGCGAATTGTAACAATGGAGCACAGGTAAGTGTAACAGCTTCAGGAGGAGTAGCACCATATAGCTATTCTTATGTAGTAAGTGGAGCACCAGCAGGAACCTATTCCAGTTCAGCTTCAGCAGTATTAGATCCAGCTATCGCTACTTCATGGGATGTGTATGTAAAAGATGCTAACAATTGTGTTATTACAGCACCATTGCCTATTACTATAGTAGAAGATGCACTACCAATCATTGTTATGCCAGCATCACAATGTTATGTAGGAACAGCATTAACGATTGATCTTTCGATAGGTCAAACGGTAGCAGTAGGGCCAGCGACTTATACCATAAACGGTTCAAACCAAACGAGTCCAATTTATACAATTACATCTCCGGGTACTTATGATTTGAGTATTGTAGATGCGAATAATTGTAGTTCAAACATAGTAAGCTATGTAGTTCAGCCACAGTTATTATTGGCAGCTGTATTGACAAAAGATTTGGATTGTACAGTTAGTCCAAGTGCAGTTGTAACCCTTACCGCTAGTGGAGGGACAGGATCTTATACTCAGTATGAGTATTCTACTACAGGAGGAGCACCTTGGACAGCTATGGCAAGTAATGTTCTAACAACATTGACAGATGGTACTTATATTTTTAGAGTAACCGATAGTCAAACCTGTCAGGCAGTTTCAAGTTCAGTTACAGTAACGCCACAAACGACCCCATCAGCTACGTTTACCCAAACCAATGTAAGTTGTTTTGGAGGATCAGACGGAACAGTTACAGTTACTGCAACCAACGGTATTGCACCATATCAATATAGTATTAACAACGGAGGAACTTATCAGGCTTCGAATGTGTTTACAGGCTTGACAGATGCAGGAGTTTATAATATTATAGTTAAAGA
>JAZKED010000030.1:0-113542 GCA_040387175.1 Bacteroidota bacterium | reverse complement strand
TGTCTGTTGAAGATGAACCGTTAGTAGCAGTTCCTGCATTAAAGTCAATTCCTGTCTGGAAAATTCCTATTGGAGAAATTTCTTTTAAAACAATATAACCGTTAGTTTTTGGATCATAAGAAAGTCCTTCTGTACCGGTATTGTTAACAAATGTTCCTAATGTTACAGTTTTAGTATTAGCTCTGGTAAGAGTGGTTCCTGCTGCATAAGTAAATAAAACTACTTTTCTGTCGCGTTCTTCAGTCATTACAAACTGACCATTACCAATATAAGTAATTCCTTCAGAGTCATAAAAATCAGTTCCTTGTGGGCTGCTTCCCTGAGCTAATGTCATCGTGTCGATTAGCTGTCCTGTTTTTGATACCTGAGTTACAGAAGTTGTTCCGTCTCCAACAATAAAAAGCGTATCAGTGTCCCAATTGTAAGTTACTCCGGAAGCTTCCTGAGCTAGTAAATTATTGGTTGGATGTGCAGTTCTTGTTGGTTCCGGTAAATCATATCGACCTACTCTAACGTAAGTAGAAAGGTCTACAGACTGAGCATTACTATTATTAAAAGTTAATAATGCTGCAATTGAAAACAATCCTATTGCCGAGTTAGTTTTTAAAGAGTTCTTTAATTGTAAATATTCTTTCATAAAGTAATTTTTTAAATTCGATACAAATGTATTTATCAGTTGGAATCTGCATTTGACGGAATGGTTACTTTATTATTAACTCTTTGTGTCTTATAGTTTAAGGGAATGTTTCGAAATAGTAATGTAAAATGGATGACGATTTTGAACATAAAAAAATCCGAAGTTATAGCTTCGGATTTTTATTTATTTGATGTTGTTTTAATTTTAGAAAGAAGTCAATTTCTTTAAATCGGCAACTGTTTCGGTTGGGTTTTCTGCTTTGAACACAAAACTTCCGGCTACAAGAACATCAGAACCAGCATTGACTAATTGAACTGCATTTTTATTGGTTACGCCTCCGTCAATTTCAATTAATGTTGAAGCACCTTTTCGGTTAATTAAAGCTTTTAGCTTTGCTACTTTATCATAAGTGTTTTCGATGAAAGATTGTCCTCCAAATCCTGGATTTACACTCATGATACAAACCATGTCAATATCGTTGATGATATCTTCCAATAAATCTACACTTGTGTGTGGGTTTAATGCCACTCCGGCTTCCATTCCTTCGGCTTTGATAGCCTGAAGGGTTCTGTGAAGATGTGGGCAAGCTTCATAATGAACCGTTAGAATATTGGCTCCCAAATCAGCAAAGGTCTTAATATATCGATCTGGATCTACAATCATCAAATGCACATCGATTGTTTTCTTAGCATGTTTTGCAATAGCTTCCAATACTGGCATTCCGAAAGAAATATTAGGAACAAAAACTCCGTCCATAATGTCAATGTGAAACCAATCTGCTTCAGAATTGTTAATCATTTCGATATCGCGTTGCAAATTAGCGAAGTCTGCGGCAAGAACTGAAGGGGCAATAATTGTATTTCTCATTATAGTAGTGTTGTTTTTTTTGCAAAGATAAATATTAAAAATAAAAAACTCCGGTAATTAGCCGGAGTTTCAAAATTTATCATTCTAAGAAAGATTATCCTAAATATGTTTTTAAGATTTTGCTTCTTGAAGTGTGTTTCAATCTGCGGATTGCTTTTTCTTTAATCTGACGTACACGTTCACGGGTTAAATCAAAAGTTTCTCCTATTTCTTCCAATGTCATTGGATGCTGATCACCAAGACCAAAATACAAACGAACTACATCTGCTTCTCTTGGAGTTAATGTTTCTAATGAACGTTCGATTTCTGTACGCAATGATTCCTGAATTAATTCTCTGTCCGGATTTGGTGATTCACCAGAACGCAATACATCATAAAGGTTTGAATCTTCTCCTTCAACAAGTGGTGCATCCATAGAAAGGTGACGACCAGAGTTTTTCATACTTTCTCTTACATCATTCACGGTCATATCCAATTCTTTGGCAATTTCCTCAGCTGTTGGTGGTCTTTCGTTAGATTGCTCTAACAAAGCATACATTTTATTGATTTTATTGATAGAACCAATTTTATTCAAAGGCAAACGAACGATACGGGATTGTTCTGCCAAAGCTTGTAAAATAGATTGACGAATCCACCATACAGCATACGAAATGAATTTGAAACCACGAGTTTCATCAAAACGTTGTGCGGCTTTTATCAAACCTAAATTTCCTTCGTTAATCAAATCGGGAAGTGTTAAACCCTGATTTTGGTATTGTTTTGCCACAGATACTACGAAACGTAGATTGGCTTTTGTTAATTTTTCTAAAGCTCTTTGATCACCAGCTTTTATCTTTTGTGCTAATTCTACCTCTTCATCAGCGGTGATAAGATCCACCTTTCCGATTTCCTGTAAATATTTGTCTAATGATGCAGTTTCACGATTCGTTACCTGCTTGGTGATTTTAAGTTGTCTCATAGTGGTGTCTCCTCAATTTTTAAGTGTACAAGTAGTTATACGTATGGAGTTTCAAAAAAGTTACAATAGTTTCAAAAAAAAATCATCACATAAATATATAATGTTATTTATGTGATGATTACTAAGGGATTGTGTGGTTTTTATTTGAAAATATTTTTATCAATGTTAAGAATGTCATCAAATATTTTGTTTAAAGATTTAATATATATTGGAATTCCAATAGCAAGAAAAATATATTCTTTTCTTATTATCGTTACGTCTTCTAGTATTATATAGAGGCTAGGAATAATAAATACTAATGATACAAATACTCCGATATAAGGATTTAGTATTATTTTTTGCAGAAATGAGATTGGCTTTGTCATGTCTAAAGGGTTATTTGATACCATAAATGATGAGTTTTTAGTTAATCTTATTTCAAAAATAATTTCCTTTCCTTTTTTAGTACATAAAATTGTTATGAAGGCAGTTTTTGATGGTACAAAGCTTTAATTTAATTCTGTTTGGTTTCTATAAATAAGAAAAATCTTCTCGATAAGGAGAAGATTTCTACTGATGTAAGTTGTTAAATAGCTTTTTAAGAAAGTATATTAATTTTTTTTATAAAATCTTTATAAGTATTGCTGAGGTTTACTTTATGATTTCCTTTTAAGATGACAAGATTGTCTGCGAGTATTATTTCTTCTATTTTATTGGAATTTACCATGATGTTGCGATGGGTTCTGATGAATTTATTGACATCAAGTAAGGCACTGATTTTGGTCAATGAAATAAGAATTACAAATTTTTCTTTTTCGGTTATTATGTTGCAATAGCGATCTTCCACTTCTATGTACAAAACATCATCGATGGCTACTTTTTTTAGGGAATTTTTCTTTTTTATAAAAAGATAATCATTACTGATTACAGTATTTTGATCTTCACTATGAAATACATTAGTTTGTTCGTAGAATTTCTCTACGGCCATTTCTAATGCATAAAGTAGCTCTAATTCATTGAACGGTTTCATTAAAAAGCTAAACGGCTTGGTAAGTTTTGCTCTTTCGAAAATCTGGCGGTCGTGAGAACTTGTTAAAAAGACAAATGGTTTTGAGGCATTTGGAACAATATTGATGGTTTCTGCAAAGGTAATTCCATCTGGTTTTCCATCTAAAAATACATCTATTATGACAACATCTACTGTATTTTTGTAGAATAGGGCTAATGCATCGGTATAATTCTTAGCTATAGCTACTACATTGTATTTGTTTTCTAATAGTACTTTGCTAAGTGCTTCACTTTGCTCGGCTATATCTTCTATAATGAGTACGTTGATATTATCCATTTTGTTCTGTTTTGGGGAACGAAAGTATCATTTTAGTCCCTCTATTAAGTTCACTTTCTATAGCTAAGTTGCCGCCATTCTTTTTAATCATCTGTTTGCATAATTGTAGCCCCAGACCTGTTCCTATAATCTCTGAATTACTTTTTTTGGCTAATAATTCGCTATCCTTTAATAATTCGTTTATAGTGTTTTGACTCATTCCTAAGCCAGTGTCTTCAATTATAAGTTGACAAAAATCAGTACTAGTCTCTAATGTATAAAATCTTATTTTGCCATTTTCGTTAGAAAATTTAATAGCATTATCCAGCAAATTCCGAAGCACAATTTTTAGTGAATCAAGATCCACGAATATAAAACTATTTTTTGAAACCGTGTTCTCGAAAGTAATGCTTTTATCAAGTAATAAAGGTTTGTAGTTGTATTCTATTTGTTGTACGATTGAATACAAATGCACTGATTCTTTATGGAAATACAATTGCTTGGTTTGTAACATAGCCCAATGCAGTAAATTGTCTAATAGACTATAAGCTCCGTTAGCGATTGCACTATTGGATTGTAAGAGATGATTTAGTTCGTTGTAATCTTTGGTTTCTAAAGTTGCAGTTAATTTAGTATTACTTTTTTTTAAAGCATTTACAGAGGAGCGTAGATCGTGGCTTACAATGGAGAAAAGTTGGTCTTTGGTAGCGTTGAGTTCGTCAAGTTTGTTTTTTTGAAGGAGAATTATTTTGGCATTTTTTACTTTTTGTACATAGACAAAAGCTCCTGCTGTTAAAAAGCAGAGTAATAAAATTGCCGAATAAAATAGTCCATTACGTTCAGCTTTTTTTAATTGATTCTCTACTTCCAGTACTTTGATTTGTTTTTGTTTTTGGGCAACGGCAAACTTTTTCTCAAAATTTGCAACTGCCCAGATTTTGTTTTGATTATTTAAGGAATCTTTCCAATGTTCCGATTCTTTTCTGTATACTAAAGCTTTTTTGTAGTTCTTTCTATTTTCTTCAACAACTGCCATATTGTTTGAAGTAGATTCTTTTAGGTCGAAATCTTTTGTATTTTGTGATAAGGTATAAGCTTTTTCGAAATAGACAATAGCTTGTTGATCTTTATACTGTGAATAATATAAATTGGCAATATTCATATACAAATAGATTAGAGATTCTGTATTATTCTCTTTTTCTTGTAATTGTTTGCTTTTAAAAAAGTATTCTTCTGCTTTTGTAAATTGATTGAGATGTAAATAAGAAATGCCTAATCTTTCATATACATCTCCTATTTTAAGTCCTTCTTTGTTTGAAGTATAGTTTTTTTCTACTTCTTTGAAATATTGGATAGCTTTTTTGAAATTTTTTAATTCTAATGAAATTTGTCCAAGTTTATTATGGACTAGATTTTGAAATAAAAACTTTTTGGATACTAATTTTATTTCTGTTAGAGCTTCATCAAATAGTTTTTTTTTTTGAAAACTGTGACATCTAAAATAATGGCAATAATCAGCTAATTCATTATTAGGGCTTTTGTTTAATTGTTTCATTGAGTATATTAAAGTAGAATCCCATTCCTTTTTTAAGTAAAATAATTGTGCTTTGCCAAAATTAGTCTCATTTTTAAATTCTGTTTTTTTCTTAATAACATTAATAATAAAATCACTAGTTTGAGCTTCTTGAGAAATAATTAGAAGAGGGAAAAATAAAATTAAAAGAGTAATCCTAGTTTTTGTTTTTGACATAGCATTATTGTAGTTTAAGGATGCTATAAAAATAACTGTATTTTTATTAACCTACTTATCTTAAGTAATAAAATAAGTAGGCTTTTTCTAAATTTATTTAAACTTTTACTCCAGTTTTTGTTCCTCTAGATGTTTCAGGATCAATATCTTTTAAATAAGATACAACTTCAGTAATATCGCTGACTGTGTCAGAAGTATAATCTACCTCTACATACCAAACATCACAGCTTTCTGGTGTTTCTTCAGAGAAATTATAATCAAAATACAATTGTAATGAATTGTCTACTTCAGTAGGGGTTTCTACTGTGGGATTGTTTGGGTCTTCAGAGTTGATGTATAATGTAGCTCTGATTTTTAGTGTTAATACACCGTTTGGGCTGTAAAAATTTGCTGAAACTAGAGGCTCTACTGGATAAGTAACTGTTTCAGGATTTGTAAAAATAAAAGCTCCTGTGTTAATTCTGGTGTTTTGGATAACATTGAATGCCATAATTGTAGTTTTTAAAAGTTAATATTCTATATTTTTTCAAGTGTTAAAGATATTTTTTTTCTCCCAATAAACTATTAAACCAATGTTATTTTTATAGTTTAATTCTCATACAATGTTTTAAAAATGTAAGTGTGTACTTAAAATGATTAAATAAGGTTTAGTAACTGCCTTTTTTGTTCTTATGGCAAACTATCTTCATTTAATACCAATTTTTTATTTAAAACATAATTGTTGTTATAGTTTTGGAATAGAAGTAAAGAAAGCTAGCAAATTTATTTTTCATATTAAATCTATTTTCCTAAAACTATTTCGATGGATTTATAGGCAGAAACAAAATATTAAAGTGGAGCAGATACCAGTAAAAACGAGGCGGAATCCGAAAAGCTTTATGAGTAGGAAATCTAAATAATAGAAATTATGTCAGAAACAAAATCAAATAATACAGTAGAACAAAGTAATAAAGTTATGTATGAGTATCTTCAAGTTAGAGGTACAGTAATTAATTTCACAAACGAAGATATGCTAATTACAGGTTCTGATTTGTCTTGGGGTAAATGGATCAATTCACCAGTTGATACTCCAAAAACAGACACTACTACATTTGGTTCTCAAGGTCGTGATTCTTCTCCGTCAGGAACTACAGGATGGGCTTCATGGAAAATTGGTAATGCAGTTATTACAATCAATTTTGATTGTCCACTACATGGTAGTAATAGTCAATCAATTAGTTGTAATCCTGAAGGAGCTTACAAAGTGTCTGCTGTTGGAACAGGTGGAGATGTAAATGTATGCTCATTTAAAGTATTACCAGCTAAGTAAGACATAGATATTATTAAGTTTTGTTAATAATTACAAAGCCTGATATTCTATTTAAAAATAATTTTAAAAGTGCTTTTGAATTTTCAACATTGAAATTTGAAAGTACTTTTTTTAATTACTATAACTTATTGTTGCAAATCAAAAACCCCGTTTCAAATGAATGAAACGGGGTTTGTTATGAATTAAACCTTTAGTAAACTAAAAATTTGATTACTCTTTTTTCTCCTCACGTGGAGGTCTGGCCATAAGTGCTTTTCTAGATACTTTCTCTTTTCTTGTTTTTGGATCAAGACCTAAGTATTTCACTTCAAAAACATCACCCATATTTACAACGTCAGCAACATTTTCTGTTCTTTCCCAAGCTAATTCAGATACGTGAAGCAATACTTCATTTCCAGGAGCTGCTGTATATTCTACAACTGCACCAAAATCAAGCATTTTGATTACTTTCACTTCATAAGCTTCGCCCATTTGTGGTTTGAAAGTAATAGATTGAATTTTAGCCAATACTGCTTCGATTCCAGCAGGATCAGTTCCTAAAATTTCAATAACTCCTTGTTCGTCTACTTCGTTGATTACGATTGTAGTTCCAGTAGCTTTTTGTAATTCCTGAATTACTTTTCCACCAGGTCCAATCAAAGCGCCAATAAAGTTACCAGGAATGGTTCTTGTGATAATTTTTGGAGCGTATTCTTTAACATCTGCTTTAGGTTCAGCCAAAGTTGAAGTAAGAATATTCAAAATATGCAAACGACCGTCTCTAGCTTGCGCCAAAGCTTGTTCCATAATTTCATATTTCAATCCGTCAATTTTGATGTCCATTTGGCAAGCTGTAATACCTTTAGTAGTTCCAGTTACTTTAAAGTCCATATCTCCCAAGTGATCTTCATCACCTAAAATATCTGATAAAACTGCGAAACGATCACCATCAGTTATTAATCCCATTGCAATTCCAGAAACAGGACGAGTCATTTGAATTCCAGCATCCATTAATGCTAATGTTCCAGCACAAACGGTAGCCATAGAAGATGAACCGTTAGATTCTAATACTTCAGATACCACACGAATTGTATAAGGGCAATCAGCAGGAATCATATTTTTCAATGCTCTTTGTGCCAAGTTTCCGTGACCAACTTCTCTTCTTGAAGTTCCTCTCAATGGACGAGCTTCTCCTGTAGAAAATGGTGGGAAATTATAGTGTAAGTAAAATTTTTCTTCTCCTTGTTCAGATGGGGAATCAATTTGGTTTGCTTCTCTGGAAGTTCCTAAAGTAGCTGTTGCCAATGCTTGAGTTTCTCCACGAGTAAATAAAGCTGAACCGTGAACAGATGGTAAATAATCGATTTCACACCAGATTGGTCTGATTTCAGTAGTTTTTCTTCCGTCAAGACGAGTTCCTAAGTCTAAAGTTACATTACGAACTGCTTCTTTATTGGTTTTGTAGAAATACTTTCCAACCAATCCTGCCAAATCTATATTTTCAGCGTATTCTTCTGCTGTAAACAAAGATTGTGTTTCTGCTTTTATTACATCAAATGCAGCCGAACGTTCGTGTTTCGCTGAACCTTTGCTTGCAATAGCATAAATTTTATCGTAAGCGTATTCTTTTACTTTAGCATATACTGCTTCGTCAACTTTTTCAGTATCGTACTTGCGAACTTCTTTTTTTCCAAATGCCTGAGCCAATCTTTCTTGAGCTGCAATTTGTACTTTAATATGTTCGTGAGCAAATTTAATTGCTTCTACCATTTCTGCTTCTGAGATTTCTTTCATTTCTCCTTCTACCATTGCGATAGAATCTGTTGAAGCTCCAATCATCATATCAATATCTGATAATTCTAATTGTGCACGAGATGGATTGATGATAAATTTACCGTCAATTCTTCCCACTCTGGCTTCAGAAATTAAATTTTCAAATGGAATGTCAGACAAAGCCAATGCTGCTGAAGCTGCTAATCCTGCTAATGCGTCTGGCATAACTTCGTCATCATGAGACATCAACTGAATCATAACCTGAACTTCTGCGTGATAATCAGATGGGAAAAGTGGACGTAATACACGGTCAACTAATCTCATTGTTAGCACTTCGCTATCACTTGGACGCGCTTCTCTTTTGAAGAATCCTCCAGGAAAACGTCCTGCTGCAGCAAATTTTTCACGATAATCTACCGTAAGTGGTAAAAAGTCGATACCTGGACTTGCTTTTCTTGATGATACAACTGTTCCTAAGATTACAGTTTTACCAATTCTTACTACTACAGATCCATCAGCTTGTTTGGCTAAACGACCTGTCTCGATTGTGATGCTTCTGCCATCACCTAAATCGATACTTTCTACAAATAATTGTGGAATCATAAATTTTTTCCTTAATAGGTTATACAATGGGTTGTGTTGTAGTTGTGTGTGTAGTTGTTGTAACCCAATGAAAAACCAAACTTTTTTTTAAAGACGATTAGATGATAGACGGATAGATAAAAGATGTTTTTTTGAAGAAATCTAAAATCAATACTCTAAAATCTAAAATAAAAAAAGAGGCACTTTCGCACCTCTTTATTATATTGATTATTTTCTAATACCCAATACTTTGATAATCTCACGGTATCTGTTGATTTCTTTCTTTTTCAAGTAATCCAACAAAGATCTTCTCTTACCTACTAATAGTACCAATGAACGCTCTGTGTTGTAATCGTGACGATTTTTTTTCAAGTGCTCAGTAAGGTGGCTAATTCTGTGAGTGAATAATGCGATTTGTCCTTCTGCAGATCCTGTGTTTTCTGCTTTTCCTCCGTGTTTAGCGAAGATTTCTTCTTTAACTTCTTTAGTTAAGTACATTCCAATATTATTTAAATGATTATTATGTATGTCTTACATCTATTATAAGACGGCTGCAAAAGTAAAAAATAATTATGAATTATGAATTATGAATTATGAATTATTTTATTTTGGTGCCTGAAGAGCTAAAGGTAATGTGAAAGAGCATCTTACTTTTTCGCCTCTTTGTTCTCCAGGATTCCATTTTCCATATTTTGATAAAACTCTTATGGCTTCTTCGTCCAGTCCGTAACCTAGTCCTTTTATTATTGTTGGTTCTACAATTTCTCCGTCTTTATCAATTACAAATTGAAGATATATTTTCCCCTTTATATTATTTTTCATTGATTCTTTAGTATAAGTAAAATTTTTACCTATAAAATTATAAAAATCTTGTATTCCTTTTTTTGGAAAAGGTCTTATTTCCATTTCCAAATATTCTGATTTTGTTTTATCTGCAAAAGTTTTTGTTCCTAATATAAATTTTCCGTTTTCGTATTTCTCAATGAAAGAAGTATTCTTTTTTAAATTTTTGCCTTCAAATATACCGTCTTTAAATCCGTCTTTATATTTTCCTGTCTCTGTATAATCTAAATTGTTTCCGCAAGAATAAACTCCATTTCCATCAATTATTAAATGATTTTTATTTTCGTCCCAATACTGGTTAAGTTTGTATGATTTGCCTGCTTCGTCGTAATTCCCAGTATATTCTCCTTCTTCTTTTACATTTCCATTTTCATAATAACTTACAGTTTTTCCTGTAGGTCTTCCGTTAAGATAATTTATGATTTTTTCTTTATTGCCATTTTCGTAATAATTAATTTCCCCTCCAATGGGTGAGCCTCCATCTTTGCCATTAAGAGTGGTTTCTTTCTTTAACTTGTCATTTTTATAATATACATAAATTTTATATTCTTTTTGGTCGGAATGATAGTCTTTGATTATTTTGTAATATTTGTGATTTCCTTTTGTCGTTTCTTTCCATAAAGAGTCAAGATAAATAGTTTTGTCATTATCGGAAATCTGAGAAATTGCCACTTTTGGCAAGAAAATAAATAGAATGGAAAATAGTATTGATTTCATAAATTGTTTTTTTGATATGCTTTTTTATTGAGCAGAATGAAGAGTAATTGGTAACGAATAAGTAGATTTGACTTTTATCCCTCTGATTTCCTTTGGTGTAAAATTTTTGTATAAAGTAAGAACTCTTACTGCTTCTTCATCTGCTCCATAACCAATGCCTTTAATTACTTTTGGTTCAATGACTTTGCCATCGGTATCAATAATAAATGTTAGGTAAATTTTTCCTCTTAACCCTTCCACTTCGGGCATTATGAAATTTTTGGCTACATGTTGATAAAAATCCATAATACCTTTTTTGGATTCGGGTTTTAATTCAACTATTTTATAATTGTGTGAAACTTTATTTGAGTCAATACTAATACCTGATACTAATTTTTGATCTTTATAGTTTTCGGTAAAAGTATATCCTATTATTTTGTCAAAACCTTCCCAAAGTCCATCTTTAAAACCATTTTTTACTTTTCCTGAGCTAAAATTTTTTTCTTCCTTTTCTTCATAATTACCATTACCATCAGTTACTTTTTGTACTCCACTGTTATCCCAAAATTGATTTACTTTGTATTCAAATTCATTTTTTTTCTCATCTGGAATATATTCTCCTTCTTGTTTTATTTTTCCATTTTCATACCATCTAATTTCTTTTCCACTTGGAAGGTTTTTAGTATAATTGGTAACTGATTTTTTTGTGCCATTTTCATAATAAAATATAAATTCACCTTCTTTAGTGTAACCTTCCTTAAATTTAGACATTCCTTCTTTTTCCAAAACTCCTGATTTGTAGTAATCGTTAATTACATATAATTCTTTGTCGGAATAGTAATCTTTTACTATTCTATAGTATTTATAATTTTCAGATGTGGTTTCGTACCAAGTAGAATCTAAAAATATCTTCCTGTCGATTGAAGAAGATTGAGAAAGAACTAGTTTTGGAATTAAAAGAACTAGAATTGTATATAAAATGGATTTCATAAAGAGCAGGTTGGTTTAGAAAACAAACGTAATACTTTTAATACAACCTTGCAATTTCTTTATTTACAAATTCTAAAAAACGTTCATCAGTTTCAGAGAAAGGATTCAGAACGTGGCTGTCAATATCAATTTGTCCAATGTTTTTTCCATTTACAAAAAGAGGTACCACGATTTCTGATTTTACAGTAAAACTGCAAGCAATATAATTGTCTTGTGCGGCAACATCAGGAACTACAAAATTGGAGTTAGAAACTGCAACTTGCCCACAAATACCTTTTCCGAAAGGAATTGTTGTATGGTCAGTTGATGCTCCCACATAAGGGCCAAGATGTAATGTTTGGGTTTCGTGATTAGCAAAATAAAAACCAACCCAATTGTAATAGTCTATAGAATCTCTTAGGAGTTTACAAATTTTCAATAGTTTTTCTTCTTTAGAAAATGTGGAATTTAAAGTGATTTCAGTTACTTTTGGTTTTAATTCTTCGAAAGTCATACCCTGCATTTTATGTAAAAGTATTTAAATGAGTTGGTCTGATTTTGTATAAATTTGTTAAAAATTTCATTTTGAAAAAATATTTAATACTTTATAAACCCTTTTTGCTTTTTTTAGGAAAGTTTCTATTGACCTATTTGCTTTTGACTTTTGCTTACGAAAGTTATCTTAGCCAATTTGATGTTGCCAAATTTGAAACAGATGGGTTTACAGAATTGGTTGCTAAACAGACAAAAAATCTACTGGTTTTTTTTAATTGTGATGCCAGTATTGAGCCGAACATAAAAGAATCAGCAGTAAATTTACTTTATAATGGGAAACATATGGCGAGGATTATCGAAGGCTGTAACGGTTTGAGTGTGATTATTTTATTCGTTGCTTTTGTAGTTGCTTTTTCGGGGAAAATTAAAGCGACTATTTTCTATATATTAGGTGGTTGTTTACTAATTCATATTTTAAATGTGGTTCGAATTGCTCTTTTGTGTGTTTTGATGTATTACTTTCCAAAACAAGAACACTTTTTACATGGAGTTGTTTTTCCGTTGTTTATATATGGAGTTGTTTTTTTGTTATGGATTATTTGGGTTAATAAATTTTCAATTTATGCTACAAAAACTGCTCAATAATAAAATTAAGATTTTGTTGGTAATTTCACTTGTGCTTTTGTTAGTTTTTATAAGAGCTTACGAAGATGTTTTGTTTTACGATCCTTTTTTGAATTATTTTAAAATAGATTATCATAATTTGCCATTGCCGGAAATTCAAAATAGTTCTTTGTTTTTAGGACTTTTGTTTCGGTATTTTTTGAATTCCATTGTATCATTGGCTGTAATTTATGTTTTATTTAAAGATATTGAAGCTGTTAAGTTTGCTTCTATATTGTACATCCTATTTTTTATAATCTTGGTTGTCACTTTCTTTTTTATGCTTTCTTATTTTAGCGAGCCTAGCAAAATGGTTTTATTTTATATTCGCAGATTTCTGATTCAGCCTATTTTTTTGCTGTTATTCCTTCCTGCTTTTTACTTTCAAAAGCAAAACAAGTAATCTTATTTTTAACAAAATTTTGGTTACTGTTTTTAGATAAAAACGTAATTTTGCACTATGGACTTCAAAAAACACATCAGTATTCTTTTGTCATTTTTCCTATTGGTTTCCAATGTAGGATTTGCTGTTGATGTGCATTATTGTGGAGGAGAAATAGCTTCTGTAAAACCTGTTTTGTGGAAAGCTGTTGAATCTAAAAATACAGTTGAAAACAGTTGTTGTGCTCCGAAAGCTTCCAATGAACTTGAAAAAAAAGACAGTTGTTGTAAAGACAAAGTAGTGAATTTTCAAAAGAAATCAGAAAATACAACTGTAACTTCAATTTCATTTCAGCCTAATTTTACTTTTCTTTTTGAGGAATGGAATCTAATTGTTTTTTCTAAAGTTTCAAATTTTGAAAACAGTGAAATTACTTATTATTATTGTGATGCCAATGCGCCTCCGCTGTTTCAATTATATCATCAATACATTTTCTACGCCTGATTCTAATGTTTTATGAGGTCAAGCCATTCGTTGGTTTGATAATCTTTTAAAAACATTAAAATCTATACTAATGAAAAAACAAATTTCAATACTTTTATTGATCTTGTTAAGTGTGTTTAGTTCTTATTCTCAAGACACATTACAAGACATAAAAGTACAATCCAAGAACAAAAGTTTGCAAAAATCTTTGAAGATTACTGCAAATACGACTCTTTTGACTAGTAAGGAATTACTCAAAGCGGCTTGTTGTAATCTCGCCGAAAGTTTTGAAACCAATCCCTCTATTGATGTTAATTTTTCGGATGCTTTAACGGGAACCAAACAAATCAAAATGCTGGGTTTGACTAGTCCCTATTTGATGATTACCGAAGAAAATATTCCATCAGTTCGTGGAGCTTCTCAAGCTTATGGACTATCGTTTACACCAGGGACCTGGGTTGAAAGTATTCAAATTACAAAAGGTGCAGGAAGTGTAGTTAATGGATATGAAAGTATTTCGGGTCAAATAAACACAGAATTAATTAAGCCTGTTAACGATATCCCTTTTTTTATGAATGCTTATGGTTCAACAGACAGTCGATTTGAATTGAACACCCATTTCAATGCCAAAATTTCGGACAAATGGGCAAGTAGCTTATTTGTTCATGGCAATACAAGAATTGCTAAAAACGATATGAATGACGATGGTTTTCTGGACAATCCATTAGGAAAACAAATTAATGTTTTAAACCGTTGGCAATATACAGATGCCGAAAAAGGCTGGGTGAGTTTCATTAATTTTCGTTATATGAATGACGAGAAACAAACAGGTGAAATAGACTTTGACCCGATGAGAGATAAAGGAACTACTAATTTCTGGGGTTCTGAAATCAACACGGAACGTTTTAATGTTTCAACTAAATTAGGTTATGTTTTTCCAGATATGCCATATCAAAGTTTTGGTTTTCAAAATGCTTTTGACAGTCATAGTCAGGATTCTTATTTTGGTTTGAATCAATACAACATTAAACAAAGTAGTTATTATTCGAATTTGATTTTCAACTCGATTATCAATAATACGATGAATAAATTTGCAACGGGTCTGAATTTTACCTACGATAAATATCAGGAGTTTGTGAACGTTACGGATTATAGCAGAATCGATAATTCTGTTGGCGCTTTCTTTGAATATACTTATGATAATACTTCCAATTTTAGTTTTATTGCTGGCGGACGCATTGACAATCACAATCGGTTAGGTGTTTTTGTTACGCCAAGATTGCATGCTAGATACAATCCTTGGGCAAAAGGGGTTTTGCGGGCTTCAGTAGGAAGAGGAAAACGCAGTGCCAATATTTTTGCGGAAAATCAACCGCTTTTTGCGAGTTCCAGAGCATTTGAAATTTTAGATACTAATGGAAAAATTTATGGGCTGGATCCTGAAATAGCCTGGAATTACGGATTGAGTTTCAGTCAGGGATTTTCTGTTTTTGGCAAAAAAGCTGATGTAGGTTTTGATTTTTACAGAACCGATTTTCAAAATCAGGTGGTGGTTGATTTATATACAGCTCCGGCAGTTCCGGGAACTCATCAGGCATTATTTTACAATTTGAATGGGAAATCATTTGCAAATAGTTTGCAATTAGACTTTAATCTTGAATTGCTAAAACATCTTGAATTGCGTACAGCTTACAAATATTATGACATTCAAACCGATTATTTAAACGGAAGGATTGAAAGACCCTTGCAAGCCAAACATCGTTTTTTTGGAAATTTAGCCTATGAAACTCATATTGGCGAGAAGGGTCAACAATGGAAGTTTGATTTCACCTACAATTGGATGGGAGAGCAAAAATTACCTGAAACAATATCAAATCCTGTGGGGGATAGACTTCCGGAATATTCATCTTCTTATTCTTTGATGAATGCCCAAATTACAAGAACTTTTTCTTCTACTTTTGAAATATATGTTGGTGGCGAAAATATTGGAAACTATAAACAGGAAAAAGCAATTATTGGTAGTGAAAATCCTTTTGGAACCACATTTGATGCTTCTATTGTGTATGCACCAATTTTTGGACAAATGTATTATGCGGGTCTTAGATTTAAAATTAAATAAAGTAATGTCAAGGACAATTACAAAAATCAATTTCAACAACAATAAAAAACATAATTATGAAAAAAATATTTTTAGGAATGATGTTAATAATAGTAGCACTTTCCACTCAGGCTCAAGATAAAAAAAACAAAAATGCAAAACACACAATTATGGTTAATGGTAATTGTGAACAATGTCAAAGACGAATTCAGAAAGCGGCTTTTTCAGTTGATGGTGTTAAATCAGCCAATTGGAATATTGAAACCCATAAGTTAGAAATAATTATCAATGAGGAAAAAACCTCTGTAGCTGAAGTGAAAAAAGCAGTTGCTAAAGTAGGACATGATGCAGGTGAGGTAAGATCTACGCAAGAAACTTATAACAACCTCCATCATTGTTGTCAATATGAAAGAGAAGAACCAAAGAAGTAAAGGTGTTCAAATATGTAGTATGTCCTTTCTAAATTATTTTTGATATATTCTAAAACACCTAAATTATATTAAATATTTATTAAAAAAACGGAAATGGACACTCTTTATGGTGCTGTTTCGCTAAACTATAAGTACTTTTGCCCACAGAATTTCAAAACAATTTTATGAATAATTTCGATTGGTCTCAATTAATTAACCCCGAGTTTTATGTTTTAATGGAATTTGGAGGGATAAAAATAGGTTTATTAGTTATCCTTTTTATCATTTTTGCTGAAACAGGTTTGTTTGCTGGTTTTTTTCTACCAGGTGATAGTCTTTTGTTTTTGGCTGGGATTTATAGTGAATTATTGATGCAGCAAGTATCAGTTGGCAGTGACTTTGGTGATGTAGTTTTATTAGCTACACTAGTTTCAATTGCTGGTATTTTTGGTAATATGGTGGGCTATTGGTTTGGAGTTAAAGGAGGTGCTTATCTTTATAATAAGGAAGATACTTTTTGGTTTAAAGAGAAATATCTTTTGCAATCAAGAGATTTCTTCGATAAGTATGGTGGGAAAGCAATAATTTTTGCAAGATTTTTACCTATTTTTAGAACTTTTGCACCCATAGTTGCAGGAATAGCAGCTATGGATAAAAAGAAATTTATGTTTTTTAATGTTCTAAGTTCTATCCTTTGGTCTTTTAGTATGATTCTTTCAGGTCATTATTTATCTGCCTTGTTTTTAGAGAAATTTGATATCGATTTGAAAAAACATATAGAGTATATCATTATCATCATCGTAATTATTACTACAGTACCCGTTTTATTTAAACTTTTAAAGAAGAGAGTTCAATTGTAATAAAAATATTTTATATGAAAAAACCGTAATAGTAATATTGCGGTTTTTTTTATGTTCAACATTTAATAATGTGGTAATTATATTAATTAATCCTTTTTTTATGAAACTGAGCATGAGTGTGTTTTTATAATTTTGATAATCAAATAATTATAAATAAATATCATGATAGAAAAAATAAATGGATTACCAGACAATAT
The DNA here is from genome assembly GCA_040387175.1 of Bacteroidota bacterium. Taxonomy (GTDB): domain Bacteria; phylum Bacteroidota; class Bacteroidia; order Flavobacteriales; family Flavobacteriaceae; genus Flavobacterium. The sequence continues at coordinate 96,288 of JAZKED010000030.1, read as the reverse complement.
GGTTGGTTTTAGAAGTGAAGGAGAAGTAGTAAAAAAGGATTTTGAATTTGTTACAAAAGAAGTTGAACTGTTGGTTGAAAAAACAGACGAACTCAACTATCTACTTTTTCTGGATAATTCGCCAGCTGATTTTACTTTAGGGGCTTGGTTGCAAGATGCTTTGTTAGGGATTAAAAATATTACCAAATGGAATCGGGCTGCAATTGTTACCGATTCTCAAACAGTAATAAACTTTACGGATGTATTTAGCAAATTAATGCCTGGAACGTTTAGAGGTTTTAAGAAATCAGAATATTTATTAGCTATTGACTGGACTTCTGAAAAGATTGATTTATAATAACATTATAAAAATATATATTATGAACGAGAATTTATATAATAAAGAATCAATCGATAAGCTAAAATCTTTAGTTAACGATATTAAAGTAGCAGTTTTTTGTACAGAATTGTCTAAAGTGCCTATTCACTCCAGACCAATGAGTGTACAAGAAGTAGATGATGAAGGTAATTTATGGTTTATTAGTTCGAAAACTAGTAACAAAAATTTTGAAATTGAGCTCGATAATCAAGTTCAGCTTTTCTTTTCGAATGTTTCTAATTCGCAGTATTTATCACTTTATGGACTGGCTACCATTTATAAGGATCAGGAAAAAATTGATGAACTTTGGACTCCAATTGCTAAGGCTTGGTTTGATCAGGGAAAAGAAGATCCAAATGTGACCGTTATTAAAGTTACGCCTTCTGATGCTTATTATTGGGATTCCAAAGATGGAAAAATAATTACACTGCTCAAAATGGCAAGTGCTGCTGTTTTTGGCAATCAGCCTGAGATTGGAGTAGAAGGGAAGTTGGATATATAATAAATTAAGAAACCCGAAGTTATAAGCTTCGGGTTTTTTGATTTTTTCTTTTAATTATGGATTCAAAATTGGAATCTTTTTGATTTCTGATATTAATTGTCCATCGTCTGAAAATCCTTCCAGTAAAACCTGAAATTCTTTTTGATTGCCTTTAGGGAACTTAATTTCATAATTTGAATTATCCTTTGTTATGATATTTGGTGACCAATTTAAAGTTCCAAAATAGTAAAATTCCTTTTGGGTTTGAAATTGAGAATTTTGGTATGTTATATTTGGTGTAAAACCCTTTGTAGCTATTAATGGAGTGTATTTAAGATTGAAATATTTTTTCTTAGTAATTGCTCTTAGGAAAATTTTAATCGTCCCATTGCCGCTACCGGTAGTGTCTGAAGCTCCAGATTGATCAATGTATATTTCATCAACATCATTTAAAAAAAGGTTGAATAAAAAATTTAAATCCATTAATTCAGTATTATCTATAAAAACTGTTGGTGAACTTCCTGAATCTGACAAATATGAATTTTTACTACTTTTGATGAATACATCGTTTGATTCATTTACACCTGTACGATAACCATTTCTTCCTATAAAATCTAAAACTTTTCCAAAATCTCCTGCTTTAATTTTAAAAGCTGAAGCACTGGAACTCATATCTGTTTTATGTTTTAAAACTGCTTTCGGGTTGTTTTTAATAATTACTTCATCTAAAATTTTATTTCCAGGTTGTGAATTAGTAAAAGTAAAGTTGCTTTCTTGTTTTTTTTCAAGCGGACAAATGGTTTTGTCAAATTTTAGGGTTAACGGGAACATAGTTTGGTTAGGAGTAACTTTAGCGTGTATTTTGGTCGCTATTGCTAAGTTTTTTTCATTTAGCATTTGTAAAACGAAAACAGTAGAGTCTTGTGCAAAAAAGTTTTCAAATTTGAAATCACCGTTTTTATCTATAGTAGTTTCATCAAATACGTTATCTTTTAATGAAATAATTGAGATTTTATATTTTGAATCAGGATTCATTTTCTTTTCTACTTTTCCTCTTATTGTTACACCCTTGTCAAAAATATAATTCATTTTTGGAGGGTTGGATTTAATGTTTTCCCAATGAAATTTGCTTTTGTTTTGATTTAGCATTAATAATTCCATATCTTGTTTTCTATTCTTGTTTTCTAGATCATAATAAATATAGTTGTCTATTTCAGGATTTTCTAAATAAGCATTAAGGTAAAAAGTACCGGGAATAGATCTTTTTTGACTAATGCATATATTATTTTCTGGAAGTATACTAATGCTTAAATTGACTTGTTTTACTTCTGTTTTTCCTGATAGTATTATACTGTCATTGGCAATGGTTTTTGCCTCAAATGTTGTGATTGGTGCATTCGTAGTATTTATATAAACTAATCTTTCGGTAATTTCATTTAAACTCTCATCAATAAGCCGAATGCTATTGACACCATTTGATAATTTTTGTTTGTCAAACAGTAAAGTTTGTTCTGTTTCTTTATTGTTGAACGTGATTTCTTGTTGAGCTGATTTCCCGTCTTGTTGAATAAGTAAAATGTATTTTTTATTTTGGTATATTTCTATCCCTTTTTCGTTCGTCTTAGCACTAACTATGAGTTTGTTTTTAGGAAGATTATTGTTATAAGTTACGACAATGCCTGTTTCTTGAACTTTAGGTAGTGGTTGTGTAAGAGTTAATTTCTCGGATTTTATTTTCAGGGTGTACGTTTCGTTTAATTTAGGAATCAAATAAAAAACACCGTTCCCCATTTTGTTAGTGCGGAAGTGAGAAACCTCATTTAATTTGGAGTCAATAATAATCCCATCTATTTCTATTCCTTTTTTATTACAGTCTTTAATTTTTACACCAACGGCGTTGTTAATATCGTTTATAATAAAACCACCTTCGGGAAATAAATTTATTGCGGCCGTTTTCCAGATAGGTTCGTTGGTTTTGAGGTTGTAAGGTTCGTTTTTATTAATGATTTCGATTTCTTGTGAGAATGAATCATCTTCAATAAAATTATTCATCCAATTGGTGTAAAAATGGAAATAATATTTCCCTGCTTTAAATTTGTCATTTAAATGAATTCCTCCTGTAAAAGTGCCTTTTGTTGTAAAAAGTAATTGTTTTTGAATAATTTCCTGTGCTTCGTTATAAATTATTAATTGTACATTAGTAGTGTTGGCATGTGGAACATTGCTATTCTTACTCCAAACATATCCTTTGAAAACAAGGTCTTCATTATTTACATAAATGTTTTTATTGAACTGAACGTGGATAATTTCTCTATCGGAATGAAAATAAGTTTCTATGTAATTCTTTGTTTTTTCTTGATTATTAATGCTTTGGGAGAAAGATTGAAAAAAAAATAGTAAACTAAAAATTCTGATAATTATTTTCATATAAAAAAAGGTTGAGGTAATTATGGTAGTTGGTGATTACGTCCATCAAATTTAATTGCAATAAGTATCTAATCCAGTTAAAATAGTCATAATATTTTTTCAAAATGACTCAAAATCTGAGAAAGCAACTTGTTTAAATTACAGATTTGATACAGGTATTTTCTTTATTTCGGAAATTAATTGTCCGTCTTCTGAAAACCCTTCTAATAAAACCTGAATTTCTTTTTGATTTGCTTTTAAGGACTTTATTTCGTGTGTTTTGTTTGTTTCGATTTCAACTTCTGGAAGCCAGGATAGAGTGCCGAAATAGTTAAATTCTTTTGCAGTTTCGAATGGCGTGTTGCTGAAAATAATATTTTTTGTAAATCCATTGGTAACAATAAAAGAAGTGTTCTTGGTTTTAAACAAGTCATTTTTTATTCCCACTTTCATGTAGATTTTTATTGTACCTAACCCACCAGGATTTGTATTGGAAAAGCCCATTTTGTCAATGTAAATTTCGTCAACTTCGTCGATGTTTATATTGTATAAAAAATTCAAATCAAAAACTTCTAAATCATCTATATAAACTGTTGGTGACGCATTCATCGTTCGAACAAAACTATTTTGTCTGTTTCGAATATAGACAGAGTTGTCATCGCCAAAACCTGTTCTGTATTCGCCGATTTTGTCGATATACCCCAATAAAGTTCCTAATTCATTGTCTCCAATTTTATAGGCTTTTGCCATTGTGTTCTTATCTTTATGAATCAGTTTTGTTTTTTTTGAAGTACTTGTTACAATAACATCTTTTAGGTTTATTGTGCGTTTGTCCAGACCTAATTTAGTAAAATTAAAGACATCTTCATTAGTGTTTTTGATGTCAATGCATTGGAATTGGAGTGAATTTATTTTTGGCTGAAAAACAGAAATAGAATCAAGTACAACAACTTTGGTGTTTATTTTGTCATTTTTGATAACATTCTTTTCATTCATTATTTGTAACAAGACGGCGGTTGAATCAGGTATGATAATGTTTTCAAAAGTAAAATCGGTATTTTTATCAATTGCAACCTGTTCAAAAACTTTGTTTTTCATTGATATTAATGAAATCTTATATTTTGAATTCGGATTTATTTTTCTTTCAATGTTGCCTTTTATAGTAAGCCCTTGAGTAAATGGATATGTTATTTTTGGCGGATTAGACTTGATATTACTCCATAAATATTTGTTTTTGCTTTGATTAAGAAGTAATAATTCTATATCCATTTTTTTGGTTTTGTTTTCACTATCAAAATAAAGATAGGTTTCATCTTCGGCCTTGTTCAAATAAGCATTCAAATACATTGTGCCTATAATGGATGATTTTTTTGTTATACAGGCATTGTTTTCAGGAAGTAAACTAATACTTAAATTGGATTTTTTTGAATTAGATTTTATCGAAAAAATTATACTATCATTAGCTATTGATTTTGCTTCCAGAGTAATTTCTGGTTTGGAACTTGTTTCAATATAAACCAATCGTTCAGCAACTTCATTCATGTTTTTATCAATCACCCGAATAGTGTTTACGCCATTGGCCAAATTCGTTTTGTCAAATCGTAATATTTTTTCGTTTTCACTACCATCAAATGTGAATTCTTGTAAAATGGAATTTCCATTTTGATGAATTAATAAAGTGAATTTTTGATTTTGGTATAAAGTGCTACTATCAGTATTTGTTTTAATAACTACTGCTAAAATATTATTAGATAAATTATTGTTGTAACTTATTATCAAGCCGTTATTTTGTGTGGGAGGAACAGTTTCAATAAGGTTTATTGTCTCGGTTTTTATTTGAATTGTGTATTTTTCATTGTTGTCAGGATTTAAATAGAAATAGCCATTACCCATTTCGTTGGTTTTAAACTTGGTTATTTCTTTCGACTTAGAGTCAAAAACTTTTCCTTCCGTAATTTTGATTCCTTTATGATTGCAATCGGTTATTCTAATTCCTATCTTATTGATTATTCCATTTATGATTTTTCCACTTTCTGGAAACAGATCAATTTTGGCAGATTTCCAATTTGGTTCTTTCGATTGTACACTATAAGATTCATTTCTATTTATGATTTCAACGCTTTGAGTAAAAGTATCATCTTCAATAAAATTGTTCATCCAATTAGTGTAAAAATGAAAATAGTATTTTCCTGAAGTAAATTTTTCGTTTAAATGAATTCCTCCTTCAAAAGTGCCCGAAGAGGTAAAAAGTAATTGTTTGTGGATTAGTTGCTTTTGTTCATTGTAAATTGCTAATTGTACATTGCTAGTATTTGCAGGCAGGGATTTATGTTTGTTGATAACATAACCTTTAAAAGCAATATCTTCATTATTGACATAGGTTGTTTTGTTGAACTGAACATAGATGCTCTCTCTGTCATAATGAAAATAGGTCTCAATAATATTCTTTATGTTTTCCTGATTATTTATTTGAGAAAAGGATTGAATAAAAATAAGTAAGCTACAAATTGTAAAACTGAATTTCATTTGTATATATAGGTTGGTTAATGGAAAAGATAGTTGGGTCAATCAAAATTAAATTAAAAAAAGATACAACCTTATTGACTTAAGATTTTATTTGCAAATTCGTCAACATAAATTATGCCAATAAAAAAAGCCGAAGTTTTTAGCTTCGGCTTTTAATTATCGAGATTTAGGATCTTATTTTTTTGTAATTTAGAAATTACATCATTCCTGGCATTCCACCACCCATTGGACTTCCGGCTCCGCCTTCTTCTTTGATTTCTACCAAAGCACATTCAGTAGTTAAGATCATTCCTGCAACAGAAGCAGCATTTTCTAAAGCTACACGAGTTACTTTTTTAGGATCAATAATGCCTGCTTTTAGCATATCTACATATTCGTCAGTTTTAGCATTATAACCAAAGTCTCCAGAACCTTCAGCAACTTTTGCGACAACAACAGAGCCTTCAAGACCTGCATTTTCAACAATTGTTCTCAATGGAGCTTCTATAGCACGAGAAATAATTTTGATTCCTGTAGCTTCATCAGGGTTGTCCGCTTTTAGAGCTGCTAGTGAGTTTTTCGCTCTTAATAGAGCAACACCTCCACCTGCAACAATTCCTTCTTCAACAGCAGCACGAGTAGCGTGAAGTGCATCATCAACTCGGTCTTTTTTCTCTTTCATCTCTACTTCAGAAGCAGCACCAACATAAAGAACGGCAACACCTCCAGCTAATTTAGCCAAACGTTCCTGCAATTTTTCTTTGTCATAATCAGAAGTCGTAGTTTCCATTTGACCTTTGATTTGGTTTACTCTGTTTTTGATTGTATCTGCATCACCGGCACCACTTACAATAGTAGTGTTGTCTTTGTCAATAGAAACTCTTTTTGCAGTTCCTAACATTTCGATAGTTGTATTTTCTAAAGTATATCCTCTTTCTTCAGAAATCACGGTTCCGCCAGTTAAGATGGCAATATCTTCTAACATTGCTTTTCTTCTGTCACCAAAACCGGGAGCTTTTACAGCTGCAATTTTCAATGCACCACGTAATTTATTTACTACCAATGTTGATAAAGCTTCTCCGTCAACGTCTTCAGCAATAATCAATAATGGTTTTCCTGATTGAGCTACTGGCTCTAAAACTGGTAATAATTCTTTTAATGAAGAAACTTTTTTGTCATATAAAAGGATGTAAGGACTGTCTAATTCTGCTTCCATTTTTTCTGGATTGGTTACAAAATAAGGAGAAAGATATCCTCTGTCAAATTGCATTCCTTCCACAACGTCAACATAAGTATCAGTTCCTTTAGCTTCTTCCACAGTGATAACCCCTTCTTTTCCAACTTTTGCAAAAGCATTAGCGATTAATTCACCAATTACTTCGTCATTATTAGCAGAAATAGAGGCAATTTGTTTGATTTTTTCAGAATCACTTCCTACAACCTTAGCTTGCTTTGCCAAGTCAGCAACAATAGCTTCAACTGCTTTGTCAATTCCACGTTTTAAGTCCATTGGATTTGCTCCGGCTGCAACATTTTTCAAACCTTCTTTTACGATAGCTTGTGCTAAAACTGTAGCAGTTGTAGTTCCGTCTCCTGCTAAATCATTGGTTTTAGAAGCAACTTCTTTTACCATTTGAGCTCCCATGTTTTCCAATGGATCTTTCAATTCGATTTCTTTTGCAACAGTAACACCATCTTTGGTGACATTTGGTCCGCCAAAAGATTTTCCAATAATTACATTACGACCTTTTGGTCCAAGAGTTACTTTTACTGCATTTGCCAATGCGTCAACACCACGTTTTAATCCGTCACGTGCTTCAATATCAAATTTTATGTCTTTTGCCATTTTGTTGTTTCAATTTTAATTGTCTTAATACTTAATTCTTTCTGACTTAATTTTTAATTAGATGATTGCTAAAATGTCGTCTTCACGCATAATCAAATAATCTTTTCCTTCTAATTTCAATTCTGTTCCGGCGTATTTTCCGTAAAGTACAGTATCGCCAACTTTCACAGTTAAAGGTTCGTCTTTCTTGCCATTTCCAGCAGCAACAACAGTTCCTTTTTGTGGTTTCTCTTTTGCAGTGTCTGGGATAAAAATTCCTGATGCAGTTTGTGTTTCTGCAGCAACAGGTTCAATAAGAACTCGGTCTGAAAGTGGTTTAATATTTAAAGCCATAATAATAATATGATATTTTGTTGTTATTAATTTTGATGCAAATCGAATTTCAGAAATTATGCCAAGGGTTGAAAACTGACATTTTTTCTTAAAAGAAATGCCAGCTTTGACAGGCTGGCATTTACTATATTTTTTGAAATAAAAATTATTTTTTTACTGGCTCAGCAGCTGGTGCGTTTTGAACTGGTGATGCTTGTTGAGCAGGAGCAGTAGTTTCTGTTTTTTCAATAATTTTAGAATCATTGTTTCCTAATGAACCTCCAAAACTTAAACTGGAAAGTAATATAAGTACGATTAATACTGTAGCTAGGGTCCATGTACTTTTATCTAAAAAGTCAGTTGTTTTTTGTACTCCACCCAACATTTGAGAACCACCTATTGAAGAAGATAATCCTCCACCTTTAGGGTTTTGAACCATAATTACTACTACCAATAGAAAGCAAACTATTGTTATTAAAACTAAAAAAATTGAAAATGTGCTCATTGTTTATTTATTATTTTGTTGTAAAATCTCAATATCCGAAATACGGTCTGCAAAGAAACTACTTTTTTCTGGATATTTCAAAATTAATATTTCATATGCCTGAATTGCTTTTTGATACTTTTTTTGTTCCAAATAAACTCTCGCTAACGTTTCTGTCATTAAGTAAGAAGTGTCTGTTTTGATTGGTTCTAAAAGTGTTGTGGAAATGGAGCCTTGCTTTATAGGTGAAATCTTTGGACTGGCTTCAATAAATTTATCAATCAATTCTGCTTTTTTCTTCTTTTCCTCGTCTAATACTGTAGGCTCAGAATTGACGATATTTTCTTTTTCTCTTATAATAGGTTCGATTCTGGAGAGTTGCAACCATTCTTGAAAGGAGTGCTTTTCGTTTACAGAAAAATCCAAAGGTTTTCCAATGTCTAGTTTTTCAGTTGCTGTTTTTGTGTTTTCTTCTACTTCTGAAACATTTTTTATAGAAGTGAGAATAGATTCTTCGATGGTATTTGCTTTTTGTTCCAGTTTTACTTCAGGATTCATAATCTCGAAATCCACTACACTAATGTCAAGAAGTTGAAGTGCTTTTTTATCAAATAGTCCTTTTTGGATAGCAACAAAAGTATCTGAAGTAATAAAATCAAATAAAACAGTTCGGTCCGTAGTGTGTGCAGCGGTAACTTTTAAAGCATAATTATACTTAAAACTATTTTGATTGTACAACCCTTTCAATCGTAAAGCTCTGGCACTTTGAAAATATGGAAATTCATCCAGTACTCTTCCCAAAGCATCTGTTTGCTTCTCATTGATAGCGTCAGGTTTGTTTATTAAATAAGTATAATCGGTTACGTTCATTGTTTTTGTTTAATCGTGGAATAGTTTATTAGTTTGATCGATTAAACAAATAAATGGTTAACCAAATAAACTTTAATCTACCATTTAGCCAATGATGCATTAAATATATCTTGGGTTATTCTGTCAAAAATTTCTTTTATAGCGCTATTTAAAGTTGCACCCGAAAGCTGTTGAGCAGCTGGATAATCATAATAAAAATCAAATGTTCTCTCAAAATCATCTGCTTCTTTCTTTTTATTGATAAACCTAACATTTACTCGTATAGTCAATCTGTTTTGTGCAGCTTTTTGATCTGCAGTTGCAGTCATTGGGCTTATTCTATAGTCAGTAATTTCTCCTTCATATGTTAAATCTCCACCTGTTTTAACTAAATTCAGATTGGTTTGGTTCTGAATAAGATCCTGTAATTGTAAAGTAAATGTCCTGTCAATTCCAGGTTCGATTAATTCTGAATTGTTTGGAAAATAATTTACCTGAAAAGTTTTTGCGTCTATTGTTCCCGTTCCAGTGAAATTATAAACCGAGCAACTGCTTAAATTTACAATTAAAACAAGGGCAATAATATAGTATATGTGCTTCATTTTATATTTAAAAAAAGTGTTGCGCCAGTTCATTAGCGCTCATGTCAAAGGTATTCAATTTTTAAAGATCAAACTGTTTTATTTTTCTGTACAATGTTCTCTCCGAAATTCCTAATTCATCTGCAGCCATTTTTCTTTTTCCTTTATTCTTCTCCAAAGATTTTTTGATCATCTCAATTTCTTTTTGCTCTAGTCTCAAAATTTCTTCTTCTTCAACACTTTCGGCAAATTGGTAATTGTCCTCTTGAGGCTGATAATTATTTACATTGGCAGGAGTTGCTATTATAGCTGTTCTTGGTTCCTCTTCATAATCTATTTCGCTGTCTTCTTGTTTATTTCCGTAGATTTTTTGAATGAGATGAGAATTGGCTTCCTGTACTTTTGCACTCCCATTTTGCATTAATTCCAAAGTTAATTTTTTTAAATCGTGCAAATCACTTTTCATATCAAAAAGCACTTTGTAAAGGATTTCTCTTTCGGTTGAAAAATCATTCTCTGATTTTTTGTCTTTTATTACCGATGGCAAATTGCTTCCTTCAACTGGCAAATAGGATTGTAATGCGTCAGCAGAAATATCGCGATTGGTTTCTAAAACCGAAATTTGTTCAGCCACGTTTCGCAACTGACGGATGTTTCCGCTCCAGCGGAATTTTTGCAACAACTGAACCGCATAATCATCCAGTTTGATAGGAGGCATTTTATATTTATGAGCAAAATCAGCTGCGAATTTTCTAAATAGCAAATGAATGTCATCTTTTCTATCCCTCAAAGGAGGTAAAGTAATATCAACTGTACTCAATCGATAATACAAGTCTTCACGGAATTTCCCTTTTTCGATAGCGTCAAACAAATTCGCATTGGTAGCAGCTACAATACGAACATCTGTTTTTTGAACTTGTGATGAACCTACTTTTAAAAACTCGCCATTTTCCAAGATTCTAAGTAAACGAACTTGGGTTGTCAAAGGCAATTCTCCTACTTCATCAAGGAAAATAGTTCCGCCACTAGCTACTTCAAAATAACCTTCACGCGTAGAAGTTGCTCCTGTAAAAGCTCCTTTTTCGTGACCAAAAAGCTCACTGTCAATGGTTCCTTCCGGGATTGCACCACAATTTACGGCAATGTATTTTCCATGTTTTCTGTGCGAAAGCGAATGAATTATTTTTGGAATGCTTTCTTTTCCAACACCACTTTCACCTACAACCAATACCGAAATGTCAGTTGGTGCTACCTGAATGGCTTTTTCTATCGCACGATTGAGTTTCGGGTCATTCCCGATAATTTCAAATCGTTGCTTTATTGATTGAACTGTTTCCATAATTTTTTCTTTAGCTGTAGATTTTATTTGGCAGTTTGGTCGTCTTTTAAAGGAACTGTTTTTTCTATTTTTTGTTTTGGGAAATAGGTTCTGATGATATAAAATGTAGCACCAAATCCAATAATGAACGTGATAATAGCAATAAGTATATTTTTTCTTGTCATTTCTAATTTTTTCTAATTCATCTCACTTAGTCCAACCGCTTCCCCTTTTAAAGTTCCGCTCGTGCAGCTTGTGATTTTTACATTCACAAAATCTCCAATTTTATAATTCTCTTTCGGAAAAACTACTGTAATACTTTGAGAATTCCTTCCTGAAAACTCCTCTTTTGATTTCTTGGACACTTTCTCAACCAAAACTTCTACAGTCTGATCAATAAATTCTTCACTACGGAACCAGGAATTTTTCTGTTGTAAATCGACAATTTCCTGTAATCTTCGGGCTTTAGTTTCTTCAGCAACATCATCCTCCATTTTTCTTCCTGCCAATGTTCCCGGACGTTCCGAATACGAATACATATAACCGAAATTATATTTCACATATTCCATCAAACTCAAAGTATCCTGATGATCTTCTTCCGTTTCGGTAGGGAAACCGGCAATCATATCCTGCGAAATCGAAGCATTCGGAATAATCGCTCTGATTTTATCAATCAAAGTCATATACTCTTCACGAGTGTGCAAACGATTCATTTCTTTTAGAATTCGGTTGCTTCCCGACTGAACAGGCAAATGAATGTGTTTGCAAATATTATTGTGTTTCGCAATCACGTGCAACACACTTTCGTGCATATCCTGCGGATTGGAAGTCGAGAATCGAATACGCATTTTAGGGAAACCAACAGCTACCATTTCTAATAATTGATCAAAATCAACAGCAGTTGCTTTTTGCATTTCGGTAGCGTTGACAAAATCTTTTTTCAGTCCACCGCCATACCATAAATAACTATCCACATTTTGTCCCAAAAGCGTAATTTCCTTAAAACCTTTGTCCCACAAATCCTGAATTTCCGCCATAATACTTTGCGGTTCACGACTGCGTTCACGTCCACGAGTAAAAGGAACCACACAAAACGTACACATATTATCGCAACCACGAGTGATAGAAACCAAACCCGTAATCCCGTTGCTCATCAATCGAACAGGAGAAATATCGCCATAGGTTTCATCTTTCGACAAAATCACATTAATTGCATCCCGACCTTCTTCCACTTCTGCCAATAAATTAGGCAAATCTTTGTAGGCATCAGGACCCACAACCATATCCACAATTTTCTCTTCGTCAAGAAATTTCTCTTTCAAACGCTCTGCCATACAGCCCAACACCCCAACTTTCATCGATGGATTTATTCTTTTTACAGCATTGTATTTCTCCAAACGTTTACGAATAGTTTGTTCCGCTTTATCGCGAATCGAACAGGTATTGACCAAAACCAAATCGGCTTCTTCCAAAGTCTGCGTCGTGTTGTATCCGTTCGATGATAGGATGGAAGCCACGATTTCACTGTCCGAAAAATTCATCGCACAACCGTAACTTTCTATAAATAGTTTTTTGGTATTTTCTGGCTTATGTTCTAAAACAAGACTTTCTCCTTGTTTACTTTCTTCAATAATCTTTTCCATAGTCACTTTAAAAGTGTGTTTTAATAGGGGGTAAAGATACAATTATTTGACTGAATATGACAAGATGTCAGATGTAGATTTAACAGTATTTTATCAAGAAGCTATTCCCGCTTTCCGTTACAAGTCCTCACAAAAAAAGTAAAGTTTCCAAAGTCCTAAAAAGAGCTTCCGTTGGTCGCTTTTTTAGAACAGGAAACTTTTACTTTTTTTGCTCCGGGCTTTTCACCGCAATCGGGGCTAACCATTCGGAAAGCTGATTTTGTGTTTGGAATCTCTTTAATACAGTGAGTTGGGACTAAATTAAGTCCTGTTTTCGGATTTGCCAAATTATCCCAAATACAACCAACTTTCCATTAAGCCAATTGTCTAAATCCGTTGTAGCTGTTATAGGGCGTTTTTATTTTCTGTGTTGTGTTTTTTCCAAAAAGTCAATGGATATTCGTTCCAAGAAAATACAACTTGTAAGTCTTTATTGTCTGCGGGTTCACAGTCTAAGTAGTGATGTCCATCATTACAATTACGATAAAGCGTAGTCAATTTTTCTCTAAATTGATTCCATTTCTCGCTTGTTGCTCTCCATTCATAACTGTCTTTTGAAGTTTGTATTAGTCCAACATTCTTGGTGTCATTAAACGCAGATAACTTTAATCGAAAAGATTTGTCAAGCAATTTAAGATTTAAAAGGTCAAACGAAGAAAGTCCATCTGCTAATTTCAAAAACAAGTCTTCAAGTTCGAGCAGTCCTTCGATGTCAGCGGAAATTAAAATGCTGTCCTCGCCTTTAAAGTCGGCAAAATATCCAATGCGTATATGTTGTTTTTCTGTTTTCATTAAAATGCTCTATAATATACTAAATAATCAAACAAATTTAAGTGGTCTAAATAATTAATTTTGGTCAATTCTATTTTTTGACTCTTAAGCAAAGTTAAAATTCTATACCAATCGATATTCCTTCAACAAAAATCCATTAGCCAATGCTTTAAAATCAGCAATTTGATTGTCTTTCCAGGTTGCATTATAACCTAATTCTTTAGCCAATAATTCTCCTACTTTTTCAGAACAAGCAATTGCGACTCTCGCATCTAAAAAAAGCAATCGCACCCGTCTTGCTAAAATATCATCAATTGTCCGAGCCATTTCATATCGAATTGCCCAAACGACTTCGGCAAGGGTGTAATCGTAATCAGGATGTAATTTTTCTTTTAATTCGGGTTCGTTTTCCTGTAATTTAAAAATTTCAGGAATATCAGTTCCGTAAATATAAAGGTGATTTTCCCGATCTGAATCAGTGGTTGGTTTGTTGCCGTGAATAGGCAGATGCTCTGTTTTACAAATTGATTTTGGTAGATTATGTAGTGAAATCGCTTTGTCAATCAATTCTTCCGCCATTTTTCGGTAAGTAGTCCATTTGCCACCGGTAATGGTAATCAACCCCGTTTCCGAAACAATGATTTTATGACTTCGGGAAACTTCCTTGGTACTTTGTCCTTTTTCTTCGGGAGCAGACAATGGTCTTAATCCGGCAAAAACCGATAAAACATCTGCTCTTGTTGGTTTTTTCGATAAAAAATCCTGAGCCGTTTCGAGGACGAATTGTATTTCTTCTTCGGTAGCAATCGGTTCCAAACTATGGTTCTTCATCAAAGTATCCGTCGTTCCCACTACTATTTTATCATGCCAGGGCACAGCAAAAAGAACTCTGCCATCACTTGTTTTAGGAATCATCAACGCATCATTGCTTGGCAAAAATGATTTATCAAAAACCAAATGAATTCCCTGACTCGGCACAATGTATTTTTTATACACTTTGTCATTCATCTTCATAATCGAATTGAGAAAAACACCCGTCGCATTAATAACAGCAGTTCCTTTTATTTCGTGTTTTTCGCCCGATTCCTGATCTTCTACAAGAACTCCTGTGATTTTATCATTGCTGTCTTTCAACAGTTCGACTACTTTAATATAATTCAAAACGCAAGCGCCATTTTCAACCGCCGTTTGTGCCAAATTGATTGCCAATCGGGCATCATCAAATTGTCCGTCGTGATAAATAACACCGTTTTGCAATCCTTTTTGTTCCACTGTAGGAAGCAATTCAATGGTTTTTTTCTTCGAAATATATTGGGATTTGCCAAGGCTTAAACTCCCGGCTAATACATCATAAATTTTAAGCCCGATAGTATAAAAATAGCCTCCCCACCAATTGTAGTTCGGAATAACAAAAGATTGATTTTTGACCAAATGACCTGCATTTTTCGCCATTATTCCTCTTTCTTTTAAGGCTTCCCGAACCAAAGCAATATTGCCCTGCTCCAAATACCGAACACCACCGTGCACTAATTTGGTACTCCGGCTGGAAGTCCCTTTGGCAAAATCAGCAGCTTCGAATAAAACAGTGTTTAGTCCTCTGCTCGCTGCATCAATTGCAGTTCCCAATCCGCTCGCGCCCCCTCCGATAATAATTACATCCCAATTGGATGTTTGTTGCAGTTTGGCCAGTTGTTCGGATCGTTTCATTTGTAGATAAACCCCAAAATTTAAGTTTGGTAAGTAAACCTAATCAAATAAATTGGAAGTAAAAAACTTGTTTTTTATTGGCTGTATAGTTTGATTATTGTCAATGTCATTGTTTTTATATAGTTGGATTATACTTTTTGTATAGTTGAATTATACTTTTTATATAATTGAATTATACGTTTTATATAATTGAGTTATATCTTTTATATAATTGATTTATACTTTTTATATAATCGAATTATACTTTTTATATAATTAAATTATACTTTTTGTATAGTTGAATTATACTTTTTATATAATCAAATTGTATGTTTTATATAATTATACTATATAAAATGTATATATAATTTGAGAGTGTGCAGTAAAGTGTGTAAAGTCTGGTAATGAATATTTGCTTTAATAATTGAAGTAGGAAATAGGGGAGTATTTTGGAACTAAATGAGGTATATATATAGGTATAACTACGCGTAATGATTTTAAAAGTTAGGTCAAAATCTTTTAATTTAAAAAAAACTTCTACTTTTGTCGCAGAAAAATATCCCCATGGCAAAGAATTTAGTTATAGTTGAGTCACCTGCAAAGGCAAAAACAATTGAAAAATTTCTAGGAACCGACTATCAGGTCGAGTCAAGTTACGGACACATTGCCGACTTGCCTTCCAAAGAAATAGGAGTAGATGTAGAGAATGGTTTCAAACCCAAATACGAAGTTTCTGCCGATAAAAAAGCATTGGTTACTAAACTAAAAGGACTTGCCAAAAAAGCCGATATGGTTTGGTTAGCTTCGGATGAGGACCGCGAGGGGGAAGCTATTTCATGGCACTTAGCAGAAGAATTAAATTTAGTAAAAGCCAAAACTAAAAGAATTGTTTTTCATGAGATTACCAAAAATGCGATTCTAAAAGCAATTGATAATCCACGTGAGATTAATTATAATTTAGTTGACGCCCAACAAGCGCGAAGAGTTTTAGACAGATTGGTGGGTTATGAATTGTCTCCGGTACTTTGGAGAAAAATCAAAGGTGGACTTTCTGCAGGTCGTGTACAATCGGTTTCCGTTCGTCTGATTGTAGAAAGAGAAAGAGAAATTCAGAATTTCAATGCCGTTGCCACTTATTCGGTTGTTGCTGAGTTTACAAATGAAGCAGGAAAAATATTCAAAGCCAAACTACCTAAAAATTTTAATACTAAAAAAGAAGCCGAAGATTTCTTGAATAAGAATGTCGGTTCTACTTATAAGGTTTCAGATTTAGAAACGAAACCTACCAAAAAATCACCTACAGGACCTTTTACCACTTCGACTTTACAACAAGAAGCCGCAAGAAAATTGTATTTGCCTGTTGGAATCACCATGCAATTGGCACAGCGTTTATACGAAGCGGGACTTATTACTTATATGAGAACTGATAGTGTGAACCTGTCACAAGAAGCAATGCAGGCTGCCGAAGCTGAAATCATCAAATCCTACGGAAAGGAATTTTCCAAGCCCAGAACTTTTGTGAATAAAAGCAAAGGGGCACAGGAAGCACACGAGGCGATTCGTCCAACGGATATGTCACGTCACACGGTTGATATCGATAGAGACCAGGCGCGTTTGTATGATTTGATTTGGAAAAGAACCTTGGCTTCGCAAATGAGTGATGCGCAATTGGAACGTACCAATGTGAAAATTGAAGCAAATAATCACGGTGAAATATTTTCTGCTTCAGGTGAAGTATTGCTTTTTGAAGGTTTCCTGAAAGTATATCTGGAAGGACACGATGATGACGAAGAAGAGCAAGAAGGAATGTTGCCGGCATTGAAGGTAAACGAAAAATTACAGAATAACTATATTACAGCTACTGAAAGATATTCAAGAGCAGCTGCAAGATATACTGAAGCTTCTTTGGTGAAGAAATTAGAGGAATTGGGAATTGGACGTCCGTCAACGTATGCGCCAACCATTTCTACTATTATCAACAGAAATTATGTAGAGAAAGGTACTCTTGAAGGTCAGGAACGTAATTATACGCAATTGACTTTGAGTTCAGGAAAAGTTTCGGACAAAATATTAAAAGAAAATACGGGTTCTGATAAAGGAAAATTAGTTCCTACAGATATTGGAACTATTGTTACCGATTTTTTGGTTAAGAATTTTGGTAACATCTTAGATTATAACTTCACTGCGAAAGTGGAACAGGATTTCGATGAAATTGCCGAAGGGAATATGGAATGGGCGAAAATGATGCAGGAGTTCTATGATCAATTTCATCCAACGGTGAAAGACGTAGAAGCAAATGCGGATAGAGAAAGCGGAGAAAGAATTCTGGGAACTGATCCTGCTTCAGGAAAACCGGTTTCAGTTCGTTTAGGGAAATTTGGACCAATGGCTCAGATTGGAGCAGCTGATGATGAAGAGAAAAAATTTGCCAGTTTGTTAAAAGAACAAAATATAGGTAATATAACACTAGAAGAAGTTTTGGATTTATTTTTATTGCCAAAAAATCTAGGAGTATATAAAGGAGAAGAAGTTGAGGTTTCTAATGGGCGTTACGGACCATTCATTCGATTTGGGACGCTGTTTGTTTCTTTGCCAAAAGGAGAAGAACCATTAAGTGTTGATATGTCGAGAGCTCAGGAATTAATTGATGAAAAATTACTTGCTGATGCACCTGTAGCGGTTTATAAAGGTTTAGATGTTCAAAAAGGAACAGGAAGATTTGGTCCTTTCTTGAAATGGAATGGCATTTTTATTAATGTGAGTACCAAGTATAATTTCAATAATTTATCACAACAAGATATTGAAACGATTATTGAAGATAAGATTCAAAAAAATATCGATAAGGTAATTCACAATTGGGAAGCAGAAGGAATTTTGCTTCAAAAAGCACGATGGGGAAGATTTGAACTTACCAAAGGGAAAATAAAAGTGGAATTGGGTAAGGATTTCGATGCGGTAAATTTGACTTTGGAAGAAGCTCAGGAAATGATTGCCAAGAAAACACCAGCCAAAAAAGCAGCTGCCAAGAAAACTACTGCAACTAAAAAACCTGCCGCTAAAACTGCTGCCAAGAAACCAGTAGCAAAAAAGAAATAAGATATGGAATTTGATTTTCTAAAACCTTTAGATAATGAAATCCTTGATGTTTTCAAAGGGTTTTCTTCTCAGCAATTGGGAAGTAAAGTAGTGTTTCATACTGCTGAAGATTTTCCAGATTTGAATAAAATCAAAATTGCTGTTATTGGCGTTTTAGAAAATCGAGGAGATGTAAATCAAACCAAGGAAGTTAATTTATCACACATTCGAAAAGAATTGTATAGCTTGTTTCCGGGTAACTGGGATGCTTCGATTGCTGATTTAGGTAATATACTTGCAGGAGAAGCTCTGTCGGATACCTATTTTGCATTAAAAGAAGTAGTTTCAAGCTTAGTTAAGAAAAAAATCATACCTATTGTTATTGGAGGCTCACAAGATTTGACTTATGCGCTTTACAGAGGATATGATAATTTAGAGCAAATGGTCAATCTGGTTTCCATTGATAATAAGTTTGATTTTGGAAAAGAAAGTGCTGCAATTTCTGCTTCGTCTTATTTGACCAAGATAATAATAGACGAGCCTAACAACCTTTTTAATTTCAGTAATATTGGATACCAAACCTATTATAATTCACAGGAAGAAATAGATTTGATTGATAAATTATTTTTTGATGCCTACCGCTTGGGTGAAGTTTCAAATAATATAGCTATTGCCGAGCCTGTTTTTAGAGATGCTGATGTAGTAAGTATTGATTTAACATCTGTAAAATCATCTGATTCAGGTAATCTTTTTCCGTTTACTCCCAATGGATTCAATGGAAAAGAGATTTGTGCTTTGTCTAGATATGCTGGAATTAGTGATAAAGTTTCACTTTTAGGAATATTTAATCATAATAACTCTATTCAGGAATCTGTTTTAATTGCTCAGATTATTTGGTATTTCATTGAAGGCTTTCATTATAGATCCAATGAGTATCCTTTTGGTAGCAGAGAGAACTATATTAAATACATTGTTCCTCTGGAAGAAGAAGAGTTGGTGTTTTATAAGAGTAATAAAACGGAAAGATGGTGGATAGAAATACCATTTATTTCAGATGTTAACAATAAGTTAAAGAAAAATACGTTGTTACCATGTTCACATGAAGAGTATTTAGGTGCTTGCAATCAGGAGATCCCTGAAAGATGGTGGAAAGCTCAGCGTAAAAACATTATATAAATTGATGTTTATCTATATTTGCAGCAAAAAAAGCATTAAAAACAAAGTAAATTCTAAATTTTTGTGAGTAAAAAAACATAAAAAGCATTTTTTTTACTTTTTATCGGTTTTTTTGACATTTTAACGGTAAAATATTTTTTTATTTCCACAATTAATTTTAGTTTTGGTCGCGTTAAAAAATTAGTTTGATTAATTTAATAAATAGTAGACTAAATAATTGTTTTTTAAAATAATAATAAATACGTTTACGCCCTCAATAATAATAGTAATAAATAACCCTAATTTATATGAAGAAGTTCATTGCATTTGCAGCAATTATAACCCTACTAATTGGATGTGGTAAAACAGGAGACAAAGGTGAGTTGGTTGGTGTTAAAGGAGCAAAATGGCATCCTGAAAAACCTTATGGTATGACATTGATACCAGGTGGTTCATTCATTATGGGAAAATCTGATGAAGATGTTGCAGGAGTTGGAGATGCGTCCACGAAAACTGTTACTGTTCGTTCTTTCTACATGGATGAGACAGAAATCACAAATAGAGAGTATCGTCAATTTGTAGAATGGGTAAAAGATTCTACTATGAGAGTTCGATTGGCTATTCTTGCAGATGAATCAGGTATAAAGCCTGGTGATGGTGCTGGAAAAGGAAAAGGTAAAAGTTCTGGAAGTATAGGGGATTTTGCTTTTAATGATGCTGATCCTGAAAAAATGACTGCATATGACAAGTATATGTATGATAACTATTATAGTGTTGGTACGTCAGATGATCCTTATGCTGGTAGAAAATTGAATAAAAAAGTAAAGTTGATTAAAGATACTAAGTTGTATCCAGATGAGTATTATACTGAGGTTATGGATTCTATGTATTTGCCTATAGAAGCGTCTTACAATGGATTGAGAACTATTGATGTAGATAAATTGAAATTTAGATATTCCTGGATGGATATTCAGGCTGCGGCTAAAGCTAAAGTTGGAAAGAGAAAAGATTTTATCAGAACTGAACAAGTGAAGATATATCCAGATACAACAACTTGGATTAAAGATTTTGCTTATTCTTATAATGAGCCAATGCATAATGATTATTTTTGGCATCAAGCTTATGGTGATTATCCTGTAGTAGGTGTTAATTGGCAACAAGCTAAAGCATTTTGTGCTTGGAGAACATTAAATAAAAATAGTTACATAAAGTCTAAAAAACGAGGTCGTGATTTAGTAAATAGCTTTAGATTGCCTAGTGAGGCAGAATGGGAATATTCGGCAAGAGGTGGTCTTGAATCTGCAACTTATCCTTGGGGAGGTCCTTATACTAAAAATGACAGAGGTTGTTTTCTTGCTAATTTTAAACCTATGAGAGGTGATTATGCTGCTGATCAGGCTTTGTATACTGTTGAAGCAAAATCATATGAGCCAAATGGATATAATCTTTATAACATGGCCGGTAATGTTGCTGAGTGGACTGATTCAGCTTATGATCCTAATGCGTATGAATATGTTTCTTCAATGAATCCAAGTAATATGGATAAAACAAATAAACGTAAAGTAGTTCGTGGTGGTTCTTGGAAAGATGTTGCGTATTTCCTTCAAGTAGGAACCAGAGATTTTGAATATGCTGACTCTGCAAGAAGTTTTATCGGATTCAGAACAGTTCAGGATTATATGGGAACTGATGTTACTAAAAACGCTAAAAGATAAAAATAAATTTTAACTAACCAATAAATTAATCAATTAACCAAAAAAAAACAATTATTATGGCATTATTAAGTAAAAAAGCAATGAATTTCGCCTATGGAATGGGAGCGGCAGTTGTTATTGTAGGAGCATTATTCAAAATTACTCACTTTGAGTTAGGACCTTTAACTGGTACATTGATGCTTTCCATTGGACTATTAACAGAGGCTTTGATTTTTGCTCTTTCTGCATTCGAACCAGTAGATGATGAATTGGATTGGACTTTAGTTTATCCAGAATTGGCTAACGGTGAAGCTCGTAAAAAAACGGATAAAAAAGAAACTCCAGCTGAAGCTCAAGGATTGTTATCTCAAAAATTAGATGCAATGCTTAAGGAAGCTAAAGTTGATGGAGAATTAATGGCTAGTTTAGGAAACAGTATCAAAAATTTCGAATCTGCTGCTAAAGGAATTTCTCCTGCTGCTGATGGAATTGCTGCTACTAAAAAATACAGTGAAGAATTATCTGTTGCTGCTGCTCAAATGGAATCTTTGAATAGCTTATATAAAGTACAATTAGAAAGTGCTGCAAGAAATGCTGACGCTAATAAAGAAATAGCTGATAACGCAAATAAATTAAAAGAGCAAATGCAGTCAATGACAGCTAATATTGCTTCTTTAAATAGCGTATACGGTGGTATGCTTTCTGCAATGAATAATAAAGGATAATTAGTTATTAAAAACTATTAATTTAACAAAATAACTAATTAGAAAAAATGGCAGGAGGAAAATTAACCCCTAGACAGAAGATGATTAACCTGATGTATCTGGTTTTTATCGCAATGTTAGCAATGAATATGTCCAAAGAAGTTTTGTCTGCTTTTGGATTAATGAATGAAAAATTTGAAAGTTCAAATAAAGCTTCGGTTGAAAATAATGCTTCAATGTTGACTGCATTAGATACTAAAGCTGCTGAAGCTAAAGGAGAGTTTGCTGTTGCTGCAGTTACTGCTCATAAAGTAGAGGCAATATCTAAAGAATTTTATGGTTACATAGGAACTTTAAAAGGTGATGTGTTAAAAGGTTTCGAAGTTGATCCAGAAACTGGTAAATTGCCTTATGAAGCTATGGATAAAGGTGATAATATCGATAACTGGTTTACAGGAGAAGGGTACACTAAAAAAGGTAACGAAATTATAGCTAAGATTGAAAAGTACAAAGCAGATATGAAAGCTCTTTTGGGAGCTCCAGGTACTGGAAAAAAATATGCTGTTGTATTAGCTGAAATTGATAAGAAATTTGATGTTTCTGATGTAAAAAACAAAGATGGATTAAAGGATAAATATTTAGCATACCACTTTAAAGGTTTTCCTGCGGTTGCTTCAGTTGCAAAACTTTCTGCATGGCAAGCTGATGTTGAAAAGTTAGAGTCTGATGTATATAGTACTGCTTTAGGAAAAGCTGCTGTTGCTGCTGCTTCTTACAGTAATTATCAAGCAATTGTTGTTTTAGAGAAAAATGCATATTTTCAAGGAGAGAATGTAAAAGGAAAAGTTGTTTTAGGTCGTTATGATGAGAACACAAAACCTACTTCATTTCAAGGTCCTGGTAAATTAGAAAACGGACAAGCGGTTATTTCATTAACGGCAGGAGGTATTGGAGAGCAAAATATTAATGGACAATTTACTTTCTTAGAAGATGGTAAAACTATTCCACTTAAATTTGCTGGTAAATACGTTGTAGTTCCAAGACCAAATTCAGCTACTATAGCTGCTGATAAAATGAACGTAGTGTATAGAGGTGTTGTAAATCCAATGTCTATTTCATTCGCAGGTATTCCTGACAATGCAGTTTCTGCTTCAGCACCAGGTTTATCAAAATCAGGTAATGGTAAATATGAAATGAGACCAGGCGCAGGAACTGAAGTTACAATTAGTGTTTCAGGGAAAATGTCAGATGGTAAAGTTGCTACTGATAAAAAGACTTATAGAATTAAAGGTATTCCTGGTCCAACTGGAACTATTAGAGGAGAAATGGGTGTTGTTAAAGGGCCTAAATCGAGTTTAGAAATTTCAACAATTGGAGCTAAATTAGTAGATTTTGATTTTGAAGTTGGTTTAGATGTTGTTGGATTTAACTTTAAAGTAACTGGACAACCTACTGTTGTTGTTCAAGGAAGTAAATTGAATGCACAATGTAAATCAGTACTTTCAAAAGTTGGAAGAGGTGATCAAGTTACCATTTCTGAAATTAAAACTAAGTTAGTTGGAGCCGGTTCTTACATGTTGCCAAGAACTGCACCAGTAATTTACGAAATACAATAATAAAGAAGTTTGAT
Organism: Bacteroidota bacterium; assembly: GCA_040387175.1. Lineage (GTDB taxonomy): Bacteria > Bacteroidota > Bacteroidia > Flavobacteriales > Flavobacteriaceae > Flavobacterium. Next base: position 72,751 of record JAZKED010000030.1, on the reverse strand, counting down.
ACGAAGTTGCTTTAATAACTTTTAATGAAATTATGATGAATACAAGAAATTTTTTAATAGCTATGATTTCCATTCTTGGGAGTGTGGCATCTTATGCACAGCCTAATTTGCTTAACGCAAACAAGCCTTCAGAAATAGGAATCAAGTCTGCTGCCCAACTTATTTCAGATAACGATAAACCATTAGAATATGGTTACGTTGATGATAGAGATGTTTTAATGGGTAAAACAGTTTGGGAAATTGTTGACTTAAGCGAAAGAATTAATTTTCCTTTGTATTTTCCAATTGATACTGCGAACATTGGTTCTGATAGACGTTCATTGTATGATGTCTTGACTAAAGCAATTCGTAATGGAAAAATATCAGAAGTATACTCAGATAGTTATTTTAATACAAAAAAATCATTTAAAGATATTCAAGCATCTTTGACTCGTATTGATACAACTGATGCTGGTAGAGAACAAATTAATGCTGGACAAGCAATTTCTCCGGAATATATTGTTAAGCAGGATCTTACTGCTCAGGATGTTACTCAGTATAAAGTAAAAGGTTACTGGTATTTTGACAAACGTCAAAGTGAGTTGAAATATAGATTGTTAGGTATATGTCCGGTTACTCCAGACGTTTATACTATGAACAGTGAGGAAAAGGATTATATTGAATTATTCTGGGTATTTTTCCCGGCGGCGAGAGAAGTATTGCATAATGCAAAAGCTTTTAACGACAAAAATTCAGCAATGCCAGTTTCTTTCGATCAGATTTTAAATTCAAGAAGATTTAATGCTGTGATTTATCAAGAAGAAAACGTTTATGGTGACAGAGCTATTGTGAGTTATATGAAAGATAACGCTCAAAATCAATTACTAGAAGCGGAAAGAGTAAAAGATAAAATCCGTGACTTCGAAGAAGATATGTGGAATTACTAAATTTCATTTAGAATACTATTAAAAAGAACTCTTACTATTTTGGTAAGAGTTCTTTTTATTTATAGAAATATTTAATTTTTAAAGATGATAGATTATTTAATTGTCGGTTCGGGTTTGGCTGGTATTTCATTTGCTGAAATAGCTTTGCAGAACAATAAGTCTATTTTGGTTTTGGATAACAATTCTCAAAACTCTTCAAAAATTGCTGCGGGTTTATATAATCCTGTTATTCTGAAACGTTTTACGGAAGTGGCTCAGGCAAAAGAACATTTGCTTATTATGAATGAGTTTTTTGCTGGACTTGAAGAAAGACTGAATGATAAAGTGGATTTTAAAACTCCTATTTTACGAAAGTTTTTTTCTGTTGAAGAGCAAAATAATTGGTTTGCTGCTTCTGATAAAGTAAATCTAACCTCATTTTTATCTACACACTTGATTTTAAAAAAGTATGAATCAATTGATTCTCCTTTTGGGTATGGCGAAGTCTTACAAACGGGTTATGTTGATTCTGCTACGCTATTAAATAAGTACAAAGGCTACCTTAAAAATAGGGAATTATTTTCAGAGGAAACTTTTGATTATTCACTTTTACAGGAAGAAGCTATTGGGATAAGATATAAAGATATTCAAGCGAAGCATATCATCTTTGCAGAAGGTTTTGGAATACATGCTAATCCTTATTTTAAACATTTGCCTTTAGATGGAACAAAAGGAGAATTACTTGTCATAAGAGCTCTTAAATTGGGCATAGATGTTATTGTAAATGCCAGTGTATTTATTTTACCCCTTGGGAATAATTTATTCAAGGTCGGTGCCACTTATGATTGGAATGATAAGACTGATGTGCCATCTGAAGAAGGTAAAATGGAATTAGTTGAAAAAATAAAAGAAGTTATAAATTGCGAATTTGAGATTGTATCTCATTTGGCTGGAGTCCGTCCAACTGTAAAAGACAGAAGAGCTTTAATTGGAACTCATTCAAATCATTCTTCAATACATATTCTTAATGGATTAGGGACACGTGGTGTAATGCTTGGACCAGCAATGGCTAAAGCATTATTTGAGAATATTGAATATCAAAAACCTTTGGATAAAGAAATTGATATAAAAAGATTTGATAAGAAGCGATAAGCTATTTTTTATATTTGTTGTTGTAAGACACGAATAAATTGATATAAATGTTTCTCGACCATCTTAAAACAAACGGAAATAATAGAATATTAGCAACAAGTATGGAAATAAATGAAGTCTTTATACTGGTTTCTAAAACTAGATATGAAATAATAAAAGTTGCAATACTTAATCCAACATTTAATCCATAACTGACATACATAGCACCATAAAAAAAGGATGGCTCTATTTCATATTTCAAGTCGCAATGACTACATCTTTCGTGCATTTTAATCAATTTGGAGAAATGTAACGGATTTTTATCCAAATACATACTCTCATTCTGACATCTGGGACAAGTTCCTGTTAAAATGCTATTTAATTTGGATCCTTTTTTTAACATTTGCAAAAAATTAATTTTTTCCTCTTTTGGAACCACAAATTTACAAATACAAAAATCAATAAATGCTTAATATACATAATTTATCCGTTTCTTTTGGAGGAACTTATTTGTTCGAAGAAGTAACCTTTCGATTGGGAGCTGGAGACCGAGTGGGACTTGTTGGGAAGAATGGAGCAGGGAAATCTACGATGCTTAAAATCTTGGCAAAAGATTTTGCGCCAGATTCGGGCGTTATCTCTCAGGAGAAAGAAGTTCGAATGGGTTTCCTGCGTCAGGATATCGATTTTGAACAAGGAAGAACGGTGCTTGAAGAAGCATACGAAGCTTTTACGGATATTAAAATTGTTGAGAAAAAGTTAGAAGAAATCAATCATCAATTGGTAACCCGTACTGATTATGAAAGTGAAGAATACAGTCAAATTATTGAAGATTTATCTGATTACACGCATCGCTTCGACTTACTAGGTGGTTATAATTATGTTGGTGATACCGAAAAGATTCTAATTGGATTGGGTTTCAAAAGAGAAGTTTTCAATAATCAAACGGAAACTTTTTCGGGTGGATGGAGAATGCGTATTGAATTAGCCAAATTATTATTACAAGCTAATGATGTTCTATTGCTGGATGAGCCTACGAATCACTTGGATATTGAGAGTATCATTTGGCTTGAAAGTTTCCTTCGTAATTATCCTGGTGTTGTGGTGATTGTTTCGCACGATAAAATGTTTTTGGATAATGTGACCAATCGTACAATAGAGATTTCTCTTGGTAAAGCATACGATTTCAATAAACCTTATTCTGAATATTTATTATTGCGTCATGAAATCCGTGAAAAGCAATTGGCTACACAAAAAAACCAAGCCAAAAAAATAGAAGAAACTGAAAAGTTAATCGAGAAATTCCGTGCCAAAGCTTCGAAAGCATCAATGGCGCAATCACTTATCAAGAAATTAGATAAGGTAGAACGAATCGAAGTAGATGAGGATGATAATTCCGTGATGAATATTTCGTTTCCACTTTCAAAAGAGCCTGGAAGAGTAGTGGTTGAAGCGGATAAAGTAACCAAAAGTTATGGCGATAAAACTATTCTGAAAGATATTTCACTTTTGGTGGAACGTGGAAGCAAGATTGCTTTTGTTGGGCAAAACGGACAAGGGAAATCGACTTTTATTAAAGCTATAGTTAATGAATTTGAATTCGAAGGAGATATTAAATTGGGTCATAATGTTCAATTGGGTTATTTTGCTCAAAACCAGGCAGAATATCTGGATGGTGAAATTACATTGTTGCGAACAATGGAAGATGCTGCAACGGATACCAATCGTTCGAAAGTACGTGATATGCTAGGTTCTTTCTTGTTTAGAGGAGATGATGTTGAAAAGAAAGTAAAAGTGCTTTCTGGAGGCGAAAGAAACCGTTTAGCGCTTTGTAAATTACTTTTACAGCCTATTAATGTTTTGGTGATGGATGAGCCAACCAATCACTTGGATATTAAATCTAAGAATGTGTTGAAGGCTGCTTTGCAAAAATATGAAGGAACTTTGCTTCTAGTTTCTCACGACAGAGATTTTCTTCAGGGAATGTCGAATATTGTCTACGAATTCAAAGATCAAAAAATCAAAGAATATTTGGGAGATGTTAACTACTTTTTGGAACAGCGCAATCTGGAAAATATGCGTGAAGTGGAGAAGAAGGATGCTATGAAAGCTGCTGCTCCAAAAGAAAGTAACAAGGCCTCTTACGAAGACCAGAAAAAAGGAAAAGCGTTGCAAAATAAATTGAGTAAAATCGAAAGCCAGATCAAACAATTAGAAAAAGATATTCAGCATGATGATAAAATGCTTACTTCTAATTATGATAAACACATTGAAGATGCTAAATTTTTCACAGCTTACAATAATAAAAAAGCAGATTTAGATCAACTGCTTTTAGATTGGGAAATTGTTCAGGAAGAAATCGATAATGCTGGTTTATAGAATTAGTCCAATAGATTTAGAATGCATAATTGCTTCACTACTGTCTTTAAAATAACAAACAGAAACTTCAAGATTTTCTAAATTTTTTAGAATTTTCACCGTAGTTTCTTTTTTGTTTCTGCTAGTTTGTCTAATATACACTGCTTTAACGGTGACGGGAAATATTTTGCAGATTTGTTCATATAAAAATGGATCGTGCTGTGAATCATCTCCCAATAACACATATTTTAAGTGTGGATAAAATTCTAAAACGTGTTTTATTTTTTCGAATTTATGATTATGGTCGCCTCTTCCGCTCATAAAAAAATCAGCAAGTCCTGTTTTGATATCTTTCAATAAAATAACAGCTCTTGGCAGTTGATGAATTTTAGTGAATTTTACAATAAAACGATACAAATTCCATTCACTGCTGGAAATATAAAAAAAGGCATTTTCTTCTTCTTTATTGTTTCTTCCAGCGGAACTCAAGGCTTGATAATGTGGAACGACATCTTTGAAAATCTTGCGATTATTGACATTTCTAAATAGCAAAATGTATAATTTTTTAAAGAAATTATGCGTGTGCGAAACTAAAAAAGTATCGTCAATATCAGATATAATTCCTAGATTTCCTTTGTGAGGTCTAATGAAACTACCTGTTGATGTGGTAGTTGTGTTTTTGTATTTGATGCTTACCTCATATTCCATCCATCCGAAATTAAATTCTTTTTCAAGCGGAATGCAAAATTTGAAATAACCGTCATCCAGAGTTTTGGTATGGATTTCTGACTCGCCATATTTGAGATAAACATCAAAGTTTTTAATTGTTTTTACCCTAAAAAGATTAACTACTGAAGTGGCATTTTTAAAATTTTTCTTCTGAAAATCGTAATCGTATTCTGTTTTAAAAACATGCCCCATTACAATTAATTCTTGTTCATTGGCATAACCTCGATATAATTGTAAAATTGGTTTCATTAATTGTGTACTTTTATAGACGTTGTAAATTAATTATTTTAATCGATTTTTAAAGTTAAAATTTTGAAAAAGAATATCATTTTCGTTGTAAACCCTATTTCGGGAGATTTGGATAAATCAGATTTGTTAAATACTGTTCAGGAGTTTTCTACTATAAATAATTTTAATTTAGTGGTTTATGAAACTACCGGAGAAAAAGATTTCAAAGCAATACAGTTGCTTTATGATGAGTATATTCCGGAACGGATTGTTGTGGCTGGGGGCGATGGGACTATAAAAATGGTTGCCGAATCGATGGAAACCCACAATATTGTTATTGGAATTTTGCCTGCAGGCTCTGCTAATGGTTTGTCTGTCGATTTGAATTTACCTACTACTTTAGAAGAAAATTTAAAAGTTGCTTTTTTGCATCATTACATGGAAATGGATATGATCTCTATTAATGGTAAAAAGAGCATTCATTTAAGTGATATTGGATTGAATGCAGATTTGGTTAAGAATTACGAAGAGAGTGATTTGCGTGGTTTTTGGGGTTATGCATTACAGGCCTATACAACTTTAAAAGATTCAGAAGAGCCTTTTTTAGCTTCAATTACCGCTAATAATGAAACTGTTGAACATACTGCTCGAATGATTGTAATTGCTAATTCTCAAAAATACGGAACCGGCGTTACTATTAATCCAAACGGAAGTATGAATGATGGTAAATTTGAACTGATTATTTTAAAAAATCTTGATTTGCTAATGCTTGGGATGATTATTAGTGGAAACATGCCAATTGATTCGGATGAGATTGTAATAATTTCAACTGAAAAAGCAATTATAAAAACAGACAGACCAATTAATTTTCAAATTGATGGAGAATATTGTGGTGCCCAACGTGAATTAGAAATCCATATTTTGCACAAGCAAATGAAAATTGCTGTTCCGTAAATCAGGATTATTTAAACGGATTTCGTTCTTTCCAATCTACTTTTGGCTCTAGATAATTGAATGCTTTTTCAAATACAAGATCGGCAACTGAATTGCTGTGTTTGGCAAAACCATACATTTCTTGTGGTTTTGCCCCAATAGAACTCTTGATTTCTAATGCCGTTCTGGCGAAAATGATTTCCTTGAAACCTTTGTTAATAGAATAGGCAACCATATCGTAAAGCATATTTAGATACAACATTTTTTCACGCTGAATACTTTCGTCATATCCCAAAAAATAGGTATCCATTACTTCACCATTTTTAATGAGAGTGTTAAATCCAATTAATTTTTCATCAATGAAATAGCCGTAAAAAAGAAAATTGTCTTTTAGTAATTCTTTAAAAATTCTAAAGTGGTTTTTAGCAAGGAAAAATGTATTGAAATACGCATTTTTGGCTACGTGATAGTACAAATCATAAATTGTTTCTTCGTGTTTAATGATGTCTTCCAGATGCATTTTTCTTTTTTCAATCCCTTCGGATTTTTTTCGGGCACGTTTATATTGATCCCGGTATTTTTTAGATAAGGCATTAATATAATCTTGTTCAGACATCCATTGACCTGAGATCTCGAACAGCATATTGGGTTGTGTAGAATATTGAAAATGTTTTTGAAATCCAGCCTGATGAAATGCTGTAGTTTCTTTGATTGGAAAATCCTTAAAAGTTGTTATGTGTATTTTTAATCCTTTATTTTTAAAAATAGTTTTTAATTTTTCGGAAGCCATTTTTAAGGTTTTCAAAGCTTGAATTTTGTCAATTTTATCGGAAAAAGCAAAAGCATTTTGACCAGTCAGCATATTATTTCCGATAATTAGAATATGGGAAATAAAGTTTTTGAAAACGGTGTTCCGAACAGCAGTTTTTACGCATTTGTCACGATCTCCAAAAGATTCCATTTTATTTAAATCCAAAAATTGAGACAGAGCAATTCCAACTAGTTTACCTTCTTTGAATAATCCAATAAAATGGCAAACCATATTAAGGGGTGCAGATTTTTCGAGAATTTCGAGATATTCTTTAGTCAAAAATATATTGTCAATAGTAAGCGAATTCCATTCTAAAGGTAAAGACGATACGCTATCGTATATTTTGAAAGAGTAGTTTGTATTCAAATTTTAAAAATAATTTTTCCAAAATTAAGGAATATCCATTATAACTAAATTCGGTTTAAGTTATAATTAAGAAAATCCGTTTGAATTAGAGTTCAAACGGATTTATTTAATTTATGATTCTTATGCAAATCCGCAAATAATTCCACCCATTAAAGTCAGTGTAACTATCCAATAGCCTGCGTGAATGAAAATGTATTTCCAGGATTTTCTTTCGAATAGACTATTGATTGCAACTATAGGGAAAGCAAAAAATAAACCTGTCATAAAACCATGAAGTGCTCCATGTTTGAAAGTTCTGTAAGCTGTTCCATAATCAGCCATAAATGCTGCGAATGAGGGTTTTGCACTTTCCAGCATTGGAGGTCCGCCTACCATTCCAACTGCGCCAGATTGATGGATAGTTAATCCCATTAAAATCATAATTGTCATTAATGAAAAGACATAAGTTAGTCCGAATATTTTTAACATATTTCCATTTTGGAGTGCTTCGGGGGTTAATCCTGCTTCTCTCATCCAGATTGTTCCAAATACTTTTGGATTGTACCAAATAAAACCGACTACAAGTGTTACTAGAGCAGCAACCAATAATGCGATAAAGTTAATTTCCATAATTAGTTTTTTAAAGTTAGTGTATCAAATATAACTATTTAAGAATAAATAGGTATAGAACAAAAGACAATTTAATAGCTAAGTAAAACTTGAAAGACGTTTTGTAGTTGTTATTTTGTTTTGTAAATGCTGTTCTCTCAGTTCAATACATGAGAATAAAACATTTTTTGTAAAATAGCTTGTATTTATTAAAATTGGTTGTATATTTGCACCCGAAACAACGCGGGATAGAGCAGTAGGCAGCTCGTCGGGCTCATAACCCGAAGGTCACAGGTTCGAGTCCTGTTCCCGCTACTAAGTAAAAAACCTCTAAAGAAATTTAGAGGTTTTTTTATGCCTTAAAATGAAATTGTATGTCTTTTAAATTGTTGAATTATATTTTTTTAAAATGACAATTTAGTCACTCTGTAAGAAAGGTAGCTTTACTTTGTTAATTTTTGTAGGACATCTGTTTTTCCAATTTATAATGTTTCTAAAAGAAGTTTTTTCTTTCAAATATCATTTTTTTTAATTAGTTTAGAGTTTGTAATTATCTTCTTAAGTTATCAATGTAATGCATTGTTATTGAATGGTTTTAGAATGATATATTTTTAGAATTCTGGCTTTACATATAATAGATAGTAATTGCTTGATATTAGTTTTAATAATTTAATTTTTTTTCCGTTATGGTTAGAAAAATAATAATTGTAGATGATCATTTTATTGTAAGATCAGGAATGTCTTTGTTGTTAGAAAATGAACTTGAAAATGTTCAGATTTTTGGAGCAAATGATTTTCAGGAAGCTATTGCTGAATGCAGCAAAGCAATTTTTGATTTAGTTATATTGGATATCAATATGCCTGGAGGAAAAAAATGTTATATGATTGATGATTTGAGAGAGATACAAAAAGATGTAAAAATATTAATCTTTTCTGCTCATGAAGAAGATATTTACGCCTTTCGTTATATTCAGGCTGGGGCTAATGGCTATTTAAATAAGTTGAGTGATAGTGAAACTATTGTAAAGGCTGTTAAAACTGTGTTAGAAGCTGGAAAATATATTTCAACAGATATTATCGATAAATTTATAGCTTTTTCCCAACACAAAGGTGAAAGTACAAATCCTTTGGAGGAACTTACTCATAGAGAAATTGAAATTGCAGAACTTCTTGTGAAAGGACTTGGAAATCTTGAAATTGCCAATGAATTGGATATTAAAATGACTACTGTAAGTACTCACAAACTAAATATTTTTAAAAAAGCACACATAACAAATATTATTGAGCTATCTGAATTATTTAAAAAATATACATCCTAATTAATTACATCTGTTATTATTTCTATTTTAGAACCTTTGTCATTTTTATTAGAAATTTTTAAGTCACCGTGGAGTATATGAATTAGTTCTATAATCATATGTAAACCCATACCATTGTTTCTTAGCATCAGTTTTTCCGCAGATTGTTGATTACTTAATTGATTATAATAAATTAAATCTTCTTCTTTAAAACCGATACCAGTATCTTCTACAACCAGATATAATTTTTTATTGTTAATGTGATTGTAGACTTTAATTACTCCATTTTCTGTATTTTTTATAGCATTATCAATAATGTTATGGAGAATCACGGATAGTATATCTTTGTTTATTTTTGTTATAATATTTTCATCCACTTCATTTATTAAAACGTTATTAGAAGCTTCGGCAATTTCATTGAATAGATTACATTTTATTTGTACAAGATTTCTGAGATGATAAACTGAATTTTCTGAAGATTTTCCTTCAAAGAATATTTTAGAATAAGTCAATAAACTATCTATGAAATTGAATAGTTGTAATGTAGAAGAATAAACCGACTTTGTGTTTTTTTTAAGTTTTTGATCGTCATAATTCATAGATTCTTCATAAATATATTTACTAGTCATTGCCAAATACTTTAGTGGACTTTTTATATCATGGCTTATAGTTCCTATTAACTTTTTGTGCTGAACGATTTCCGTAGATAATTCTATTTTAGTTTTTTCTAAGTCTCCTATAATGTAGTGTAATTGTTCTTTTTTCTTCTTAATGTCATTTTCTGAAGCTATTGTCTTCTTTAATGTGATTACATAGTACACACTGACACTACTGATTATTATTAATATGAAGAATATATTTATAACAATCAAACTGTCTTTAATTTCTCTTGAACCATCACCAACAATATCTGAAAATTTATCAGCTGTAGTACTAAGTTTATCACATAGTATACTAATTTCAGATGATAGTTGGGATTTTGATTGTTCATCTAATTCATTCAATTTAATTTTTTTATGAATTTCAATTCCCTTTTTTAAAAGCTGATTTACTATTTCGTCAGCACTTTTCCATTCCTCAATGGCTTTTTTTAGAAATGGTACTGAATTGAAATTTTTGAAAATCCAAATCATATCATCCAGATCTTCTTCTTTATTTTTTGCGTCTCTAAAACCTTCTTTAGCTATATGGTCTCCAAGATTACTTGTTAAAGCAATTCTTGCTTTTTGGTCTCCTAATGGAATTTTGATTTCTTCGTTAAACCATTTCCAATGGTTTTCATTTTCTGTGAACAAGTAGGTAATCAAATGTCTTGAAGCCATATTTTGTCCTTTTGAATAACTAGATTCTCCATTTACGTATGCTCTTGAACCTGACAAAATTCTAATTGTAATGTAGTTTATAACAATTAATGAGGTGCATGAAAAAAACAATATAATGTATAAGACTATTATATTCTTATTTCTTGAATTTGGATTATTCTTAGTTTCAGGCATAAGCTTTTGTAATTAAATGAAACCGTAAATTAAGAAATTTTGCCAATGTTTTAAAGGTTTTTTGAAAATAATGGTAAGTAAAGAAGTGTTTAATTTGATTTTCTTGTATTTAAAAATAGAATTAAGTAAACTTTTTCCTAGTATTAATTCTATAACAATGTAGATTTATATTTGTGCGAATTTTTCTATTTTACTTTAATAAAATAATAAATTTACATGTATAGTAAGTCCTTATAAAACTAATTGTGTAGTAAATACTTTGTTAAATATATGTTTTTAATATCGTATACCAAATTGTTGTTGTATGAGAAAAAGAGTTGTGAATCTTGTCTTTGTCTAAAAGTTTAATCTTTTAATTTATGAGAAAAAATTACCAAAAGCTTTCGATTGATCGGTTAGATCAATCCATTGTATTAGAAACATCAAATCAAGGAGTATTTAAAAAAATATTGCTTTTTTGGGTTTTTTATCTGTGTGCAACGAGTGCTATTTCGGCCCAATGTAATACAGATGTTCCAATTCCTTTTATTAACAGTACTTATGGGAACTTGTCCGCAACGAGTTATATAGATGGTGTATGTGTGCTTTGTGCAACTCCAAATGCTAATAGGTTAATAGATTCTAATTTGAGTAATTTTGCAACAGCATATGTGACTCTCGGGGCTGCTGGTTCGGCGAATTATAGAGTAACAGACACAGATACAGATTATTCTGCAGGAACTTATGTAGGATATAGGATTGATACTGGCGCTTTGTTGAGTGTAAATCTGCTGGGTTCAATTACAATTAAAACTTATCTTAATGGTGTTGAAAAAGAAAGTTCTTCAGGATCTTCTCTTTTGGGTGTTGGATTATTAAATGATTCTGGAAATAATTATGTAGTAGGTTTCAATACAACTCAGGATTTTGACGCGATTGAAATTTCTGTTGGAGGTTTGGCTAGTTTATTAAACACTATTGATGTTTATTATCCGGTAATCAGAAACTATTGTACAGGTCCGGCTTTAACTTGTAATACTATATCGGCAATGAATCTACCGGCTTATCCAGTTAGTTTAGAGCCTTCTCATACAGGTATTTCAGGAATTGCTTTGGGTAATATTTATGATGCTAACAATGTTATTAGTACAAATACAAGTGACTATGCCAGAATAACTTTGACAGCTGGTATTGCTGCTTCAGGAAGTATTGCAGTGAAAGATCAACTTACGGATTATCCAATAGGTACTTATGCAGGTTTTGAAATTGAAAATTCCAGTTTACTGAATGTTTCAGCTTTAGGAAATATAACAATAACTACTTATCTTAACGGGGCTCAACAACAGCAATTTTCTGGGAATAATTTAGTAGTTAATGGGGCTTTATTGAACAATCCAGGAAGATATAAAGTAGGTTTTGTATCTAATACTTCTTTTGATGAAGTTCAAATTTCGATTAATCAGACTATAGCATTGAATTTAGGCACAACAAGAGTTTATAGTGCAGTCTTTGAAAATTTCTGTGCCGGACCTGATTTGGTTTGTAACACACAAACGGCAATGCTGGCACCTACTTATCCTGTATATATTAATGGTGCAAATACAGGTATTGATGGTTTAGTTTGTGCACTTTGTTCAATAAATGATGCTGACAATCTAATAGATCAAAATTCATCTAACTTTGCTCAAATTAATTTAACAGTAAGTGTTGGAAATAGCGGTAGTATTTCTGTAAAAGATCAGGTAACAGATTATCCTATAGGCTCTTTTGCAGGTTTTACTATTGAAAATCCTTCCTTATTAAATGTAAATGCACTGGATGCAGTTACTATAAGAACGTATCTCAATGGAGTACTACAGGAAACTAAATTTGGAAATGCTGCGTTAGCTACAGTTGGTACAAATCTTTTGGTAGGAAGTAGTTTGCAGACTATTGGTTTTGTTACAACTACGGCTTTTGATGAAGCTCGCATTACAATCACTAATACAGCAACGATAAGTTTAGGTGTTGTAAATGTATATCATGCAGTATTTCAAAAATTGTGTCCGGTAACTTTAGAATGTAATAAAACGTATGCACTTACAAATCCAACTTTTCCGGTAATTATTGATAGTGGTAAAACTGGTGTTGATGGAGTAGCTTGTGTATCATGTGCAGTTAACAATACCAATAATGTATTAACTCCAAGTACAACTGATTTTGCTTCAATTTTGGTTACAGCGGGAGTAATAGCTCCAGCTTCTATAGCGGTTTTAGATCATTTATCTACATACCCGGCTGGTACTTATGCAGGATTTACAATAAAAGATTTGAATAGTTTAATTCAGTTAGATTTATTCAATTCTCTAACTATTTCTACTTATCTGGACGGTGTATTAAGAGAGTCAAAAAGTGCATCACTATTGCTAAATCTGTCTTTGACAATACCTCCATATGGTTCTGGTTCTGGAATGTATAATGTAGGTTTTCAAACTACCCAATCTTTTGACGAAATTAGAATTAGTGTTGGCTCACTTGCCAGTGTAATAAATGATATTAATGTATATGGAGCGTTTATTAATACGGCAGGTACCAGTGGAGGGACATTATTTTGTGCTGTTATTGATGCGGTAAATGATCCTTTATCTCCAGTTATTGGAGCTAGTGGTACTATCAATGCAGGTAATGTATTAACAAATGATACTATAAATGGAGTTCCAGTTACAATAAATGATATTAACTTGACGGTAACTACACCTGCAACACCTGCAACTATAGGTGCGCCAGTACCTTCTATAGATCCTTCGACAGGAATTGTAAGTGTGCCAGCAGGAACGCCAGCAGGAAATTATACTATTACATATCAAATATGTTACAAATTAAATTCATTGACTTGTGACTCTGCAACAGTAACTATTACGATTAATGCAGCAGTAATAGATGCTGTAAATGATGATAATTTTACGGGTAATATGGTTTATGGAACAACAGGTGGTGATACAGGTATTAATATTTATGCTAACGATACTTTAAATGGAGCCCCAATAAATTCATCTGATGTTATTTTTACTTCTATTCCAAACGGGCCATTAACAGTAAATCCTGATGGTACTGTAACGGTAGCACCTAATACGCCAGGAGGAACTTACACTGTAAATTATACTATTTGCGAAAAGTTAAACCCTTTGAATTGTGATACTGCAACAGTTACAGTTTTTGTATCTACGCCAAGCATTGCAGTAGTAAAAGTAGGAGCAGTAGGAGGAACAGGAATACTTGGAGATGTAATCACTTATACTTTTACAGTAACTAATACTGGAAATACTCCTTTAACTAATATAGTTATCAATGACCCGTTAACAGGAAGTGTAAATCTTGCAGTAACACCAAGTACATTAGCGCCAAATGCTACAGGAACTGCAACTGCAACTTATACAATCCAACAAGTGGATGTAGATGCTGGATTTGTAACAAATACTGCTACTGTAACAGGAACTAAACCGGATAGCGGAACAGTAACGGATACTTCTGGAACAACAATAACTAATGATGACCCAACAGTGACTACATTGACTCCAAATCCAAGTATTGCTTTAGTAAAAGTAGGTGCAGTAGGAGGAGCAGGAACATTAGGAGATGTAATCACTTATACTTTTACTGTAACTAATACAGGAAATACTACATTGAGTAATATTGTTGTTAATGACCCATTGACAGCTAGTATAAATTTAGCATTAACTCCGAGTACATTATTGCCAAATGCTACAGGAATTGCAACTGCAACTTATACAATCCAACAAGTTGATGTAGATGCTGGATTCGTAACAAATACTGCTACTGTAACAGGAACAACGCCAGCTGCAGGAACAGTAACAGATACTTCAGGAACAACAATAACTAACGACACTCCGACTATAACTACGCTGACTCCAAATCCAAGCATTGCTTTGGTAAAAACAGCAGTAGTAGGAGGAACAGGAGAAGTAGGTTATGTAATTACATATACTTTTACTGTTACTAATACCGGCAATACTACGCTGAGTAATATTGTTGTCAATGACCCATTGACGGCTAGTGTAAATTTAGCAGTAACACCAAGTACATTAACACCCAATGCTACAGGAACTGCAACCGCTACTTATACTATTCAGCAACCCGATATGGATGCAGGTAAAGTAACTAATACGGCTACAGTAATAGGAACAACACCATTGGGAGGAACAGTAACAGATACTTCTGGAACAACAATCACTAATGATACTCCAACAGAAACTACATTGAATCCAACCCCAAGTATTGCTTTGGTAAAAACAAGCGTAATAGGGGGGGCAGGAGCAGTTGGCGATGTAATCACTTATACTTTTACAGTTACCAATACAGGAAATACTACATTGAGTAACATTATCGTAAATGATGCTTTGACAGCTAGTATTAACCTTTCGGTTACTCCAGGTATATTATTGCCAAACACGACAGGAACTGCGACTGCAACCTACACGATTCAACAATCAGATATAGATGCAGGAAAAGTAACTAATAGTGCAACAGTAACAGGAACAACACCATTAGGCGGAACAGTAACTGATACTTCAGGGACAACAATCACTAATGATACTCCAACAGAAACCACATTGAATCCAAACTCAAGTATTGCTTTGGTAAAAACAAGCGTGATAGGAGGAACAGGAGGAGTTGGAAATATAATCACTTATACTTTTACTGTTACCAATACAGGAAATACTACATTAAGTAGCATTATTGTAAATGATCCGTTGACATCTAGTGTTAATCTTTCAGTAACTCCAGGTACATTATTACCAAACACAACAGGAACTGCTACTGCAACGTACACGATTCAACAATCAGATATAGATACAGGAATAGTAACTAACACTGCTACGGTAACAGGAACAATTCCATTAGGAGG
Organism: Bacteroidota bacterium; assembly: GCA_040387175.1. Taxonomy (GTDB): domain Bacteria; phylum Bacteroidota; class Bacteroidia; order Flavobacteriales; family Flavobacteriaceae; genus Flavobacterium. The sequence continues at coordinate 57,023 of JAZKED010000030.1, read as the reverse complement.
AACAGTGACTGATATTTCAGGAACAACAATTACTAATGATACTCCAACAGTAACAACTCTTAATCCAAATCCAGGTATTGCTTTGGTAAAAACAGCAGTAGTTGGTGGGACAGGTGCAGTTGGAAATCTAATCACCTATACTTTTACAGTAACTAATACAGGTAACACTACATTAAGTAATATTGTTGTCAATGATGCTTTGACAGCAAGTGTTAATCTTTCAGTAACTCCAGGTACATTGGCGCCTAATGCGACAGGAACAGCGACGGCTATTTATACAATTCAACAATCTGATATAGATACCGGAAAAGTAACTAATAGTGCTATGGCAACAGGAACAATACCAGCAGGTGGAACAGTTACGGATACTTCAGGAGCAACAATAACTGACGATATTCCTACAGAAACAATTTTAACCCCAACCCCAAGTATAGCTTTAGTAAAAACAGCAGTAATAGGAGGAACAGGAGCAGTTGGAAATATAATCACCTATACTTTTACAGTTACTAATACTGGAAATACGACATTGACTAATGTTATTGTGAATGATGCTCTGACAGGAAGTGTGAATCTTGCAATAACTCCAGGTACATTGGCACCAAATGCAACAGGAATAGCTACAGCAATTTATACGATTCAACAATCGGATATAGATGCAGGAAAAGTAACCAATAGTGCTACAGTTACAGGAACTCTACCATTAGGAGGAACAGTAACTGATACTTCAGGAACTACTATTACTAATGATACACCAACAGAAACGATATTAACACCAACTCCAAGTATTGCTTTGGTAAAAACAGCAATAGTAGGAGGAACAGGAGCAGTTGGAAATGTAATCACTTATACTTTTACAGTTACTAATACAGGAAATGTGACACTAAGTAATGTTATTGTGAATGATGCTTTGACAGGAAGTCTGAATCTTGTAGTAACTCCAGGTACATTATTACCAAACACAACAGGAATAGCTACAGCAATTTATACGATTCAGCAATCGGATATAGATACCGGAAAAGTAACCAATAGTGCTACTGTAACAGGTACTTTACCATTAGGCGGAACAGTAACTGATACTTCAGGAACTACTATTACTAATGATACTCCGACAGAAACTACATTGACACCAAATTCAAGTGTTGCTTTGGTAAAAACAGCAGTAGTTGGAGGGACAGGAGCAGTTGGAAATGTAATCACTTATACTTTTACAGTTACTAATACAGGAAATACAACATTAAGTAATATTATTGTAAATGATGCTTTAACAGCCAGTGTGAATCTAGCTGTAAGTCCAAGTATATTGATTTCAAACGCAACAGGAACAGCTACTGCTACTTATATTATTCAACAGTCGGATATCATTGCCGGAAAAGTAATCAATAGTGCTACAGTAACTGCGACAACTCCAACAAGTGGAACAGTTACGGATATTTCCGGAACAACAATTACTAATGATACTCCAACTGAAACCATCATAATTCCAAATCCAAGTATTGCACTTATTAAAAATGCTGTTTTTGATGACAATAATGGAGATGGTTATGCACAAATAGGAGAAACAGTAAGTTACACTTTTACAGTGATGAATACAGGAAATTTACCTCTTATAAATGTTGTGTTAACTGATGACTTGCCTGGAATTGTCCTTACAGGTGGAACTATAAGTTTGGCATTAGGAGAGACTAATACGACTTCATTTAGTGGGATTTATCATTTAACACAACAGGATATTATAAATAAGTTTGTGAGTAATCAAGCTACTGTAACAGCAACAAATACTGCAAATATTCCTGTTTCCGATATGTCGGATGATGGTAGTGCTACCCAGAACGATGCCACAGTTTTAAGTGTCGATGGTTGTGTTGTAGAAGTGTTTAATGCATTGTCTCCGGGCACTGATGGTTATCATGATTTCTTCCGTATTCGGGGTATAGAATGTTACCCAAAAAACACGGTTGAAATATATAATCGTTGGGGTATTAAGGTATATGATGGAGAAGGGTATAATAATAATAGTATCGCTTTTAGAGGTTTTTCTGAAGGTAGAGGAACAGTTAGTCAGTCTGAAGGATTGCCAACAGGAACCTATTTTTATATTATTAAATATCAAGATTTAGATGGTAATGGAATTAATAAATCGGGTTATTTAGAATTAAACAGAGATTAATTTTTAGAAATTTTAGAGTCATTATTATCATTTCTTCGAAATAAAAAATAAATAATATGAAAAATCTAGTAATCATTTTATTGTTAGTGAATCTATCAGTATTCGCACAACAAGACGCACAGTATACCAATTATATGTATAATACAATCAACATCAATCCTGCTTATGCTGGTAGTCGTGGTGTTATGAGTATTTTCGGATTGTATAGAGCCCAATGGATAGGACTTGAAGGAGCTCCTCAGACAGGTACGGCTTCTATAAATACCCCTATTGAGAATTCTAATGTAGGGGTTGGATTGTCTTTTGTAAATGACAGAATTGGAGCCTCAGACAAATCTGCTATCTCAGTTGACTTATCTTATGCTATTCCGGTTTCTGATACTTATAAATTGGCATTAGGAATAAAAGGAACAGCCGATTTATATAATGTAGATTATACTAAACTAAATCGATATGATTTGAATGATCCTAAATTTCAAAATAATATTGAAAATAAGTTTTCTCCCAATATAGGTGCGGGAATTTATTTTTACTCAGATAAACTTTACTTGGGATTATCAGTTCCTCATTTTTTAGAGTCTGATGTTTTTAATGATGATACCTCAACGACATCTTTAGATATTATGCACTATTATTTTATTGGAGGCTATGTTTTTGATTTAAGTCCAAGTTTGCAATTTAAACCCGCTGTATTGTGTAAGACAGTTCAAGGTTCTCCGTTACAAGTTGATGTATCAGCAAATTTTATGTTCGATGAAAAATTTGTATTGGGAGCAGCATGGAGATGGGATGCAGCTATGAGCTTAATGGCAGGTTTTCAGATTAATAGTGGATTGTTTATAGGATATGGGTATGATTTGGAAACTACTAAATTAGCCAATTACAATTCGGGATCACATGAAATATTTTTGAGATTTGAGTTATCCAAAAACCGAGATAGAGTTGAAACGCCTAGATTTTTCTAAATAAAAAAGAAGCATCATGAAAAAAATAACTACATTTTATTTAATGTTTATCATTAGTGTGATGAACATATATTCTCAAAAATCACGACTTACAAAAGCTGATAAAGAATATGGACAATTGGCCTATGTTGATGCAATAAAGACTTATGAGAGGGTATTTGCCAAAGGATATAAATCAGTTGATATGCTGCAAAAACTGGGTAATGCCTATTATTTTAAAGCAGATTTGGATAATGCTGCCAAGTGGTATGGAGAATTATTTTCTTTGACTACTGATTTAGAGCCGGAATATTATTACCGCTATGCACAATCATTAAAAGCAATTAAGCAATATGATAAAGCTGATGAAATTATGGCAAAATTTATTCAGATAAAAAATGGAAATGATAGCAGAGCAAAATTAGCCGCTGAGCAAAAAGATTATCTGGCTTTAATTAAAAAGAATTCAGGAAGATACAGTATAGAAAATGCTGGAATAAACACGGAATATTCAGATTATGGAAGTTCTTTTTATGGAGACAAAATTGTTTTTGCTTCTGCTAGATCCAATAATAAAGTTTTCGGAAAAAAGAGTTCCTGGACCGGCGAAGGATATACAAATCTTTATGCTGCAGATAAAGATGGTAATGGTGCGCTTTCTGATGCACAAAAACTTTCTAGTGATATTAATTCCAAGTTTAATGAATCGACTCCTGTTTTTACTAAAGACGAAGAAACTGTTTATTTTACCAGAAATAATTATTTAGAAAAAAAAGGGAAAGATAAAACAGGAACCATCCGGCTAAAAATATATAAAGCAACATTCAAAAAAGGGAAGTGGGGAAATGTAACTGAATTACCGTTTAATAGCGATGACTATAGTGTAGCACATCCTGCTTTGAGTCCTGATGAAAAATATCTTTATTTTTCATCCAATATGCCTGGAACATTAGGACAATCTGATATCTTCAGAGTAATTATTAATTATGATGGTAGTTTTGGAGCGCCTGAAAATATGGGGCCGGTTGTTAATACAGAAGGAAGAGAAACCTTTCCGTTTGTTTCAGCAGAGAATGAACTTTATTTCTCTTCAGATGGTCATCCTGGTTTAGGAGGATTAGACGTTTTTGTTTATAGAGTAGGAGATAACACTTGGCGTAAAGTAGTATTAAATGTTGGGGAATCATTAAATAGTCCAAAAGACGATTTTGGATTTTTGATTAACACTACCACAAAGCTGGGTTATTTTACTTCCAATAAAGAAGGAGGTCAGGGAGGTGATGATATTTATCGTTTCAAAGAACTTAAAAAGATTCAATACCCATGTGATCAGTTTTTGAATGGACAAGTAACGGATAGGCAAACAGGAATAGGTCTTTCAGGTTCAAAAGTAACCTTATATGATGATGATTATAAAATGCTAAAAGTGCTTGATTCAGATAATGATGGAAGATTTGATTTTGGCCTTATAGAATGTAATACTAAATATCATATCAAATCAGAAAAAGACGGTTATAATACTATTGAAGTGCCATTGGTAATTGGTGATGAATCTGGAAAAACATTTTTACCATTAGTATTGGATAAAACAATCAAAGAAGTAAAATTAGGTGATGATTTGGCAATAATATTCGAATTAAAACCTATCTTTTTTGATTTGAATAAATCCAATATTCGACCAGATGCAGCAATAGAATTATCTAAAATTTTGGACGCAATGGAGCAAAATCCAAATATAAAAGTTGACATTCGATCTCATACAGATAGCAGAAATACAGCAGTTTATAACAAAAAATTGTCTGACCGAAGAGCAAAATCTACTATGGCCTGGCTAATAAAAAACGGTATTGATAAAAAACGTTTAACCGCAAAAGGATATGGAGAATCACAGTTGTTAAATAAATGTTCAGATGGTGTAAAATGTACTGAAGCAGAACATCAGGTCAATAGAAGAAGCGAGTTCATTGTTGTGAAATAATTTAATAAAATAAATTTTTCAAAAACCTCTAAAGTAATTTAGAGGTTTTTTTTATGTTTAAAAACGATTTTTTTTTTTACACTAAAAATTTATTCTCAAATCAAAATCATTTTATTGTGCTTTTAATTCGTACCTTACAAAAAAGAATTCATTTCGAATTTATTTCTTGTTAGAATAGCAAGAATCTTAACCTCTCTTTTTACATTCCTTAAATCATTCCAGAATTAAAAATCTGTGAATTATACAAGTTTTTTCTAAAGTTATACAAGTTTTTATCGCTCGAATCGCTCGACTTTTACCTCATCTGTTTAAAAATAAAATAATTTGAAATTATACATCAAATATATGGTCAGTAACCGTTGCAAAATGGCCGTGAAACAAGAATTGAAAAACTTAGGCCTGCACTTTATTGTTGTTGATTTGGGAGAAGTCGAGATTATGGAAACTATTTCTATGGTGCAACGACAACAACTCAAAACCAATTTACTTGATTCAGGTCTAGAATTGATGGATGATAAAAAGTCGATGTTGATCGAAAGGATCAAAAATGTAATTATTGAAATGGTTCACCATTCAGATGAAATTATCAAAGTTAATTTTTCAGATTATTTAAGCGAAAAAATCAATCACGACTATACATATTTGTCCAATTTATTTTCAGAAGTACAAGGTACAACTATAGAGCATTTTATTATTTCCCATAAAACCGAACGCATCAAGGAATTGATTATTTATGGAGAACACAATATCACTGAAATTGCATGGAAAATGGGTTACAGCAGTGTCGCACATTTATCCAGCCAATTTAAGAAAGTGACAGGTCTTTCGCCTTCGCATTTCAAACAATTGAAAGATAAAAGGAGAAGTCCTTTAGAAGAAATAGGAAATATAAAATCCTAAATTAATTTTTGTAAAAAGTATTATGAAATTCATATTTGAAAAAAAAGCATTCCTGTTCTATATCATCTCCGCTATTTTATTAAGCACTGTTTTGGCCATTTTTTACCTGAATAGTCAAAATGATATTTCCTCTACTAAAAAATTAATACATACCCAGGAAGTTATTAGTAAAAGCAATGAGGTTTTATTAGATGTTCTTACAATTGAAACCGGATTTAGAGGCTATTTGTTATCGGGAGATATAAGCTTTTTAGAACCATACAATGCTTTTAAATCTAAAGCGGATACAAATTTAGATGACTTGGCTATACTTATTAAGCATAGTGAAAATCAAGAAATCAGGATGGCTGTGTTGAAAAAAGCACTAACAGATAGACTTGTTCTGATTGATAAATATGCTGCTGACAAGAGTCCTGATTTATTGAGCAATACTCAAAAAAAAGCTATAATTCAGGAAGGAAAAGCGCTTACTGATAAAATTAGAAACACGATTGTTGCTATTAATAACGAAGAATTTGGACTATTAAAAGTTCGGAAAATTGAAAGTGAAAACAACAATCAATTTTCAGGATTACTCTTTTTATTGTTACTCATTTTTCTGGTTGTTATTTTCATTTTTGTGGTATTGATTATTAACGATCAAAAAGTAAAACATAGTGTATTAGAAATTCATACGGCTGACCAAAAATTAGTTTCTCAATATACTTTAAGTCTTATTGAAGCCAGTCTTGATCCATTGGTTACCATTAGTATTACGGGTAAGATTATGGATATGAATCAGGCTTTGGTGAAAATTACAGGTGTAGAGCGTGAAGAATTGACAGGTTCTGATTTCTTCGATTATTTTACAGAACCTCAAATGGCCCGTGAAGTCTATGAGGAAGTTTTTGATAAAGGATCAGTTGCTGATTCTCCACTTACTTTGCGTCACAAGGATGGAAAATTGACTGATGTTTTATTTAATGGTTCGATTTATAAAGATGATAACGGAAATGTTCAAGGAGTTGTAATTGTAGCCAGAGACATTGCTGAACAAAAATGGGCTTTGGATTTACAAAATGCCAATAAAAAGTTAGCTTTTCAGAACAGAGAAAAAGAACATCGTGCTGCTGAATTAATTATTGCTAACAAAGAACTTCTTTTTCAAAACAAAGAAAAGATCAAACGAGCTGATGAGCTGGTTATTGCCGATATCGAACTTGATTTTCAAAATAAAGAAAAAGAAAAACGGGAAATTACAAATAAAGAGCTGGAAGCACTTAGCTATTCTGCAAAATTAGCATCTCAATATTCGTTGAGTTTAATTGAAGCCAGCCGGGATCCATTGGTTACAATAAATACCGAAGGTAAGATTACTGATATGAATGAAGCAACAGTAATTATTACCGGAATGTTGCGTGAGGAACTTATAGGTTCCGATTTTTTTAATTATTTTACTGATAAACAAATGGCACGTGAAGTGTATCAGGAAGTTTTTGATAAAGGTTCTGTTGCCGATGCTCCGCTTACACTTCGACACAAGGCTGGTAAATTAACAGATGTTTTGTTTAATGGGTCTGTTTATAAAGATGATAACGGAAATGTAATGGGAGTTGTTATTGTTGCCCGTGATGTAACCGAACAAAAAAGAATTGAAAAAGAATTGGTTGAAGCAAGGGTTTTTGCAGAACTGGCAACTGAAATTGCCGAAGAAGAAAAAAGGAATGCCCAATCCGCTACATTAATTGCTGAAAATGCAGTAAAAGCAAAGCAACAATTTTTGTCGAACATGAGCCATGAAATTCGCACACCGATGAATGCTATCATCGGATTTACTAAAGTGGTGCTCAAAACAGATTTGACAGACAAACAAAAAGAATATTTATCAGCCATAAAAATGAGTGGTGATGCATTAATTGTTCTTATCAATGATATTCTCGATTTAGCAAAAGTAGATGCAGGGAAAATGACATTCGAGCAGGTTCCTTTTAAATTATCCGCTTCCATTTCAGCAATGCTGCATATTTTTGAAACCAAAATTCAGGAAAAAAACTTAGAACTAATTACAGAATATGATACCAATATCCCAAAGGTGCTGCTTGGAGATCCAGTTCGTTTGCATCAAATTATTTTAAATTTGGTTAGTAATGCAATTAAATTCACTTTAAAAGGGAAAATTACGGTAAGTGTTCTTTTACTTAATGAAGATGAAGAAAGTGTTACAGTTGAATTTGCTATTTCTGATACAGGTATTGGAATACACGAAAGTAAAATTGATACTATTTTTGATGATTTTCAGCAAGCAACCAGTGGAACTTCCAGATTATATGGAGGAACAGGATTAGGATTGGCTATCGTTAAACAATTGGTGGAACCGCAAGGTGGAACTGTTATGGTGAAAAGTAAAATTAAAGAAGGTTCGACATTTAGTTTTATATTAAATTTTCCAAAGACCAATGTGGAAACTGAGGAGGAAATTGAAATTATAGAATTGGAAAAAGAAATTAAAAGTATCAAAGTATTGGTTGTTGAAGATATGCCGCTGAATCAATTATTGATGAAAACTCTTTTAGACGATTTTGGTTTTGAACGTGACATTGCTGAAAATGGACAAATTGCTATTGAAAAGCTCCAAAACGAAGATTTTGATGTAGTTTTAATGGATCTGCAGATGCCAATTATGAATGGATTTGATGCTACAGAATACATCAGAAATACATTGAACTTAGATATTCCGATTATTGCTTTAACGGCCGATGTAACTACTGTTGATTTAGCCAAATGCAAAGCGGTAGGAATGAACGATTATATTGCAAAACCTGTTGACGAACGCTTATTGTATCGTAAAATTGTTGATATCGTAAAAAATAAAAGGATTTCAAAAAACACAAAAAAATCACCCAAAAGAATAAAAATTAAGTGTACCAATCTGGATTACTTGAATATACGAACAAAATCAAACCCTAACTTAATGATGGAAATGATTTCGATTTATATACAGCAAACACCACCCCTAATAAAGGCTATGAAGCAAAGTATTTTGGATAAAGATTGGGATTTATTGGCAGCTTCGGTGCACAAACTCATTCCCTCTTTTGCCATAATGGGAATGGATCCGGATTTAGAGGAGATTTGCAAAAAAATACAAGAAGCTGCGAAAACAAATCAATTTACAGATGAAACCGCTCAAATGGCTATTCAGTTAGAAATGGTTTGTATACAGGCATGCGAAGAATTAGAATTAGAATTTAACCTTATAAAAAATGCTGCATTGTGAAAAACGAAAATAAAATAAAATTGTTCTTAGTAGATGATGATGCCTTGTTTTTGAAATCGTTGGAAATTGAATTTACTGAGCATGCAGATTTTACAGAAGAAGGATATATAATTGAGACCTATGCAACAGGAGAGCTATGTGTGGAAAATCTATCAAATGGTCCTGATGTCATTATTTTGGACTACCATCTGGATGGCATTGATAAAACTGCAATGAATGGTTTAGAAACTTTAGATAAAATAAAAGCTTTTAATCAGGATACACCTGTAATTATGTTGTCTTCACAGGATAAAATCGAGGTAGCCATAAACTGTATGCATCATAAAGCTTTTGATTACGTAGTTAAAAGTGAAACAGCTTTTATGCGTTTACAAAAAATTATCACTACCATTTTTCAATATAAAAAAATGGAAAAAGAATTAAGCTGGTACATGGATAGAATGTAATCATTTTTGTCTTTTTATTCTATTTTATTATTTATCTTTATGTGTTGCATTTCTCTTATAGAATTGCAGCATTTATTGCATAGTCTCTTTTGATTCTACAATAGAAATTATGTACTGGTTATATCTTTTTATTCCCCAAAAAAGTGTGAATGATACAAGTCTTATATAGAATTGTATAATTAATTGTATAGAAACTATTCCAACTTTGTAAACGAAAAGTTAGTTTTTCGCATTTAACATTTAAAATTAAATATTATGAATTTAAAAAGATTTTTTGGAGGATTACTTACTGCTCTGGGGATAGGAGCATTAATATATACTGCAGTAGTTTTTGCCAATACTTCAGGTGAAACGACTGATGTAAAAAAATTAATTATTTATGGTGTACTTGGTGTACTATTTTTTGTATCAGGTATTAGCCTGATTCGTACAACAAAGGATGAATCATAAACCTCTTCCACACTATAAATAATTAGGTTTTAAGAATGTTTTTGTATTTCGAAGCTATATTCCTTATAATGTAATATAGCTTTTTTTGGTGAAACTTGATTTTAGTTTTTTTAAATGAAAACTAAAAATGTGAATCATATAACTTTTCTGAAAAGTTATGTAATGACCTTTCTGCTAAAATCTAGAAATTTACAATTCCTTATAATTAAGTATGTTACGAAATTATAAAATTGGACAATATTTAGGAATAAGTAGGAATCACAAGTAGAATTAATCTTATACATGCATAAAAATGAAAAAGTACACAGCAATTAAAGACCCACGTTTTCTTTCAACAAAACAAGATTATGAATTTGTTTTTGATGATGATTTAGATTTTCAAAAAAAGGAAAACAAGTTGCCTGAAATTTTATTTATTACCACTTTTCCACCCCGCGAGTGTGGTATTGCCACTTATTCTCAAGATTTAATTTTGGCTTTAACTAATAAATTTAAAAAGTCATTTAAGATAAAAATTTCAGCTTTAGAATTGCAAAGTGAAAAGCATGTTTACAAAGATGATATATATGCTGTTTTAGAAACAGATAATCCTATTTCTTATTTAGAATTAGCTAAAGATGTAAATAATAATTCAGCAATAGAAATTGTATTGGTTCAACATGAATTTGGATTGTTTAGAGGAAATGAAAATGATTTTCTTTCATTTTTAAATTCGATTAATAAACCAAAAATTGTGGTTTGTCATACTGTTTTACCTCGTCCCGACGAAGTGTTTAAAAAGCACGTTCAGGATATCGATAATTGTGTGGATGCTTTTGTTGTAATGACTCATAATTCCGCAAAAATATTAGAAACAGATTATCAGGTCTTAAATGATAAAATTACGGTTATTCCACATGGAACACATTTAGTAGAACATTCTAATAAAGAAGCTTTAAAAGAAAAATACAATCTGTCAGGACGAAAAATCATTTCAACTTTTGGATTGTTAAGTTCTGGGAAATGTCTTGAAACTACTATAAATGCACTGCAAACAATTGTAAAGGAACAACCTGATGTGCTATTCCTTATCATAGGAAAAACACATCCAACAGTGGTTAGGCATGAAGGAGAAAAATACAGAGATTCTCTAAAAGTTATGATTCAGGAATTAGATTTACAAAATCATGTAAAATTTGTTGATGAATATTTAGCATTAGAACCACTTTTGGAATATTTACAATTAACAGATATTTATTTGTTTACTTCTAAAGACAGAAATCAGGCCGTAAGTGGTACTTTTTCTTATGCTTTAAGTTGCGGTTGTCCAATTATTTCTACCCCAATACCGCATGCTATAGAAGTCCTGCAAAATGAGACAGGAATTATTGTGGATTTTGAGAATCCTGAACAGTTGGCAGAAAAAGTTGTTCTTTTATTAGGTAATGAAGAATTACGCAAAAGAATTGCTTTAAATGGTCTGCACGAAATTGCTCCAACAGCTTGGGAAAATTCAGCTATAGCACACGCTAAATTGTTTGAAAAAACTGCTGCTAAAAAAATGACTCTACATTATAAAATCCCTGCAATTAACCTTAATCATTTCAAAAATTTAACAACCGAATTTGGAATGATTCAGTTTTCCAAAATAAATCAGCCTGATTTTGAAACAGGCTATACTATAGATGATAATGCTCGGGCACTAGTAGCTATGTGCCAACATTATGAATTAACAAATGATGAAACTGATTTAGAATATATCAAACGTTATTTCAATTTTATAAAATTCTGCTTTCAGTCAGAAGGTAATTTCCTGAATTATGTTGATATAAATAAAAACTTCACTTCTCAAAACAATGAAAATCTTGAGGATGCCAATGGAAGAGCTATTTGGGCTTTAGGATATCTAATATCAATGGCAGATATCCTTCCGGATGATTTGAACACAGAAGTTAATTTGGCGATGCAAAATGCTTTAGCTAATGTTCGTGAAATCAATTCAACAAGAGCAATGGCATTTATCATAAAAGGAATTTATTATAGTAATTTGAAAAATAATTCTATTCAGAATATAGCTTTAATAGAGCTTTTGGCTAATAAATTAGTTCAAATGTATAAACACGAAGGAGAAGAGGACTGGCAATGGTTTGAAGGCTATCTTACTTATGCTAATAGTATCTTACCTGAAGCAATGTTATGTGCTTATTTAGCAACAGGACAAAGTATTTATAAGGAGATTTCAAAAAAGACTTTTGATTTCTTGTTGTCAAAAATCTATACCAATGATAATATACGAGTAATATCGAATAAAGGCTGGCTAAAGAAAGGTGAAGAATTGAATTATAAAAAAGTAGGAGGAGAACAGCCAATAGATGTTGCTTACACAATTTTGGCTTTGAGTAAATTTTACCAAACTTTTAAAGAAGAAGAATATTTCCAAAAAATGGAGATTGGATTTGATTGGTTTTTAGGAAATAATCATTTAAATCAAATTATTTATAATCCATGTACAGGTGGTTGTTATGATGGTTTAGAAGAAAATAGCGTCAATTTAAATCAGGGAGCTGAATCAACAGTAAGTTATCTGATGGCAAGACTTACAATGGAAAAACATTTGAAGGAAAAGCATTTAACAAGAAAGGATAAAATAACTGTTTCCAGAAAAAAGAAACTTAAGTCCATGATTTATGCTTTAAAATTTGCTTTTACAAGCCCATTTCATTTTGGACTCTAAACTAGAAATTTTGTAACTTTTCTAAAAAGTTATATAACAATTTAGTCAGAGTATTTCTCGAATTTTACAATGTTAAAAATTAATAGTTATTGAATTTTTAAACAAAAATAATCAATGTTGTTTAGTCAAGAGAAGAAGCATATCACCACAAAAATATTTTTTTGGTCCTAACAAATAACATTGATATTTTAATTATTCAGAAAAACCAAAAGTAAATAGTATGATACCAAAAATAGGAATTACAGAAGATCATTTACAAAAAGCTAATAATTTGCTTTCTGTGGTCTTATCAGATGAAATGACACTTTACGTTAAAACCAGAAAGTTTCACTGGAATGTTTCTGGCGAAAGTTTTATGGAATTACATAAATTATTTGAAGATCATTACAAACAATTAGAATTAATTATTGATGAAGTAGCAGAACGGATTGGTAAATTAGGAAGTAAAGCAATCGGAACTATGGATGAGTTTACAAAGCTTAGCAGACTTAAAGAAAATCCAAATAAATACCCTGTTCAAAAAACAATGATTTCAGAATTATTAGCAGATCATGAAACTCTAATATCTGAATTGCGAAAAGATATAGATAAGTCAGCTGATGAAAATCACGATGCAGGAACTGCAGATTTGTTAACAAAAGTTCTCCAACAACACGAAACAATTGCCTGGATTCTAAGAAGATATATAGGATAAATTTTTAGCAGAAAAAGCTAAGTAAAAATAGTTATAATTAGTTAGTAGTTTGGTGGCTGTCTTTTTTGAGGCAGTCACTTTTTTTATATAATTTTCTGAGTTATATAATAAATTTTTAGTGTGAATAATATAACTTTTTCAAAAAGTTGTATAACAATATTTAATGGTAATTAACTGACCTTTATTGTAAATAAAATCATTTTTTATACAAATTGAGATTGATTTAATTACAAAAAAATAATATGAAAACCGAAAAAAAATTAGGAATTGGTATGGATCATTCCATTGCTTGTGTTATCGAATTTACTCATGATTCATATGGAATGAAAAACATTGAATCAGAATTTAGCCATCAAACAAAAATGGAATCTTTAATGAAAAGTGAAAATCTGATGCACAACAAAGAGGATCAACAATTGTCTATTTATTATAAAAAACTGTCTGAGTTAATAAAGGATTATAATGAGGTTGTTCTATTTGGACCAACTGATGCAAAGGTTGAATTATTTAATGTTTTGTGTAAAGAGGATGAATTTAGAAAGATAAAAATCGAAATTAAAAATACCGATAAAATGACCGACAATCAGAAAATATCTTTTGTAAAAGAATATTTTTCTAAAGGATAAGGCTGGATTTAAAAATAATTTTGATAATTTAAAAAATACTATTTTGACTACATATCTAAAAAATATTTTTGATGAAGCAGGTGATATGACAGTATTTACCTTAAGATTTTTTAAGGAGCTTTTTAAACCTGTTTTTCAATTAAGAGAATTTACCAGACAATGTTTTGCTGTTGGATTTAAAACACTCCCATTAATCACTATCACAGGATTTATAATGGGATTAGTTTTAACAATTCAATCGCGTCCAACATTGTTGAAATTTGGAGCAGAATCCTGGTTGCCAAGTATGGTTTCCCTTTCTTTGATTAGGGAAATTGCTCCGGTTATTACAGCCTTAATCTGTGCGGGAAAAATTGCTTCAGGAATTGGTGCTGAATTGGGATCTATGAAAGTAACCGAGCAAATAGATGCAATGGAAGTGTCAGCAATAAATCCGTATAAATATTTAGTAGTTACCCGAATTTTAGCTACAACACTAATGATTCCTATTTTGGTAATTTATGCAGATTTTATTGGGATTATGGGAGGTTATATTGGTTATAATATTCATGGGAATATAAGTATGTACCGCTATTTTTCGGATGTGATAGAGCATGTGGAATTTATTGATTTGATTCCTGCAACTATTAAAACATTTTTCTTTGGTTTTTTCATAGGATTAATAGGTTGCTACAAAGGTTTTAATGCTTCAAATGGAACGGCAAGTGTTGGTGTTGCAGCAAATGAAGCAGTTGTATTGGCTTCACTCTCCATTTTTATTATTGATATGCTCGCTGTTCAAATAACTGATTTATTCTTTTAAAACATGGAAACACAATCTATCATAAATATCAAAAATTTGCATAAAACTTTTGGAAAAAATAAAATTCTTAAAGGAATAAATCTTACAGTAAACAAGAATGAAAATTTAGTAGTTCTGGGTCGTTCAGGTTCTGGAAAATCAGTAACTATAAAATGTCTAGTAGGATTAGTTGAAGCAGATAAAGGAAAAATTGAAATTTTCAATACAGATATTACAACACTAAACAATAATGAACTAAACGATATTAGAATTAGAATTGGTTTTATGTTTCAAAATGGAGCTTTGTATGATTCTATGTCAGTAAGACAAAATTTAACATTTACATTAAAACATCACACCAGAGACTTGTCCGAGTCCGAAATAGAAAGTAAAATTATTGAAGCATTGGAAAGCGTCGGTCTGGAGGATTCTATAGATAAAATGCCAGGCGAATTATCTGGTGGAATGATAAAAAGAATAGCACTTGCAAGAGCATTAATTATCAAACCTGAAGTTATTTTATATGACGAACCAACCTCCGGGTTAGATACCATTACTTCAAGAGAAATTAGTGAGTTAATTTTATCTGTTCAAAAAAAATACAAAACGAGTTCAATTATAATTACTCACGATATGGCATGTGCAAAGATGACAGCAAACAGAATTTTAATTCTCAAAGAAGGGGTAATTGTAGCGGAAGGTACTTATGCAGAATTGGAAAAGAGTAAAGACGAATGGGTACGTTCTTTTTTTATATAATCAAAAAAATACTTAATCATGAATAAAGATACTAAATCGAACGGGAAATTAGGAATGTTTGTAATAGGAGGATTAATCCTGTTTATCCTTACTATTTATTTTATTGGAAAACAGCAAAATCTGTTTGGTTCCAACTTTACATTGAAATCAAAATTTAAAACGGTTAGTGGCTTAAAAGTGGGAAACAACGTCCGTTTTTCCGGAATTAATGTGGGTACCGTAAGTGAAATAGAATTGGTAAATGATAGTAGTGTGGTTGTTGTTTTAACTATGCAAAAAGAAGTGCAAAAGTTTATAAAAACAGATGCTAAGGCTAGTATTGGTTCCGATGGATTAGTTGGAGACAAAGTGCTAACTATTTCACCAGGAACATCATCCAACAAAGTAATCAAAGACAATGCTTTTATTGCATCCACAAGTCCTATAGAAATGGCAGATTTGATGATAAGCATAAAGAAAAGTGTGGATAATGCTGAGGTTATTACAGCAGAATTAGCCCAGTTTACATACAATATGAATAATGGAAATGGTACGTTATCAAAATTAATGACTGATGATAAATTTGCCAAAAAATTAGATGCTACTATGTCAAATCTTCAATCCGGTACTAAGGGATTAAGTGAAAATATGGAAGCCGCAAAGCATAATATATTACTTAGGGGTTATTTCAATAAAAAGAAAAAAGCCGAAGAACAAAAGAAAGAAGAATTAAAAAAGAAGGAAGAATTAAAAAAGAAAAATGATCTAAAAAATGATGAAGATTCTATTAAGAAAAAATAATATGTTTTTAGGGAATAAGTCTATAATGTGTGAATAATATAAGTTTTTGATAAAGTTATATAAGTATTTTTTTTAATAAAAAACCCAACTTTGTAATGTAGTGATAATTTTCACGAATAAATTGAAAACAAATGAATAGTTCAGATATAAAAGAAAATTGGGATGAACAAAAGAAAAAACTGAAAGAAAAAATTGCTGCATTAACAGATAACAATTTTTTATTACTAGACGAAAAAACAGAAGAAATAATAATAAAACTTGAATCTAAATTAGGTAAAACTAAAGAAGAAATATATAAAATAATAGCAACATTATAATCAAAATTCATAAAAATGAAAAAGACCATTTTCACCCTTATAATTACAATGTTTGTTGCAGCGATAACATTTGTAAGTTGCAAACCTTCTACTAAAGAAGAAATAGAAGCTAAAGAAAATGTATTAGAGGCAGAAGCAGAAGTACAAGAAGCTAAAGAAGATTTGTCTGAAGCAAGAAAACAGGCAAATGCAGATGAATGGCAGGAGTTTAAGGATGACATGAACGATGCAATCAATAAAAATGATGCTCGTATTGCTGAACTGAAACTGGAAATGAAAAGAACAGGTAAATCAGTAGATGCTAAATATGAAAAAAGCATTGATGATTTAGAACAAAAAAATAAACACCTTAAAATCAAAATGGAATCATATAAAAATGATGTAAATAGTGATTGGCAGTCCTTTAAACGTGAGTTTAATCATGATATGGACGAATTAGGCAGTGCGTTGAAAGACTTAACAGTTAATAATAAAAAATAATCTAAAAAAAAGAAATCATGAGCAATTTACTTTATACAATCGCAGTTATTTTAGTCCTTTTCTGGGCTATCGGATTCTTTGCTTACAGTGCAGGATCAATCATTCACATTCTTCTTGTAATAGCTGTAGTAGCTGTTTTGTTGAGACTTATTCAAGGGAAAAACGTATAATCATTAAAATAAGAAATCATGAATTCAAGTAAAGTAGTATTAGGTGTATTAGGCGGAGTTGCAGTTGGTGCATTATTAGGCGTTTTGTTTGCTCCTGATGAAGGTAAAAAAACGAGAAAAAAAATTATAACTAAGGCAAGTGAAGGAAAAGATGCTTTAAAGGATAAATTTGGTTCACTTTTAGAATCGGTGAATCAGAAATATGAAGACATCTGGCAAGCTAAAGATCAATTAATTTCAGAAGGAGAAGCAAAGGTAGATTCTCTAAAAAAAGAATTGAAAAATGCACAACGTTAAATTAAATTTTATGTTGATGTAACATAGTCCTGTAAAATATAATTTTAAAAAATCGAGATGAAAATCTCGATTTTTTTTTACGCCTATATAATGTAATACTCATTTATAACAGCCTTTGCTAATTTTGCATTTTTCAAAATGCGTGAATAATACAAGTCTTATTATTAATTGTATAAGGCTTTCAAACCAGAACTAATCAACCTTTGTGTGTTAAAATAAAATTAATTAAAACACATAAAAAGATGAAAGCTAAACAATTATTATTAACCATTGCAGTACTATTTATTGTATTGATTTCGGGATGTGCAAAAGATGATTTCGTAGAAACGGTTGGGGTATGCCCGGTTGTAATAGCATCAACTCCTGAAAATGGAGCTATCAATGTGCCTATTGACCAGATAATTTCGGTAACCTTTAATGAAGAAATGAATTCTTCGACTATTACTCAAACATCTTTTACATTACAAGGCGTAACACCCGTTTCTGGAACTATATCCTATTCAGGAACAACAGCAACATTTACACCTTCAGCACTTCTTGCTATTAATACCACATATACTGCCAGAATCACTACTTCAGTAAAAGATGTAAACGGCAATGCTTTACAGCAGGATTATATATGGACATTCAGTACAGGAGGTTCAATTACTCCAATGGTCGCTCTAACTGATCCGGCAAATAATGCCACAGGAGTATTCCTTAATAAAATAGTTACGGCAACCTTTAATATGCCGATGAATCAATCGACCATTAACGGTACAACATTTACCGTTAAGCAAGGTACAACACCAGTGTTAGGAACTGTTTCATATAGTGGGACAACTGCTTATTTTACGCCTAATGATCCTTTGAGCCCCAATACAATTTATACAGGAACTATTACTACTGGTGCCAAAAATATCCAGGGAACACCATTAAGTAGTTCTTATGTATGGACATTTACTACCGGAACCATTTCAGCTCCTACAGTAATTGCTACTGATCCGGTAGATAATGCTACAAACGTTGTGGCAAATAAAGTAATTAGCGCAACATTTAGTATGCCTATGGATTTATTGACATTAAACGCCACAACATTTACCCTGAAGATAGGAACAACTCCGGTTTTGGGTGTAGTGACCCATAATCTTGCTGGAAATATAGCTTATTTCACACCTGCAACTAATCTCTTACCAAATACAACTTATACAGCTACAATTTCAAATGGCGCAAAAAATGGCGCAGGAATTCCATTAGCCAATCAATATGTTTGGGATTTTAATACCAATGCAGTTGTCGCTGGTTCTCTTGTCGATCTTAAATCAGCAGCAAGATTCGGAATTTTGGCAGGAGTAGGAGTAAGCAATAATGCAGGTTTTAGTGAGATTCGAAATATGGATGTTGGAATTAGCCCGGGTGTTCGTTCTTCTATAACGGGATTTCCACCAGCTATTATAGTAAATGGAGCCATTTATGCTTCAGATGATATCGCTCCTCCAGGTATAGCAGCGATGTTATCACAGGCCAAACAAGATCTTACAGATGCTTATCTTTTTGTTGAAGGAGCCTCTTATACTGCACCAATAACTGTGTCAGGTGATCAGGGAGGGAAAACACTAGTTGCCGGTATTTATAAATCAACATCAACATTAATGGTGCAATCAGGAGATTTAACGCTTTCCGGAAGCGCAACTGATGTTTGGATTTTTCAGGTAGCGTCAGCATTTACAACTGTAGGTGGAGCTGGAGGAAATATAAAATTAACAGGAGGTGCTTTGGCTAAAAATGTGTATTGGCAAACAGGAAGTTCAGCTACCATTGGTGACTATACTTCGTTTAAAGGAAATATTCTTGCCCTACAATCTATAACGATGGGATCTCATTCAACGGTCGAAGGAAGGATGCTTGCCAGAAATGGTGCAGTAGTAATGACACATACCAATATTATCACAAAACCATAAAAATACAAATATGAAAGCTAAAACTAATTTTATAGATAATTCATATTCAATAGGATTTTCTAATAATTCAACCCTGAAAAGCATTATAATGATTGCTTTAGCATGGTTAAGTATTCAAACACCTGTTCAGTCTCAAGAGGTAATTTACACCAAACCATCATGGTGGTTTGGTGTAGCAGCTGGTGCTAATTTCAATTTTTATGATGGTTCGACTCAACAGTTGAATTCAGATTTTACTGCTCCGGCTACTTTTCATGATGGTAACGGCGTTGGTCTTTTTATTGCACCGCTTATAGAATTTCATCGTCCTGATTCAATGTGGGGATTTATGTTCCAGGCTGGATATGATAATCGTAAAGCAAGGTTTGATCAGATTGTAACTCCTTGTGATTGTCCAGCTGATTTAAAAACGAATATTAGTTACATTACAGTAGAACCAAGTTTGCGTTTTGCACCTTTTAAGTCTAATTTATATTTATTTGGAGGACCTCGTTTGGCTTTTAATACAGAGAAGTCATTTACTTACCAATTGGGAATCAATCCTGCATTTCCTAATCAGGCTCTAAGCCCGGCTGTAAAAGGAAGTTTAGATAATATAGATAAAACCATTATTTCGATGCAGGTCGGACTGGGATATGATATTCCTCTTTCGTCTCAGAATCACAAAACACAATTTGTTCTTTCTCCTTTTGTTTCCTTTCATCCTTATTTTGGGCAAAATCCAAGATCAGCAGAAACATTGAATATAACCACAGTAAGAGCAGGTATAGCACTTAAATTTGGGCAGGGGCACATAGTTACGGTTCCGGAAACATCAGTAGTTGATCCACAAGTTCAGTTTTCTGTTGAGGCACCTGCAAATCCACCAGTACAACGAAACGTAAGAGAAGTTTTTCCATTACGAAACTATGTTTTCTTTAATATTGGTTCAACCGAAATACCTGGTCGTTACGTAATCCTTAAAAAAGATGAGGTTAAATCGTTTAGAGAAGATCAATTGGAAACAGTAATACCAGCTGACCAATCCGGCCGTTCAAAAAGACAAATGAATGTGTATTATAATGTTTTAAACATACTTGGAGATAGAATGATAAAAAATCCTTCGACAACTATCACCTTAGTTGGGTCATCAGAAAAAGGAGCAAAAGATGGTAAGGAAATGTCGGAATCTGTGAAGTATTATCTGGTAAATATATTTGGAATTAAAGCTTCCAGAATTACTACCAAAGGACAATCAAAACCTAACATTCCATCTGAAAAGCCAGGAGGAACACTAGAACTGGATCTTCTTCGTGAAGGAGACAGAAGAGTTTCAATCGAAAGCAGTTCTCCGGTATTATTAGCGGAATTCCAAAGTGGTCCAGATACCAGTAAATCATCAGAAATAGTACCTGTACAAAAAGAAAACTTTGTAGTTATTAATGCAAAAGTGGCTAACGAATCTTTCACCGCCTGGTCAGTTCAGGTAAAGGATGAAAACGGAAAAGTACAATCTTTCGGACCTTATACACAAGACAGTGTGAGCTTGTCAAGCAAATCAATTTTGGGAAACAGAACCGAAGGAGATTATAAAATCACATTGACTGGTCAAATCAAAAGCGGACAGGTGGTAAGTAAAGAAACATCGGCACATATTGTACTTTGGACTCCGGCTAAAATAGAAGACGTGACTAGATATAGTGTTATTTTTGAGTTCAATGAATCAAAAGCTATCACTATATATGAAAAATATCTAACGGATGTTGTTGTAACTAAAATCCCGGTTAACGGAACAGTTGTCATTGAAGGACATGCCGATATTATTGGGAATGATGCTTATAATTTAAAGTTATCTCAGGATCGTGCAAACGAAGTAAAAAATATTCTTGGAAATGCTTTGGCAAAATCCGGTAGAACAGATGTTAAATTTGAAGTAAGAGGTTATGGTGAAGATGCAGGTCATTCTCCCTTTACTAACAATTTTCCGGAAGAACGTTTTTATAACCGTACCGTAATCATAGATGTTTACAACAGTGGTAAGTAATATGTAGTTTAATTAATTGTGGGTTTTTTTTAAAATTGCAAGAGGACAGGAAGTTAACTTCCTGTCCTCTTGCAATTTTAAACCATACTAAATATGTGAATTTTACAATTTATGCGAATAAATGTGTAACATATTAGTCTAAGTATTTATGATCTTTATGGTGCATATAATTGCAACTAATTAAAAACCAAATAATATGAAAAAATTTCCTCTTTATTTAATGATGATGGTGTTATCATTAAGTATTTTTCCGTCTACAGTTATGGCAGCAGAGCCAACAACAGCAGCAGTTACAGCTAATACTAAAGAAATGCCCGCTGAGGTAAAAGTGATGTTTAACCGTCTGGAAGAAATAAAAGCGATGGATAAATCTTCTCTTAGCCGTTCAGAAAAAAAAGAACTTCGTAAAGAAGTCCGTGCTATTAAATCAGAATTAAAAGCAACAGGTAACGGAGTTTATATTTCTGTTGGAGCCATTATCATTATTATACTTTTGTTGATTCTTATATTTTAATTTAGTAATGTTTTAAAATCCAATTCCATTATGTGAAACAGTATTGGCACAGTTGTTGGATTTAATAAAAACATAATACTAAAATATAAGAAAATGAAAACTCTAAAAATAATGACCGTTGGAATGATGCTGTTTTTTGCATCGAATTTGATTAATGCTCAAGTCTCTGTAAATGTAAATATCGGAACAAGACCTTCTTGGGGACCGGTAGAAGCTACAGCAGATTATTACTACATCCCGGATGTTCAATGCTATTATGATGTAAGAGCCACTCAGTTTATTTATTTAAACAATGGAGTTTGGATACGTTCAGGTAATTTACCTAGCCAACACAGACATTATGATTTAAACAGAGGTTATAAAGTGGTTTTAAACGATTATCACGGTTCAAGACCTTATGCTAATTACAGACATGATAGAGTGAAATATTATAAAGGATATAATGGGCATCCTCGTCAGGCTGTAGTTTATAATGATCACGATCATGATAACCATGGAAAGCATAAACATAATGGAAATGGTAATAAAGGGAATAAAGGAAAAGGTCATAAACATGGTCATTAATTTCTAAAAAGAATATAATTTCAAAAAGGGTTGGCTTTAGTAAAGTCAGCCCTTTTTTTTATGTGTAAAAATGATGAATCAGTTTTGGAGTTTTCTGCAGTTTTAAAAAAGTCACTGTTTCTTGCAAAAGCTACTGGATTCAATCGTACCTTTGTGCCCGAAACATCAAGAAATAAAGGAGTTGATACTTCACTTCAATATACATATTATGGCACATAAAGCAGGTTTTGTAAATATCATCGGAAATCCAAACGTAGGTAAATCAACATTGATGAACGCCTTCGTTGGTGAAAGATTATCTATCATTACGTCTAAAGCGCAGACTACCCGTCACCGAATTTTGGGGATTGTAAACGGAGAAGATTTTCAATTGATATTATCCGACACGCCAGGAATCATCAAGCCCGCTTACGAAATGCAGGAATCAATGATGAACTTCGTAAAGTCTGCTTTTGAAGATGCAGATATCTTGGTTTATATGGTCGAAATAGGAGAACAGGAATTAAAAGACGAAGCCTTTTTTAATAAAATTATCCATTCTAAAATTCCGGTTTTATTACTATTAAACAAAATTGATAATTCAAATCAGGAGCAGTTAGAAGCACAAGTCGCTTTCTGGACAGAGAAAGTTCCTAATGCTGAAATTTATCCAATATCAGCATTGCAGAATTTTAATGTGCCAGAAGTTTTTCAAAGGATAATATCATTATTACCGGAATCTCCAGCTTATTATCCGAAAGATCAGTTGACAGACAAACCAGAGCGTTTCTTCGTAAACGAAACCATCCGTGAAAAAATCCTTTTAAATTATAGCAAAGAAATTCCGTATGCTGTTGAAATCGTAACTGAAGAATTCTTTGAAGACGATAACATCATACGCATTCGTTCCTTAATTATGGTCGAACGCGAAACTCAAAAAGGAATCATCATTGGTCACAAAGGAGCTGCCCTGAAACAAGTAGGAATGGAAGCCCGTGCAGATTTAGAGAAATTTTTCGGAAAACAAATCCACATCGAATTATACGTAAAAGTGAATAAGAACTGGAGAAGCAATGCCAATATGTTGAAGCGTTTCGGGTATAATCAATAGCTTAATGCGCATACTTAAAACTTAAAAACTGCAAAGTAAAAAAAGACTACCTTTGCAAAAAATTAAAAATACTTTATTGTTTGATTTTAAGGACATAATGATTTTGGTCTTCCAGAATCTAAAACCTAAAATCTACAATCTAAAACCAAAAAAATGAATAACATTGTTGCGATAGTAGGAAGACCTAATGTAGGGAAATCAACCCTTTTTAATAGGCTGATACAAAGAAGAGAAGCTATTGTAGATTCAGTTTCTGGAGTTACCAGAGATAGAAACTACGGTAAAAGCGAGTGGAACGGAAAAGAATTTTCAGTAATTGATACCGGTGGATATATCCGTGGATCAGATGATGTATTCGAAGGCGAAATCCGCAAACAAGTAGAACTAGCCATTGACGAAGCCGACGTAATCATCTTTGTCGTAGATGTAGAAGAAGGTATTACACCAATGGATGATGTTGTGGCGCGTTTGTTACGAAAAGTGACCAAGCCCGTTTTATTGGCAGTAAACAAAGTAGATAATGCGATGCGTGAAAAAGACGCCATCGAGTTTTATAATTTAGGATTAGGAGAATATTACACCTTTGCCAGTATATCAGGAAGTGGAACAGGAGATTTATTAGATGCATTGATAGAATCATTTCCGGTAAAACCAGAACCTGTTCAGGAAGAAGTAGTATTGCCGCGTTTTGCTGTAGTTGGTCGTCCTAATGCAGGAAAATCCAGCTTCATCAACGCATTGATAGGTAAAGAAAGATTTATGGTTACCGACATTGCGGGAACAACCCGTGATGCAATTGATACCAAATTCGACCGTTTTGGTTTCGAATTTAACTTGGTCGATACAGCAGGAATCCGCCGTAAAGCAAAAGTAAAAGAAGATTTAGAATTTTACTCCGTAATGCGTTCCGTTCGTGCCATTGAACATGCTGATATTTGTATTTTGGTAATAGACGCTACCCGTGGATTTGAAGGACAGGATCAAAGTATTTTTTGGTTAGCTGAAAAGAATCGTAAAGGAGTTGTGATCTTGGTAAACAAATGGGATTTGGTAGAAAAAGATACCATGTCAACCCGTGATTACGAGGAGAAAATCAGAGCAGAATTAATGCCATTTACCGATGTGCCAATTCTTTTTGTTTCAGCATTAACCAAACAACGTTTGTTGAAAGCATTGGAAGCAACTGTTCAGGTTTATGAAAACAGACAACAACGAATTGCAACTTCAAAGTTCAACGAATACATGCTGAAAGTAATCGAAGCTTATCCACCGCCGGCAACCAAAGGGAAATATGTAAAAATCAAATACTGTATGCAGTTGCCAACACCAACACCACAATTTGTGTTTTTTGCCAATATGCCACAATATGTAAAGGAACAATACAAACGCTATCTGGAAAACAAGATTAGAGAAAACTGGGACTTCTCAGGAGTGCCAATCGATATTTATATCAGAGAAAAATAAAAAGAATCCCGGGCAATCGGGATTTTTTTATGTCTATTTTTAAATAGAAAGGCCTCTTTTCAAAGTGCCGAAGTTAAGTGTCAGTTACAGCAACCGCATTTAGAAATAGAGCTACTGCCGTTATAGTTATTCTAACCCCGGAAAGAAATAAAGCTACTGCCATTATAGTTATTCTAACCGCGGAAAGAAATATAGTGACTGCCATTAGAAATATCTTAACTGCAGAAACAAATGAAGCTACTGCCATTATAATTATCCTAATCGCGGAAAGAAATATGGCAACCACATTTAGAAATATGCAGTCCGCAAAAAGAAAACTAGCGCCTAACAATCGTATTAAGTGTCTGAACGAATAAAATAAATAAATGTTTATAATACAATTAAACCTTTTATAGATTTATATGTCTTATCCACTTGTATAATAAAATTACTTTATGTCTAAAATCTATTCACTATTGCTGCTTTCCTTTTTCTTTTATTCTGCCAATGCCCAAAATAGTATTGTTGTGAAAGGAACTGTTTACGATATCAATACTCAAATTCCATTAGAATTGGCCACGGTTTATTTTTCTAATGTCAAAGATTCTACAGTTATAGAGTATGCCAATACGGATAAAAATGGGGAGTTTAAAATCAATACTAAAAAATACGATAAACCCGTTTTTCTAAAGGTAAATTATATGGGGTATCAGCCCTATGTTGAGGAACAAAGTGCACTTTTAGAGAGCAAGGATTTTGGAAAAATATATTTACTGCAAAATTCAAATTTACTGAACGAAGTTGTTATAAAAAGTGAAGCACCACCCATACGGATAAAAAAAGATACATTAGAGTTTAATGCTGCTTCATACAAAGTGCGTCCGGATGCCAATGTAGAAACTTTATTGAAACAATTGCCAGGAGTTGAGGTAGATACTGATGGTAAAGTAACTGTAAATGGTAAAGAAGTAACACAGTTTTTAGTGAATGGAAGAGCTTTTTTTGACAAAGACGGAGCAATAGCTTTGAAAAACCTGCCAGCAGATCTCATAAGTAAAGTTCAGGTTTCTGATTTTAAAACCAAAAAAGAAGAACTATCCAAGCAGGAATCCAGTTCGGATTATTCCAGTATCAATCTGACTATTGACGAAAAGAAGAATAAAGGTTACTTTGGTAAATTCCTCGGAGGATATGGAACAGATGATCGTTATGAAAGCAGTATGATATTGAATTATTTTAATAACAAACAAAAAATAAGCCTGCTGGCTGCAGCCAATAATATCAATTCGACTGGTTTTTCCATGGACGAAGTATTTGACAGCATGGGTGGCGGAAGAAATACGAAGGCTAAAACTTCTGGAACAGGAAAAGGAATTACAGAATCTAATTTGGTCGGCTTTAATTATTCTGATGAATGGGCAAAAGCTTTGGATGCAACTGCAAGTTATAATTTTTCGAATACAGTCAATAAAAATCAAAGTAAGTCCAGTCAGGTCGAATTATCATCTACAGGTAATATTTTTACTGAAGCTGAATCTAAGGCTAGAAATGAAAATACGGGAAACAAAGCGAATTTTGAATTTGAATATAAAATCAATCCAACTACAAGACTTGTTGTTACTCCAAATATTAATCAATCCCGTTCCAATAGTCAATCGGACTCATTTAGCTCTTCCGAGAATGAAAATGGAGACGCCTTAAATGAAAGTACTTCAAAATCTCATAGAGAAACTGCAAGTACTAATTTTGGAAATACTATTAACTTTAATAAAGTCTTTAAAAAGAAATCCCAGAATTTAAGTTTTGTTTTTAGTAATACAAATACAAATAGTGATTCGGATGGATTTAACAAGTCTGAGACTATTTTTTATCAGGGAGGGATTAATGATTTTAGAAATCAAAATAGCCGGAATAACAATACCTATGATACTTATTCGGCAGATATTGAATACACAGAACCTATTACGGATTCTTTGCGTATTCGAATTGGGTCTGAGTTTGGATGGGAGAATGGTAAAAATGATGCAAAGACATTCGATTATGATACTGCTTCTGACGAGTATTCGATTCTGAATGACGCACAGTCTAATTATACAACTTCAAGACAAACTTCTGTTAGTCCAAAAGTGGGACTAACCTTCGAAAAAAACAAGTTCACTTTTAATCTGAATTCCAGTACTTCGATTATTGATTTTGATAACTACTCATTGTATAGAAATGACATTACAGATTTAAGGCAAAAATATGTTTTGCCTTATGGAAGAGCACAAATTAGGTATAAGTTAGAAAAATCAAAATTCCTTACTTTGAGGTATGATTATTCAACCAGCCTACCTACTTCTACTCAATTAATGCCAGTAGTAAATTTGTCTAATCCTTTGAATACAATAGTAGGAAACCCAAATTTAAATCCAAACGAAAAAAATAGTGTGAACATCAATTACAGAAATTTTGATACACGTACTCGTTCAGGTTATAATTTGTATGCTAAAGGAGATTTTTTTGATAGTGAAGTGGTTACTATTACTGATTTTGATGCTAGTGGTCAGAAAAGAACTACCTATACAAATGTTTCAGGAACCTATGCTACTTCAATAGGTGGAAATTGGAATCAAACTATAAAAAAAGAAGCACATGTCATACGATATGGTATGGGTTTGAGCGGTAGCTATTCTTTGGATAAAGGATATACTAATGCAGTTTTATATGATGCAAGATCGTTAGGTCTTACGCCAAGGGTTAATTTCTCCTATGATTATGGTGAGTTGCTTACTATTGCACCTACCTACAGTTTATCATATAATGAAACAAAATATGAAAATACCGGAAGAGCAAATTCGAATGTAGTACACAGAATTAATATACAAACAACTAACTACTGGCCTAAGAACTGGGTTTTCGGAAATGATTTCGGTTATAACTATAATTCCAACATTTCAGATGATTTCAAAAAGGATTTTTATTTATGGAACACAAGTTTATCGTATATTTTTTTCAATAAAAAAATGACCCTGAAAGTAAAAGTCTATGATGTTTTAAATCAAAACCAAAGTGCTACAAGATCTATAACAGCAACAGTAATTCGTGATGAAGAAAATACGGTTTTGAAAAGGTATGCCATGTTTTCTTTAGCATACAAACTAGGAAATTTTACTCCTAAAGAAAAACGACCAAAAAAGAGAGAAGCTGATATGGATTAATGGTTTAGAATCATTGATTTATTAAACTTTTGTTAATGATTAAACTTTTTGAATCTACAGCTGTCTTAAATTCTATAACCTAAAAAAATAAACTATGAAATCACAGATTCTCCAATACTCAAAAAACAATTTTAAAATTGTGAGTAAAAAATTAATTGTCGCAGCATTATTAGTTGTTAGTATTTCTTCATTTGCCCAGAATCAAACTCAACCAGAGAAAAAGTCAGAGAAATCAAAGAAAGAGAAGCTGTCTCCGGAACAAAAGAATCAGGCTGCATTGGATAAAATGACAACTGAACTAAATCTGGATGCTAAACAGCAAGAACAAATCAAACCGATCATTGCAGAACAAAGTGCAAAACTTCAAGCTATAAAAGCAGAAAGAATGGCAAATGATTCTAAAGAATTAACAGATGAAGAACGCGAAGCTTTTAGACAAAAAAGAAAAGAAGAAAAAAAGGATGTAGAGAATAAGCTAAAAGCGATTTTGTCTCCAGAGCAATTCAAGAAAATGAAAGACAATGAAGAGGCCAATAGAGAAAAAATGAGAGAATTTAGAGAAGCCAGAGGAAATAGACAACAAGAATAATTTCGGTTTCTTATAGTCAAACTAAATGAAAAGTCCCAAACACAAGTATTTGTGTTTGGGACTTTTTTTATAAAAATAATTTAATTAAAATACCTAAAAGTGCTGCGATGCCAATAATATGTGGTTCTTGTAATTTTTTGATATAAATCAAAGTCAATACAGTTCCTATAGCAATTAATGCAGTCGGTATATCTACAATAGTACGAATAGTAATTACGATTACTGCACCAACCAAAGCCCCAATTACAGCTGCCGTTATGCCGTCAACAAATGCTTTAATACTTTTATTTTGCGCTATTTTTTTAAAATAGGGAGCAGGAATAACTGTAAATAAATAACAAGGAAGAAAAGTTGCCAAAGCAGCCACACTAGCTCCTTTAAATCCAGCGACTAAATAACCAATGAAACCCACAGTAATTACTACGGGACCAGGAGTAATCATAGCTACGGCTACCGCATCAACAAATTGATTCTCGGTCAGCCATCCGTGTTCATTAACAACTCCAGCGTGTAAAAAAGGAACAATAGCTAAGCCACTTCCAAAAACAAATGCTCCGGCCTTAATAAAAAACCACGCAAGGTCACCCAATTTTCCAAGTTCTATTGTTGCTAAACTAGCTGTTGAAAGGAGAAAAAAAGAAACTGTTTTAGGACGTTTAATCCATTCTGGGGGGGCTTTTATAACCATATAAATGAAACCTAAAACTATAAATAGGAGTAGTTCTTCCCTTTGTGTTACAGCGGTAAGTATTGTGGCGGAAATGTAAAACAGCCAAAGCAACCAATTGGTTTTTATAGCTGGAATTTCAAATTTGCTAATCGATTTGGTAGTAAGTTTATAAGAACTTAAAACAATGATGCCAATTACGGCAGCACTTATTCCATAAAAAATAGCTTGCATCCAAGGTAAACCACCATATGCCTGATAGGCAATGCCTAATAAAACAACCATTATGAAAGAAGGAATTACAAACGCAAGTCCAGACAAGGTAGCTCCTAATATGCCATAATGCACAAACCCCATGTAAATTCCCAATTGGGCTGCCAACGGACCCGGAGCTAATTGTGAAAGTGCTAATCCTTCTTTAAAATCGGAGTCGTTAATCCATTTTTTATTCTCCACTAAGTCCCGATGCATATAGCCAACTAAAGCTACAGGACCTCCAAAGCCAGTAGTTCCTAGTTTTAAAAAATACCTAATTAAATCGAGTAGGGAATAGTTGGGCTCTGTTTTTATAATTTCAGACATAAATTATCAAAAATATAATTGTTTTAAATACTGTTTAGGCTTGTTGTATTATTTAGCGTGTTTTTTATATTATTAAAAAAAGTAAAAAAAATATTTTTAAATTAAAAACCGCCGCAATGTACTAATACGTTGCGGCGGTAAAAATATTTTAGCTTTATTAAAATCTATATTAGCTAAATTTAATAATCATGTTTATACTATAAAGAATATTTCAATGTGATTCCATATGTTCTTTGATCTCCTAATACACCAGCATAGTGTCCTGCATTTCCACCAGCAGGTAATAACTGCTCGTAATAATCTTTATCAAAAATGTTACGTCCCCAGAAACTTACAGATAAACCTTCTGTTGCACGGAAACCAATGCGGCTATTAAAGATAGCATAACCAGGAACTACTAAGTATTTCGATGCAGAAGGGCTTGATGAGAATTCAGAACGAGCGAATCCGTCAAGAGCGAAAAAGAATTTTCCAATATTTCCGAAGAATTTAGCATTTTTAGTATATTCAGATCCTAAGCTTCCAGCCCATTTTGAAACACCCGGTAAATCAGTTCCAGAAACATCTTTAAAAGCTACCTGAACTCCTCCAACAGTTTTTCCTGTTTCTTCTAATGGAAGTGGTGCATTGGTAAATTTAACATATTTACCGTCTGTATAAGTTGCAGCTCCGTAAATGCTGAAGTTTCTGTTGATGGCAATGCTGGCATCTAATTCAGCACCTCTTACACGTACATGGTCAGCGTTAGCTAAATATCCACGGTTTACACCTAATTCAGCAGCCTGTACATTGGTTTGGAAATCTCTAATATCTGTGTTAAATGCGGTAAGGTTTAATATGGAGTTTTTGAATGGAGAAGTTTTTACTCCAACTTCATAATGGTTTACATCTTCTGGCTTAACTGTTGCAAGATCACCCAAAGTCTGACCCGCTGGAGGGGTAGGAAGCCCAGCTACATTTACTCCAATTGGTTTGTAACTTTTTGCATAAGTAGCATAAGCATTAATTTTATCACTAGCTTTATAATTTACTGTTATATTTCCAGAGAAGTCAGTATTGTCATTATCCGAAGAAAAATTCTGATCAGTGTAAACTTTCTTTTTCAAAGCTATTAATGCTGGATCAGAAGTTTGAAGACCTCCGTAAGTTTTACGGTCGTAATCTGCATCTTTTTTATCGTAATTGTATCTTAAACCTGGTAATACGTGTAAACGAGGAGTAATTGCCCAATCCAATTGCCCAAATATAGCAGCACTTGTTGAATGTATTTGAGCTGTAGTTTTTATTCCATATCCTTCAAAAAGACCTGGAGTTTTCCATAATGCAGTATTTGCTGGAGTAAAAGAGTCTTGGGAAAATCTCCATTGTGCATTACCTGATTCTTCTGTACCATTTGTTTTTGAAGTTTGGTCAATAAAGAATATACCAGCAACACCACTTATCTTAGATGTTAATTGACCTGCGTAACGAATCTCCTGAGTGATTTGAGTTTGTCTCGATGGGTTTTGTGATTTTGCAAGTACTTGTAGACCTGTGAAATCTCTGTCATTAGATGGATCCCAAGTCCAGAATCTCCAGGCAGTTGTTGAGGTAAGAGTTCCATTACCTACTTTAGTGTCAATATTAAGAGATGCTCCACCTAAATCCTGTCCTGAACGCCATGGAGTGTCATGGTCAATCTTACGGTCGAAAGCATTTAAACTTGGTAATTGATAATTCAAATCAGCAATAATTGCATTAAACTGACGTTGCGGAGCTCTATTCGTTGGAGCAACACCTGCAATAACCTGAGCATATCCATCAGGACGTTGAGTTGTGATGTCGGCCGCTAATGTAATATTTGTATTAACTGTTGGAGTAAAAAGTAATTGTCCTCTAATTCCTTGGTTGTTAAGAGTGTTTGTTGGCTTTCCAGTCGCAACATTTTCAATTAAGCCATCACGTTGTGTTCCTGAGAAAGATAAACGACCTGCAATTTTACTTGTCAATGCTCCTGTGATAGACGCTTTGGCTTGTAGGTAAGCATAGTTACCATAGCTTACTTCTAAGTCAGCACCTGGAGTGAAACTAGGCTTACGAGAAGTTATGTTAAATGCACCTGAAGTGGTGTTTTTACCAAATAATGATCCTTGTGGTCCACGTAATACTTCAATTCGCTCTACATCAATAAAATCTAAAGTTGTTGCAGCTGGACGAGCATAATATACACCGTCAACATAGAAACCAACACCTGGATCAATACCATCATTAGTAAGTCCGTAAGGAGAACCCAGACCACGAATGTTAATACCTGTATTTCTTGGATTAGATGAATATAATTGGACAGAAGGAACAAGTTCTTTTATACGGTTCACGTTAAAAGCACCAGCTTGTTCAGCTTGTTTTCCTGTTACTACCGATACCGCGATTGGAATATCTTGTACTTTTTCTATTCTACGTCTTGAAGTAACCACCACTTCTGATAGAATTTTTTCCTCACCAGTAGTAATAATTATTTGTAATGGACTAGTTGGCAGTTCGGTTATTTTAATTTCTTTAGTGTTAGAACCAGCATATTGTACGATAATTGTAAATGGAAGTTCTTTTGCTTCAATATTAAATTTACCATTAGCATCTGAAGTTGAATGGGTTGTAGTTCCTTTTAGAACTATATTAGCACCTTCTATAGGCGAATTTTGATCATTTTTTACTACTCCTTCTAAAAGGTTTTGACCATAAGAGGTAGAGAAAATTAATAAAAAGAATAAGGTTTTGATTGTTTTTTTGTAAATTGTTTTCATTTTATATAAATTATATGTAATTAGTAGAGTTTTAAATAAATTTTTTTTAAAATCTAGCACATACACATGATTTGTTTTTTCTGTTTCTCAATTAGTACATTTTTTTGTAATTGCTCTTCAAATGAGTCGAACTTGCCTTGATGCTTTTTCATACTTTTTAATTTGTATTATTAATAATGCGTTAATTATGCCGCAAATATATAATTAATTCTATAAAGTTAGTAGGGTTTTAAAAATATTTTTTTATTTTTTTGATAAAGAAGCAATAGTGATTCCTTCCATGGCAGCTAAAGTTTTTTCTCTAACGGCTACTAATCCTAGTCTTAATAGGCATTCGCACTCTGTTTTGCAGTCTGAACAAGCTTCATAAAAATTTAAAGAAGCACAGGGAAGCAAGGCAATTGCACCATCAAATAATCGGTGAATATCTGCTAATGTTATCGTATTTTTGGATTTTATAAGATAATAACCACCTAATTTCCCTTGTTTACTGCTTACAAAATGACCTCTTTTTAATTCCAATAATATTTGTTCCAAAAACTTTTTTGGAATATTAGCTCCTTCTGCAATTTCGATTGTTTTTGCAATATGACCTTCTTCCCGCTGAGCTAAATAAAGCAAAGCTTTAAGCGCATATTTAGTTTTGTGTGATAACATAATACAATGAATTATGATTTTTAAACTTTATAAACTCTTTTGAAATTCTGTAAACTGAATACTGAGACTGAACACTGATTCCTGAATTACCAACTTCCGCTAGATCCACCACCAGAGAAACCACCGCCACCAAATCCGCCACCAAATCCACCTCCGAAACCGCCGGAAGAACCACTTCCAAATCCACCAGAACCACCTCCGAATCCTCCACGACCCAAATTACTCAAAATAATGACATCTAGTAAACTTGGTCCACCTCCATTATTGTTGCCAGAATTACCGCTTCCTCCGCCTTTATTTCTAGAAAACAAGAATAATACAATAATGACAATGATAATAAATGGAAGAATTGGGAAATCTTGTTCTTTGGTTTTTCTTTCGCCTTTATATTTGCCTTTAAAAACGTCAAAAAGAGCATCGGCACCTTTGTCCAATCCTCTGTAATAACTACCAGCTTTAAATTCAGGGATGATAATATTTCGGATTATTTCTCCACCTATACCAGCTGTTAATCGGTCTTCTAGTCCATAACCAGGATTGATCGCAATTTTTCTTTCGTCTCTAGCCAATAATATAATGACTCCATTGTCTTCTTTGGCTTGACCTAAACCCCAAGTATGTGCCCAATTAGTAGCTAATTGACTTACGTCTTCACCTTTTAAACTTTCTATGGTTATAACAACAATTTGGGTTGAGGTTGAGTCTGAATATCTAATTAATTTTTCTTCTAATTGTGTTTTTTCATCCGCACTTAAAACCTTGGCATAATCATAAACAGAAGTTTGAAAACTTGGTTTTTCGGGAATTGTAAATTGAGAAAAGCCACAATTGAAAGTAAAAAAAGCTAGAAGTAAAAAGGTAAATTGAAAAATCCCTTTGCAATTTGATATTTTGATTTTGGAAAATTTCATTAGTTATCCTTTAGATATTTCGTTTGATAATTCATTAGTATCACTTTCGTGATAAGGAAAATATTGCTGTAATTTTTCGCCAGCTCTTGTAATACCATCAATCAAACCTTGTTTGAAGTTTCCAGTTTTGAATTGGTTTGTCATAACATCCTTGGTGCAATCCCAAAAATCTGCAGGAACTACGTCATTAATACCTTTGTCTCCGCAAATCACAAAATTATGGTCTTTTACGGCTACATATATCAAAACTCCATTTTTGAGTTCGGTTGCATCCATCCCCAATTCGTGAAAAACTTCCAAAGCCCTGTCATAAGGAACTTTGGAAGTTGTTTTTTCTATATGAACTCTAATCTCTCCAGAAGTTTCTTTTTCGGCCATACGAATAGCTTCAACAATTGCTTGTTCTTCTTCTTTGGTTAAAAAATCTTCAACTTTTGACATTTATTTTTGAATTAGAATTTTACTTCAACAGGTTTTTCAGCACCGGCAACCGCTTCGAAATATGGTTTTTCTTTGTATTGTCCTAAAAATATACTTTGTGGCATTGCTAATACATAACCATTGTAATCTTGAACCGATTCGTTAAAACGAGTTCTTGCAGTAAGAATTTGATTTTCTGTACTTGCCAATTCGTCTTGTAATTTCAAGAAATTTTCATTTGCTTTCAAAGTAGGATACTGCTCTACACTAACTAATAATCTCGATAAAGAAGAAGAAACTCCTGATTGTGCCGAATTAAAAGCTGCTAATTGCTCTGGAGTTACATTGCTTGGATCAACAGTTACAGAAGTAGCTTTTGCTCTGGCTTCAATTACGGCAGTTAAAGTGCTTTTTTCAAAATCGGCAGCACCTTTAACAGTGTTTACTAAATTTCCGATAAGGTCATTTCTTCTTTGATAAGCTGTATTTACATTTCCCCATTCTTTATTAACGGCTTGATTTTTTTGCAAACCTGTATTCTTTATACCCATTACCCAAAAAGCAATGATTAATATTAATCCAATTCCAATAATCCAAGGTAAAAATCTTTTAAAATCCATTTTTTGTTTAATTTAAAGTTTACTATTTATTTTTTGTTTTTAAAATCTGCAATCTAAAGTTCATTTTTAATATTTATCAATTGTACTTTTATAGCTTCTAATTTACTAACAATATCAAATTTATCCAAAGTTTTCTTTTGTCCTTCCTTTAAATGTGTTCTGGCACCTTCAAGTGTAAAACCTCTTTCTTTTACTAAATGATAAATCAATTGAAGATTTTTGACATCTTCGGGCGTAAACATTCTGTTGCCTTTGGCATTTTTCTTTGGTTTAAGAATGTCAAACTCACTATCCCAAAATCGAATAAGTGATGCATTTACATCAAATGCTCTGGCGACTTCGCCAATGCTGTAATATCTTTTGTCTTTAGATAATTCAATATGCATATCTATTTTTATTTTCTATCTGAACACTTCAAAAGTGTTAGTCAAATGATTGATTTTCCTGATTAGCTGCTTGTGCAATGGCAACGTATTCCACAGCCGAAATATTTCCGTAATAAAAGTTAAGCGGATTGACCACTTTGCCATTTTTATGCACTTCATAATGCAAGTGTGGTCCTTCTGATCTTCCGGTACTTCCTACATAGCCTATGACATCACCACGTTTTACGTGCTGTCCAGATCTGCATTTGTATTTACTTAAATGTCCGTATAAAGTTTCGTAACCAAAACCGTGTCGAATTACAATATGGTTTCCATATCCTGAGGCTGTATTGTCAGCTCTAGTCACAACACCATCTCCAGTAGCATAAATTGGAGTTCCTGTTTTTGCAGTAAAATCCATTCCTTCGTGCATTTTTCTTGCTTTGGTAAACGGGTCAGTTCGATATCCAAAACCAGAAACCATTCTTTTTAAGTTTTCATTTTTTACAGGTTGAATTGCTGGAATCGCTGCCAATAATTTGTCTTTGTTTCCTGCTAATTTCAAAATGGCATCTAATGATTTCGACTGAATAGCCACTTCCTTTTGTAATACATCAATCCTTTTTGTGGTATTGCTAACCAATTGAGAATTGTCATATCCTTCTAATGCTGAGTATCTGTTTTTGTCACTAAAACCCGCTTTTCTTTCTTCAGTTGGAATTCCGGAAGCGTTAAAATAAACTCTGTATAAATTATTGTCGCGATCTTCAATAGCGGAAACTACCGCATCTATTTCATCCATTTTTTTGTTCAAAATGGCAAAATTTAGTTTTAGATTTTCAATTTCACGAGCCTGTAATCTGTTTTTTGGAGTTTCAAAATAAGGGGTATTCAATAAAGCGATAAAACTTAAAAAACCAAACAATGCAGAAGCTACTAGAAACAACACAACAACCCCGAGTTTCTTTCTCTTTTTTGTAATTATCTTTCGATAGGCCAGATTTTCGGAATCGTAATAATATTTTACTTTCGCCATATTTTAAAATACCCTATTTTTGCAGCACATAAAAAGTTAGTCGAACAAATTTAGTAAATGTTTCATTTGTTCAATCCTTTTTTCAATAATAAATATTTTAATGTGCTTTTTCCAGCTATTCATTGCTGTCAAGGGCAAAAAGTTGATTTGGCTATTCATTAATTCGAAATAATCGATTAAACAAATCAATAAATAACCGATTAAATAATAAAAATGAAATCACAAGACATTCGCAAAGCGTATTTACAATTCTTTGAAAGCAAAGGACATTTAATCGTTCCTTCAGCACCAATTGTGCTAAAAGATGACCCCACTTTGATGTTTAATAATTCAGGGATGGCGCAGTTCAAAGAATATTTTTTAGGAAATGGAACTCCTAAAAGTAAGCGTATTACCGATACTCAAAAATGTCTTCGTGTTTCAGGAAAACATAATGACTTAGAAGATGTTGGTTTTGATACCTATCATCATACGATGTTCGAAATGCTTGGAAACTGGTCATTTGGAGATTATTTCAAAAAAGAAGCTATTCCGTGGGCTTGGGAGTTTTTGACAGAAGTTTTAAAATTAGATAAAGATCGTTTATATGTTTCAGTTTTCGAAGGAAATGAGGCAGAGAATGTACCTTTCGATCAAGACGCTTTTGATATTTGGAAACAATTTGTTTCTGAAGATCGAATTATTTTAGGCAATAAAAAAGACAACTTTTGGGAAATGGGCGATCAAGGGCCTTGTGGTCCGTGTTCGGAAATTCATATTGATTTGAGAACTGATGCTGAAAGAAATTCTGTTTCAGGAAGAGATTTAGTCAATGCCGATCATCCTCAAGTGGTTGAAATTTGGAACAACGTTTTCATGGAATTCAATCGTAAAGCGGATGGTTCGTTAGAAAAATTACCAGCGCAACACGTAGATACCGGAATGGGATTTGAGCGTTTGTGTATGGCGATGCAAAATGTAACTTCCAATTATGATACGGATGTTTTTACACCGCTTATCGAAAAAGTTTCAGCAATTACAGGTTTGAAATATACTTCAAATGAAGTAAAAAATATATCTGAAGAACAGAATAAAATCAATATTGCCATTCGTGTAGTGGTAGATCACGTTCGTGCCGTTGCGTTTGCAATTGCTGACGGGCAATTACCTTCTAATACTGGTGCGGGCTATGTAATTCGTCGTATTTTGCGTCGTGCAATCCGTTATGGTTTTACGTTTTTGAATACTAAAGAAGCTTTTATCTATCAGTTAGTAGAGGTTTTAGCAAACCAAATGGGAGAATTTTTTCCGGAAATCAAAAAACAACAACAATTGGTTACCAATGTTATTCGTGAGGAAGAAGCTTCGTTTTTAAGAACTTTAGATCAAGGTTTACAATTGTTAGACAAAGTGGTTGCCGAAATATCAGGAAATGAAGTTCCAGGTGCAAAAGTTTTTGAATTATACGATACGTTCGGATTTCCGAAAGATTTAACCGCTTTAATTTTAAAAGAAAAAGGATACACCTACAACGAAGCAGATTTTGAAGTTGAATTACAAAAACAAAAAACACGTTCTCGTGCAGCTTCTGAGGTTTCAACAGAAGATTGGTCAGTTTTAATTCCAGGAAATGTGGAAACTTTTGTAGGTTATGACGAAACAGAAAACGAAGTTAAGATCACAAGAATTCGTAAAGTAGATTCTAAAAAAGATGGAATTTTATATCAAATCGTTTTAGATAATACGCCATTTTATCCAGAAGGCGGTGGACAAGTAGGAGACAAAGGAACATTAGTTTCTGCCAACGAAACAATTGATATTATTGATACGAAGAAAGAAAATAATTTGATTCTGCATTTTGCAAAACAACTTCCAGAAAATATTGAAACTGGTTTTGTGGCAAAAGTAAACACTGATTTAAGAACTTCAACTTCTAAAAATCACTCGGCTACGCATTTGAT
The DNA here is from genome assembly GCA_040387175.1 of Bacteroidota bacterium. Lineage (GTDB taxonomy): Bacteria > Bacteroidota > Bacteroidia > Flavobacteriales > Flavobacteriaceae > Flavobacterium. The sequence goes on along the minus strand of JAZKED010000030.1, from coordinate 17,924 downwards.
GCATTTGGCTTTGAGAAACATTCTGGGAACACACGTAGAACAAAAAGGTTCGTTAGTGAATCCGAATTATTTGCGTTTTGACTTTTCCCATTTTTCTAAAGTTTCTGACGAGGAATTACGTCAGGTTGAAGCAAGTGTAAATGCTCAAATTAGTACCCAATTACAATTAGTAGAACACAGAAATATCCCAATCAAAGAAGCATTAGATAAAGGCGCTATGGCTTTATTTGGAGAAAAATACGGTGATTCGGTTCGAATGATTGAATTTGGGGAAAGCAAAGAATTATGTGGAGGAATTCACGTAAAAAACACCGCTGATATTTGGCATTTCAAAATTGTTTCTGAAGGTGCAGTAGCGGCAGGAATTAGAAGAATTGAAGCGATTACAGGTGAAGCAGTGAAAGATTTCTATTTAAAACAAGAAAATACATTAGCAGAAATTAAGGAAACTTTGAAGAATCCTCAGGATATTTTAAAATCGGTGGTTTCTTTACAAGATGAAAATGCAAAATTGAAAAAACAATTAGAAGTTTTATTGAAAGATAAAGCTAAAAATATGAAAGGGGAATTGGCTCAGGAACTTCAAGAAGTTAATGGAGTTCAATTCTTGGCAAAACAAGTCAATTTGAGCCCGGAAGGAGCAAAGGATTTGGCCTATGAATTAGGAACTTTAGGAAAAAACATCTTTTTAGTTTTGGCTACAGCCGAAGAAGGGAAGCCAATGTTAAGTTGTTATATCTCTAAAGAGCTAGTTGCTGATAAAAACTTAAATGCTGGAGCTGTAGTTCGTGAATTAGGAAAAAGTATTCAAGGTGGAGGAGGAGGACAGCCTTTCTTCGCAACTGCAGGAGGTAAAAAAGTGGAAGGTATTCAGGAAGCTTTGGAGAAAGCTATTGATTTTGTAAAGTAATTTCAATTGTAAAATTCTAAAATAGATTATGTTATTTTAGAATTTTACAATATTTACATAAAAAAAAGGGTTTGACATTTATCAAACCCTTTTTTTTATGCTAAAATTACTTATTTTTTAACTGTTGCTGCTTTGGCTTCTTTTGCCTTAGCCTTTTGTGCATTTACCGCATCTCTGTAGACTTTGTATTTTTCGTCTCCTAGTAGCTCTCTAATTCTTGCGTTTTTGATTCTTGCATATAATTTAGCTTTCATAACCTTTTCTTCTTCAGTGAAATCAGGATCGGCTCTTAGTTCTTTACCATATTCTCCACTTTCTTTAATGAATTCTCTCATTTTAACCTGCTCTTCAGGCGTGATTTGAGCTATTTTGAATACTTCTAATAAATCAGCTTCTTTTTTAGCTTTTCCTGCTTCTTTTTCTTCTGCTGTTTTTTCTGCCGTTTTTTCTTGTGCTACTGTTGTTAAAGAAAGGCATACTGCAAAAATTGTTGTCAAAAGGTATTTCTTCATTTTATATTAGGTTGATAGGTTTGGTTTATGAAATTACTGCATTAATGTGAGTAATTTTTACAAATATAAATAAAATTCGATGCCAATGATAAAACCAGAAAATAAAATTTGAGTCCGATGAAAAAAGCTTAAAAAGCTTTTGTTTTTTTTAATTGATTTTGATACTTGGTGCTAATAAAATAAGGGGTTTTTGTGATGTTGGTTAAATTTTATAAACAAATTTTGGTTCATAAAATATTTATGCAAATAGATAAAAAGAGTATGTTTTTATTCTATTAATAATGCAGTGCTCTAAAATTGTGAAGGTGTAAAATAAAAAAAAACTCCTTAATTTCTTAAGGAGTTTTTTTGTGGGCGATGAGGGGTTCGAACCCCCGACCCCCTCGGTGTAAACGAGGTGCTCTGAACCAGCTGAGCTAATCGCCCTTTCGCGTTGCAATGTCTTACGTTATTGCGAGTGCAAATATACACCACTTTTTCATATTCACAAGTAAAACATTGAAAAAACTATAAAATTTCTGCAACAACAAATGTACTTCCGCCAAGATAGATGAAGTCAGATTTGGATGCATTTTTCAATGCTGTGTTGTAAGATTCTGAAACAGAATTGTATACTTCGCCTTTTAAATTGAATTCTGCTGCTTTTTGTTGTAGAATTTGAGCATCCAGTCCGCGGGGAATATTAGGTTTACAGAAGTAATAAATCGCATTAGTAGGAAATAATGGCAAGACTTCATCCAAATCTTTATCATTTACTACTCCTAAAACAATATGTAAGGTGTCAAATTTTTCTTTTTGAATTTGCTTCATTACGATTTCCAGTCCATTTTTGTTGTGTGCTGTGTCGCAAATGATTTTTGGAGATTCTCCCAATTGTTGCCATCTTCCTTCCAATCCTGTATTTTTCATCACATTCAATAATCCTGATTGAATAGCATCATCAGAAATCTTGAATTCTTTTTGTTCGTTAAGTATAGCAATGGTTTGAATAACGGTTTTTTTATTGTGGTCCTGATAATCCCCAATTAAATCCGATGTATAGGTTTGCGAAATAATATCAGAAGCAAAATAGATTTTTGAATTATTTTCCTTTGCCTTCGTTTCGAACACCGATTTTGTTTCATCAGTATATTCTCCAATGACAACTGGAATTGCTGATTTGATGATTCCGGCTTTTTCAAAAGCAATCGCTTTCAAAGTATTTCCTAAGAATTGAGTATGATCTAATGCAATATTTGTAATTACAGAAACTAATGGAGTGATAATATTAGTAGCATCTAATCTGCCACCCATACCCACTTCAATAATAGCGATGTCCACATTTTCTTTGGCAAAATATTCGAAAGCCAAACCAACAGTCATTTCGAAGAAACTCATGTCATTGGCTTCAAAAAATACTTTATTGGTATTAATAAAATCACACACAAACTGTTCAGAAATCTCAATTCCATTAATTTTGATACGTTCCCTATAATCTCTTAAATGAGGTGAAGTATATAGCCCCACTTTGTAACCCGCTTCCTGAAGTATCGATGCCAGCATATGTGAAGTAGAACCTTTGCCATTGGTTCCTGCAACGTGAATGCATTTCAGTTTTTTCTCAGGATTTCCAAGATGATTGGCTAATAAATAAGCATTGGTTAAGTCTTTTTTATAAGCCGAAGCACCCTGAAGTTGGTACATTGGCAACTGATTAAACATCCAGTTGGTAATTTCTTGATAGTTCATTTTAGAATAAAATAGGAGTGGATTGAAATATTTTTCGTTTTTTTTAGTTTAATTGTAAGTCGAAAAGTATCTTTATTGCAAATTTCAAGTTTTTTTTAGAATTAATGAGTAAAATAATAATTTATGTTTAGTTTAATCCAATTACAAGCCGACACCATCGCAAATGCCGCAACTGGCGCAGTAGTAGAAAACATCGCGCCAAACACCGAAATCTCGGTTTTACAATTTATTTTAAAAGGAGGCTTTTTCTTAATTCCAATTGCAATTCTACTATTTTATACTATTTATTTAATTATAGAACGTTATCTATACATTCATAAAGCCTCTAAAATTGATGCTTTTTTGATGAGAGATGTTAGAGATGGTCTAAACTCTGCCAAATTGGACACGGCATTGTCAATAGTGGAAAGAAATAATACTTCTTCTGCAAACGTTTTGAAAGAAGGAATTCTTTTGATAGGCAGACCAATCTCTGAAATTGAATCCAATATGGATCGCGCCGCCGATATCGAAATTGGCGAAATGGAAAAACATTTAGGGCAACTCGGACTTATTGCGGGTATTGCACCTACATTAGGGTTTATTGGAACTATTTCGGGAGTTATTAAAATCTTTTACAGCATTTCGGTTACCGAAAATATTAGTATTGGTAATATTTCAGGAGGACTTTACGAAAAAATGATTAGTAGTGGTTCCGGGTTAATCGTAGGGATTATTGCTTATAGTGCCTACCATTTACTAAACGGAAAGATTGATAATTTTGCTTTGAAAATTCAGAAGCAAATATTGGAATTTGTAAATATTATTCAAAAAGCATAACACGATGTCAATAAAACGAAAAAGAAGATTCCACGCCGAAGTCGCGACGTCTTCACTGAGTGATATTATGTTTTTCTTGTTGCTGTTTTTTCTTATTATATCCACTTTGGCAAATCCAAATGTTATTAAAATGACATTGCCAAAAGCCAAATCCAATGAAAAAACCAACAAGCAATACATTAGTTTGTCCGTTACCGAAGACAAGCAGTTTTATCTTGACAAACAGCCTGTGCCTTTCGAAGAATTAGAAACGACTTTGATGTCGAAAATCAGTTCCGAGAAAGATCAAACGGTTATTGTTAGAATTCCGTTCAACCTGCAAGTACAGGATTTAGTAGATGTGTTGCAAATAGGTGTAAAAAACAATCTGAAATTTGTGATTGCAACAAGTCCGAAATAACACAAAACTATTCAATAAAAAAAGCCTCGAATTAATATTCGAGGCTTTTTTTATATCAGTGTAAAATCCTTTCAATAATTTTTATCAGTGATCTAATATTTTTTAATTCAAATCAAAACTATAAATAATTTTACCCACTTGTTTTTCTGAAGCATCATTACTTGCATTCCATTTGGTATTCATAGCAGCCATTTTAGCTTGATCTTTTAAACATTTTGCAGTAATTGTAGTTCCTCTTATTCCAGAAACTGCATTAATGGTATTGCCATTTTTATCAACAGTTATCTCAACAACTACTATTCCTGTTTCGTTACTGCAATCGCTATTAGGTTTAGGCTTAGAAAGTGCTTTTCTCCCGGTTAATGAATAACCGCTTCCGCCACCAGTGCCACCGCCACTTCCGGCGCCATAACCGCTTCCTGTACCAATGCCACTACCAGTTCCATTTCCTCCACCTGATCCCCCACCTGATCCTCCGGAACCATAATAACCATTAGAGTTTAAACTTCCGTTTGATTTTCCTTTGTTTCCAGCTACATTATCATCGCCATCACCACCTTTGTTAGAACCTTTCATAATACTTGCTAAAGCATCGTTAGTATTGCTGGAAACTTTTGGTTTTTCTGCAACAACAGGTTTTGGTTCTTCTTTTAAAACAGGTTTTGGTTTTGTTGGTTTTTCTTTCTGCGGAATGACTACACTTTCATCGGTAGAATTATCCTGTGCCAAAATAGATTCGTCAGGTGTAGTAGCTTGTGTCGGACTTTGTTTAGCTTGATTTTGAACGTCTAAAACCTCACTTTTATAATTAGCTCCTGAACCTAAATCGCTGTCACCAAAATTTATTGTAACGCCACCTCCGCCACCTCCAGCAAGTGCAGTAAAGCTATTTTGGTTGTAAGGAGGCCAAAAACGCAAAAAGAATAAAAGTAAAAGCAGTAGCGTAAAAATAATTATTGACATAATCAGAGATTTCTTCTTATCGGAAATAGAAGAGTTTAGGATAAATCCAAAAAGAAATTCAAAAACACGTATAGTTGATGATATAGGACCCATTATTTTCTGATTATTTATTTGTTTCTATAACGTTGAAATGTACTAAAAATTGTTGGCTAATCAAATGTTCTTGCTTATTTTTAAGACAAATTTTAGACATAAAAATCCAATTATTCCAGCTGTTAGTGAGGAAAGCAGAATGATGAATTTTACATTATTGATAATTGTTGCTTCTTCGAAAGCTAATAAGGTTACAAAAATAGACATTGTAAAACCAATTCCTCCCAAAAATCCCACGCCAACTACTGATTTCCAATTCAATTCATTTGGTAATTTGCATATTTTGAGTTTTACTGCTAAAAAACTTAGCATAAAAATCCCAAGAGGTTTTCCGATGATGAGTCCTAATGCAATTCCAATACTATAATGTTGTACTATCACTTCTCCTATATTCGAACTCAAAACAATGGCAGTGTTTGCTAATGCAAAAATGGGAAGAATAATAAAAGCAACAGGTTTATGAAGGAAATGTTGTAAAATATAAGAAGTTGATTTATGGTCTCCATTTCCAAAAGGAATGGCAAAAGCCAATAAAACTCCTGTTATGGTTGCGTGAACTCCCGAATGAAGCATAAAATACCACATTACCACACCGCCAATTAAATAAGGAATTAAGTTTTTAACTTTCATTCGGTTGAAGAGTAATAACAAAACAAAAATTCCAAAAGCAATTAAAAGATTGTTCCAAAAGATAGTTTTGGTATAAAATACTGCAATGACCAAAATTGCCCCTAAGTCATCAATGACAGCCAATGCCGTCAAGAATATTTTTAAGGAAGTTGGAACTCTATTCCCTAATAATGATAAAATTCCCAAGGCAAAAGCAATGTCGGTTGCCATTGGAATTCCTGCTCCAGAATGAGTTGGAGTTCCATAATTGAATAATAAATATAATGCAGCAGGAATAAGCATTCCGCCAATGGCTGCAAAAATGGGTAAAAGCGCATTTTTGATATTCGACAATTCGCCTTGATATACTTCTCTTTCTAATTCTAAACCAATTAGTAAAAAGAAGATGGTCATTAATCCATCGTTAATCCAATATTCAATGGGTTGTCCACTTAAATTAGTGTGCCAAAAATGTAAGTAAGTTGAACCAAAAACAGAATTAGTCAATATTAATGAAATCAACGTACAGCCAATAAGGACAAGTCCGGCAGCTTTTTCACTTTCAAAAAAGTCTTTGAATAGTTGTGTAGTTCTCATTGTTTTTTATTTGGTTTTGGAATAAATTATTCCTGAACTATGATCTGTTTTTGCGCCTGTAACACTACTTAAAACATTAATTTCGTTTCGCAATTTCAAAACGCCAAGCAATGCAAATATTAAAGATTCTTTGAATTCTAATATTTTTGGAGATGGAATGATAATTTCCATTTCGGGTAAATGTGATTGAATGCGTTCTACAAGAAAATCATTGTAAGCACCGCCTCCAGTTGCTAGCATTCGACCTTTTTTGTTGGGCAAAGCTAAAGCAGTTTGCAAAGCGACATGTTCTGTAAAAGTATGTAATTTGTCCTCAATGGAAATTTTGTAATTTTCGATTAAAGGTAAAATAATTCTTTTTACAAATTCAAAACCCAATGATTTAGGAAATGTTTGTTGGTAAAAATCCAATGCGTTTAATTTGTTAAGCAAATCAGTATTGATTTTTCCTGTCCGGGAAATTTTGCCTTTATCATCATAATTCAACCCCAGTTGATTGGCATAATAATTCAAAACGGTATTTACTGGAGAAATATCAAAAGCAATTCGTTGGTCATTTTGTTCAAAAGAAACATTCGAAAATCCGCCTAAATTGATGCAATAATCATATTCGGAAAATAAAATGCGATCGCCAATAGGAACCAAAGGCGCACCCTGACCTCCTAAATTCACATCTTGTACTCTGAAATCACAAACAATAGTTTGATGAATCAAAATGGAAATTTCAGGTAAATTACCAATTTGTAACGTAAATCCATTTTGAGGCTGATGTAAAATAGTATGTCCGTGAGAACAAACAGCATCTAAGTTTTCAATTTTATGTTTTTGGATAAAAGTGGATATGATGGAAGCAAGAAGTGCAGTATAGTCCTGGTTTAATTTTTCAAGCTGTGTTTCTGAAAAATCTACTGCTGATTTGAGTTGGTTAATCCAGTTTTGACTGTATCCAACAGTTTCACTTTCGAAAATTTCAAAAGTCCATTTATTGTTGATGAAATGAAATTCAATATGAGCTAAATCAACGCCGTCTAACGAGGTTCCAGACATAACTCCGATGACATTATAGTGTTTTTTTTCCATTGCTCAAATTTACGAATCAAAATTGAAAATTTCAGTATTAAAAAGTATCTTTGAGAGAGTTCAACATTTTTACCTTATACTATTATGGATTTTAATCTAACCGAAGAGCAATTAATGGTGCAGCAAGCAGCCAGAGATTTTGCTCAAAATGAATTGTTATCAGGCGTAATTGAAAGAGATGAAAATGAAATTTTTCCTACTGAGCAAGTTAAAAAAATGGGCGAGCTTGGATTTATGGGAATGATGGTGGATCCCAAATATGGTGGGAGCGGACTCGATACGATTTCGTATGTTTTGGCAATGGAAGAAATTTCAAAGGTCGACGCTTCGGCTTCGGTGGTTATGTCTGTAAATAATTCACTTGTTTGTTGGGGTTTGCAGGAATTTGGAACCGAAGAACAAAAACAACAATGGCTGCCACAATTGGCTTCGGGTCAAATTCACGGTGCTTTTTGTTTGAGTGAACCCGAAGCAGGAAGTGATGCCACTTCGCAAAAAACAATTGCTGTCGATATGGGCGATTATTATCTGGTAAACGGAACCAAAAACTGGATTACCAATGGCGGAACAGCTTCGTTTTATATAGTCATTGCGCAAACGCATATTGAGAAAAACAGCAAAGGAATTAATGCTTTGATTATGACTAGAGATATGGCTGGTTTTGAAGTTGGTCCCAAAGAGCATAAAATGGGAATCCGAGGTTCGGATACACATTCATTACAATTCAATGATGTGAAAGTACCAAAAGAAAATAGACTTGGAGAAGAAGGTTTTGGTTTCAAATTTGCGATGAAGACTTTGGCAGGAGGAAGAATTGGGATTGCTTCTCAGGCTTTGGGAATTGCTTCCGGGGCTTATGAATTGGCATTGAAATATTCAAAAGAGCGTAAATCCTTTGGAACAGAAATTTGCAATCATCAGGCAATTGCTTTTAAATTGGCTGATATGTTTGTAAATATAGAAGCAGCAAGGCATCTTTGTTTAAAAGCGGCTTGGGACAAAGATAATCATCACAATTATGATGTTAGTAGTTCAATAGCAAAACTTTTTGCTTCACAAACGGCTATGGATACGACTATCGAAGCAGTACAGATTCATGGGGGAAATGGCTATGTCAGAGAATATCATGTGGAGCGAATGATGCGCGATGCTAAAATTACTCAAATCTATGAAGGTACTTCAGAAATTCAGAAAATCGTCATTTCTAGGAGCATTATTGGAGGATGATTAGAGACTGGACCTTTTGAAAATTTTGTTTATTTTTGCACTATGAAAAATATCATTATTACAGGAACTTCAAGAGGTATTGGATATGAACTGGCTTTGCAGTTTGCCAATGCTGGGCATAACGTCTTAGCAATATCTCGAAAAATACCTCAGGCACTTATCGAAAATAAAAATATCAGTTGTCTTTCTGTTGATTTATCCAATGAAAAAGAAATGCAGCAAGTAGAAAATTTTCTGTCTCATTCCTGGGAAAACGTCGATATCATAATTCATAATGCTGGAGCTTTATTACTGAAACCTTTTTCAGAAACTTTTCAAAACGATTTCGAAAATATTTATAAAGTGAACGTTTTTGGTGTTGCCAATTTGACCCGTGTCTGTTTGCCGTATTTACAAAAAGGAAGCCACGTAGTTACTATTAGTTCTATGGGCGGAATTCAGGGAAGTTTGAAATTCGCAGGATTGGCAGCATACAGTTCCAGTAAAGGAGCGGTAATTACTTTGTCGGAATTACTGGCTGAAGAATACAAAGAAAGAGGTATTTCGTTTAATGTTTTGGCTCTTGGAGCGGTTCAGACCGAAATGTTACAGGAAGCTTTTCCTGGTTATGAAGCGCCAATTTCTGCCAATGGAATGGCTGATTATATTTTTGATTTTGCCTTGACTGGCAATAAATATTACAACGGAAAAGTGCTTTCCGTTTCATCGACCAACCCATAAAAATTAAAATCCAAAATTCACTTGTCTGATACGTTATTAAAATATTTGCCTGAACATGCCGTAAAGCCAGTTTTTGAACTGATTGTGGCAAATCAGGTTCATCTCAAAATCGTTAATGAACGTGTGACTCGTCATGGAGACTATAGAAAAGGGTTGAGTGGAAAACACGAAATAACAGTCAATTCGAGTTTGAATAAATACCGCTTTTTGATTACATTGGTTCACGAAATTTCACATTTGGTGGCTTTCGAAAAATTTGGACGGAATATAAAGCCACACGGTAACGAGTGGAAGTACACTTTTCAAAAATTGATGGTTCCGTTTATTCGACCAGAGATTTTTCCGAATCAGTTATTACCATTATTAGCGCGACATTTCAAAAATCCAACGGCAAGTAGTGATACCGATGCAACATTAGCATTGGCACTAAAACAGTTTGATGCCCAAAATGATAAAAATTATATTTTTGAAATCCCTTACAACAGTGTTTTTAGAATTCACAACGGTAAGATTTTTAAAAAAGGAGCTTTAAGAACCAAGCGCTATGAGTGTGTTGAAGTGAGTTCAGGAAGAACGTATCTTTTTAATCCAAATGCAGAGGTAGAATTGTTGCCGAGTTGATTATATTTGCAAACGAAATAAATTACGACAAGATTTAGTTAAACTGAAAAGTCTTTTATCCCAACTACAATGAATAAAAATTATTACGCAATTATAATGGCCGGTGGAGTCGGATCTCGATTTTGGCCAGTTAGTACAACCGAATTTCCAAAGCAATTTCACGATATGTTAGGTGCAGGGGAAACTTTAATCCAGAAAACGTTCAGTAGATTATCAAAATTAATTCCAGTGGAAAATATTTTGATTTTAACAAATGAAAAATACAACTCAATTGTTTTAGAACAATTACCATTGGTGAAACAAGAACAAGTTTTGTTGGAGCCAGCAATGAGAAATACAGCTCCCTGTATTCTATATGCTTCTTTGAAAATTCAAAAACAAAATCCAGATGCCCTTATGGTTGTTGCGCCAAGTGATCACTGGATAGAAGATGAAAATGCTTTTGTTGCCAACTTACAGCAATGTTTTGATTTTTCTGCTAAAGAAAATGCATTGATGACTTTAGGGATTCAACCTACTTTTCCTAATACAGGTTTTGGATATATTGAATATGATAAAACAGATACTAATCCAACAAAAAAAGTCTCGCAATTTCGTGAAAAACCAGATTACGAAACTGCTAAATCATTTTTGCAAAGTGGAAATTTCTTGTGGAATGGTGGTATTTTTATCTGGAGTGTTAAGTCTATAACAGAAGCTTTTGAAAAGTTTCAACCACAAATGAATGCCTTGTTTCAAAAAGGGGCTGCAAGTTATAATACGGCTACAGAGAAATCTTTTATTGAAGAAAATTACGCCTTGGCAGAAAATGTTTCTATTGATTACGCAGTAATGGAAAGTGCCAAAAATGTATATGTACTTCCTGCTACGTTCGACTGGAATGACCTTGGAACATGGGGTTCTCTACATGAGAAATTAGATAAAGATGATAATAATAATGCGGTGGTAAATGCGACTGTTGTATTGAAAAATTCTTCCAGTAACATCATCAGTACATCCAAAGATAAATTGGTAATCATTGATGGATTAGAAGATTTTATCATTGTAGACAAAGACAATATTTTGCTTATTTATCCAAAGAGCAAAGAGCAAGAAATAAAATCGGTTGTTAGTCAGTTAAATAAATAGGATAAAAAAAAGCGGAATTTAATTTCCGCTTTTTTTATCCTTTTAAATGTGCTTCTCTAATTTTTTTGAATAAATTCGAAGAATAAACAAAAGCTACAACAGCCTCATTATTGGTGGTGAAGATTTCTTCTTTTGTGCCTTCCCATTCTTTTAAACCATTTTTTAGAAAAATAATTTTCTCGCCAATTTCCATTACCGAGTTCATATCGTGAGTATTGATTACTGTTGTAATATTATACTCTTCGGTAATTTCCTTGATGAGGTTGTCAATCAAAGTAGATGTGTTAGGGTCTAATCCTGAATTAGGTTCGTCACAAAATAGATATTTAGGATTATTTACTATAGCTCGCGCAATAGCCACTCTTTTTTGCATTCCACCTGAAATTTCAGATGGTAATTTTTTATGTGAGCCAACTAAGGCTACTCTTTCCAAAACAAAATCAACTCTCTCCTGAATCTTTTTTTTGTTGTCATTGGTAAACATTTTTAAAGGAAAAGCAACGTTTTCTTCAACCGTCATTGAATCGAATAAAGCACTTCCTTGAAAAAGCATTCCGATTTCTGTTCGTAATTCTCGTTTTTCATCAGAATCAAGATCTGAATAAATCCTTCCATCAAAAGAAATAGTTCCTACTTCTGGAGTATGAATTCCTAGTAATGATTTCAATAATACAGTTTTTCCAGATCCACTCTGGCCTATAATCAAGTTGGTTTTCCCCGTTTCGAAAACTGTAGAAATACCTTTTAGAATTTTGGCATCACCAAATGATTTCTCTATATTTTTTATTTCTATCATTAGGCTAAAAGTAATTGAGTTAGAATATAATTTACCAAAATTATAGTAACTGATGTCCAAACAAAGGCAACTGTACTGGCCTTACCAACTTCAAGTGCTCCGCCTTTCATATAATAGCCGTGAAAGGCTGGGATAGAAGCCAATATTATTCCAAAAATAAATGTCTTGATAAATGCGTAAGTAATATGAAACGGAATAAAATTAATTTGCAAACCTGCTACGAAATCAGAACTTGCACCAAAACCTCCGTAAACAGCGGCAACATAACCTCCGCAAATTCCTAGAAACATACTAATTCCTACTACGAATGGATAAAGCAAGGTTGCCATTAATTTAGGAAATATAAGGTAGTTTAATGAATTTACACCCATCACTTCGAGTGCATCTATTTGTTCTGTAACACGCATTGAACCTATGCTTGATGTAATAAATGACCCCATTTTTCCTGCCATAACTACCGAAATAAATGTTGGGGCAAACTCTAATATTATAGATTCACGCGTGGCAAAACCAATAAGAGTTTTTGGTATTAAAGGATTGGTTAAATTCAGAGCTGTTTGAATGGCAACAACACCTCCTACGAAAAAGGAGATAAAGGATACTATACCAAGAGAATCAATAATTAAATCGTCAATTTCTTTGAAGATAAGTCCTTTCATTACAGACCATTTGGTTTGTTTGCTGAAAATTTCTTTCCACATCAGGAAGTATTTCCCAATTTGGGATAGATATCGAATGAGCATCATAGGTTTTTAATATATTGTCAAAAATACTAAGAAGTTGCGAGTTATAAGTTATGAGTTATGAGTTTTTAACTTAAAACAATTTCTCTTTCATTTTTTGTAAACGGTAGTTTCGGATAAATTTAGCTTGTTCTGGATTAACTAACATTGGTTTTTTTGCAGCTTTTGCTTTCCAAAATCCTTTTATGTAATCCAAAAACAATAACGGTTTTTTCTTCATCATCGCTAATTTAGCCGATGCAATTGCCGTGATTAAAAATCCGTAGCCCAAAGTGTAAAAGGCTTCTCCTTGTTTATAACGTGCCGTTTTGTTGTAATTTGCACCTGTTGGTTTGAGGTGTTTTACGTGTAAACTTTCGTTAGTAACGACTTTCCAATTGTAGTATTTGCAAAGTAATTCGTCTACTGTGTCCCAGCCCATTGCCGGTTTTAAACCTCCAATTTGTTGGAAAGTTTCTTTTCTGTAAGCTTTGAGTGCGCCTCGAATATGATCTTTGTCTGTTAGATTTTCTAAAATCCACTCGCCATTTTTTTCAATGTAGCAAAATCCACCTGCCATTCCAATGTTTGGATCAGATTGGAAATGGTTGATAATGGTTTCGAAATAATTAGGAGGAAAAATTAAATCGGCATCCAATTTTACAATGAAGTCATAATTTTTATCCAAAGTTTCCAATCCTTTTTGAAATGCTTGAATTACTTTGCTTCCAGGTAAATGTATGGTTTCGGAAGTTTTATTAATCAATGTGATAAACGGATTTTCTTTGGCAAAATCCAATACTATATCAGCAGTTTTATCCGTAGAATTATCATTAACCACTACAATTTTTGAAGGTAAAACAGTTTGTGAAATTAAGGATTGCAATGTCAAACCAATAAAAGCTTCTTCGTTGTAAGACGGAATTACGATATAATATTTCATGAGGCTAATCGCTATTTACGAATTACTAGTCACTTTTTCTGCGTAAACGATGTAATATCTTGGTGTGAAAAAACGCAATAATGGTCTGAATCCAATTTTTTTTACAGGATGAGTAAATTTTTCTCTGTCGATGATTTTCCAGCCTGTTTTTTCTAAAAGCCAATCCAGTTGCCAATCTTCAAATTCGTGGTAATGTCTGTCCCACATATCGGTTTTACTTCTATAAGCTGAGGAAAACCATAGTCGTAATGGAATTGAAATTAACAGTTTGTCTGATTTTACATTTTCTAATACGGTGTAAGGATTTAACAAATGCTCGAAGATTTCAAAAGCAGTAAAAACAGTGTAGTTCTCGTTTTGCAATGTTGTTTGATTATTGTCGATATCTTCGCCAGTAGTATTTTTTACAGTATAACCATTCTCTTCCATTATTTTGGAAAAAGGATTTGGTACGCCTAAATCAAAAATAGTTTCAGAAGTGGAAATGTGTTTTTGTAAAAATTCTAAAGTGTGTTTGAATCTTTTGTTGGGAAATGTTTTTTCGTACATATTGATTTTTTAGCCCCGATAGCAGTGAAAATCCTTTTGTGCCGGTGTTCGGCATAAAAGATTTTAACGTATAGCGGGAAATTGCTTCAAATAAAATTAATATCTATAAATAAAGGCGTTGATATTCATTCCTGCCCCAACGGATGCAAAAAGAAGAATGTCTCCTTTGTTAATTTGCTGATTTTCTATTTTCCCCTGAACCAATAAATCCAAAAGAGTAGGTACAGTAGCTACACTGCTGTTTCCTAGTTCGCTTATGCTCATTGGCATAATGTCTTTGGGTACTGGTTTGTCGTATAGTTTGTAAAAGCGTTGGATAATGGCTTCGTCCATTTTTTCATTGGCCTGATGAATCAAAATTTTCTTTACATCGTCAATTCCTAATCCGCTTTGGTCTAAACAGCTTTTCATAGCCATTGGAACATTGCTTAATGCAAATTCATAGATTTTTCGACCATACATTTTAATGTAACGAGTATCTTCATCTAATTCAGTATTGTATGATTTACCAAAAAATAAATAACCTGCTTCGTCAAGGGCATAAGTGGCGCTTTCATAAGACAGCATTCCTGTTTCATTGTCAGAAGCTTCGATTATAGTTGCTCCGGCACCGTCAGAATAAATCATAGAATCCCTGTCGTGCTGATCTACTACTCTCGAAAGTGTTTCTGCACCTATAACCAAACAACGTTTCGCCATTCCGGATTTGATAAAAGCATTGGCTTGAAGTACGCCTTCTATCCATCCCGGGCAACCAAAAAGAATGTCGTAAGCAACACATTTTGGATTTTTTATTTGTAATTTTTGTTTAACACGAGTGGCTAAACTTGGAATGATATCGGATTGAACGGCTCCGTGCTTTACATCACCAAAATTATGTGCAAAAATAATGTAATCAATAGTTTCAGGATCTATTTTAGCGTTTTCAATAGCTTTTAGTGAAGCCAAAAAAGCTAAATCGGAAGTGTTTTGATCTGGAGAAGCGTACCGTCTTTTTTCAATTCCGGTAATACTTTTGAATTTTCCTATCACTATTTCGTTTGGATAAGCAAAAGGAGTTCCGTCTTGATTTAGAAATACATGTTCGCTAAAGTCAGTATTGGTAACCTTTATTTCTGGAATATAACTTCCTATTCCTGTTATTTTTATTTTCATTGTCGAATTATAAATGGGAGCGCTAATTTATATATTATAATTGTAGCTTTTGGAAAAACTATAATTTTATTTTGATAACTGTGGCAATTGACAAGGCACGTGTTTTCATGTTCTCGGCAATTTGTCCTTCAAAATTTTCATCAATTGTGATGTTGAAATACTTGAGCCAAATGGAAAAATGTTCTTCTGAAAGTTTTATTTTTTGATTTACGTTGTGGTGAATTTGAAGAACATTTTTTCGGTAACTACCAGTGTCAAATAGTATTTGTTCCCAAAAATCAACTAAGTCTAATAAGTGTGGCACTAAATCTATTTTGGCTATTTCAGTAAAAATAAAACTGATTTTATTATCAGTGAGTAGTTTTTTGTAGAATTCACTCATCAATAAATGCAAATCTTCGCGTGTTTGAATATCTCTCATGGCTTGATTTAAGCTTAATAGAATGCAAATTTAAGCTAATTAAAATATAATTAGGTTTTGGAGTAATTTGATTTTAAAATAATTTATAATTTATCACTTGTAAATTCAAAATAAAAATATACTTTTGCAGCCTTAACGAGAGGAGGTGATAAAATTATGTTAATTATACCAATTAAAGACGGAGAAAATATCGATAGAGCACTAAAGCGCTATAAAAGAAAATTCGACAAAACTGGAACTGTTCGTCAATTAAGAGCGCGTACTGCTTTTATAAAGCCATCAGTTATCAATAGAGCGAAAATTCAAAAAGCGGCTTATATCCAAAATATGAGAGACAACATCGAGAATAGTTAATTATTTTCTGTTGCAATAAAGTACCGTTAGTCATCAAAGTTTAATACCTTTGATACTAACGGTTTTTTTATGGCTAATAATAAGGATGCATTTCGGGATTATCTACAGTTGGAGAGAAAATATTCTCCGCATACTGTAAATGCGTATTTGAATGATGTTAATTTCTTCGAGTCATTCAATAAAAATCAATTCGATCAGGAAAATATCGACCAGGTTAATTATAGTCAAATTAGAAGCTGGATTGTTTCGCTTGTAGATGATGATATGTTGAATGTTTCGGTAAACAGAAAGATAGCTTCCTTAAAAGCATTTTATAAATTTCTGTTGAAAACAAAACAAATAGAAGTTAGTCCATTACAAAAGCATAAAGCTTTGAAAACTCCTAAAACCCTTCAGATTCCTTTTTCTGAAAAAGAGGTTGGTGATGTCTTGAGTCAAATACAAAATCCGGAAGGTTTTGAAGAAAAAAGAGATAAGCTTATAATTGATTTGTTTTACACTACCGGAATTCGAAGAACGGAATTGATTCATTTGAAAGTTGCTAATGTGAGTACTTTAAATAATACAATAAAAGTTTTAGGTAAAAGAAATAAGGAGAGAATTGTTCCGCTCTTGCCAATTGTTTCCCAGCAATTAACTTTATATTTAAGTGAAAGAACACGTTTAGAGAACATTGTAGATGACGGCTTTTTTTTTCTCACAAAAAAAGGGTTAAAATTGAATGAATCCTTTGTGTATCGATTAATAAATATGTACTTTAGTACTGTCTCCGAAAAAGTAAAGAAAAGTCCGCATATATTAAGGCATACATTTGCGACCCATTTATTAAACAACGGAGCCGATTTGAATTCAGTAAAAGAATTATTAGGGCATTCTAGTTTGGCATCGACACAAGTTTATACACATAGTAGTTTATCAGAACTAAAAAAAGTATATGAAAAGTCACATCCAAGGAATCAAAAATAATTCTACAAATGTTTAACCAATAAAAATTTTGATTATGAAGGTAAATGTTCATGCAGTTAACTTTACTGTTGACGGGAAACTAGTAGATTTCATTCAAGAGAGAATGGATAAATTAGAAAAGTATTACGATAAAATAGTATCGGCTGATGTTTTTTTGAAAGTGGAAAAGACAAGTGAGAAAGAAAATAAATTTGTCGATATCAAAATTCACGTACCTGGGGATGATTTTTTGGTTAAAAAACAATGCAAGACTTTTGAGGAAGCTGTAGAGCTTTCGGCAGAATCTTTAGAGCGTTTGTTGGTTAAAAGGAAAGAAAAAATAAGAGATTATATTTAATATCAATTTTTTTTTAAAAAATGTTTTGATTGGTAGATAAAATTTCTACATTTGCAGTCCGTTAGAAATAGCGGACTTTTTTTATTGATATTGCCAGCGTAGCTCAGTTGGCTAGAGCAGCTGATTTGTAATCAGCAGGTCGTGGGTTCGAGTCCCTCCGCCGGCTCTTTTTATTCCAAATACGATTTGGATAGTTCATGCAATTATTGATAAGAAAATGGGGAGATACTCAAGCGGCCAACGAGGGCAGACTGTAAATCTGCTGTGTGAACTT
>JAZKED010000029.1:0-58230 GCA_040387175.1 Bacteroidota bacterium | reverse complement strand
GCAGTTATGTGGGAGAGTATGTCGTCGCCTTTCTTTTGAAAAACCCTGTTTCTTATGAAACGGGGTTTTTTGTTATATATTAGTTTCTGAGGAAATAGATATTTTTATTAAATATTAGAGACGGATTAATCAAAACCTAATTTTCATTAGTATGAATAGTAAAAACGTTGTAGATATGACTAGAGGAGAAATAACTCCTCAGATTATTCATTTTACATTACCACTAATTATAGGTAATTTTTTTGTTTTATCCTACAATGCTGCTGATTCTATTATCGTTGGGCGCTTTATAGGAGCTAATGCTTTAGCAGCTTTGGGTGCTGCAGGTCCGGTGATGAATATTATGCTTTTCTTAATCATAGGAATTTGTCTGGGAATGTCGGTGTTGATGAGTAATTTTTTTGGTAAAGGAGATTTGGAGAATCTGAAAAAAGTAATTTCAACCTCAGTAATTACAGGTGGTTTTTTTACGCTGGTTATTGTTGTTTTAGGGTTTTTCTTTTCACATCAATTACTGGCTCTGTTGAACACTCCGGATTTAATTATCGACGATGCTACCTCCTATTTACAAATCATTTTTGTGGGGTTGATTTTTACTTTCATATATAACATTTATGCTTCTACGCTTCGGAGTATGGGTAATTCCAAAGTTTCACTTTATTTTTTAGCAGGATCAGCAGTACTGAATGTTTTTTTGGAACTTCTTTTTGTAGTAGTCTGGAAAAAAGGAATTGAAGGAGCTGCATTAGGAACTGTTATTGCTGAAGGTATCGCTGCTCTTTTTTGTATTATTTATGTTCGTTTCAAAGTTCCTTTTTTGACATTTAAAAAAAATGAGTTTGTCTTTGATCGTGATTTACTGCGTATTATTTTGGGATACAGTTTTGTTACCGCCATGCAGCAAATCACCCTACACTTAGGGAAATTGCTTATTCAGGGAGCCGTGAATCCATTGGGTGTTTTTGCCATCGCAGCATTCAATGCAGTAACCCGTATTGATGATTTTGTAATGATAGTTCAACAAAATATCAGTCACGGAATCACTGGTTTTTTGGCCCAGAATAAAGGGAAAGAAGATTTTAGCCGTATCCGCAAAGGCTTTATCGTTGGAGTAAAGATGGAACTGATTTATAGTTTGATAATGACCATCATCATCTTTTTCTTTGCCGAAGAATTGATGATTTTATTTATAGGCAAAGGCAATTCGCAAGTAGTTGAAGCGGGAGTACAATATTTGCAAATAATGGCTTTCTTATATATACTACCAGGATTGACTAATGTCATTCAGGGCTATTTCCGTGGATTAGGAAAAATGAATAGTACTTTGAAAGCCACTTTTACTCAAATTATTGTAAGGGTAACAGCAGCCTATTGCATTGCTTCCTATTTTGGAGTTAAAGGATTTGCGCTAGCTTGCTTAATAGGCTGGATTTTTATGTTAGGTTATCAACTTCCTGTTTTTTGGAGAACCTGGAAACTAAATTGATTTATTGAATAGAATCTTTAGTTTCTTCTAAATCTTCTGACTTACGACCTAATTTTACTTTTGGATTGTCTTTATTTCCTGTAATAACCATTGGTATTCCTAGTATTCCTAATGGTGGTAAACCCAGACGCATTTTGATGTTTAATCTTCCGTCTAAACTTGTAGTCCCTTCAATTCTCGGTCTGAAACCGGCAAATTTGAATTTGAATCGTTCCAAAGTAATAATGTTATTTTTGATAGAGCTTTTAATTTCTACCTTGGATAATTCAGGATTCTTTATTTCGGCATTGTTTGTTTTTTTGGCTACTGCATTAAACATTTTCATTCCGTACATTTTGATGTCTTTTACAGAAACCACTCCGTTGCCTACTAAAGAAGGATAAGCAGGTTCCATGTTCCCATTTAATCGACCTTTAAGTTTGTAATCTAAGGAAATTATTCCTTGGGCTTTTTCAGCAGCACTGGCCATTTCTCTGAATATAGCTATTTCGTTATAAGCTCTTTTAATATCAAAATCAGATGCTTTGATGTCGTATTCGAATTGTGCTTTCTGAGGAGTTATGCCTTGGTATTTAGCGTTCATGGCAACAGCACAACCAATTAAATTAAAACCTGTGTTTTGCATTGTCAACACACCATTTTTCATGTTCAACTTGCTTTTTGCATCATTCATCGTAAGCTCGTTGAAACTTACTTTTTGAGCATTGGCTTGAAATTGCAAATCCAAATTAGACGGAATCATAATTACTCCCGTTGCTGATGTAGTGGTTGGTTTTACTTCTGAATTTGATGTGTTTGTTGTTGTACTAACTTCTGTTTGAGACATAAATTCATCCGCATTGATATAGGTTGAATTTAGTATGAACGAACCTCTTAAAACCCCCGTTTTTGATGTGGCGAAATTGAATACATTTTGCAAATAACCATCCATTTTAAAATCAGATTGCCCATAAGCTGCTAAGAAATTATTGAACGACATTTTGTCCTGATTGATTTTGAAAATACCTTCTTTGATAAGGAATTTTTTAGGCAGATATTCCGTTGCGATTAAAATGTTTCTTAATTCTAAAGTTCCTTTGTTGTGCAACTTACTGTAGTTTCCATTTTCGGCATCGCTTTGTTTTCCTTTCAAAACCAAATCGGCTTTGATAGAACCGTCAACATCGAGTCCTTTTTGAGAGAAAACTTTATAAATTCTGCTGATGTCAAGTGTTCCTTTTGCTTTGATATCATAGCTAAGATCGTCAAAATTTGCCAAATTAGCTTCCACAAAAATCGGTTTGCCTTCAAAGGTAAATTGAGCAGGTTTAAGTATTACTTTTAAATCGATGAATGTTCCTTTCTCATCTTTGATTGTAGTCAGAATGTTGATATTGGTAATAGGATTTGGATAATATTTTGTCTTGATATAACCACTTACTAATTTTATATTGGCATTCGTAATCGGGAAGGTTCCGTTTTTTTGGTCGTATTTTCCTTTTGCTTTTCCTTGTCCTACAAGCATTCCTTTTAATTCAAAATCTGGAATTCCCAATGCCTTATTTAGTTTTTCAAGATCCATTTTTGCATTGAAAAAAGCATCTACTTCGGGAGCATTCATGCCTTTTAAATAAAATTTAGACTTTAGATAATCCTTGTTTACGTTTAAGACAAAATTTTTAGCATCAACAATCAAAAGATCTGGATTTAAGGATGGTAATTTTGTAGAAATATCCAAGTTTAAGTTCGATACGGGAAAGGAACTTTTGTTGTAATTGATAAAACCATCTTTGATTTTCAAATCAAGATTCAAATCGGGTGCAATCGCTTTTGATTCGATGTATTTTCCCTTTAAGGTAAGTAGTAAATCTGTTTTGCCCTCCAATTGTGTTTTGCTAAGCCAAGTAATATATTTTGGTGGAAAAGCAGTAAATAAATCTTTGAGATTACTTTCATTAGATTTAATAACAAAATCTATATTGTAACCGTCTTTCAAAAAGTCAAATTTTCCCCTGAAATCAACAGGAAGCTGATTGATCATCAAATCATTTTGCTCAAAAACAAAAGAAAGGGAATTGACATTGATTTTGGTAATTAAATCAGCATCTATTTTTTTATTCATTAAATAATGCTCGTTTTCGTATAGCACATTCAGCTTTTCAATTTTTGCTTTGGAGTGTAAATCAAAAATATCCTGACTTAAATCACCTTTCCCGAGATAATTAAAACCAAAAGCATCGAAGTGAACCTGAGTCGATTTATCATCATAAACCAATTGGCTATTTATGATTTCTATTCGCTCCAGTTTTATAGCTGCAGATTCTCCATCTTCTGTTACTTTTTTTACTTTTTCATCTACAATATAAACGTTGTAATTGGCTAAACCTTCTTTGTTAACCTTGATGTTTATAGCTGCATTAGACAAGTAGATTTCATCAATTTTTATGGATTCGCCAAAAATTAAACTTGAAACATTAATTCCAAAGGATATTTCCTTCGCATCAATCAGACGCTCTTTTTGGAATGGTACCGAACCGTTGAGCTTAAAATCATCTAAAGTCAAAGTTAAAGAAGGAAAATGTTTGAAAAAGGAAACATTCACATCCGAATAATTCATTTCTCCAGCCAATTTTTTGTTAGCCGTTTTCTTGATTTCTTCTTTAAGTTTATCTGAAAAAACAATTGGAGCTAAAAACATCAAAGAAAGAATTACAGCCAATCCTATTGCTGTATATTTTGCGGTTTTAACTAAAGTTGATTTTACTTTAATAACGTTCATATTATATATTGTAGTGTAATATATTGTTGCAAATACTGAATCTAGCCGTGAACAGTTTCACTTTTTCCGTAGTTGGTAATCAATTTACCTTCAAATTCCAGCCATTCTGCCCAGCGTTTATCTACATCCACTTTCTCTGAATATTTTCTGGCGAAAGCTAAGAAAGTAGTATAATGTCCAGCTTCGCTAATCATTAATTTTCTGTAAAATTCTGCCAATTCTTTGTCTTCAATGTTTTGAGATAACACTTTAAATCTCTCACAACTTCTGGCTTCAATCATTGCAGAAAAAAGTAATCTATCTATAAAAGCATCATTTCTGCTACCGTCTTTTTTCATGAATTTGAACAGTTCATTTACATAATGATCTTTTCTTTCTCTTCCCAATTTTAGACCACGTTCCTTGATGATGTTATGAACCATTTGAAAATGTTCCAATTCTTCTTTGGCAATTTCTAGCAAATCGGTAACCAATTCTTCGTGTTCTGAATTGTAAGTAATGATTGTTATAATGTTTGTTGCCGCTTTTTGTTCACACCAAGCATGATCGGTCAAGATTTCTTCGATGTTCGATTCAACGATATTTACCCATTTTGGGTCCGTGACTAGTTTTAATCCTAACATTTTTTATTTGTATGTAAATTATTTGCAAAAATACGGCTTTTATTTATTGTAGGACAGATTGTTTCCCGGATTATTTCCCTTATTTTGTATCATAAAAAGTGAATTTATGAATGCGAATCAGCATGTTTTAATTATTGGATTTGTTTGGCCAGAGCCTAATTCTTCTGCGGCGGGAGTGAGGATGGTGCAATTGATTTCTATTTTTAAACAACAGGGTTTTGAAGTTACTTTTGCCAGTCCAGCGATGGATAGTGATTATATGATTAATCTGGAATCATTAGGTGTTTCCAAGAAATCCATTGCTTTGAATTGTTCTAGTTTTGATTTTTTTATAAAAGAATTAAATCCAACAATAGTATTATTCGACCGTTTTATGATGGAAGAACAATTTGGCTGGCGTGTTGCGGAGAATTGTCCAAAAGCTTTACGAATATTGGATACCGAAGATTTGCATTGTTTACGATTAGCCCGTCAAAAAGCATTCAAGGAAAATAGACCGTTTTCAACAGATGATTTATTGGTTGAAGAGGTTGCCAAAAGAGAAATTGCCAGTATTTTGCGTTGCGATATTTCATTAATGATTTCCGAATATGAAATAGAATTGCTGCAGTCTGTTTTTAAAATCGACCTCAATTTACTGTATTATTTGCCTTTGTTATTAGAACCAATAACTGTTTCAACAATTCAAAATTTACCTTCATTTGAAAATCGTAATAATTTTATTTTTATTGGCAACTTCCTTCACGAACCCAATTGGAATGCCGTTCAATATCTGAAAGAGACTATTTGGCCTCTTATTAGAAAGCAAATGCCGGAAGCTACTTTGAATATTTATGGAGCTTACCCTTCGCAGAAAGTATTGCAATTACATCAACCAAAACAAGGATTCAACATTATAGGCCGTGCCAACGATGCTCAGGAAGTAGTACGACAGGCGAGAATTGTATTGGCTCCTTTATGTTTTGGAGCAGGAATTAAAGGAAAGTTAGTAGAAGCCATGCAATGTGGAACACCCAGTATAACAACAACAATTGGAGCCGAATCGATGTGCGCTGATTTGCCTTGGAATGGATTTGTTACAGATGACACTCAGATTTTTGCGAATAAAGCGGTAGAATTGTATCAAGATATAACCCTTTGGAAAAAAGCCCAACAGCACGGTTTTGAAATAATCGAAAAACGTTATTTAAAATCTTTATTTGAGAGTGATTTTCTTAAGCATATTTTAGAAGTACAAACTCAATTAAAACAACATCGGTTAAATAATTTTATGGGAGCATTATTGCAACATCATACTTTGACCAGTACTAAGTATATGTCTCGTTGGATTGAAGAAAAGAATAAATAGAAATCTCTCCTCAATTTAAAAGTAAACGTTATAAAAGACCACTAGTGATTGCTAAATAAAATCATATATTTGTTCTTGGATACAGATTGCATTAAGTGTAGTATACCATTTATAATAATGTAGCTTTTTCTATTATATGAATTCTAAAAATGAAATTTCAAATGCTGTTGCCTTATTCGCAACAGGTTTACTTGCTGGTACTTTTTTTTATGTTAGGTTCAATATAGTCCCGACTTTTTGGGAAGTTCCTACAGATGTTCATCTCCGTTTTAGATTTACATTAATGAAATATAATGATGTTGTATTCAAATCATTAATTATAACTGCAATTATTTCTTCAGTTTGGTTTACTTGGAGAATAAGATTATTGAAGCATATATTTATTTTTACTGGCTTTGCAGTAATTCTTGCTATAACAACATTTTTAATTACTTATTTCGGGACCATGCCAATCAATTCTCAAATAAGTACCTGGCTTCAAACCTCGCCTCCACAAAATTGGATAACCATTCTTAAAACCTGGGATTTTTATCATACTTGTAGAACTGCTACAGCTATAGGAAGTTTTATAATGATACTTATTGCAACTTTCTTTAAAAAACAATTGTTAAAAAAACAATTAAGTTAAAAACAATATATTACAAATACTCTCTTAGAGAAAGTATTTATACCCTTAAAATAATTTAAACTTATAGTTTGGAAAATAAAAAAATCCCGTTCTGAATTTTCAAAACGGGATTTCTATTATAAATTAACGAGCTATATTATGCTAGCATCGTTACTGGGTTTTCAATATATTGTTTTAAAGTCTGCAAGAACTGTGCTCCGGTTGCACCATCAATAGTTCTGTGATCGCAAGCTAAAGATAACATCATTGTATTTCCTACTACAATTTGTCCATTTTTCACCACTGGTTTTTCTACAATAGCTCCTACGGAAAGGATAGCAGAATTCGGCTGG
This sequence comes from Bacteroidota bacterium, assembly GCA_040387175.1. Taxonomy (GTDB): domain Bacteria; phylum Bacteroidota; class Bacteroidia; order Flavobacteriales; family Flavobacteriaceae; genus Flavobacterium. The sequence goes on along the minus strand of JAZKED010000029.1, from coordinate 51,055 downwards.
TTAATGATAGAGTTGAATTCAGTAATACCAAACATTCCAAGGTTAGAAATAGTAAATGTACTTCCTTCCATTTCTGATGGTAATAATTTTTTGTTTTTAGCTCTACCTGCAAGATCTCTTACACTAGTTCCAATTTGTGATAAACTCATACCATCAGTAAATGGTAATACAGGAACTACTAATCCGTCTTCAACAGCTACTGCAACACCAATATTCACGTGATAATTGATTGTGATTGCATCAGCAGACCATTGTGAATTAATTTTTGGGTGTTTTTTCAAAGCTAATGCGGAAGCTTTAATTACCATATCATTAAAAGATACTTTGGTATCCGGAACGCTGTTAATGATGCCTCTTGATTTCATTGCTTCGTCCATTGTTACTTCGATTACCAAGTTGTAATGTGGCGCAGTAAACAATGATTCTGCCAAACGTTTCGCAATGATTTTACGCATTGTAGAGTTTTTAATCTCTTCAGTTGCAATTTGTCCTGCTGGAACATAAGGTTTTGCAGCTGGAGCAGCAGCTTCTGATTTAGCTGGTGCGGCACTTGGTGTAGCAGCGGCAGCTTGTTGTGGTGTAAAGTTTTCCACATCACTTTTTGTGATTCGTCCATTTTCTCCAGAACCTTTCACTTGAGTTAATTGGATTCCTTTGTCACTAGCAATTTTCTTTGCCAATGGTGAAGCTAATACTCTTTGTCCGTTTGCGGATGCTTCCTGAACAACTGGAGCGGCAGCTTGTGCAGCCGGAGCTGATTTAGCTTCTTCTGTTGTTACAGCAGCAGGTGCAGCTCCTCCAACTTTATAATTTTCAGCGATTCCACTAATATCTGTTCCTGCAGGTCCAATGATAGCTAATAAACTATCAATTTGAGCAGATTGTCCTGCTTCAATTCCAATATATAATAAAGTGCCTTCATTAAAAGATTCGAACTCCATTGTTGCTTTATCAGTTTCGATTTCCGCAAGCATATCTCCTTCTGAAACTTTATCTCCTACTTTTTTCAACCAGGTAGCTACAGTTCCTTCAGTCATTGTGTCACTCAAACGAGGCATTGTTACTACAACAACTCCTGCTGGTAAAGCTGCAGCGGCTACTGGGGCAGCTGTTTCTTTTTTAGTTTCTGCTGCAGGAGCATCTTCTTTAGTTGCGCTTTCTGTGTTTGCTGGAGCAGCAGTTGCACCTCCTGCTATTAAAGCAGCAATATCTTCACCTTCTTTCCCTATAATCGCTAAAAGTGAATCTACAGGTGCAGTTTCTCCTTCTTGAATTCCGATATATAAAAGAGTTCCTTCATTGAAAGACTCAAATTCCATTGTTGCTTTGTCGGTTTCAATTTCAGCCAGCATATCGCCTTCACTTACTTTGTCACCTACTTTTTTTAACCAAGTCGCCACCGTTCCATCAGTCATTGTGTCGCTCAAACGAGGCATTGTTATAATTGTTGCCATAATTGATTTATAGTTTATGAGGTGTAAATGGATAATTTTCTTGATCGTACACAACGTCGTATAGTTGTTGTGTTTCTGGATATGGAGATTCTTCTGCGAATTGAACACATTCTTCAACTAAATCTTTTACCCTTTGTTCGATAGCTTCTATTTCAGCTTCAGAAGCATATTTTTTATCTTTAATTACATCCAAAACCTGAGTAATTGGGTCAATTTTTTTATACTCTTCAACCTCTTCTTTTGAACGGTATAATTGTGCATCAGACATTGAATGTCCTCTGTAACGGTATGTTTTCATTTCAAGGAAAGTTGGTCCGTCTCCACGTCTTGCTCTTTCGATCGCTTCTGTCATGGCTTCTGCAACTTTTACAGGATTCATTCCATCAACTGGTCCACAAGGCATTTCATATCCTAAACCTAATTTCCAAATGTCAGTATGGTTTGCAGTTCTTTCTACAGAAGTTCCCATAGCATAACCGTTGTTTTCAACAATAAAAACTACTGGAAGTTTCCATAGCATCGCCATATTGAAAGCTTCATGAAGTGAACCTTGACGCGCAGCTCCATCTCCAAAGTAAGTCATTGTAACACCACCAGTATTGTTATATTTGTCTCCAAATGCCAAACCTGCTCCCAATGGAATTTGACCTCCTACAATTCCATGTCCACCATAAAAACGGAATTCTTTGGAAAAAATGTGCATTGATCCACCCATTCCTTTTGAAGTTCCTGTAGCTTTACCCATAAGTTCAGCCATTACTCTTCTTGGATCTACACCCATTCCGATTGGTTGAGGGTGATTTCTGTATGCAGTAATCATTTTGTCTTTGGTTAAGTCCATAGCGTGCAAAGCACCTGCAAGAACTGCCTCTTGACCATTGTATAAGTGTAGAAAACCTCTAACTTTTTGTTGAATATATAGTGCTGCTAATTTGTCTTCAAATTTTCTCCAAAGAAGCATGTCTTCATACCACTTTAAATAAACTTCTTTTGTAACTTCTTTCATGTGTTTTTCTTTTGTAATGTGTAGTTAGCCTATAATTAGTTTAGTTTTTTTTTGATTACAAAACCAAATTTCATCTGAATTGTATCGTTTTTTGTCCGTTTGCAAATAGCATCTAAAACTAAAAACAGTTTGTTTCTTACGAATTTACGTTTCGAAATATCGAAGTGCAAAAATAGAACATTCTAGGGAAGTAGTAAAATTTAAAATACACTTTTAGAACTTTTTTTGTTTCTTTTATAAAAACTTTTTGTCAAACATAAAAGGAAGCAGGTTTTTTAGCGATGCTGATTTATAAATCTCCCCTGTTTCTCCCATAAAATAGATTTCAATTGGAGTTTCTTGTTTAATTTCATATTCAGCTATAGATTGTCTGCAAGATCCGCAAGGAGGTATTGGAGTGGTAATTATATTAGTGCCTGAAGCAGCGCTAATTGCCATTTTCAAAATTTTTGCGTTTGGATAAATTGTTCCTGATTGAAATATTGCTACCCGTTCTGCACAAAGTCCTGACGGATAAGCGGCATTTTCCTGATTTGAACCCAAAACAATTTCTCCATTATCCAGTAAAAGCGCTGTTCCAACTCTAAAATTAGAGTAAGGCGCGTAAGCATTTTTTCTAATAATGATGGCTTGTTCCATCAAATTTTGAATATCAGTTGGTAATTCTAAAATGGAATCAAAAATAGATAATTGGGATTTGAAGCTAATGTTTTTCATTATGTATATTGGAAAAAAAATCCAAACTTTATTGAAGTTTGGATTTTGATTTAGGTTGATGGTTTTCTAGTATTCGTCGTATTTGTCACCAAAATTAAAGGTTAGCGAAAATCTTAATGTGTTTTCTAAAGGATTTTTAATTTTAGAAGTAGAGAATAAATAAGAAACATCTACCTTAACTACATTATATTTAAATCCTGCTCCAAGAGATAAATATTCTCTTGCACCTTTGTCTGGACTTTCATGAAAATAACCCATTCTGAATGCAAAAGAATCCTGATATAAATATTCAGCACCTACAGAATAAGTGATTTCTTTTAATTCTTCACTGAATCCTCCTGGAGCATCTGAGAATGATTGGAAAATTCCTGAAAACCATCCAATAGAACGATAATCTTCATTATTTTCAGCTCTTTCTATAGATGTTATTGTACCATCTCCATTTAGATCAGGGTCTTGAGGTGTGGGAACTAATAATTTGTTAAATTCAACATTTACAGCAACTTTATTGTATTCATCAAGTATAAAATCGAAACCAGTACCTACTTTTAAATTAGCAGGTAGAAAATTATTGCTGAATTCTGAATTGTCATAGCTGATTTTTGGGCCTAAATTTTGAAGATTAAAACCAGCTCTCCATCTTCCGTTAAAATCAGTATAAGCTACTTCCTCGGATTGGAAAAATCCAGCAAGGTCAACTGCAAATGAACTTGCAGATGAAGCATCTCCAGTATCAGTTGCCACTTTAAGGTTTGAATTTATGAATCTGGCTCCAACCGCCATAGAGAATTTTTCGCTTAATTTTAACGCATACGATCCATCAAAAGCAAATTCATTTGGTGAAACTATAGGGAAGGCTTCATTCGGATCGGAAGTTTGTCGTAATTCGATATCTCCAAGTCCAAAATATCTTAAACTTGTTGCAAAAGCACTTCGTTCGTTTAATCTGTTATAATAAGTTAACTGGGCTAATGAAATGTCATTTACTAAATCAGTAAGATAAGGAGTATAGCTCATCGAAAAACCTTGTTTGTCTAAAGCGAAGGCATATTTTGCTGGATTCCATTGTTGAGAAAAAGTATCAGCTGAACTAGCTACACCATTATCTGCCATACCTGCAGCTCTAGCGTCGGCAGCTACTAATAAAAACGGAACTCCTGTGGTGATGGGATTTTCTTGTTGTGCTTTTGCAAATGTAATTATGAATAGGCAGACAAAAAGTAATGATAATTTTTTCATTGGTATTTAAAGTTAAAGAGAACAAATATAGTGTTTTATTAAAGTATTACAATTTTTTCAATTTTTTCAGTTTTTGTATTTGTTAAGTTTGATTTGACAGTAAGTTTATAAACATAAACTCCTTTTCCTATCTTGTTTCCAAAATCATCTCTACCGTCCCATGTGATTTCTTTTGATAGAAATCCTTCATTTGTAATGATTTGATTTTTTGTCCAAACTATCTTGCCAGTTATTGTCATAACTTGAACTTGAACCTCTAAAGGCTCATATGGCCTATTGTGAGAAAACCAAAACTCGGTATAATTGACAAATGGATTGGGATAATTCAACACATGTGTTACTGTTATTGATTCGTTGCTAGTAACTACAAACTGAATTTCAGTTGTAATTGGATTATTATAAACATCCCAGGCTTTGAAAGTAATAGTATGTATGCCCGCAGCTAAATTACGTAAAGGAAACTGAAGTCTTCCCTTTGTGAAATCATCCAAGTTAGTTTGGTAATAATCGTTTAAAATATAGGGGTTATCTACATCTCCATCCAATATTGCAACCATATCATGTCCTATGCCGCTCGCTGTGTTTAGTCCGCTTTCATCTTCAAGAATAGCTACTAAAAATGGCGACTCGTTTGTCGTTCCTCCTGAAACAAAAGTTTCATCGTTCATATATAACTTAACTCTTGGACTAATATTGTCTATAATTGCATTGTCATTTATTCCCCCAATTTTTATTGTAGTGTCATAGCCTGTTTGATTTTCGAAAAATTCATTCTTTTTAGCATAAAAACTAATTCTCCCATTATCCAATGGAATTCGAATATCTCTTGGAACTATAAAGCTAAATTCAAATTGTCCGTTCGTAACGGATGCATTCCCTCTAAATATAGTTTCTCCTAATATATCGAAATTTATTGCAGGGCTAAAATTGTCATTATTTAACGTAGTTCGAGTGATTGTTTTGTCGAATATTGTGGTGAAGAGTTCTCCGTTATAATTTGTTATCGGGATGTTATTTTCATCTGTTATTTCTCCGGATATCTTCATTTTTGCTAGTGATTTGAAATTATCGGTTGTTTGAGAAATCGGAACATCATTTACTTTTGTTAGTCTTATTTTAGGTTTAGGTATAGCAAGCATTAAAGCTGGGTCGCCAATATAAAAAACAACATTTGTCGATGAGTTTGGATTAGTGTTTTTTGATATTCTCAGAGCTTCAGCTATTGAAGTATATTGATTTGAGCCATATGAAAATAAATTTTTGGCTAAAAGGTCATTAAAATTTTCTGCACTAAACTGCCCTATTTCGCGAATAGTTGTTATCATAGAAATAGCACCTCCTTTTGGATTCCAATAGGTGTACTCACCAGCAGTGGGACGGGAAGGGTTGTCAAATCTGGAAAAATCACAGGTTATAGTTATAAATAATGGATATTTGTATTGATTGTTTAAATTTTGACCATCGGATTTTTCCCAAACTCGTTCCGATGTCAAGCCGTCTTCTCCACCATGCCCCAGATAATTAAAAACTAAAGCCCCTTTTTCGAAGGCATTGAATAAATCTGTTCTGGCTTTTGGATAGCGATTACCTCCTGCGGATGCTTCTTGAGTATAAGAATCTAATAATATTTTATTGACATTCATAAAAGGTTTTGCAGTAGTAATAGCGTCAGCTAAATTATTTTGTCTGTTTTGTAAACTGGCATCTGAAGCTTTATCAGAATCGTCACTAATCATCACAAAATTATTTCTCCAACTTCCATATGATTTCAGGTCGTGGTATTCAATTACTTTATTTGTCAATTCTTCGGCTTGTGCAATGTTATTATTCAGCATTCTGCCTACAGCAATATCAATTCCTCCAAAAGGATAGACTACAATTCCTTCGTTAGGGTCCATCAATCCATAAAAATCATCTGATGCATATGAAGATTCGCCTACCGAGTTACTATTTAGAGCTTGGTATATGGGAACAATATTGGAGTTGTTAGGAGTAATATTTTTATAATCGTAAGAAGCATCACCAAAAAGATTAACGTATTTTATTCTTTTTTCGGGAGCAGATGCATTTTCATAAATGTATTTAATGCAATTTCTTATAGCTGCAATATCTTGTTTGCCTGAAGAGAATTCCTGATAAATAGTCTCGAGAGTGATTACTTTGGTGTTTAAATTTGAATAAGAACGATGAAAATCAGCTAATTTTGCGGCCTGACCTGCTAAAAAGGCAGGAGTGATAATCACATAGTCAATATCTTGAAATTGTCCTTGAGTATTTTTAAAAAGTGTTCCTTTTAAGTTCTGATTGGCGATTTTAGTTTTACTGCTTTTTAAAGGAGTGTAATAGTCCAAAGCATCAATGGCTACATATTTTCTTAGTTCTCCTAAGTTTGCTTTAAAAGAGAATGAATCTTGATTTAGGTTTTCAACTTTGGTTACATTATATATATCAGTAACGTCCCAAACTCTGGAAATCCCACTTGCATTCGAAATGTCATAACTTGCAATTCCCATACTAGAACTGGATAAATCATATTGAAAACGAAATTGTTTTCCGTATCCTTGAAGTTTTCTTTTTGCATTGATGCTAATTTTATCAAGATATCCTTTTGAATTAGGTACACCATTGTTGTCATAGGATAGTTTAATTTTTATAGTTTCGGCTCCGGTAATAGGAGTGTCGTTTGATAAAGATCTGGAGTCAAATTTAATATCAGAGCCATTATTAAGTGCTGAAAATGGTATTTTCTCTACATCTTGTCCGTTTGAGGAAACTTTGAATGAAGTTGTTGTAAAAGAGGCCGAAGCAAAATTTATATTCAGTTTTGCAGGTGTTGATGTGTCGATATTTGGAAAATTAAACGTGAATTCCTGTTCTTGATTGATGTCAAATGATTCTCCAAACCATTGTCGTCCAAGTTTCACTATATTAATAAGGTCTAATTCGTGAAATTGATAATCATCGAATGTGTTCAGGTTTAAAGTACTGGCTCCAACAGGTTGAGTCATGTTGGGAATTCTTTTTCCGTCATTTCCTTGAATAGTTATATAGTAATAGGATTTAGTATCGTATAAATTGATGTTGGTTTTGCTTTCTTCATTCCAAGTATCAACACCTTCAGCATAAAAAAGGATATAATCATCATTATTGAAAACTCCGTCGCTTTCTCCAATAATTTCTATAGCGTTTTCGGCTAAATCTGTAGGGTAGAAAATGTTATTAGATAAAGGTAGCATTCTTCCTCCGTTGCCGTAAATTTTTATTTTTTTTGGATCAACATTACTAATGTTAAGACCTAATTGTTGCAAAAAAGATTTGGAAATTTTATAAACACCTGACTTTTCTACATAAAATTGATACCAATCTCCTGTTCCTAAAACGGAATTAGATATAACTCCAGTGTTTTTTTTGGTTTGTAAAGTTTTAGTATTGCCGGTATTTATAGAATAAGAAAAAGATTTAATTCGTTTATAACTGAGTTCATCTTTTATAATAGGAGATATAGTAAGAAATGTTTGTTTTAAATCTCTTGATTGAGTGGTTCTTAATGAAGGAGATGGTGTTTTGGGAATATTTTTCAGATTTAAATCGCCAACTAATGAAATTGGGATGTTTTCGTAAGTCACATTTGTAATCTGAACTGATTTTTCGTCTAATGCTTTTGTTTCTGAAATGTTTACCGTGTAAAAAAGAGATTTTTCGGACGAGTTATAATCATAACAATTACCTGTAAATTGAGGGACATGGATTTTGGAACTGCCAAATGACATTTCTGTTTTTTCAAGCCACTCAATAGTTATATCACCTTTAATCTGTGCAAAAGAAACAAAGGGAATTAGGGATAAATAAACTAAAAGGTATTTTTTCATTGTTTTTTAAACGTAATTTGTGATAAATTATTACAATGAGTAAAAATATATTATTTAGAGTTGTGGAGAATAATAAATAGTATAAATTCGCGTTGTAAATTGTAATTTATCTGATAATTTACAGTTTTTTATAAATATTAAAAAAAATTGTTGTGGTTTAATGGTTAATTATTATATTGCACCCCACAAATTATTACCTACTAAAACTAAAAAGAAGAAAGTAAATTAATATGAAAGTAAATAAAATTATGGTATTCCGATTGATGTTATCAATGATGTTGATTTTAGGATTTGCTAGTTGTAGCAAAAAATCGAGTTCGAAAAACTCATCAAGAGCGACGGGCTGGAACGTAGATGGTAAAAAAGCTGCTAAAAAACAAGAAGCCGGTCCTGGTTTAGTTTTTATTGAAGGTGGAACATTTACAATGGGTAAAGTTGCAGATGATGTTATGCATGATTGGAATAATACTCCAACTCAACAACATGTTCAGTCATTTTATATGGATGAAACAGAGGTTACTAATGCCATGTATTTAGAATACCTAGAATGGGTTAAAAAAGTATTTCCTCCAACAGAAGAAAATTACAAAAATATCTATGAAGGTGCTTCACCAGATACTTTAGTTTGGAGAAATAGATTAGGATATAATGAAACAATGACTAATAACTATTTAAGACATCCTTCTTATGCAGAGTATCCTGTTGTAGGTGTGAACTGGATTCAGGCAGTTGAATTTAGTAAGTGGAGAACTCAACGTGTGAATGAAGCTTTATTAGAAAAAGAGGGTTACCTTAAAAAAGGTGCAAAAACAAACGACGCTACTGCTGAAGCTAATTTTGATACAGAGACTTACTTAGCTAGTCCAACATCTTCTTATGGAGGTAATGCTGATATTGTAATTGCTGGAGGAAGAGATGCAAAGAAAAAGAAAGCAAAAACTGGAAAAGATGGTAAGGTTACTGAACCAACTGGTTTGTATGCTCAACGTTCATCAGGAATTCTTCTTCCTGAATATAGACTTCCAACTGAAGCAGAGTGGGAATATGCTGCTGCTGCTGACGTAGGTCAAAGAGAATATAATATTTATAAAGGTCAGAAAAAATATCCATGGTCTGGAGGTTATACTCGTTCTGGTAAAAGACAAAGCAAAGGAGATCAATTGGCTAATTTCAAACAAGGAAATGGGGATTATGGTGGAATAGCTGGATGGTCTGACGATGGAGCTGATATTACAGATGCTGTTAAAAAACATGCAGCAAATGACTTCGGATTATATGATATGGCAGGAAACGTTGCAGAATGGGTTCTTGATGTTTACAGACCAATTGTTGATAATGAAGCAAATGATTTCAACTACTTTAGAGGAAATTTATATACTAAAAATAAAATTGGGAATGACGGTAAAATTGAAGTTGTAACTAAAGATAACATTAAATATGATACTTTAAGCAACGGAAAAATAGTTGCTAGAGCATTACCTGGACAAATTTCACAAGTTCCTGTTGATGATAAAGAAACATATTTGAGACAAAATTTTGATAAAAGTAACAATATCAATTATAGAGACGGTGACAAACAGTCTACTAAATATTTTAACTTTGCAGATGCAGAATCAACTGATACTAAAAAAGGTGATGATAAAGCGATGTATAACGCTCCTAAACATAATGTAACAGTAGATAGTTTAGGTAAAATGGTTAGAAAATATGATACTTCAAGTAAAAGAACAACCTTAATAAATGATAATATAAGAGTTTATAAAGGTGGGTCTTGGAGAGATAGAGCTTATTGGTTAGATCCTGCACAAAGAAGATATTTCCCTCAAGATATGGCAACTGACTATATTGGATTTAGATGTGCAATGTCTAAAGTAGGTGCTAAAACCGAAAAACCTAGATCAGCTAGAAATTAGTTTTTCATATTTCATAATATAAATAAAAGCCCTTTTTAGGGCTTTTATTATTTAATTACTTTAAAAAATGGATATTTTTGACATTCATAAATTGTTTTTGAAATGTAATTTGGTTTCTATCGACACGCGAAAAATTGAGCCAAATTCATTTTTTGTTGCTATAAAAGGAGAGAATTTTGATGCTAATACATTTGCAAGTGAAGCACTTCAAAAAGGGGCTTCTTACGTGATAATTGATAATAAAGAGTATTTTATAGACGAAAGAACTATTTTAGTAGAAAACAGTTTAGTCGCATTACAAGAATTAGCAAAGTTTCACAGGCAATATTTGAAACTACCCATAATTGCACTTACTGGTAGTAATGGAAAAACTACCACAAAAGAATTAATTAATGTGGTTCTTTCTAAAAAGTATAATACAAAAGCTACTGTTGGAAATTTAAACAATCACATAGGTGTTCCATTGACCTTATTGTCTTTTAACAAAAAAACTGACATAGGCATTGTAGAAATGGGAGCTAATCATAAAAAGGAAATAGAGTTTCTTTGTGAATTAGCGCAGCCAGATTATGGATATATCACTAATTTCGGCAAAGCTCACTTAGAAGGTTTCGGTGGAGTGGAAGGTGTTATAATTGGCAAAAGTGAGATGTATAATTATCTTTCTAAAAACAATAAATTGGCTTTTATTAATTTAGAAGACCCTATTCAGGTAGAAAAATCTAAAGTGCTAAAATCTTATTCTTTTGGTTTAAATAAAAATGCGGCGAATGTGAGAATTGATTCAATAACTGCTAACCCATTTGTAGAAATTTATTTTGATAATCATTTAATCAAAACTCATTTAATAGGACTTTATAACGCCAATAATATTAATGCAGCCTTAACTATTGGAAAATATTTTGAAGTTGAAGATATCGCTATCAAAGAAGCTTTGGAAAGTTATGTTCCGGAAAATAATAGATCACAATTGTTGAAAAAAGCATCGAATCAAATTATTCTGGATGCGTATAATGCAAATCCAAGTAGTATGGCAGTTGCAATTGAAAACTTTTTGCAATTAGACAATTCAAATAAAATAGTGATACTCGGAGATATGTTTGAGTTGGGTGAAGAAAGTCGGCAAGAACATCAAGCTATAGTGAATTCTCTTTCGACTCAAGAAGAAGTTTATTGCTATTTTATTGGAAAGGAATTCTATGCATGCCAAAAGGATAAAAATAATTTTCAATTTTATGAAACTTTCGAATCATTTTCAGAGTATTTAAAAGAGCTGAAAATTGAAAATGCTTATATTTTAATAAAAGGCTCAAGAGGAATGGCTTTGGAACGAACTTTAAATTTTTTGTAATTATTGATTGGAATTAGAAAGTAGTAGGATATAAATATGAATTTTAGAACCCAAATACCAATATCTAAAAGTAACACCCCAATCGATTACAATTCTAAAATTGTATCATTGGGTTCTTGTTTTGCGGTAAATATGGCGGAGAAATTTAATTATTTCAAATTCCAAAATACTTGCAATCCGTTTGGAATTTTATTTCATCCTTTGGCAATAGAAAAAATGATTGCTTTTGCCGTTTCTGAAAAACAATTTTCATCGGAAGATGTTTTTTTTCATAACGAACGCTGGAATTCTTTTAATATTCATTCAGATTTATCCAATTCTAATAAAGAAGAATTAATTGAGAATTTAAATTTTGTCAATAAATCAATAAGGAGAAAATTAAGTGATGCAACTCAAATCATCATAACATACGGAACATCGTGGGTTTATCGAAATATTGAAAGTAATGCTATAGTTGCCAATTGCCATAAAGTGCAACAAAAGCAATTTGTTAAAGAACTTTTATCGATAGGAACTATACTGGCTTCAATTAAAAACACAATAGATTTAATTCGAGAAATAAATCCAAAAGCGAATATTATTTTTACTGTTTCACCAGTTCGGCATATTAAAGATGGATTTGTAGAAAATCAAAGAAGCAAAGCGCATTTAATTACTGCGATTCAACAAATTTTGGATTTTAAATCTGAAATAATAAATTATTTCCCTAGTTATGAAATCATGATGGATGAGCTTAGAGATTATCGTTTCTACAGTGAAGATATGCTGCATCCAAGTCAGTTTGCTATAGATTATATTTGGGAACGATTTTTTCAAACACAAATTTCTGATGAAATTTATTCGGATATGGAGCAGATTTCTAGTATTCAAAAAGCATTACAGCATCGACCATTTAATCCTAATTCTGAAAGTCATTTGAAATTCGAAGAAAAACTAGCCGAAAAAATCACTAAATTAGTGTCGCAATATTCATTTATGAAATTTTAATTATGCTAAGAAGAATTTTACTAGGAGCAGGAATTATATTAGCATTTTTTTTGCTTTTCAAATATTGTGGTTTCAAAAATGAAGATGATTCTACAATAGATTACAATACAAATTTAATCCAACAACAAATTGTCAACGTAGGGAAAATAGTTGTTACCGAAGGTCATTTTGCAGAAGTAATTACTTATAAAGATCAAGATGAATATTTAATGGGTGTAGTTTATTTCGAAAAGAAAGCTATTGTCATAGTGAATGCTGATGTAACAGTAGCTTATGATTTACACCAAATGAAATATGATATTGATGAAAAAAATAAGACCATTACTATTGTTAATATTCCAAAAGAAGAAATAAAAATTTCTCCGGATATTAAATTTTACGATGTTGAACAAAGTAAAATGAATCCTTTTACTGGTGATGATTATAATAAAATAAACAAATCTGTTCGTGTAAATTTAGCTAAGAAAATAGAAAAATCTTCATTGAAATCTAATGCTAAAAACCGACTAATTTCTGAACTTTCTAAAATTTTGATTCTAACTAATACTATGGGTTGGAAATTACAATACGACGGTAGTGTTATTGAAAAGGAATCTGATTTGAATCAAAAAATAAAAGGATGAGTTTGATTTTCTATCATGTTGCTTTTCAGTAATAAAAAAATAAACTATATAAGTAAAATGATAAAACCGCAGCGGCAATGTTGCGGTTTTATTTATTTTTAACCGGAGGGTATTGTACTAAAATTTTCGCTACAAAGTCATTGATAAGGACCTCTTTTTCAGAATGATTTTGGGTTAAATAACCAACCCCTTGCCCTTGCCAAATTAGATCATTTTTTTTAGTATCCACGAAATCAATAAATAGAGTTCCTTCAACAGATGTGTTTGCATATGAATATCTTCCCCAATAAGGGTTGTAGCCATATCCCCATCCTAATCCCCAACCATAACCACCCCATCCGGCATAATTTGATACATCAATTTGTTCTCTTTCTTTTGTAAAAAATCCTACTAATATATCAGGAGTTTCGCTTTTATTCATTCCTTTTTTACTAAGTTCAGAATCGATTGCCTGAAGGATTCTTTTCTTATCAAGGGCAGAAATCTGTACTTTGTCTATTGCATTTTTATTAAAAGCATAGGTTTTATATTGATTAAAATCTACACTTTTATCAAAATCAGAATATACACTAATTGAGTTACATGAACTTAATATAAAGAGTAATGGAACTAAGATGATTTTTATTGTTTTCATAACTATCGTTTTTATATTATTGTATTAATAGGTAAAAACCTGATTATAATAGGTTTGCAGTTGTTTTTGTACAAGCAATAATTATGCCGTTTTGTGGCTATTTTTTAATAGTGCCTGTTCTTTGGTCAAATCCATATGGGCAATGACGACAGTTATTTTTACAGCAATAACCACGTTTGAGATGATATTTTTCGGTAAAACATTTGTAACCTTCAGGAGTATAATAAAAATCTTCTCCTTCGATTAGTTTATTTTCATTACTTTGTTTATTCATACTGCAAATTTATAAACTTTACACCGAATGTTTCTTATTGTCAACAGATATTTAATTCCACAGGGTTATCGGGGTATAACCATATTTCCATTTGTATTTGTTAAATATTCATTAGATAAAGAGAACCTGATTTTTCTAAATCATGAGAGAATTCATTTGCGACAACAGTTAGAATTGTTAATCATTCCTTTTTTTATTTGGTATTTTCTAGAGTTTTTAGTTCGTATGTGTCAATATAGAAATTTTGATTTGGCTTATAGAAATATCAGTTTTGAGCGTGAGGCTTACACCAACGAAAAAAATATTTTTTATTTAAAACAAAGATTTTTTTGGGCGTTCTTAAAATATAGTTTTACGAATATTAAACCACTCTAATTAGTATGTTGGTTTTAAAAGTTAATTCACCTTTGTTAATCTGTCTTTTTTGATTTATCAATAAAAATAAAATTAATACTATTTATTAGAGTTTTAAATTATTGTTTTTTTTGTTTTGTTTGGAGTTTTAAACTTGTTAAATTAATTCAAGTGTGTATTTAATCGATAATAATTGCACTTAATAGGTATTTTTGTATTTAAAATCATTATTTTTAAACTACATTTGAAACGCTGAGCTTAATTGTTCAGTGAAATTTAAAAAGATTGAAAAATTATTTAAAATTCATTAACTCATGGAAGCAAAACTACCAACAAAAGCCTTTTTATTTATTAGTGCCTTTTTATTTCAAGTTCAGGGGTATTCACAAGATTTGTTTGTGAAAGCTAATACTTATATTTATGCAAGTGATCAGTATGTATATGTAAAGGATGATATTGAGTTAAATGCATCTACTAGTAATTTCTATTTGAGGAATGGAGGGCAATTATTGCAAGGTACAACAGGGACAGGAATTAATAAGGGTTTAGGAAGTTTGTCCGTTTTTCAGGAAGGAAGTGTGAATAATTTTCAATATAATTATTGGTGTTCTCCAGTAGGTGATGTTAGTTCCTCGACATCTGTAAATAATCCTTTTGGAATTGGACAATTAGGGGTTCCGACATCTGTAACAGCTACTACACCTGCGGTTATTTTGGCATCAAATATTTATGATGGTACGGCTTCTCCTTTCCAAATTTCACCTTATTGGATTTATAAATTTATTTCCAAAGGTTCTTATGCTGATTGGGTTCAAGTCGGTGGCACTACTACTATAAATCCTGGAGAAGGTTTTACGATGAAAGGTTCTTCGGGGACAAATACAACGACAGTGAATGGAGTTCAGAATAATCCGGATGGAATGCACCAGCGTTACGATTTTAGAGGAAAGCCAAATGATGGGACGATTGAAATTCCTGTTATACCAGGAGAATTAACCTTAACTGGTAATCCTTATCCTTCGGCAATTAATTTAAGAGCATTTTTAATTGGGGAAGGGAATTGTACAGGTACGGCTTATTTTTGGGAACACGACAAAACGGTAAATTCTCATTATGTGGCCGATTATAAAGGAGGCTATGGAACATATACAGCTGCAGGGCCTGATGGAACCTATGTTCCGGCAGTATTTTATTCTTATGATGGCTCAGGTAATGAGGTCGCCAATCTGGGTAGTTCAGGAAATAATTATAAAAGGAAGTATGCTCCAATAGGTCAGGGCTTTTTGATTGAAGGATATGCAACTGCAACTGGAAATGTTCAAATGAAGAATAGTTATAGGGTTTTTGTTAAAGAAGGTGCAGCTAATAATTCTGATTTTGAAAAAAAAGCTAATAACAAAAAAAATACTGATGTAGTTCAACAAATTCGTTTTAATACATTATTGGATAATGGCCCTGTAAGTCAAATGATATTGGTGTTTGATTCATCTGCAACCGAAGGTGTGGACCGAGCATTGGATGGAGCATCACCAAATGATGGGCCGGCAAATAATTTTTTCGTGATAAACAATAATGAATATGTGATAAATAGTATTCCTTTTGATATTGACATGAAAATTCCAATTGGGTTTAGAAATTCTGCTCAGGCTAATTATAAAATTACCGTAAATGAGATGCTGGATCTTCCAGAGGTTGCAAATGTTTATTTACACGATAAAACTACTGATTCATACTATGATATTAAAAATGATTTCTATGATTTAACATTGCCTGCCGGAACTTATAATACACAATATGAAATTACTTTTAAAAGCAGTACTACTTTAGGAGTTGATAATAAAGAGAGCCAAAAGTTTTTTGTGCAGCAAAATAATGTTGGTAAGAATTTAATAATCAATAATCCTTCGCAGTTGGATTTGTCAAATTGTAGTTTGTATGATGTAGTGGGCAAGTTAATTTTTAGTAAAGATAAATTAGGAAATGATGCTTCTTATTCTTTTCCTACGGCTGGTTTAACTGATGGAATTTACATTGTAAAGTTAACTACGAGTGATAAAACAGAAACGGGTATAAAAATTATCGTTAAAAACTAAAATCATAAAATTAATGTTAACAATGAATGCAATCTTAAAGGATTGCATTTTTTGTTTCATATAAGTTTTACCTTTGTAAAAACAATCTGATTTGAATCAACAATTATCCATAAAATTACCCAATTCAATTACGTTGCAAATCAAGCGGGAAGATTTGCTTCATCCTTTTGTTTCGGGGAATAAATTTCGAAAACTAAAATACAATCTGATTCAGGCAAAATCGGAAAATAAAGAAACAATACTCACTTTTGGAGGAGCTTTTTCTAATCATATTGCAGCTGTTGCTTTTGCTGGTAAAGAACAAGGATTCAAAACTATTGGAATTATTAGAGGAGATGAATTGAGAGATAAAATTCAGGAAAATCCAACCTTAAAATTTGCTCAAGAATGTGGAATGAAATTCAAATTTGTCAGTCGGGAAGATTATCGACATAAAACTGAAACTAATTTTTCAGAAAATTTAAAAAACGAATTTGGTAATTTTTATCTTGTTCCTGAAGGAGGAACTAATAAGTTGGCTATTAAAGGTTGTGAAGAAATTTTGACGGAAAAAGATAATGAATTCAATTATGTTTGTTGTGCAGTTGGAACTGGCGGTACTATAACAGGAATTATAAACAGTATTTTACCACATCAAAAAGTTTTAGGTTTTCCAGCTTTAAAAGGTGATTTTTTAAAAGAAGATATTTGTAAATTTGCACAAAATGAAAACTGGGAATTAATTACAGATTATCATTTTGGAGGTTACGGTAAAATTACTCAGGAATTAATCGCTTTTATAAATCAGTTTAATGCTGAAAATAAAATTCCTTTGGATCCTATTTATACGGGAAAGATGGTTTTTGGCGTTATGGCTTTGATTCAAAGCAATTATTTTCCCGAAAACTCTAAAATTTTGCTCATTCATACTGGTGGAATTCAGGGAATTCAAGGAATGAATATTAAATTAAAAAATAAAGATTTACCAATAATAGACATAGATGTATAAAAAGATAGTACTTATAGTTGCAATTTTAACTTTGATTGGTTGTTCTTCTTCTAAGCCAGTAATTGTAACCACAAAGGCAGGAAATTCAAAATACAAAAAAGGAAATACTTATACTTCCAAAAAGACAACTTCTACAACAAAAAAATCAAATACGGAAACTATAGAATCTACTTCAAAAACAGTAGTAACTTCGGATTTAATAAATGGTTATGTTTTTCATTACAAAAATATTGCAATGAAGAATATGAAGAATTTTGGAATTCCAGCGAGTATTATTTTAGCTCAGGGAATTCTGGAATCTGGAGCTGGTCAGGGACATTTAGCTAAAACTGCCAATAATCATTTTGGAATAAAATGCTACACAGATTGGAAAGGCGAAACTGCTAATCATGACGATGACGCTAGTCAGGAATGTTTTAGAAAATATAAAAATCCAGAAGAATCTTATCAGGATCATGCTGAAATTGTATCTAAAAGAAAACGTTATGCTTCTTTGTTTGATTTGCCGAAAGGTGATTATAAAGGCTGGGCCAAAGGATTGAAAGCAGCAGGTTATGCCACAGATCCTAATTATCCTGAAAAATTAATTAGTTACATAGAGCGATATCATTTAGATCAATATGATAATATGGTTTTAGGTAAAGATTATGTTTTGGATAAAAATCAAAATACACAACCTAAATCTACAGCAGTTGTTAATGATAAATTGAATCAATATGTAGTTCAACAAGGAGATACTTTATATTCAATTTCCAAAAAATTTAATATTTCTGTTGAAGAATTGAAGAGACGAAATAATATTTTTGACAATGCTATTTCAATAGGACAAACAATACTAATAAAATAAAACAATGTTATATCAAAGAAGCAGCCAGCTGTTTGCTGAAGCCGAAAAAGTAATACCAGGTGGTGTGAATTCCCCTGTTCGTGCCTTTAAGGCCGTAGGGGGAACTCCAGTTTTTGTTAAAAGTGCCAAAGGAGCTTATTTATTTGACGAAGATGGAAACAAATTAATTGATTACATTAATTCCTGGGGACCGATGATTTTGGGTCACGCTTTTCAACCTGTCGTTGATGCTGTAATTGAGAAAGCCAAATTAGGAACTTCTTTCGGAATGCCAACAGAATTAGAAACTCAGATTGCAGCTTTGGCCGTTTCGATGGTTCCTAATATTGATAAAATTAGATTCGTGAATTCAGGAACCGAAGCTTGTATGAGTGCTATTCGTTTGGCTCGTGGATTTACTAAAAAAGATAAAATAATCAAATTTGCAGGTTGCTATCATGGTCATTCTGATTCGTTTTTGATACAAGCAGGAAGCGGTGCCATTACTTTTGGAACTCCAAATAGTCCAGGCGTAACAGAAGGAACAGCAAAAGATACTTTGTTGACAAAATACAATGATTTAGATAATGTTACTGCTTTAATTGAAGCCAATAAAAATGAAATTGCAGCTATAATTGTAGAGCCAGTTGCTGGAAATATGGGTTGTATTCCTCCTAATAAAGGTTTTTTGGAAGGCTTACGCCAATTATGTACAGCTAACGGGATTCTCTTGATTTTTGATGAAGTAATGACAGGATTTAGACTCGCCAGAGGTGGAGTTCAGGAATTATTTGACATCAATGCGGATATTGTTTGTTTCGGTAAAGTAATCGGTGGTGGTTTACCAGTGGGAGCTTTTGCGGCAAGAGACGAAATTATGAATTATTTAGCGCCACTTGGACCTGTGTATCAGGCCGGAACTTTGTCTGGAAATCCTTTGGCGATGGCTGCAGGACTAGCTATGTTACAAGCATTGAATAATGATCGGGAAATTTTCAAAAGACTGGAAGAAAAAACAGCTTATTTGGCTGAAGGAATTAATAAAGTTTTGAAAGGGAACAAAGTTGAATTTACTATCAATAGAGTCGGTTCTATGATTTCGGTACATTTTGATGCTGCTCCGGTATTCGATTTTCAAACTGCAGCAAAAGGGGATAATGAAACTTTCAGGAAATTCTTCCATGGATTGTTACAGGAAGGAATTTATATTGCACCATCGGCTTATGAAACCTGGTTTATTACCGATGCACTTTCTTATGAAGATTTAGATTTTACGATTCAGGCTATTGATAAAGTTTCGAAGACGTTTTAATAATTTTCAGGCATAAAAAAACTTCCGGAAGGCAAACCGGAAGTTTTTCTCAACTAACAAAAATTTATTTAACCAATTATTATTTAACTTCTTCTTTCCGGATTATTAGGACGATTTTCTTTTCGGTTTTCTCTTTTGGTTTTTTGATGCTCTTCTTTTAAAGCAGTCCATTTTTCATATTGTTTTGCATTAAGAATTTTTTCCATTCTTTTTTTAGTCGCAATTTGTTCGTCCAGCAATTTGCTTTTCATGGCAAATCTTTCGTCGCTGGTTGGTTTTGTTCCTTTTTCTTTTCTTGCTTTCATTTCCGCTTTAAGAGCTTCTTTTTTAGCTGATTTTTCTGAAAGAAGTGTGCTGATTTCTTTTTGTTGCGACTCATTCAAATCCAATTCCAAAGTCATTTTTTTTACCATCAATTGGCTTCTTTGCTCTGGAGTAAATTGCTCCATTTCGTTTCTATGATGATGTTTTCTGCTTTTCTCTTGAGCTATAATGGTGGTTCCTGCCATTAATAAAACTAATACAATTAATTTTTTCATAAGTGTGTTTTTTAATAGTTATAGTAGTAAGACACACTTAAGTGACAAAGGTTTAATTCTTTAGTAAAAGTTTTGGTATTAAAATAGAAATGTTTAATTGTTTGAGGGGGACTTTTAGAATTTTGGCAAAATCTACAAACAAAATATTTTACAATTTGAAATATTTTTGAATGGTAAGCAAAGAATTAATATGATTAAATCTTCACAAAGCCACCACGGTTTTCATTTCTGTCAATGGATTGCTGAACGATTAAACTGCCAATGGTAATCATATTTTGTAATTCATACAATTCGGCATTGACATTGTGGTTTTTTATTTTTTCTGTTACTTGATTTTTCCAATAAGAAAGTTTTTCATTGGCTTTGAGTAAATCAGCATCATTACGGACAATTCCGGCATTTTGGCGCATCAAAAGTTGTAATTCAGCTTTAGTATTCGAAACATAATCAGCATTGATTTCTGGTTTGTCAGTCAATTTCCAATCAGTAATTGTTCGGGTAGATTGAAATGCTACAAAAGAATTTTGTTCTAAGTAATGGTATATTTTATCGGAATACACTAAAGCTTCCAATAGTGAATTGGATGCTAAACGATTCGCACCATGCAATCCAGTTCGTGAACATTCGCCACAGGCAAATAAATTTTCGACTGATGTTTTTCCGTTTTTATCTACTACGATTCCGCCACAAAGGTAATGTTGGGCGGGAACTACAGGAATCCAATCCTTTGCAATATCAATTCCAACGCTTTTACAACGTTCGTAAATCATTGGAAAATGTTTCTTAAAACCTTCTAAATCCAAATGGGTACAGTCAAGATATACGCAATCGTCACCCGTTTTTTTGAGTTCCAGATCAATACTTTGCGAAACAATATCCCGAGAAGCTAAATCACCTCTGGAATCATAATCCGGCATAAAGCGGTGTCCGTCTTTGGTACGCAAATATGCCCCAAAACCACGAACCGCTTCTGAAATTAAGAACGAAGTTCCAGTCGAAGCATCGTATAAAGTAGTTGGGTGAAACTGGATAAATTCCATTTCTTTGATAACAGCATTGGCTCTGTATGCCATGGCGATTCCGTCTCCTGTTGCGATTACCGGGTTGGAGGTGTGTCCATAAAGATGTCCAATTCCGCCAGTCGCTAATAAGGTAAAATCGGATTGAAAAGTGAGTACTTCTTTTGTTTTTTGGTCTAAAACATAAGCACCCAAACATTTATTATTTTCTGTAATTAAATCAATCGCTAAATGATAATCTAAAACAGTGATATTTTCTTTTTGATGTACCTGACTTAAAATGGCACGCTGAATTTCCTGACCCGTTTGGTCTTTATGATGAACCACTCTATTTTCAGAATGTCCGCCTTCTTTGCCTAAATCCAAAGTTCCTTCGATATTTTTGTCAAATTTGGCTCCCCATTCAATTAATTCTTTTAATCGTTTCGGTCCTTCGGTAATTACCATTTCCACCACAGATTCATCACATAAACCGTCACCACAAATTAAGGTGTCCTCAATGTGCTTTTGGTATGAATCCTCAATTTTGTCAGTTACAATAGCAATTCCGCCTTGGGCATATTTGGTATTGGATTCGTTTTCATTTGCCTTGGTAACAATTGTGACTTTTTTATCTGGGAATTGGTCAGCAATTTTTACGGCAAAAGTCAATCCTGCCACTCCGGAACCTATGATTAAGTAATTGGTCTGGATCATTATTTAGATAATTCAAGCATGCGTTCAATAGGAACCAATGCTCTTTTCATGATGTCTTCAGGAACTGTAACTTCTGGAGTTTCATTTAGCAAGCAGTTGTATACTTTTTGCAAAGTGTTCATTTTCATGTAACCACATTCGCTGCAGGCACAAGTGTTATCTTCGTTAGATGGTGCCGGAATTAATATTTTATCAGGAACTACCTGTTTCATTTTATGAAGAATTCCAGCTTCGGTAGCTACAATAAATTTATTACTTGGATTTGTTTTGACATAATCAATCATCCCTGCAGTTGAACCTATGTAATTGGCCGTTTTTAAAATATGGGTTTCAGATTCCGGGTGCGCAATAATTTGAGCATCTGGATTTTGTTTGTATAAGGCGATTAGTTTATCCAATGAAAAAGCCTCGTGAACTACACATGAACCGTCCCAAAGTAACATGTCTCTGCCTGTTTGTTCCATTACATATTTACCTAAATTTTTATCCGGAGCAAATATAATTGGCTTGTCTTTTGGAATCGAGTTTACAATTTTAACCGCATTGGCAGAAGTTACTACAATGTCAGTCAGGGCTTTAACCTCAGCAGAACAATTCACATAAGTAATAACAATATGGTCTGGGTGTGCTTCGGTAAATTTTTTGAAATCTTCTGGAGGACAGGATTCTGCAAGAGAACAGCCTGCTTTCAAATCTGGAAGAATTACTTTTTTGGATGGGTTTAATATTTTTGCCGTTTCAGCCATAAAATGCACACCTGCAAAAAGGATAATATCAGCATCTACTTTCATCGCTTCCTGAGATAATCCCAAGCTATCGCCAACATAATCTGCTACATCCTGAATATCGGATTCCTGATAGTAATGCGCTAAAATAACCGCATTCTTCTCTTTTTTTAGTTCCAATATTTGCTCTTTAAGACTTTTCATTCCGCAATCAATTTTAGTATTCTTGTTCTTAATTATTTTTTGGTGTAAAAATAATGAGCTACAAAGATACACTTATTTTGAAAAACAATAAATCGAAAAATAGTTACGTATCTGTCTTTTTTTAATTGAGGTAATTATTTCCTGGAAGTGATTTTTGTAAAATTAAGAATGAAATACGAAATGTGCTTATGAACCAATTGCTTAACTATTTCGGGCACACAATCGATATGTAATCATCTTCATCCACATAATCTAATTTTGAGGATTTTTTGAAATCCTCACAAGCCTGGTCATACACTTTTAAATTATAATTTGCTTTTCCCCGGATGTGATAATATTGGCCATTTTCAGGGTCTAATTTCAGGGCCTTATTTATGCTTATAATTACATTATCATACTGATTTAATTTATTATAGGCTAACGAGCTATTGTAAAAGTTCAGTATTTCATCTGGTTTTATTTCAATAGATTTATTCAAATCACCAATGCAATCTAAATAATGTTCCAGGCGATAATGACAAATACCTCTATTGCTGTACGAAGCATAATCGTGTGGGATAATTTCTATTTGTTTGGTATAATTTAATATAGCATTTTGATAGTCTTCTAAATGGAAATAACAATTTGCAATCCCATAATAAAAGATCCTTGTCATTTTCTTTTAATGATTTGGCAATAGTATAATCATTAAGCGCTCCGTTATAATCTTCTAAGAGCTCTTTTGCTATACCTCTACCGATATAAAATTTAGCATTTGTCGAGTCTATTTTTATAGCTTGTGTGAAATCATCAATAGCTTCATTGAAATTTCCAAGTTTGCCTTTTGCACGTCCCCGCTCAAAGTAAAGATTAGCATTATTGTTTGTTTTTTCAATTTGCTTGTCTAATAATTTTAAAGTTTTTTCATTTTCCTGAATTTCGGAGTTTTTTCGTTCCTCGGAATAAATTTCAATTTTTTGCGAATAAGCAATTGAATACAGATTTAAAACAATAAGTAGGATTAGTTTATTATAGTTTTTCATTTTTTAGATAATTGTTTCTTTAATTAACCTTTAAATACTTAGATTACTATGGTCTTAATTCGGTAAATATAAGATTATTCCTGAATCAATACTCTTTGCTGATATGAATCTTAGTGCTGCTTTTTGAGTCAGTGTTTATGATATTTAAAGTCTTTTTTATTTTGGTTACAAATAAATGAATTTCGAATTGTATTTTTGAATCTTAAATACAAATTAGATGATTTCAGTTCAGGAAGCTTTTTCCATATTACAAAATAATTTACCCGTACTCGAGCAAGTTGAATATTCTTTGGGACAAGCCCGAAAACATGTTTTGGCAGAAGATTTATTTTCTCCCATAAATATGCCTCCGTTCCGACAATCGGCGATGGATGGTTATGCACTTGGTCTTTTTGAGGGTTTGGATTATGAAATTATTGGCGAAATAAAAGCCGGGGATTCCCATCTTGTGGAATTATTACCAGGTCAGGCACTGAAAATATTCACAGGAGCTGCCGTTCCGGATTCGGCGCAGGCAGTGATTCAGATTGAATTGGTTTCCGAAAAAGACGGACGATTGTATCTTCAGGAAAAAGTTTTGCCTGATACGAATGTAAGACCTGTAGGCGAACAGATTTCAGTTGGCGAATTGGCATTAGAAAAAGGAACTTTGCTCAACGCAGGAGCTATAGGCTTTTTGGCAGGATTGGGATTTACTAAAGCAAAAATTTTCCGAAAACCCAATGTTGGAATTGTTGTAACCGGAAATGAATTGACTAAACCCGGCGAACCTTTAGAATATGGGAAAGTCTATGAAAGCAACGGCATTATGCTGGAATCAGCTTTGAAAGAAGCTTATTTTGATGCTGTAACTTTATATGAAGTTAACGATGATTTTGAAAACACCAAAAACAAACTGGCAGATGCCTTATCTGTGAATGATGTCATATTGGTTTCCGGAGGAATATCGGTCGGAGACTATGATTTTGTGGCTCGTGCTTTAAAAGAATTGGAAGTCGAAACTCTTTTTTATAAAGTGAATCAAAAACCGGGAAAACCTTTGTTTGCAGGAAAGCAAAAAGATAAAATAGTTTTTGCATTGCCAGGAAATCCTGCGGCAGCTTTGACTTGTTTTTATGTTTATGTGCTGCCAACACTTTCGATACTTTCAGGAAAAGCACCTAATTACAATCAATCCAAACCGATTTCTATTGCTCATGATTATTCGGTGCGAAATACGCGTTCTCAGTTTTTGAAAGCGAATATTATTGATGATGAAGCAAATGTTTTATCACATCAGGCTTCTTCGATGCTGAATTCTTTTGCGGTTTCTAACGGATTGGTTTTTGTGCCTGATGGAACGTATGAATTAAAGAAAGGGGATAAGGTAGAAGTGTATTTGTTATAATTATATAATCTTTGTCAAAGTTTAAAACTTTGACAAAGATGTTGCAAATTCGCAATCGTTTTAGTAGTTAATTCAGTAATTTAAGGCAGATTATTTACTTTTTTATGATTTTAGCCTTAACTTAGCATTTATAAAACACAATAGTTGTGGCTATAAAATTTAATTTAGTAACATTTTAATATTCAATAGTATGGTAGTACAGTATCAAGGTAAAAAAGATGGGAAACCAACAACATTTACAATAAAAATTAACGGTGGTAATTTGTCAAAGACGAGTTCTAATTATGAGCTCTTTTTATATGTGGGTGATAATGGAGCAGGTCAGGTGCCATTGTTTACGACAGAAATTCATCAGAGCTTGTCCAATTGCTTAAGAGAAATTTACTTGTTCAGAAAACACAATCACATCACATTTGATGCCGGTACAGAAAAAACTTTAGGTGATTTAGTTCCTTACGATCAGGTTTTATATGACTTCAACAAACCTGCTTTGTTTGCGGCATAAACCATTTCGGTAACCCATAAAAAAAAGACTGTTCAATTATTTTGAACAGTCTTTTTTTTATGGGTTTGATTTTATGATACAATCTTTGTCAAAGTTCAAAACTTTGACAAAGGTATTCGAGCTAATTATTTATTGTAAATATCCAACAACCAGCTGTAGAAACTATCTTTCCATTGGGAAACCGAATGCCCTTTGTCATAACCTAACCCAAAACCATGATCGCCTTTGTTGTAAATATGCAATTCTGATTTATTCACTTCAGCAACTACGGCAGCCAAACCTGGTATGAGTTCTTTCATTGGCATTTTTTTGTCATCACGGGCTACAGCCATAAAAATAGGAGGCAATGCAGCTACGTTAGTTATTCTGTTAAAGTTGCTTAATGTGTTGCCATGGTAGATTAAACCAACAAAGGCAGGTTTCCAGTCTATTGCTTCTTTGGCTTCGGTAGATTTGATAGCTATGCGTTCGCTTAACCAGCCTCCTGCCGAAAAGCCCAGAATCCCAATTTTGTCCTGGTCAATTTTTAGGCTGGTTGCCAATTCTTTCATTTTTAGAATTCCCGTTCTTGCATCTTTATAAATAGCTCCTTTATAATCATCCATATCGATAATCATTTCTCCTTTTTCATCTTTTCGGTTAGTTCTGTATTTTACAACCATACAGTTGATACCTTGTCCGGAAAGCCAAATCGCTAAATCGGTTCCTTCCTTGTCTACCCAATTCGTAGTCAAACCACCACCTGGAAAAATCACCACTCCAATGTGTTTGTTATTCGCTTCTGAAGCAGGGAATAATTGATATGTTGGAATAGAAATATTGCTGATAACCCTGTTCTTATGGGATAAAGAAAGCGGATTGATTACGGAATCCACAACCTTTTCCGGATTGGGATGGCTTATTGGATTTTTCTCAATACCGTTGGGATACAAAGGAGTTTCTGGGTTGGTTTGTGCCAATAAATAGGTACAGTTTAATAATAAATAGGATAATGTGAGGATAGTTTTTTTCATATTGTTTGGGTTTTATAGTAGATATGTTTTTGAAACATTTGTTGAAAATTAACGTTCTGGCACTACAGCGGGTTTGGCACTAAATTAAGTCCATTCTTCGGATTTGCCAAATATTCCAAATACAAAACCAACTTTCCATTAAGCTTATTGCCCAAATCCGTTGTAGTGGCTGTTGTGAGTAGTTGTCTTACGTCATATGTTGTTTGTCTATAAACTCCTGAACATTTTTAAAATATTCTTTTAGATTTTCAAATGGTTGTTCGCCAGCCATCCAATTCGCAAACTTCCAATATTTCCAATGTTCATTTTCAGTTTTTGGAGGTAACAATAAAAAATATTGTTCTTCTGATATTCCGGCAACAATAATGGCATTTTCTAATTCAACTAAACCATAACATTCGATTATAAACGCATCAACATTTTTTAAGTAGTCAATTTTTTCAATTTTTTCAAAACTTGGTTCAACGTCATTTGGCGCTGAAAAACCGTTTGTTATTCTTAAAAACTCTTTATAATCTTCAGAGAATTTTACGCCAAGCTTATTTTCTGCGTCTGATATTTGCTTTTCGGATGCTGGAATATTTCCGAGCCAATTATTTTCAATTTGTTCTGATGTAAAACTAAAATCTTCGTATTTAATTGCTTTTTCAGAAATATCAATTAGTAAATTTTTCATCATTTGGTCTTTAGTACGATTTTTACAATTACTCACAACTAGTTTATACTCGCTATAAAATAGCGACAATCTACCTTGTTTGGTGTGTATACTCGCTATTATGTAACTTACTTCTTTCAAATATAATTATTTTTTACATTTTCACTCCGCTTTTCGTCCTAATCACTCGCAACAAAATTTGTTTCTCTGATTTGTACAGTTTTATTTTTCTTTTAAAACTTCAATTTCTATAATTGTTACAATAAAAAAATATAGTTGAATTATAGTAGAACATAATTGAATGATAGAAAACTATAATTGAGTTATATATTTTGATAATTGAATGATATAAAACTATAATTGAATTATATAATTTCATAATTGAACTATATAAAATCATAATTGAGTTATAGAAATCTATAATTGAATTATATAATTTCATAATTGAACTATATAAAATCATAATTGAGTTATAGAAATCTATAATTGAATTATATAATTTCATAATTAAACTATATAAAACTATCACTCTACTATATAAAAGTATCAATGTGCTATAGAATAGTATATATAAGTTGATAAAAAAAGGACTAATTACAGCCCTTTGATTTTTTAAAATATTGAAAAAATTAATAGTTGTATTTCTTATCTGTTAAGGTTTTCATGAAAGCAATGAGTTGTTCTTTTTCCAACTCGGTTAAATTCAGTTTGTCTTCGGGCAGGGTTTGATTTTCTAATGTAAAACCAAGACCTTTTCCGCCTCCTTCATTATAAAAATTGATGACTTCTTCCAGTGTTTTATATACACCGTTGTGCATATAAGGTGCGGTCAGAGTTATGTTTCTAATGGTAGGCGTTTTAAAAGAATTTCTATGAATTTCTGCTTTTGTCAATTCAAATTTACCTAAATCAGTATCTAGCTTATTGTATTTGTCAGGCACACCCAGCACTTCGCTTTCGGATTTGGTGTAATTAGGTGGAACCGTTCCGTTAGTCAAAGGAATGAAATGGCAAGTGGCGCATTTGGCTTTGCCAGCAAATAAATTGAAACCTGCTTTTTCGTCATTTGTAAATGCAACCTCATTACGCATATAGCCGTCGAACTTTGCGTCATAAGAACTCAGTGAACGAATATAAGATGCCAGAACATTTTTTATGGTAAAGGCATCAATTTCCTTATTCGGAAATGCGGTCTTGAATTTGGCGACATACTTTTTGTTTTTTTTCAAAGCTTCGGCAGACTTTTCCAGAGAACCGTGCATTTCATTTTCATTTACAATCACTGCAACAGCCTGGTCTTCGAGATAACTCACCCGTGAATCCGAGAAAAAAGCACGTTGAAAAGCAATGTTTGTAAGGGTAGGTGTGTTTCTTTTTATCAACGATTTGCCGTCGAGGGTTGTTGATTTTTCCTGTCCGTCTGTAAATGCTTTGTCCGAATGATGACAGGAAGCGCAGGAACGGGTATTGTTTCCGGATAAAATAGGGTCATTGAATAATTCCTGTCCTAATTTTATTTTCTCGGGAGTGGTTTTGTAATCCGGAAATCCTGAGAATGCTTCCGGGTCAAAAGCGTCTTTTTCAAAAAGTGTCTGAGCTGTTGTTTTCAAACCTTTCATTTCCGGCAGAAAGGGAATTTGCAATTTTATTTGAATCTGATAAAGACTTTTGCTCAACGGATTGGCAATTTGTTTGATAAAATACGCTCTGTCAAAAGAATTGAAATCGGTATGTTGCTGTATATATTTTTTCCCTTTTTCGATAGTGGTCAACGCAGTTTGTAATGTCTTATCGTCAGATTTGGAAGAGTAAATTTTACAATAAGATTGGATGCTTTCTAAGGAAGCTGCCGTTTCGGGAATGGAGTTTTGCGCAACGGGAGAATCAAAACCTGTAATTCCCAAAGTAATGATTCTGAAAACTTCCAGGCGAAGGGCATCAAATATATGAGAATCGGTCAAAGTATTGGTTTGTGAAACCAAGTTCAGTCGATTCAAATTAGCTTTAAGAATTCCCAATTGGTTTAAAAGTTCTGATTTATCTCTCAGGTTGTATTTAGGAAAAATGAATTCTTCAATTACCTGAAATCCTTCCGGCGGAACAGTTATTCCTTCGTCAATTTCATATTCATCTAATGCAGGGCCATTGATGGCTTTGGAAACCATTGGAAAATAATATTCACTAAGGATTTCTACTTTTTTATAAGCTTCGTGTGATTTTAAAAACTGCTGTTGAATTTGTTGTGGAGAAGCTTCCGATTGAACAAGATGTTCTAATTGTGCGACTTCTTTAGTCAAAAAAGCAATATCAGTTTTAAATAAATCGTTAGCTCGTTCTGCTGTTGTTTTCGTATCAGCACAGGAAAATAAAAGTAAAAGCAGAGGTAGGAAATAAAAATTTTTCATTTGGAAAATGAGCTTGGTTATAAATACAAAAACCACGATTCTAAAATAGAACCGTGGACTTTGTGTAATAATGATTTGATTTATCTTGCCAATCCTTTGATTACCACAATTTGGCTGGCTTGTTTTTCAGATGTACGAAGAGTACCTCCGTCAACACCTTTGTATTTGTCTCCATTCCAGGTGTGAGGCTGTACACTCAATATGAAAGTGTCATCTATGCCTAATTGTTCCGAAGCATCAATCAAAGCACCGTATTCCCATGATCCAAAAACAGATGTTCCTCCTACATTGTATTTCGCAGCATCAGCAGCTGTACGATGGTGGTCTAATTCAACAACCACTTTTAGTTGCTTTTTAGCAATATCATATTGATAAATGTAAGCATCGTGAGTTTCATCGCCATAAACATTAGAATCTTCCTGAATGTAAACATAGTTTTTAGTCACACAAATATTATCCGGATTTTGGAATTTTCCGGCAACTCCTGAGCGATCATCTCCGTCAAGAATCACTTCCAGGTTTCCAATTAATGGATTTGTTTTGTCTAAATTCAATCTGTAAACTCTACCGTATTTGGTTCTTGAAGCATCAGCATTGGCTCCTGAAAGAGCTTGTCCGGTTACATTAAAATAAAGTTCACGATCGGCATTATTTCCTCCTTTTCGGTAATCTAAATCTTCTACTCTTCCGAATTTGATAGCTTTAAGAGTATTTACTGAAGCGTTAATCTGAGCTCCTGTCATTGTAGTATGATTGTCAACTTTTACAAATGAAACAGGATAAGTCTGACCAGTAATCATACTTTTCTCTATTTGGTTGTCGTCATTTCTTTTCATCATGTATAAAGAACCGTTTTCTAAATCACCCACAGTATTGGATACATACATAAATACTTGTCCTCCGTAAGTTCCTGAATCGTCATCACCAATAACAATAACTGTTTTTCCTGAATAAGCAGATTTACGCAAAGGCACTGCATTTTCAGCACTTATTCTGCCTAATCCCGGTAATTCTTTGGTAACTGATGCACCACCAACATTAGCATAAGGATTTACACCATGTGTACGGGACTCTTCACCAGATTCTCCACTTGTTAAATACAAAGGGCCAAATCCGTGTTCAGCAGGTGTAGCCATTGTAGCGCTGCACAATCTCCAGGTTCCTCCGTTTGAGTTTAATAAATATTCTCCTTTTACCGGTTTGAATGTTTTGTCTAAAGTGATTCTTGAAACTGCAAAATTATCTTCGTTGTTTACTAAGAAAGTAAAAGTACCATCTGTGTTTCTTAATAAACCCGAGCCATCTGCAGAACCTCCAAAAATATAACTTGGGCTTTCTGGTAGAACATCATCTGAAGTTAATAGAGAAAACAACTCCAGATTTTCAAAACCAGTTTGCTTTTTTAATAGTACAGGTGTTACAGATTGATTAGCCAATACAACATCAGTTGAAGCATCGTTATCCGATTTGTCGTTATTCTCGCAAGAAATCAGTGTTGCCAAAAATAACATTGGTAAAATAATTTTTTTCATTTCAGTTTAGTTTTTAAATTTTTCACAAAGAAATACGCAACACTTAAACTTAAAATGAATTGTATATTATCAAAATACTACCATTAGCTGATTGTTATTTACAGCTATCAACAATTAATTTACATACTAAACATTATCATAATGATGCCCTAATTTTGAATTAACTTTTACAAAAAGAATGTCTGCTATATTTAATGTTATTAGGGTTGAATATTATTTTCTTAACAAATATCTCGTTAATTATCTTTTCTGTAAAAAAGGCTTTCGTTATATTTGTAGAAGTATAACGAAATTATTTTCATTGAGAATCAAAAGCAAAATTTGGATCGAAACCGAGGAAGGCATCATTATTAGTGACGGCCGCATTCGATTATTGAAATTAATTGAAGCGACAGGATCCTTGAATAAAGCGGCGAAGGAAATGAATATTTCTTATCAGAAAGCCTGGAAGTTGGTAGATGCATCCAATAAAGCATCAAAAGAACCGCTTGTCGAAACTCAAATTGGAGGAAATAAAGGGGGAGGCACGGTTTTAACTCCGTATGGAAAATCGTTAATTGAATCTTTTGAAGCTATTAATACTTCCTGTTGGGAATTTTTGGACGCAGAATTAAAAAAATACGCATTAGAATAATGCTTAATACAGAATTACAATTGTTAAATTATATACCATAGACAAATGGAAAATTTTACAGGAATTATTTTGGCAGGCGGAAAAAGCCAGCGTATGGGAACCGATAAAGGCTTGTTGCCCCTTAACGGAAAACCATTTATAACTCATGTATATGAGGCAATGAAACCCATTTTTGGAGATAATATTGTGGTAGTTTCCTCGAATGCAGATTATGATGCTTTTGGGTATAACCGCATAGAGGATTTAATTTCAGATAAAGGCCCTGTTGGCGGATTGTACACCGCTTTAAAGCAATCAAAAACCAAATTTAATCTGGTGTTGAGCGTTGATGTTCCTTTAATTACTACAGAATTGGTGCAATGGCTTGTGGATAATCATGATGATGGTTATTTGGTTACACAAGTTCAGGTAGATGAAAAAGTGAGCCCATTGGTGGCGGTTTATGACCGTGCATTAAGAACACTTTTGGGTGAACATATGGCAGGTAACCAATTGAAATTACGTGAGGTTATTGCCGAAGTGAATGTTCAAACGTTGATAATCCCTGAAAAATGGAGCAAGCAATTGCAAAATATTAACACCGAAGAAGATTATAAAAAAATACAGAAATGATTATAACCCTTAAATATTTTGGTTTACTAGTCGATATTACCCAAAAGAGAGAGGAAGTTTTTTATATGGAAGAAAGTAAAGTATCAGTCTCTTTTTTGAAATCAAAAATGGAAACGGCTTACGAAGAATTGAAAAATACAAATTACTCCATTGCGGTAAATCAGGCAATGAGCAGTTTGGATAATACAATTAAAGATCAGGATGTAATTGCTTTTTTACCTCCTTTTGCAGGAGGATAAAAATTTAAGTTGAAAGTCAAAGGTCGAAAGTCAAAAGAAAAACAATAAGAAGTGCAAAACACCAAACGATATTCCAGACAAATTGCTCTTCCTGAAATTGGAGAAGCAGGTCAGCTAAAATTACAAAACGCCCGTGTTTTGGTAATTGGAGCCGGAGGTTTGGGTTGTCCGGTTTTGCAAAATTTGACTGCCGCAGGAGTTGGAACCATTGGTCTTGTGGATGGAGATTTGGTAGATGAAACCAATTTGCATCGTCAATTATTGTATACTTTGAAAGATTGTGGCAATCGCAAAGTGGCAATCGCTAAAAAAGCCATTTTGGAATTGAATCCGGAAATAAAAGTAGATGTTTTTCCAGAGTTTTTCAGTAACCAAAATGCTTTCGAAGTAGTTTCCGATTACCAAATCATTGTCGATTGCACGGATACACTTGCTGTTCGTTATTTGATAAATGATGTAGCTGTGGTCAAAAAGATTCCGGTTGTCTATGCTTCGATTTACAAATTTGAAGGGCAGGTTTCGGTTTTTAATTATAAAAACGGACCGAGTTATCGTTGCTTGTTTCCGGAACATGAAAGTTTGAATACTGTTACCAATTGTGTGGAATCGGGTGTTTTGGGTGTTTTGCCGAATACACTAGGAGCATTCCAAGCCACTGAAGTTTTGAAAATAATTTTAGAAATCGGACAAGTCTTATCAGGCAAATTATTGATTTATGATGCACTTCATTTTCAAACTCAAATCATCGATTTTGCCAGAAATCCAAAAGCAATTGAAAAAGGATTTATCAACGGAAGTCAGCTTTTGCATCATAAAAAAGAAATAGAAAATTTAAGTCCCGAAATGTTTTTAGAAAAATGCAGCCAGCAGGGAATGATAGTTATTGACGTTCGGGAATCAGATGAAATGCCCAAATTTAAAGGAAAGAATGTAATTCAGATTCCGCTGGATGAATTGGAAGAATATAGTAAAAAGTTAGACAAAAATCAGGAGATTGTTGTGTTTTGCCAAACAGGACAACGAAGTTTATCGGCAATGCATCATCTGCAAAATTCAGGATTCGTTGGTGTTTTCCATTTAGGAAAAGGCATTGAATCTTTGAAAAATCAATTAGAATAAAAAACACAATATTATAATGTCAACAGATAAACCAAAGAAAAGTTCTTTTATTCAGGGACAAATAACAGCAGAGTTCATTGGGAATTCTATTGCCAAACACCAAAGTAAAACTACGATTGGTGCACACAATATCTTTCTGGGTCAGGTTCGCGCCGATGTTATCGATGGGAAAACAGTAACAGCTATCGAATATACCGCTTACGAAGAAATGGCAGAACAAAGTTTATATGAAATCCGTGAATCGGCTTTTGCCAAATTTGATTTGACTTGTTTGCACATTTACCACAGTTTGGGCTTAGTAAAAACAGGTGAGATTTGTTTGTTCGTTTTTGTGTCGGCACCAAGACGTAAAGTGGTTTATGAAGCCTTGGAGTTTTTGGTGGAAGCAGTTAAGGAAAAAGCACCCGTTTTTGGCAAAGAAATATTTGAAGACGAATCGTATACTTGGAAAAAAAATACATAAAATAGAATGGTAGACATCACACATAAAATAATTACCCAACGCACCGCAACGGCTCAGGCTATTGTGAAAGTTGGTTCGCCGGCAACAATGCAGGCCATTTTAAACAATACCGTTCCAAAAGGAAATGTGTTGGAAGTATCGAGAACAGCCGGTTTATTCGCCGTAAAAAACACTTCGAATTCGATTCCCGATTGTCATCCAATGCCAATTGAATTTACAGGAATTGAATTTGAATTATTGGAAGATTCTATCCGGATAGAAATTACTGTAAAAGCCATTTACAGAACAGGCGTTGAGGTTGAAGCGATGCATGGCGCATCAATTGTAGCATTAACCATGTACGATATGCTAAAACCGATTGACAAACAAGTAGAGATTTCGACTATAAAATTATTGCACAAAAAAGGAGGGAAATCGGATTTTGGCAAGAATGAAAAATTGGATTTATCGGTTGCGGTAATGGTTTGTTCCGATTCTGTGGCTTCCGGTAAAAAAGAAGATCGGGCAGGAAAAGTAATTACAGAGAAAATCAAAAATCTAGGATTAAGCGTATCGAGTTATACGGTTATTCCGGATGAGGTAAGTGATATTCAGGAGACGATAAATAAGTTTTGTGACAGTAACAAAGATTTAATAATCATTACGGGCGGAACAGGTTTATCCAATAGAGACGTGACTCCGGAAGCGGTAATTCCGTTGTTGGATCGTCGCATTCCCGGAATCGAAGAAGCCATTCGTTCCTACGGTCAGGACCGAACGCCTTATGCGATGTTGTCCCGATCTGTGGTGGGTTTCAAAGGCAATACGTTGATTATGGCATTGCCGGGTTCAACGGCAGGTGCAAGCGAATCTATGGACGCTGTTTTTCCATCGATATTGCATTTATTCAAAATACTAAACGGTTTTAACCACGGAAAATAAAACATTCAAATGCAGGATACTCACGGCAGGAATCACAATTACTTACGCATTTCGATTACAGAACACTGTAATTTGAGATGTACCTATTGTATGCCCGCCGACGGAATTGCGCTTACGCCAAGGGCGCATCTGATGACTGCGGATGAAATTGTGACTATTGCCCAGACTTTTGTAAATCTTGGCGTAACCAAAATTCGATTGACAGGAGGAGAACCTTTGGTACGAAGAGATGCCAAACAAATCATTCAGCGATTAGGGAAATTAGGTGTTGAACTGACCATAACTACTAACGGAATTTTGGTTCACGATTTTATAGACACATTCAAAGAAGCTGGGATTACGACTTTGAATGTGAGTATTGACAGTTTACAGAAAGATAAATTCAATACGATCACCCGTAGAAATTATTTTGAAAAACTAATTGAAAATCTGGATTTACTTGAAGTAAATGGGTTTCAGGTAAAATTAAATATTGTAGTTATTAAAGGTTTTAATGATAATGAAATCATCGATTTTATTGAATTGACCAAAGACCGAAATATCCAAATTCGTTTTATAGAATTTATGCCTTTTGACGGTAATCAATGGAATAAAGAAAAATTGGTTTCCTATGCCGAAATTATGTCGCAAGTGGAAATTTTTTATTCCAATGAAAATGTATTACGCATTCAGGACAAACCCAACGATACAGCTAAAAACCATAAAATCGAATTCTATAAAGGAAGTTTTTCGGTAATTAGTTCAGTGACGAATCCGTTTTGCAGTACCTGCAATCGCATCCGTTTGACTGCCGATGGTAAACTAAAAAACTGTCTGTTTTCGAATACTGAAACTTCTTTGCTCGATACTTTAAGAGCTGGTAAATCTATTGAACCACTCATTTTTCAAAACATAAAATCCAAACACGCCATGCGGGGCGGAATGGATGATGATGCCAAATTTCAAGACCCGGAATTATTTTCTCAAAATAGAAGTATGATTAAGATTGGAGGATAATATTGTTTTCAAAGCAGAACAATAGATTCAATTGTTATTTGTAATTTTAAGTTTATAAATTATAAAAGAAGAATTATGAAAAATAAACTTTTAATTGCATTTGTAATTCTAGCGCTATATTCTTGCCAGAATAAAGAAAAAGCCGATTCGAAAAACATCATTAAAACAATTGTTCAGGACACCTTGTCAAAAACAATTGCAGGTACGGCAGATTTAAGTGAGGTTCCTCCTAAAGATGAAAAAGCAATTGAAATGATTCGGAAGCAACTTGCCATTTTGTTAAAAAAGGATTTGCCTGTAATGACGAAAGAGGAGCGGTTTTTCTATTATGATGCTTTCGATTTGAATAATGATGGCAAAGAAGAATATTTTGTAGGTTTTGCTAATCCTTATTTTTGCGGAACAGGTGGGTGTTCAGGGTATATTTTAAATAACGACGGAAGTGTAATCAACTCCTTTTCTGTAACCGATTTTCCGATTTTTATAACCGAAACGAGTTCTGAAAAATTCAAAGATCTTATTATGAAGAGCAAAAGTACTTTTCATCTCATCAAAATGAAAAACGGAAAATATCCATCCAATCCATCGGTTCAACAGGTTTGGAAAGAAAAAGTTCCAGAACAATCTCATAAGGTTCTGGATATTTATGAAGGAAAATACGAGAAGCATTCGTTTTAGAATTCTTTATGTAAATAAAAAAGAGCTTCAATTTGAAGCTCTTTTTTTTTATTCATTTTGGAATAAGCTTATTCCACCAATTCCATAATTTTACTTTCACCAACAAGATTTACTTTAATCAAATTGTTTTTAGACAATCCTTTCGTAGCAACATCCCATTTTTTACCGCTCAATTCCGATTTGATTTTCAATAATCCCAAATCCATTTTGTTTTCATTGGTTTTTAGTAAATCAATAATCAGTTTTTCTTCATCAGATAATTCGATAGTCTGTATTTTCTCCGGACGCATTTGAGGGAAAAACAACACTTCCTGAATCGACGCATTGTTAGTCAGGAACATCATCAAACGATCCATTCCAATTCCTAAACCAGAAGTTGGCGGCATTCCGTATTCCAAAGCTCTCAGGAAATCTTCATCGATAATTCCTGTCGCTTCATCATCTCCTTTTGCAGCCAAACGCATTTGGTCCTCAAAACGCTCTCTCTGGTCAATCGGGTCATTCAACTCAGAGTAAGCATTCGCAACCTCTTTACCGCAAACCATCAATTCAAAACGTTCTGTCAATTCCGGATTGTCACGGTGTTCTTTACAAAGCGGTGACATTTCCTTCGGATAATCCGTAATAAAAGTTGGCTGAATATAATTTCCTTCACATTTCGCTCCGAAAATCTCATCAATCAGTTTTCCTTTACCCATAGTTTTGTCCACTTCAATTCCCATTCCTCTGGCGGCATCAAAAAGCTCTTCCTCGCTTTTGCCTGAAATATCAAAACCAGTAAAATGTTTTATAGAATCTGTCATGGTAACGCGGGCATAAGGCGCTTTGAAATTGATTGTATGCTCGCCAAAAATAGCTTCGCTAGTTCCATTTACACCAATAGCGCAATGTTCCAACAAGTTTTCGGTAAAATCCATCATCCAGTTGTAGTCTTTATAGGCTACATATATTTCCATTGCGGTAAATTCCGGGTTGTGTGTTCTGTCCATTCCTTCGTTACGGAAGTTTTTCGAAAACTCATACACACCGTCAAAACCACCAACAATTAATCTTTTCAAATACAATTCATTCGCAATACGCATGTACAAAGGAATGTCAAGCGAATTATGATGCGTGATAAAAGGTCTTGCCGCTGCACCACCGGGAATCGATTGTAAAACCGGAGTTTCAACTTCCAAATATCCAGCTTCATTGAAGAAAGAACGCATCGAATTGAACAATTTTGTTCTCTTAACAAATGTTTCTTTTACA
Organism: Bacteroidota bacterium; assembly: GCA_040387175.1. Classification (GTDB taxonomy): domain Bacteria; phylum Bacteroidota; class Bacteroidia; order Flavobacteriales; family Flavobacteriaceae; genus Flavobacterium. The sequence goes on along the minus strand of JAZKED010000029.1, from coordinate 12,800 downwards.
TTCTGATTTACTGTCAAATCCACATAACGCATTCTGTAACGCAATTCAGCATCGTTAAAAGCATCGTGTACTTTTCCATCTTCATCCACTTTTGGCAATGGCAACGGACGTAACGTTTTACTCAAAAAGGTAAAGCCGCTCACACGAATACATTTCGCACCAACCTGAGTAGTAAATAATTCTCCTTCAATACCAATAAAATCACCTAAATCGGTCAATTTTTTGAAAACCTGATTGTATAATGTTTTATCATCGCCTTCACATAAAACATCGCGGTTCACGTACAATTGAATACGCCCTTCGCTATCCTGCAATTCAGCAAAACAAGCCTTCCCCTGATCTCTCACACTCATCAAACGCCCGGCAACAATCACCTTTTTACCTTCTTCAAAAGACTCCTTTATTTGCTTCGAAGTATGATTTACAGGAAAAAGATCGGCAGGATAAGGGTTAATTCCCAAATTGCGTAAGTTTTGAAGTTTTTCTCTACGGATAATTTCTTGTTCAGATAATGCCATTATATTCAGATTTTAAGAGCGCAAAGATAACAAATAGATTGCAGAATTTAGAAAGTAGATTTTAGAATTTTCAGGAGCAGAAATATTGGGTTTTGTAATCAACAATCGTCCCGCTATTCGTTGCAATCTTTTGGGGCGAACCCCACCAAAAAAGGATTTTCACTGCTATCGGGGCCAAACGACAACTTTTGGCTTTTCATAAAACCTTTTGAAAAAAAATAAAAGTCAAAAATCCATGCCAATCCGTTCAATCCGTGTCATCCGTGTTCCATTTTTTTATAAAACTTTGCCAATAAAACTTTGTAACTTTGTATTTCAAAATAAGGCAATGAACAAAACCATCCAGCTTCAAGATTTAGGACTTCAGGATTATAAAACCGCTTGGGAATACCAGGAAGAATTATTCAAAGGAGTTGTCGATTTGAAAATCCAGAATAGGAGAGAAGAAACCAATCTTGCAACACCTAATTACTTGCTTTTTGTAGAGCATCCGCACGTTTATACGTTGGGAAAAAGCGGTGATTTAGAAAATTTATTGCTCAACGAAAAACAGCTCGAAGCCAAAGGAGCGACTTTCTACAAAAGCAATCGTGGTGGTGATATTACCTATCACGGTCCCGGACAAATTGTGGGGTACCCTATTTTAGACCTGGATAATTTCTTTACCGATATTCATAAATACTTACGTTTTCTAGAAGAATCCATCATTCTGACTTTACAGGAATACGGACTAGAATGCGGTCGAAGCGATGGAGAAACCGGAGTTTGGCTCGGAGTTGGAACTCCATTTGCCAGAAAAATTTGTGCTATGGGCGTTCGCGCTTCCCGTTGGGTTACGATGCACGGTTTTGCGTTAAACGTGAATATCGATTTGGGTTATTTTGATAACATTATTCCATGTGGCATTCGAGGAAAAGCAGTTACTTCCCTAAACGTTGAACTCGGTGTCGAAAAAGTGGATGAAGCAGAAGTGAAAGCAAAAATCATCAAACATCTCACTCAATTGTTTGAAGCGACTTTTGAGAAATCTGAAATCTAAAATCGTTAATCAACAATCTGCAATCAGATTTCTAATTTCAATTGTTCTGGTAATAATCTAAAACTCATTCGGTGGTATTTTGTAGTGCCATACTTTCGGATAGCCTCACGATGTTCTTTAGTTGGATAGCCTTTATTTTGCTTCCAATTGTACATCGGAAATTCTTCGTGAATGGCATTCATATATTCATCACGATAGGTTTTTGCCAAAATCGAAGCAGCAGCAATACTCAAATATTTAGAATCGCCTTTGATGATACTTTGATTCGGAATTGATTTTAAAAATTCGATTTCATCTTTGCAAAATTGCTTTCCAAAAGTGTTTTTCAAACCCAATTTAGCATTAAGTGCCCGATTGCCATCAACGATAATGAATTCTGGAATTTGGTTTAATTTTAAGATGCATTCCTGCATTCCTTTCATTGAAGCATTAAGAATATTGATTTCATCAATTTCTTTTGGATGCAAATGAGTTACGGCAAAACAAAGAGCCTGTTCTTCGATGATAGGCCGGAGTTTTTCTCTGGTTTTTTCGGATAATTGTTTACTGTCGTTCAGTATTTTATTTTCAAATTCTAATGGGAGAATTACTGCGGCTGCGGTTACAGGACCAGCAAGACAGCCACGACCAGCTTCATCGGTGCCGGTTTCTAATATAAATGTAGAAAAATTGGGGAGTAACATAGTTGATGATATTGAAACAACAAATATTATAAAAAAACTTCAAAAAAAGAGATGCGTGTTTCTATTTCCTAAAAGATTCCCATAAATCGCTGCCTTTTTTCATTTATAGGTTTTTTCATTTACCTTTGCTTCGTTAATTTTCGAATAATTGCCTAATCATATACTGCTCCAAATGAGGATTTTATTTTTCTTATCTTTTTTACTACTACCAGTATCCGTATTTTCTCAGCAAAAAATAACAAATCTGTTTGGTTTTGATAGCAAATACAATAGCTCGGATTCTATAAAAAAACCTAAAAAGGTTGCTACAATAGATCAATATAGGGTAATTACTTTAGAAAAAGATACAACTTATATTGACACTTCACTTACCATAAAAAAGTTATATAGCTTTAATTACCTGCGTAGAGATATTTTTGGATTGATGCCATTATCAAATGAAGGGCAGACCTATAACACTTTGCAATACAGTTTAAATAGTTTTTCCCCTTACCCTGAATTTGGATTCAAGGCAAAGCATTTTAATTTTCTTGAAGCCAATCAAATCAGATATAGTTCTGTAGCAACTCCTGTTACTGAATTGTATTTTAAAACGGTAATGAAACAAGGTCAAAATGTGGATGCTTTTTTAACATTAAATATAAATCCAAGGCTTAATTTTTCTATTGCTTACAAAGGATTACGATCTGAAGGAAGGTATGTGAACCAATTAGCGAGTACCGGAAACTTTAGGTTTACAACAAGTTATAATACTAAAAACAAACGCTATTTTGCCAATTTTCATTTTGTGTCCCAAGATATTTTAAATGAGGAAAATGGTGGTATTACCACAACAGAAGATTTCGAAAGCGGAGATTCTAACTTTATAAACAGAGATAGGTTAGAAGTTTATTTAACAGATGCAAAATCATTCCTGAAAGGTAAAAGAGTATTTTTAGATCACTTTTTTAGGGTTAATTCAACTGAAGGGAGTAATAATTTATATGTCAGTCATCAGTTCAATTATGAGCATAAATTTTTTGAATACAATCAGTATACAGTTCCTTCTACTGTTGGAGATACTCAAGTGTACAGATTTGGAGAATCTTATACAACCAGTGGGATAAATGATCAGACCCGTTACAATAAAATGTATAATAAAGTAGGTCTTACTTATGAAAATACAACCTTAGGTAAATTTCAATTTTTTGCAGATGATTTTTTTCATAATTATTATTATGACCAAATATTAATTTTAGGAGACGAAGCAATTCCTGGTTCTATTTTCCAAACGATTCCTAGTTCCTTAGAACAGAGAATTAATACTATTGGAGGTCAATATGAATATCGTAAAAACAAATGGAACGGAAGATTCCTGTTATCTAGGTCAGTGTCAAATCAATCTTTATCTAATCTGGATGCTAAAATGCAGTATGATTGGAATGACGAAACACAGTTTTCATTCCAGTATCAAAATATGAATAAATTGCCCAATCTTAATTATAATCTATATCAAAGTAGTTACGTGAATTATAATTGGTCGAATGATTTCAAAAATGAAAAAATAAACTCTCTTATTGTAAATGCCACCACTCCTTGGTTCGAAGCTTCTGTTCAATACTCTACATTCAATGATCATTTGTATTTTGCGGATGATTCCAGTCCAGAACAAATAACATTGAATCAGGAAATAATTGCTCCAAAACAATATGGCAGTACTATTAATTATTTATCGGTCAAAGCAAGTAAAGAGTTTACATTTTGGAAATTGGCATTAGATAATACATTTTTGTATCAAAAAACAGATCAGGCAGACGCTATTCTTAATGTTCCTGAATTTCTGACTAGGAACACGCTTTATTTTTCTCAGGATTTATTTGATAAAGCATTGTTTTTTCAGACTGGTGTAACGTTCAATTATTTTACTAATTATTATGCAAATAATTATAATCCGGTAATTGGTGAGTTTTTTGTTCAAAATAAAAAAGAGATTGGAAATTACGCCAATTTTGATTTTTTCTTTAATGCCAGAATTCAAAGAACCAGAGTCTATGTTATAGCAGAACATTTTAATTCTTCCTTGTCAGGATACGATTATTATTCCACTCCAAATATTCCATATCATGATTTTATGATACGATTTGGTGTGGTTTGGAATTTTTTCCAATAATAATTTTGATTGGATAAAAACCATTTTGTAAGAATATAAAACTGATTAGTTTACAAGGACTTAAAACCTTGTAGGCTTTTTTTTATGTTATTATTTTTTTTGAAAAAAGATGCTCAAAATGAGGAAAACCGTAATGTAGCGGTAGCTGACTTGCATATTTTTGAGTGAACATAAAAAATTATTTCAGATGGAAATTGAGTCAGTTAAAGAGAGCATTTTAGAAATTCATGAAGTTTGGGATGTTATTGGCGATTGTGTGGATCGTTTTAAATACGGAGAAATTCATGAAAGTTATGTAGTTGAAATAATATCCGATTATTGCGAAAGTAAGAACTATCAAGTTGAAGGATTTCCAATACAAAAAAGAAAATTAGCCGAAATCAACAATCTTCATGGTGAGGATTATTTTTGTCATGAGCGTTATATAAAATACTTAGACATATTGGCAATTCAGCATGATGATGTTTTTGAGTTAATGTATTTTTATTCGTCTACTTTCTGGCCAGAACAAATTTATGATGAGGAAGAATACAGACAACGATTGTTGGATTATATCAGTTGTAATGTTTACGATATTGATTTTTAAGTTGCTGTAAAAAGAATTGGGTTTTGGTTTTTTTGAATTGTAAAGAATTGGGTTTATAAATTTATATTTGTAATTCAATAACCGAAAATAAATCAAATGACTTTTACTGCAATAGATTTTGAAACCGCTACTGGGTATCATCCATGTTCTGTGGGGATTGTCACGGTCGAAAATGGTGTGATTGTCGATGAATACGTCACTTTAATCAAACCTCCCAAAAACGAGTATTCTCCTTTTACAATTGCAGTTCACGGTATTTATCCACGTGATACAATCAATGCGAAATCTTTTGCGCAAGTTTATCCTGAGATTCGGAAACGACTTCAAAATAAAATAGTTGTAGCTCATAATGAAAGTTTCGACAGGAACGTATTAGCTAAGTCAATGGCATTTTACGGTTTGGACTATCAGGAATTAAATATTAGTTCACGATGGGAATGCACCGTAAAAATATACAAAGCAAAAGGTTTTAAACCTGCTAAACTAAGTGATTGTTGCCGCGAAATGAAAATCACTTTAAATCATCACGAAGCATTATCCGATGCAAGAGCGTGTGCCAAATTATATTTATTGAAATAAATTTCTTACTATTTTATTTTTTCATTACTTTTAGTCTTTATTCTAAAAGACTTTTAAATGAAAGAAGATTTTCTCCATTACCTCTGGAAATTCAAAAAATTCGATACCTTGGGTTTAAAAACTTTCAACCAAGAGGAAATCACCATAATCAATGTTGGGCAATATTTAGAATTGGCAGGTCCTGATTTTTTCAATGCTCAAATTATTATTGATAATCAAAAATGGGCAGGAAACGTTGAAATTCATCTTAAATCTTCGGATTGGTATGTTCACAATCATGAAAGAGATGAAGCGTATGAAAACGTTATTCTTCACGTGGTTTGGGAACATGATAGTGAAATCTTTAGGAAAAACAATACCGAAATTCCGGTTTTGGAACTCAAAAATTATGTTGATAAGGAAACAATATCCAATTATCAATCATTAGTTACTCCAAAATCATGGATTTTTTGTGAAAAGGAATTATCTAAAATTCCACAATTTACTTTTAAAAATTGGCAGGAACGATTGCTTTTTGAGAGAATGGAAAGAAAATCCAAACCTGTTTTCGAGTTGTTGCAGCAAACCAATCAGGATTGGGAAGCAGTATTGTTTTGTCTTTTGGCTAAAAATTTTGGTTTGAATACCAATGGAGAAATCTTTTTGAAAATTGTTCAATCCATACCATTTTCTATCATAAGAAAAGAAAGTTTTGAAGTCGAAAATCTGGAAGCTTTACTTTTGGGCACTGCTGGTCTATTGGACATGGAAAAAGAAGATACTTATTTCAGGGATTTGAAATTTCGATATTTTTATTTGCTGCATAAATACCAATTGGATAAAAAAATAGTAGAACCAGTTCAGTTTTTCAAACACCGTCCTGATAATTTTCCAACTATTCGATTGTCACAATTGGCCAATTTATATCATATTCAGCGAAATTTATTTTCAAAAATTAGTGTTTCAAATTCGGTTGCAGCTATTTATGATATTTTTGATGTATCAACTTCGGATTATTGGCAAAGTCACTATCAGTTTGATAAAGAAAGTCCGAAGAAAAAGAAAAAGCTTTCCAGGTCATTTATTGATTTGATTATAATAAACACAATAATTCCACTTCAGTTTGCTTATGCCAGAAGTCAGGGAAAAGAAATTGCCGAAGACCTGATTCAATTATTGGATGAAGTTACTTCAGAAAAAAATGCCGTAATAGATAAGTTCAGTTCTTTTGGCATAAAATCAAAGAATGCTTTTGAATCTCAATCACTATTACAGCTTAAAAATGAATATTGCAACAAAAGTCGCTGCTTGGAATGTGCTATTGGAATGGAATTATTGAAAAGAAGTTAATTTCTAACTTGAAAATTGTAATTTTGTAATAACACTTCAACGAACAACTAATAAATGTCTGCAATCATACAACTCAAGTATTTTTTTGAAAAATATGGTTTCCATGTTTCTTCACGCCTTGCAGATAAATTAGGAATGCGGGTAACAAACGTACGGCTATTTTTTATTTACATTTCGTTTGTAACAGCAGGTTTGTGGTTTGGAGTTTATTTGACCTTAGCTTTTTGGATTAAGCTAAAGGATTTGGTTCGCGCGAAAAGATCCTCTGTATTTGATTTGTAAAATAGCTATAAAAAAAAGGGATTATAAAGTTTTGAAACTCTATAATCCCTTTTATTTTTTAGACTAAATTATTTTTCTGAATTGTTCAAAACACTATGTTTCTTACTGTAGGTGAAATAAATTGCAACTCCAATTACCATCCATATAAATAAACGCAACCAGTTTGGCCATCCTAAACCATACATCATGGCGAGGCAAACTATAATACCTAATATTGGAACAAAAGGAACCCATGGTGCTCTGAATTCTCTTTTCATATCAGGTTCTTTTTTTCGTAAAATTATAACTGAAATACATACTAACACAAAAGCGAAAAGTGTTCCAATACTTGTCATATCACCTACAATATCCCCTGGTACAAATGCTGCAAAAGCACCAACAATAACTAAAATCATAACATTCGCTTTGTATGGTGTTTTAAATTTGGAATGCAGATCACTAAACATTTTTGGAAGTAAACCGTCTTTTCCCATAGCATAAAAGACTCTGGATTGACCTAATAGCATCACCAATATTACTGATGTAAATCCGAATAAAATGGCTACAGTTACCAATTGTCCCAGCCAGGTATAGCCAATCATATATTTGTTGATAGCAAATGCTACAGAAGCTTCTTTTCCACCAGTTCTAAAATCTTCAACAGTAGCAACGCCAGTTAATACGTGAGCAAAAAGAATATATAATATGGTACAAATTGCCAATGATCCTAAGATTCCTATTGGCATTGCTGTTTTAGGTTTTTTGGTTTCCTGTGCAGCAGTACTTACGGCATCAAATCCAATAAAAGCAAAAAATACAGTTCCGGCAGCTCCTAAAATCCCTAAAATTCCACCATAACTATGATCTATTCCGTGTTCGTCTGTAAATACAGATGGTGCTGGAATATAAGGTTCGTGATTTACAGGATTAATAAAATTCCAACCAACGACAATGATCAGAATAACTATAGTAACTTTTACAATGACAATTATACCGTTTACAAATGCTGATTCCTGGATTCCTTTTATTAACAGTAGTGTAATTAATCCAACGATAAATAAAGCTGGTAAATTAATTATTCCATGAATTGTCTCATGTGTTATAGGATCTACTATTTCCTGAAAAGGTGAATGAGAGAATTCGAAAGGAATTGGACTGACATGTACTACATTAATAAGGAAATTATTCAGGTATTCACTCCATGCGATCCCTACGGTAGCTGCTCCAACCGCATATTCCAAGATTAAATCCCAACCAATAATCCATGCTAAAAATTCCCCCATAGTAGCATATGTATATGTATATGCACTACCTGAAATTGGAATGGATGAAGAAAGTTCGGCATAGCATAAACCTGCTAATGCACATCCAATTGCAGCAACAATAAAAGCTATTGTTACAGATGGTCCAGCGTTTTGAGAGGCTGCCATTGCGGTTCTTACGAATAAACCAGCACCAATAATAGCACCAATTCCCAAAGCAATTAACGACCAGGCAGTCAGTGTTCTTTTTAATCCTTTTTCAGAATCATCGGCTTCAGCCAAAAGCTGGTGTAGTGGTTTTCTTTTCCAAATTGACATATGTTTTGGTTTAATTGTTACTATTTTCCAAATATATTGTTTTTTTAATCTAGCAACTATATAGGAGACCTTATTTTTTCAAATTGTTTTTTCTTTTTTTTGTTGAAAGGTATAATTATTTTATAGAATATTTCTTATTTTTATATTTCATATTAAATGCATTTGAATGAATTATAAAATCATAAAATCCTATTTCAAGTTTTCAGGACATCAGCGTACAAGTATTTTTTTATTGTTTACTATAATTATTGCATTTCAATTAGCTTACTTTTTTATTGAATCTAACTCTTTTTCGAATAATTCTCCCGAAAAAGAAAAGTGGCTTTCCCTGCAATCACAAATTGATTTGATGAAGCAGCAAAAGCAAAATTATGTCCCGAAGATTTATCCCTTCAATCCTAATTTTATTACGGATTATAAAGGTTATAAACTCGGAATGTCTGTTGTGGAAATTGATAGGCTTCTGGCTTTTAGAAAACAGAATAAATACGTGAATTCGGCTGAAGAATTTCAAAACGTGACAAAAGTATCCGATTCCCTGTTGGCGGGTATTGCTCCTTATTTTAAATTTCCGGATTGGGTGAAGAATAAGAAACAATCTAATAAGTATGAAAATTATGCTTATACGGCTTTTACCAAAAAAGAGAAAATAGTTGTCATCGATATTAATCAGGCAACTCAGGAAGACTTAGTAAAGATTAATGGAATAGGGGATGCGATTTCGCTTCGGATTTTAAAATTCAAAGAAAGTTTGGGAGGTTTCGTTTCGATGGAACAAATGAAGGATGTTTGGGGATTATCGCCGGAAGTTATCGAAAAATTGAATTCTCATTTTAAAGTTTCTGCAGTTTCGAATATTAAAAAGATTGATATTAATAATGCTTCAGTCAAGGAACTATCTCAGTTTCCGTATTTTAATTATTCACTTGCCAAACAAATTGTAACGTTCAGAAGTATGAACGGGGATTTTAAAAATATTCAAGATTTAACAAAAATTAAAGGATTGTCTATTGATAAGGCAAATATTATAGCCTTATATTTGGCGTTTTAAAATACATACCAAATTACTACTGATGAACTTCGATTACAGCGAAACACAAACGATGATAGCTCAATCTATTAGAGATTTTGCAGAAAAAAACATTAGACCTTTTATTATGGAATGGGATGAAGCACAGACTTTTCCGGTTTCGTTGTTTAAAAAATTAGGCGAAATGGGTTTTATGGGTGTTTTAGTTCCCGAAGAATTAGGCGGTTCCGGATTGGGATACCACGAATATATTACGATTGTAGAAGAAATTTCTAAAGTAGATCCGTCTATAGGATTGTCTGTTGCGGCGCATAATTCATTGTGTACGAACCATATTTTGACCTTTGGAAACGAAGAGCAAAAGAAAAAATGGGTTCCAAAGCTGGCAACCGGAGAACATATTGGTGCCTGGGGATTGACAGAACACAACACGGGTTCTGATGCTGGAGGAATGAATACCACTGCTGTAAAAGATGGTGACCATTGGATTGTAAACGGAGCTAAAAATTTTATCACACACGCTATTTCCGGAGATATTTCTGTTGTTGTGGTAAGAACGGGTGAAAAAGGAGATTCTAAAGGAATGACTGCTTTTGTTTTTGAAAAAGGAATGCCGGGATTTACTTCCGGGAAAAAAGAAAATAAATTAGGAATGCGTGCCAGTGAAACTGCCGAATTGATATTTGATAATTGCCGGGTTCCGGATGCCAATCGTTTGGGAGAAGTAGGGCAGGGATTTATTCAGGCAATGAAAATTTTGGATGGAGGAAGAATTTCTATAGGAGCTTTGTCATTAGGAATTGCAAAAGGGGCATATGAAGCTGCACTGAAATATTCGAAAGAAAGACATCAGTTTGGACAGCCAATTAGTAGTTTTCAGGGAATTTCTTTTAAGTTGGCTGATATGGCTACCGAAATTGAAGCTTCGGAATTGTTGTTGCACAAAGCCGCATTTTTAAAACAAAAACACCAACCTGTTACAACATTAGGTGCTATGGCTAAAATGTATGCTTCTGAAGTTTGCGTAAAAGTAGCCAACGAAGCAGTACAAATTCACGGTGGTTATGGTTATACCAAAGATTATCCCGTAGAGAAGTTTTACAGAGATTCTAAGTTATGTACTATTGGTGAAGGAACCACCGAAATCCAGAAAGTAGTAATTGCCAGAAACATATTGAAAGATTAGTAACTACTAAACAATTATAAAAAAAAGCGCCTTGAATTTTCGAGGCGCTTTTTTGGTTTTATCTTAAAAATGATAAGTCAATGTATTTTATTTTTCTGCTTGTTTTATCAACTTGTGCTTTTGTTTCTTTTTGTACTTCAAAGAATAATTTTAATTTAGTAGTTTCAATTTCGGTTTTAATTTCATAATCGATAAAACTTTTTTTATATGGAATTTGAATTATTATACTATTTATTTTCTTTTTAATAAATCTCAAATTCTCATCTCCTCCTGTGTCACTTAAACTATTAAAATAATATTCCAGTGAATCATTTTCTACTTCTATTTCTTTCCATTTTTCAGATTTTATTTTCACATTAATTAAGTCTATAACAATCTCTTCATATTCTTTTTGTACAAATTTGTGTTCCTCTAACTTCTTGCTTAAGTTTTTGGTTTTAGATAGTTGTTTTGGTTTATACATTCTCAGAAAAACTAGAATTAACACAATTAGAATCGTAATAATTATAACTATTTCTATATTATCTATAAACATATTAATCCTAATTTTTCTGAGTTCCGCTAAATTGACCGCGAACGTTCTGGCGCTACACGAGGTTTGGGATTAAAGATGCGGGATTTTTCGGTTAAACACAAATTTTCCAAACACAAAACCTTCTTTAAATTCAACCTAATGCCCAAATCTCGTGTAACGACTGTTAGCAGATGGCTTTTATTTTTCTCCGAGCCAAACGTCACTTCCTTGTATTAAAAATATTTTTTCCGTAATCCCTTCTCTTACTTGGTTAATTTCTCTAAAAGGCTTTTTTAATTCGCTTTTTAACCATTTTTGTTCTTCTAAATAATCTTTGTCGGAAGCAAAATTTTTACGTAAATATTCATTTTCAAAAATTGGATATTCTTCAATACTATAATCCCATTTATATTGATCTATTCGGTTTGATATTTTTTCTAAACTCGACTTCGCTAATTTTTTTTGCTGTTCAGGTTTATGAAAAATATTTTCATAATATTCTATTTTTTCATTTATTGCGCAAACCACTTGAGAATTATAAATATCAGGTTCAAACATCCAAATTTTTAAGTAAAATGGTTTTCCAAGTTCTTTTAATTGAGCATTCCAACTTTCATAAATATCAAAAAACGATTCAATAATTTTCTTTCGAATTTTTCCTTTTGGATTTGGGTAGTTATTTAAAGACATTGCAACTGAATTCCAAGGAAAAATTCTAAACTTAACATAATCCTTATTAGTTTTTTCAAAATAATCTAAATCAATTTCTAGATTATTAATTCTCCAATTTTCGATTTGTCTTATTCTTCTTTTATTTCCTCGAATTTTTTTCATCAATAAATTTTTCTGTTTTCGCGTTTGGTTCTCCAAGCTATCTGCTAACTCGTATATACTCGCTACAAAATAGCGACAATCTACCCAATTTTGTGTGTATATGCGAAGGTTTGTTTCGTTTTATGTTTTTTCAAATATAATGTTTAATCCGCTTTTTTCTCTCACCACTTGCTCGAAAAATATTTTACTTCGAGCGCTATTATCTTTCTTCTAAAACCCTAATTTCATTAGCTTTTATGGTAAATAATATGTAAATTGTATAGCGAAACTATCCGAATCGCATAGAATAATTATACACATCGTATAGAATAATTATACACATCGTATAGAATAATTATACACATCGTATAGAATAATTATACACATCGTATAGAATAATTATACACATCGTATAGAATAATTATACACATCGTATAGAATAATTATACACATCGTATAGAATAATTATACACATCGTATAGAATAATTATACACATCGTATAGAATAATTATACACATCGTATAGAATAATT
>JAZKED010000028.1:0-58026 GCA_040387175.1 Bacteroidota bacterium | reverse complement strand
TTATACTTTTTATATAATTCAATTATACTTTTTGTATAGTTTAATTACACCTTTTATATAATTCAGTTATACTTTTTGTATAATTCTATTGAGGTAGACTTTACAGAGTTAATTAAAATATTACCTTATTCTATATTAGTCGTATAATACCCCGCTGGAAATAATTAGTTTTTGATAATTATTTTATTCTAAAATTGTTTTACTTAATTTCGCCCAATATGAAATCACAACATCAGGTCGTTTTATCTTTAGGCAGCAATCAGGGTAATCGTCTTCAAAATATTGAAGATTGCCTTCAATTGATACATCGGGAAATTGGAACGGTAATTAAGGTATCAAAGTTGTATGAAACTCCTTCCTGGGGTTTTGAAAGTGATGTATTTTATAATTGTGCCTTGCTTATTCATACGTATGCTTCTGCAGGTCAGGTGTTAGAGCAGGTTCTAAGTATTGAAAGGAAGTTGGGGCGAATTCGTGGTAATGCTTCAGGATACCAATCCCGAATTATAGATATTGATTTGATTGCTTTCGATTCAGAAATTGTTGATTCGGAAACACTTCAAATTCCGCATCCGTTGATGCAAAACAGGAAGTTTGTGTTGTTACCAATGCAGGACTTGAATTTAGATTGGACGCATCCTATTTTTCAGAAAACCACTTCGGAGTTGTTGGAAATTACACTGGATCAAAGTGATTGTGTAACAGTTCAGGATTTAGAAAATCCTTTGGATACCATTCCTTTAGGACAATTCAATTATATCGCTTTTGAAGGCAATATTGGAGCAGGAAAATCAACATTGACCACAAAAATATCCGAAGATTTTAATGCTAAAACTATCTTGGAACGTTTTGCTGATAATCCGTTTTTGCCTAAATTTTATGAAGATCAAAACCGATATGCGTTTCCGCTTGAAATGTCATTTCTTGCCGATAGATACCAACAATTGTCCGATGATTTAGCGCAATTCGACTTGTTTAAGGATTTTGTAGTAGCGGATTACCATGTTTTTAAATCCTTGATTTTTGCCAAAATCACACTTACCGATGATGAATACCGATTGTATCGAACGCTGTTTGATATTGTTTATAAAGAAATGCCAAAGCCTGATTTATATGTTTATTTATATCAAAATTCAGAACGGTTGCTGGAAAATATAAAGAAAAGAGGCAGAAGCTACGAACAAAATATTGAAGCTTCTTATCTGGATAAAATCAATACTGGCTATCTCGATTATATCAAATCACAAACGGATTTGAATATTTTGATTATAGATGTTTCGAATAGAGATTTTGTTGAAAATCAGGAAGATTATCTTTATATATTAGATCAGATTCAGCAGAAAATTAAGTAGCAGAAAATTTAGTTTCTAGATAAAAAAAACTCCAACTGTATCAAGGTTGGAGTTGAAAATAAACATAACTGATTTAAAATTATTCCATAATTAATTTTCTGGTATCAGTTTTACCATCTTCTGTAATTTTTACAACATATACTCCGCTTTTTAGTGTGCTAATATTTACAGCATTATTTGTAGTTGAAGCTTTTAATACTTCTTTGCCTAATAGATCAAAAATAACTACTGATTTCTCCGAATTGCTATTAGAAGTTATATATAAATTTCCGTTAGTTGCCGGGTTTGGATATACACTTAATCCTGTAATTTCGTTTTGATTAATTCCAAGGGTCCCTGCTGGTGTTACGTCAGCCCATGTTAATCCTACTCTCACTTCATCCACTTGTGCACCAGGCGAACTGGAACCTTCTTGTCTTATCTGAAAATAATTTAAATCTGCCGCATCAGCATCAGTAGTATTTGCTAATACAGTTTCTGTTGGTTCTGTTGTTCCGCAGGTTGGATTAACCCAAAGTTTACATATATCATTGGTTGTTCCGGCGATGAATTGATAAGAAACTACAACAAAAAGAGTTGTGTTAATGTCATATTGTGTCGTGTCCCAAATGAAAACTTTATCATATTTCTTAGCAATACCTACATTATATTTTGTTGGATCTGTTGCATCTTTTCTTACCATCAGAACTCCGATAATATTACCAGTTCCCTGACTGGTTTCATTAACGAGATTTGTAAAGCCTACCACACCTGTTCTGGAATAAGATCCTGAACCAATAGGAGTTAATCCAGTTGATGCAGTACCGATATCAGTTATGTTAATCAAACAAGAATAATAAACAGTTGTTCCATCTGCGGATTGTTGTGTAAAAATTCTTGTAGAATCATCTCCGCTACCTGCAATAGTCACTTTATTTCCTGTAGAAGTCGCTAAATTAACACCTGCTGGAGAATTTAAGCTTCCTGTGGAAATAGCTGCGTCATTATTAGCACCCGAACCTGTTCCTGGAATGTCCCATAATCCATTACCTGGTAATTTTGTTGGTGATAAAACAGGGTAATCTAATCCGTCATAAAATGGCAAAGTTTGTGCCTGAGTCATTTGGGAACATGCTAATAATAATGCA
Organism: Bacteroidota bacterium; assembly: GCA_040387175.1. GTDB lineage: Bacteria > Bacteroidota > Bacteroidia > Flavobacteriales > Flavobacteriaceae > Flavobacterium. The sequence goes on along the minus strand of JAZKED010000028.1, from coordinate 55,547 downwards.
AAAATACCAAAGACTAGATTGTTCGTTTTTTTGTTTTTTGCTTGTGTAATTTTGTTCATAGTAATTGATTTTTGTTGGTTAGTAATAAAATATTGTTTTGTAACAGTTGGCTTAAGTCATTTTTACCTTTTTAGAGAGAAATGACCTCTTATTTCCGGTTTTGTATTATCTAATTTTAAATGATACCAATAATCATCAGCAGGCAAACCAACATTGTTAAAGCTGCCATCCCAACCAGAACTTGTAGGGAGGATGTTTTTTATTAATTTACCATAACGGTCAAAAATTAAAACACTTGAATTAGGGTAATCTTTCATTTCTTTTATTTCCCAGACATCGTTATATCCATCGTTATTGGGTGTAAAATATTTCGATATTGTAAATATTGTAAAATCTTGTTGTATCATATCACATAGATATTTCGCTCTGACAAAAGCTGTATGTTGGCCGCTTGGAATGTGTGTAAATTGATTAGAATCCTGAAAGAATTCTCCATCAATCGAAAATTCATAATAATTTTCTGAACTTGTTAATTCAATTGCTATGGAGTTTTCGTTAACTACAATTGCCTTAATTACAGGTTTTGTATGTTCGATGACTTTAATGTCTTTTTTTGAATCACATTTAACCAAAGGAGAACTAATTAATACGCTATAATCACCAACAGTTGTAACTACAATAGTTTGTGTGGTTTCACCTCCAGGCGACCATAAGTAATCCATTCCAGAAACTGAAGCGTCTAATGTTACCGTTTCAGATTCGCATAAAACAACTTCCTCATTTTTATTTGTAACTGGAAAAACTGTTGCTACGACCGGTGTTCTTGAGCTCGGACAATTATTATCTGTAGCATCTACATAGAATGTGGTCGTATTATTTATACTTGGAGTTGTAAATGGCGATCCGGTACCCAATGAAGTTCCTCCTGTTGGAACATCATACCAATTTATAATTCCACTTGAAGCCAATGCTTCAAGTGACACGGTGCCGATGTCACAACGAGATGCCGGAGTGGTTGAAGTAATTGTAGGAGCAGTATTTATCGTGGCAATAATTTCGGTTCTTGTTGAAGTTGTGCAGCCATTTGCAGTAGCATCAGCATAGTATTTAGTTGTAGCTGTTATGCTTGGAGTTGTAAATGATGTTCCTACACCTAATGGATTTCCTCCAGTTGGATTATCGTACCAATTTATGATTCCAGCTGAGGAATTTGCTCCTAGTGTGACAGTACCTGTTCCACAATGTGATGATGGTGTAGTTGACGTGATTGTTGGAATAGTATTTATAGTCGCTATAATTTCAGTTCTAGTTGGAGTTATACATCCTGTAACGGATGCAGTAGCATCTACATAGTATTTAGTTGTAGCTGTTAGGGTTGGAGTTGTAAATGATGCTCCTGTGCCTAATGGATTTCCTCCATTTGGAACATCATACCAGTTTATAGTTCCTGAAGAAGCAGTTGCTCCAAGTGTCACTGTACCTGTTTCGCAATGTGATGCTGGTGTAGTTGAAGTTATTGTTGGTGAATTATTAATAGTAGCTGTAATTTCAGTTCTTGTTAAGGTTGTGCAACCTGCTGTAGCGTCAACATAATATTTTGTTGTAGCTGAAATGCTTGGAGTTGTAAACGAAGTGCCTGTCCCTAATGAACTACCTCCCGTTGGTACATTATACCAATTTATAATTCCAACCGAGGCAGTTGCTCCGAGTGCTACTGTGCCAGAATCACATCGAGAGTTTGGAGTAGTAGAAGTGATTGTTGGAACAGCATTTATAGAAGCAATAACTTCAGTTCTTGTTGAGGTTGTGCATCCTGTGGCAGTAGCATCAACATAATATTTTGTTGTGGTTGTAATTGTAGGGGTTGTAAATGATGTTCCAGTACCTAATAAATTTCCTCCCGTTGGTACATCATACCAGTTTATAGTTCCAGCTGATGATGTTGCTCCAAGTGTTAGTGTTCCTGCATCACAACGAAATGCTGGTGTTGCTGAAGTAATAGTTGGAGTAGTGTTTATAGTAGCTGTAATTTCGGTTCTTGTTGGAGTTGTACATCCAGTTGCAGTAGCATCAACATAATATTTTGTTGTGGCTGTTATAATTGAAGTTGTAAATGATGTTCCAGTACCTAATGAATTTCCTCCGGTTGAAACATCATACCAATTTATTGTTCCTGTGGAAGCGGTCGATCCAAGTGTAACTGTTCCTGTGTCGCAACGAGATGCAGGAGTAGTTGAAGTTATTGTTGGTGAAATATTGACAATAGCTTCAATTTCAGTTCTTATTGGAGTTGTACATCCATTTGCACTAGCATCAACATAGTATTTAGTTGTGGTTGTGATGATTGGAGTTGTAAATGATGTTCCATTACCTAATGAAATTCCTCCATTTGGTACATCATACCAGTTTATTATTCCATCCGAAGCGTTCGCTCCAAGGAGAACGGTACCTGTGTCGCAGCGGGATGCAGGTGTTGTTGAAGTAATTGTTGGTGTAGTATTTATAGTAGCTGTAATTTCGGTTCTTGTTGGAGTTGTACATCCATTTGCACTAGCATCAACATAGTATTTAGTTGAAGTGGTGAGGGTTGGAGTTGTAAATGATGTTCCGGTACCTAATGAAATTCCTCCATTTGGTATATCATACCAGTTTATTATTCCATCTGAAGCTGTCGCTCCAAGTATAACTGTTCCCGTATCACATCGAGAATTTGGTGTTGTTAGAGTAATTGCCGGAACAGTATTTATAGTTGCTATAATTTCAGTTCTTGTTGAGTTTCCGCACGTTGAAGCATCAACATAATATTTTGTTGTCGCAGTAATAATTGGAGTTGTAAATGATGTTCCTGTATGTAATGAAGTTCCGCCTGTTGGAACATCATACCAGTTTATTGTAGCTCCTGATGATGCTGTGGCATGAAGTGTTATGTTTCCTGTTCCACATCGAGAATTTGGTGTTGTACTTGTTATTGTTCCCGGAAAAGCTATCGTTGTACTTCCAGAAATTTTAAGAATTGGATCTCCAGGCATTCCTCCATATTCTACAATATACCCTTTAGGTTGATAAGAGCCACTGGCTTTACCTATATTTGTCAAATTATTCCATGCTCCAGGATTATTGCCGGCAGGATCGGTAATATGGGCATAATATTCATCATTACTATTTGGCTCTCCTTTTGGAGTATCCCAATTTGCATAAATTATTGGAGTTCCAGCAGCTCCTTTTCCGCTCCAAAAAAGTGTTCCAGTACCTCCATTTGCTAATCCTTCCGGTCCAGTTACCCATTTCCATTGGTGTATTGCTGGGTTTCTAGTTTCATCATCTTTTCCCCCAATCCATCCTGCTCCTGAAGCCTGCTTGCCCGAAATTATGGCTTCGTCTTCAGATAAAATAGTGGCTAAATAACCTTTTAGACCGTAATATGTACTGTTTTCCGCAGCTATTTTTGCATCTGTCCATTTTATATTTAAACTTGGTACATACATATAATAGTGCTGAGTTGATGGTAGATAATTGGCCTGACCAACATTGATAGAAAAACTTCTTCCTGTTCCGGATGGAGTGGCTGAACTATTTTTGTATGCAACTTCATTAATAGCGGCTATCAGCTTAAGGTAACTAATTTTTGCTCCGGGAACGGTATTGTTTGATAATTTTAAAGTTCCGGTGGTATCATCCCATATAGATCTTATCGCTGAGTCTGTTCCTATATATCTTAATTGATCTTGCCCTTTAACATAACCCGATGAAATTTGAATATATATTGCTTCAGTACCTAAGTCATCCGGATCAATTATATCAATGGAGGAGACAATTTTTATATGGGTTCCCGGACAATAAATCTGATTTCCGGTAACTATAACTTCTGGTGCTACGTTAGTTTGTGCAAAGTTTACTTTTGGAAGTAAAAACAATAGAACTAAAATTAATTTTAAAAAAAAGTATTTTTTCATATTGTGAAGTAATTCGTTGATTTTAATTATAGTTTGTTTTTTAGAGTGCTTAATTCATCTGATATTACCTAATTGTTTTATTAAACACTCCTGTGTATCTAGAATTTTATCTATATATCTTTTATCTAATAAATTATTTAAAATTAAATACGTTCAGGGATGTAAAAATACATTTTTTTTTTAAATAATGTTTTTTTTATACCTTTTTTTAAAACATAATGTATTGATTATCTGAATGTTACGTAACAGAATACGTAACAGAACAGAACATAATGCAGAATGATATGAGCTTAATTTATGAGATTTATATTGTGGTTTTAAGAGAAGATTTGAAAGTCTAAATAATTAGAAAATTAAGCTAATTAGGATATATTGAATTAAAAAAATAATTGAAATTGGCTTGGTTTTTACTAATACAAAAAAGCCTAATTAATAAGAATTTTAATTAGACTTGAATTGATATGGAAAGGAATTGAGTGTTCAGTGTAGAAATTGTTTTTTAAATAAAAAAAAACAATTCGAATTAGAAAATATTAAATTTATTACGAAAGATTAGGCTATGACCACTTCATTTTTTTAAATAAATCCCAAACCACAATTCCTGCGCTTACTGAAATATTTAAAGAATGTTTCGTTCCTAATTGTGGAATTTCGATACAGCCGTCACAAATCGCTACGGCTTCCTGTGATACACCATAAACTTCATTACCGAAAACCAAAGCATATTTTTTATTATTCTCGACTTTAAAATCCTGAAGAAAAGTAGCGCTTTCAACTTGTTCAATAGCGAATGTGGTAACTTTGTCGTTTTTTAAATTTTGGATAACTTCCAAAACATTTTCATTGTGTTCCCAGGCAACGGTATCTGTGGCACCAAGAGCTGTTTTGTTAATTTCTTTGTTGGGAGGGGTAGCTGTAATACCGCACAAGTATATTTTTTCAATTAAAAATGCATCAGCTGTTCTAAAAACAGAACCAATATTGTGTAAACTGCGAATATCATCCAAAACCAAAATAATAGGTGTTTTTTCGGATTGTTTAAAATCTTCAATAGATTTTCGATCGAGTTCGCTGTTTTCTAATTTTCTCATATTATTTGGTAACAAATTATAAAAAAGGCTTCCTGATTTAGGAAGCCTTTATGTTATTTCTAATAAATATATTAGCTTTTTGTAGCTGGAGTTGGATCTGGTAAAACAGTTCCTTTAATAGTAAGTGTTTTAGTTGGTTGTCCTTCAGCATTTGAAGTTACTGTTACTGTTTTTGTAAAAGCACCAACTCTGTCAGTTGCATATTTCACACCAATAACACCTTTTGCGCCAGGAGCAATTGGCTCTTTGGGTGTTGTAGGAACAGTACATCCACAAGATCCTTGGGTATTTGTAATGATTAATGGTTTGTTACCATTGTTTGTGAATTCAAATTTACGGTTACCGTCAGCATTGTGCGCAATTGTACCATAATCAATCGTTTCAGTTTCAAAAACCATTCCTGCACCTTCTACTTTAGGTAGAGCGGCTGTAGTTGTTTTTGTAGTTGCTTTAACGGTAGTCTTTTTCGTTGATTTTGTTGCTTTTGAAGTTTCCTGAGCATTTGAAAAAGCAAATGCCAATAGTGCTATTGATAGTGTAATAACTTTTTTCATCTTTATTTTTATTAGATTTTTGAAAAACAAATTTATATAAAAAAATAAAACATATGCTTAATTTTTTCTTAAAACTATTTTTAAAATCCTGAAGCGCAATTATTCGCTATAAAATCTATAAATTCGCTTTCTGTTAAATTAAAAAAATAAATTTTGTCGTCTAAAGAAAAAGTAGCTAAGGAAACGCCTTTAATGAAGCAATATAACGAAATCAAAAGGAAGTATCCTGATGCCTGTTTGTTGTTTAGGGTAGGAGATTTTTATGAAACATTTGGCGAAGATGCTATTCGTGCTTCTAAAATTTTAGGGATAACATTGACCAAAAGAGGAGCAGGCTCTGAAACAGAAACTGCCCTAGCAGGTTTTCCGCATCATTCCATTAATACCTATTTGCCAAAATTAGTCAAAGCTGGACTTCGTGTCGCGATTTGCGATCAGCTTGAAGATCCGAAAATGACCAAAACCATTGTGAAACGCGGTGTTACCGAATTAGTAACGCCTGGTGTTTCTATGAATGATGAGGTTTTGCAATCCAAGACTAATAATTTCTTAGCTGCCATTTATTTTGCCAATAAATCTATTGGAATTTCATTTTTGGATGTTTCTACGGGTGAATTTCTCACAGCACAGGGAAATGCGGAATATATAGATAAGTTGTTGCAGAATTTTAATCCAAGTGAAGTTCTGGTTCCTAAAAATAATAAAAACGATTTCCGAGAGACTTTCGGAGAAGATTTTCATACTTTTTATCTCGAAGACTGGATTTACAAAGAAGATTATGCTTTTGAGACTTTAACCAAACATTTTCAGACGACTTCTTTGAAAGGTTTTGGAGTCGAGGAATTAAAAGAAGGAATAATTGCTTCCGGTGCAATTTTATATTATTTATCAGAAACCCAACATAACAGAGTGCAACATATCACAGCAATTCAGCGTATTGCCGAAGATGCGTATGTTTGGATGGATCGTTTTACCATTCGAAATCTCGAATTGTATCATAGCTATAATCCTAATGCGGTGACACTTTTGGATGTTATCGATAAAACGCTTTCGCCAATGGGAGGTCGCTTGTTAAAACGCTGGCTGGCATTGCCCTTGAAAGATGCTAATAAAATTCGCGGTCGTCATCAGGTAGTGTCTTATTTGAAAGAGAATCAGGAAGTATTGAAGAACATTCAAAAGCAAATCAAGCAAATTTCCGATTTGGAACGTTTGATTTCAAAAATTGCAGCAGGGAAGGTTTCACCGCGCGAAGTCGTTTATTTGAAAGAATCTCTGGATGCTATTATTCCAATAAAATCTTTGGCTCTGGAAAGTCCGCAAGAAGCAGTAAAAGTAATTGGAGACAGTTTGCATAGTTGCGATTTATTGCGGGATAAAATAAAAACGGTTTTAAATCAGGATGCACCTGTTGCTATTAATAAAGGTAATGCAATCGCAAAAGGAGTTCATGCTGAATTGGATGATTTAAGAGCAATTTCAACATCCGGTAAAGAGTTTTTAGAAGGAATCGAAAAAAGAGAATCCGAAAGAACCGGAATCTCTTCTTTGAAAATTTCATTCAATAATGTTTTTGGGTATTACATCGAAGTTCGGAATACACATAAAGATAAAGTTCCTACGGAATGGATTCGCAAGCAAACTTTGGTAAATGCAGAACGTTATATTACTGAGGAATTAAAAGAATACGAAACCAAAATTCTTGGTGCCGAAGAAAAAATCCATAAAATAGAAGTAGAGTTGTTTGAGCAATTAGTGACTTGGATTGCAACTTATATCAAGCCAGTTCAAATGAATGCTAATTTAGTGGCGCAATTGGATTGTTTGTGTTCGTTTACACAATTGGCTATCGAAAATAAATATGTTTGTCCGGAACTGGATGAAACATTCGAACTGGAAATCAAAAACGGAAGACATCCTGTTATTGAAAAACAATTGCCTGTTGGAGTACCTTATATTGCCAACGATGTTTTCTTGAATAGGGAAGTGCAGCAGCTAATTATGATTACCGGACCGAATATGTCTGGAAAATCAGCTATTTTGCGTCAAACGGCTTTAATTGTACTCTTAGCTCAAATGGGAAGTTTTGTCCCGGCAGATAGTGTTAGAATGGGAATTATTGATAAAATATTTACCAGAGTAGGGGCTTCCGATAATATTTCGATGGGAGAATCAACTTTTATGGTCGAAATGAACGAAACAGCATCTATTTTGAATAATATTTCACATAGAAGTTTGGTGTTGTTAGACGAAATTGGAAGAGGCACAAGTACCTATGATGGAATTTCTATCGCCTGGGCAATTGCCGAGTTTTTGCATGAACATCCTTCGCAACCTAAAACCCTTTTTGCAACGCATTATCACGAGTTGAATGAGATGCATGAATCTTTGCCTAGAATCCAGAATTATAATGTTTCAGTCAAAGAATTAAAAGATACTGTGCTTTTTATTCGAAAACTGGTAAAAGGAGGAAGTGCGCATAGTTTTGGAATTCATGTGGCGAAAATGGCAGGAATGCCTCAAATCGTGATTTTGAAAGCCCAAAAGCTTTTGAAGAAATTAGAGAAAGATCATTCTAGTGAGGTCTTGAGTGGAATCAAATCAGCGAAGGACGAAATGCAGATGAGTTTCTTTAATTTGGATGATCCTTTGTTGGAAGAAATCAAAGAAGAGATATTAAGTTTGGATATCAACACCATTACACCAATGGAAGCCTTGATGAAACTCAATGAAATCAAAAGAATGCTGACTAAAAAATAGTTTTATTTCTTTTAAAGTTTGGGTTATCAGAAGATTATAAAATAGCTTTATTTTTTTTATCAAAAAGGCTTGTGTAATTGAATTAATGTCTTAAATTTGCATCCGCAATACAGAACAAGTTTAAGTATTGAGTTCTTATTAGAATGAAACGCGAAAATAGCTCAGTTGGTAGAGCGCGACCTTGCCAAGGTCGAGGTCGCGGGTTCGAGCCCCGTTTTTCGCTCAAACCAGACAACAATCAAATGATGTTTATTTATTTATTAAATTAGATATCCATTAAAAAGATAAAATGCTCGGATGGTGAAATTGGTAGACACGCTGGACTTAAAATCCAGTGAACAGCAATGTTCGTGCGGGTTCAAGTCCCGCTCTGAGTACAAGAAAAGCCGTAAAGAATTAATTTTTAATTCTTTGCGGTTTTTTATTTTTATGAACTTTTGGTTTTGGAATCAAATTCAAAAGTGGATTGTGTTTTAAGAAATAGAAAAGGAATAATTCTTATTTAATAAAGAAGCCATACGCTAATAGTGTATGGCTTCTTTATTATTTCTAAATGTTCTTAATTTGAACTTTTACGATTTCTAAAGTAGTTCAGAAAAAGCATAAAAAAAGCCACGCAATGCGTAGCTTATTTTTTACTGCGTAATTTAAAAATTACTTAGCAGCTGGAGCTTCAGTAGCTGGAGCAACAGCAGTTGTGTCAGTAGTTGTAGTTGTAGAATCAACAACAACAGCAGTAGTATCAACAACTACAGCAGTAGTATCAACAACTGGTTCTTCAGTAGCTGGAGTTTCTTTTTTACAAGATACAACAGTCAAAACAGCAACAACAGCTAAACTTAAAAATACTTTTTTCATCTTACTTAATTATAAAAGGTTAATTATTAATTCGGGGCAAAGATATAAATTTTTTAATAGGTAAAATATTTTTTTATATTTTTTTTGAAAAATAATATTCATTTCTGCTATTCTCTTTCATATGAACTCCTTTGTTAAAAAACTAATGGGCAAAATTGATTTGAGATTATTTAAAAAATACCGTTTTATAAGGGTTTAGCCAGAGTGTAATTGTAATTATTATTGGTTGCCAAAATAGCATAATGAAGTGAAATTTGGATGAAAAAAAACACTTTTTTTGAGTTTAATTATTTATTTAGAATAACATTGTTATTATGTAAATGAAAATTTGGACTACAAAAAACAGTTGATTTAAGTTACACAACGTTTTTCATAATAATAGTTGTTGCTCCTTTGTTCATTTGTACAAAAGTGCTGCAAATATGTCCTTTTTCATTTCGGATGTCATCATTGTTGATTAAATTAGAAAAAGCATCAAAAAGCTGATTTTTATTTGTAATAGAAGTACAGCCTTCCATATTTACTAAGGCTATTGCTTCTGCAAAATGGGAGAAATTTGGGCCGATAATTATTGGGACTCCAAAAGTAGCCGGCTCTAAAATATTGTGGACTCCAGGGTTTCCAAAACCACCACCAACATAAGCAATATCTGCATAGCTGTAAATTTTGGTCAGAATCCCAATGGTGTCAATAATGAATACATCAAAATCGGCTAGGTTTTTAGTTTCCTTTTCCGAAAAAAGAACTGTTTTTTTAGAAATGGAATTTTTTAATTCCTGAATTTGTTCTGATTTGATATTGTGCGGAGCAATGATAAACTTTACTTTTTCAGTAGTTTCATTGATATACTCAATAAGTAAGCTTTCATCTTTTGGCCAAGAACTTCCAACAACAATTGTCAAAGTGTTATTTTTGAATGTTTCAATAAAATCCAGAGAATTGTCTTTTTCTAAAATTGCAGCAACGCGGTCAAAACGGGTGTCCCCTGAAACGGCAACATTGGTTTTACTTAGCTGTAACAGTAGTTTTTTAGAACTTTCATTTTGTACAAAAAAATAAGTGAAGGTGTTCAGTGCTTTTCTGTAAAATCCACCATACCATTTAAAGAACATTTGGTTTTCTCTAAAAATTCCGGAAATCAAATAAGTTGGAGTTTTTAGTTTACGAAGCTCATTCAGGTAATTTGGCCAATATTCATATTTGATGAAGAAAGCCATTTCCGGATGAACTAATTTCAAAAATTGCTTGGCATTTTTTTTGGTGTCCAATGGCAAATACACTGTAACATCAGCAACCAGATTGTTTTTACGTACTTCATAACCTGAGGGCGAGAAAAAAGTCACTATAATTTTGTAATTCGGGAATCTTTCTTTTATTTTTTCAATAACTGGTAAGCCTTGTTCATATTCACCAAGTGAAGCAGCATGAAACCAAATCGTTTTATCATCTGATTTGATTTTCGTTGCTAAAACTTCAAAAACTGTTTTCCGTCCGTCAACAAAAAGTTTGATTTTTGGACTGAATTGAGCGATGATTTTTAATAAAAAAATCGCAATCTGAACGATTATGTTGTAGAGAAAAAGCATATCAAAAAATTTCTGGGGCTAAAATACGTTTTCTTTTAATTATCTATAAATTCATTCTGCTAAAATACCTATTTTTGTTCCGAACTAAAATTAAATACACTTTGCAAAAGCTTATGCGCTTTGTTGCTAAAGAACTATAAACTAAAGGTTATAATGAAAAAAATCCAAATGGTTGACCTGAAAAGTCAATACGATAAAATAAAAGATACCGTTAATGCTTCCATTCAGGAAGTTCTCGATACCAATACTTACATCAACGGACCACAAGTTCACCAATTTCAAAAAAATCTCGAAGAATATCTGGATGTAAAACACGTAATTCCTTGTGCAAACGGAACTGATGCTTTGCAAATTGCGATGATGGGCTTGGGTTTAAAGCCAGGAGATGAGGTAATTACTGCTGATTTCACATTTGCTGCAACTGTTGAAGTTATTGCTTTATTGCAACTCACACCTGTTTTGGTTGATGTCGATTTGGGTGATATGAATATTTCTATCGAAGCGATTAAAAAAGCGATTACACCAAAAACCAAAGCAATTGTACCGGTTCATTTATTTGGACGTGCGGGAAATATGGATGCGATTATGGCTCTTGCAAAAGAACATAATTTATTTGTAATCGAAGATAATGCACAAGCTATTGGAGCCAATTATACTTTTGCTGATGGAACTAAAAAGAAAGCGGGAGTAATTGGTCACGTAAGTTCTACTTCATTTTTTCCTTCTAAAAATTTAGGATGTTATGGTGATGGCGGTGCTATTTTTACCAATGACGATGCTTTGGCACATACAATACGTGGAATTGTAAACCACGGAATGTACGAACGTTATCACCACGATGTAGTGGGAGTGAATTCAAGATTAGACAGTATTCAGGCAGGAGTTTTGAATGCCAAATTACCTTTCTTAAACGAATATAACACAGCACGTCGTTCAGCGGCTTCAAAATACAATGCTGCTTTTAGCGGTAATAAAAATATTATCACTCCGGCGTTCGATTTGAACGGAGATGATCACGTTTTTCATCAATATGTCCTTCGAATTATCGATGCCGACAGAGATGCGTTGATGCAGCATTTGCTGAACAAAGGAATTCCTTGTGCAATCTATTATCCAATTCCATTGCATTCGCAAAAAGCATATGTGGATTCCCGTTACAAAGTAGAAGATTTTCCGGTAACGAATCAATTGGTAAAAGAAGTGATTGCATTGCCAATGCATACAGAACTAGACGATGAACAAATCCAATTCATAACGGATAGCGTTTTAGAATTTTTAAAATAAAAGATGATGAAATGAGCATAAGCGATAATTGGTCGCAAATACCAATGATGATATGCGAATTACATATGACCAATAAAAAACAATAAAATTCAACATATGAAATACTTTTTTACAATCCTTGCGGTAGTTTTATTTCAGTTTTCAGGTTTGGCTCAAAACAGTTCTAAATCAAAAGACGAAACTACTGTTGGTGCTCGTGTAGAAACTTTGCGTCAGGCAATGATTGATGGCGATGGAGTGAAATTAAAAGAATTAACTTCTCCAGTTTTAAGTTACGGTCATTCCAGCGGAAAACTCGAAAATCAAGCTGCGTTTGTAGAAAAAATAGCGAATGGCGATTCTGATTTTGTCACGATTGAATTCCAAAATCAAACCATAGAAATTGTTGGAGATCTGGCTATTGTTCGACACAATTTAGCAGCTCATACCAAAGATGGCGGAGTGGATAAAGACATTAAAATTGGAATTATATTGATTTGGCAAAAACAAAAAAATACATGGTTATTGGTTGCCAGACAGGCTTACAAATTACCTTCATAAAAATTTAAAATGAAAATACTAGTAACAGGAGGTTTAGGTTTTATCGGTTCACACACTGTGGTTGAATTGCAAAATAAGGGCTTTGAAGTCGTTATCATCGATAACCTTTCGAATTCATCTGAGGAAGTTTTAAAAGGAATAGTTGCCATTACGAATAAATTGCCGTTTTTCGAAAATTTGGATTTGCGTGAAAAAGATAAAGTACAGGATTTTTTCAAAAGGCATACTGATGTTTCCGGAGTAATTCATTTTGCAGCTTCCAAAGCAGTTGGTGAAAGTGTTGAAAACCCGTTGTTGTATTATGAAAATAACATTAGCACTTTGGTTTATTTGCTTCAGGAATTACAGCAAAAACCAGAAGCGAGCTTTATTTTTAGTTCGTCCTGTACAGTTTACGGTCAAGCTGAAAAAATGCCGATTACCGAAAATGCTTCTGTTCAGCCGGCCATGTCTCCTTACGGAAATACCAAGAAAATGGGAGAAGAAATTATCACGGATACAACGAAAGTAACTAATATCAATGCAATTTTACTGCGTTATTTCAATCCGATTGGAGCGCATCCATCAGTTGAAATTGGTGAATTGCCACTAGGAGTTCCTCAAAATTTAGTGCCGTTTATTACACAAACAGGGTTTGGTTTACGAAAAGAATTATCTGTTTACGGAGATGATTATCCTACACCAGATGGAACAGCGATACGCGATTATATTCACGTAGTCGATTTGGCGAAAGCCCACGTAATTGCTTTGCAGCGTTTGTTGAATAAAAAGAACTTAGAAAAAGTTGAAACTTTCAATCTGGGAACAGGAACAGGAAGTTCAGTTTTGGAAGTGATTCAGTCTTTCGAGAAAGTAAGCGGACAAAAATTACCTTATAAAATTGTAGGCCGTAGGGAAGGAGATATTACTTCGGCTTACGCCAATACAGATAAAGCCAATAATGTTCTAGGCTGGAAAGCACAATCTACACTTGACGAAGCAATGGCCAGCGCCTGGAAATGGGAACAGAAGATTAGAAGTTAGTAATCAGATATTATAAATCAAAAAATCCCAAAGTATCAGTTGATAGTTTGGGATTTTTTGATTTATAAGCTATTTGGAAACTTAAGCATTCGCTGTGGCAGCTTCTTTATCAATTTTTCCAATTAATCCAGCCAATACTTTTCCAGGACCTACTTCGGTAAACAAAGTGGCTCCATCGGCAATCATTTGCTGTACAGATTGCGTCCATTTTACTGGAGCAGTCAATTGGATGATTAAGTTTTTCTTGATTTCGTCAGCATCAGAAACAGCAGAGGCTGTAACGTTTTGATATACTGGACAAATAGGAGCAGAGAATGTAGTTGCTTCAATAGCTGCGGCCAATTCTTCTCTTGCTGGCTCCATCATTGGTGAGTGAAATGCTCCGCCAACTGGCAATAGTAGAGCACGTTTTGCTCCTGCTTCTTTCATTTTTTCACAAGCCAATTCTACAGCTTTAAATTCTCCTGAAATTACCAGTTGTCCTGGACAGTTGTAATTAGCAGCAACCACGATTCCGTCGATCGAAGCACAAACTTCTTCAACTATATTGTCGGCTAATCCTAAAACTGCTGCCATTGTAGAAGGTTTGATTTCGCAGGCTTTTTGCATTGCCAAAGCACGTTGTGAAACTAATTTCAATCCGTCTTCAAACGATAAAGCGCCATTCGCAACCAATGCCGAAAATTCTCCCAAAGAATGTCCTGCTACCATTTCCGGTTTAAAATCTTCCAGGGTTTTAGCCAAAATAACAGAGTGTAAAAACACCGCTGGCTGTGTTACTTTAGTTTCTTTCAATTCGTCGGCAGTTCCTTCAAACATAATATCTGTGATGCGGAAACCTAATATTTCATTCGCTTTTTCAAAAAGTGATTTTGCTAATTCTGAATTTTCATATAAGTCTTTGCCCATTCCTGTGAATTGCGCCCCCTGACCTGGAAATACGTATGCTTTCATATTTTTAATTTAAAGATTGAAATGATTTAAAGATTAAATCGGGATGCAAAAATAGTATTTTTTTTAGGAGCACCAATTTTTTGCTGTCAAGAACAGTCGTCCTGCTGTCATTCCAATCTTTTTACACGCCGAAAAAGCGCGCAAAAAGGATTTTCCCTTCCATCAGGGCTAAGGAAGATATTTTCCTTTCCATAAAATATTGAATAAGAAAATCGAGTTATAGTCTGTTTTAAGCTATTCGCTATCTTGTTTATTTCGTATATTTGAAAATGCTATCTTCAAAAAAGGCAGATTTCATTGATACTCAAAAGCAATTGCTTGCTATTTTATAATTTAAAAATAAATTTATGAAGGTTTCTGTTATCCGAAAAAATGTAAAGTTTTTACCTGATTCTAGTCGCGTGGTTGCCAGATATTTTATGAATGGGGAAGAAAGGACTAAAGATTTGGTTGGACGTATATTGCTGATGAGTAATCTCGACGTCAACAATGCGTTAGAACAAATAAACAGAGAGTTTGCTCGCCGACACCGAAATATTTCTACTTTATTTCATAAACATTACGACAAGACAAGACATATAATCAAACATATGCAAATCAATGAAGCAGATTTGACAGATGAAAGAAAAATGCTTATTGGTGCCTATCTTACAATGGAATATTCCATCGAATCGGCTGCTTTTTTTAATCCATCAATTGTTGAGGATTTTGATCAGTCTGGTCTGGAAAAAGGAGAAAAACGAGTAGTGATTTCGTTTCGTGCCACAGGAGAAGGACACGTTTCATCCATTGTATTCCGAAGAGGAATTCTGGATAAAGACAATAATCTAAGAATGATGCGAATTGGTGACAGTATCGATAAAGCGGAAGTTTTGCATAAAATGATGTTCAACAAAAAGCGAATTCTTTCCAAATTAGCTGAAATGCACACTTTGGATATTTATTCTTCCATAATGAATGACCTGCCGGATGTATTCGAATATTCGGTTTTTAAAGATTTGTTAAAGAAAGAACTGGCTAAACCCGATATTAGTAAAGAGAAAAAAGAGGCTTTCGAAGAGATTCTTTGGCTGATGAATTCTTTTTATGACATCCAATTCAAACACGATTCGGATATTTCAGAGCGTGTTATATTTCCAATATCTGATTCGGAAAGCCGTGGAATCGAAGATGCACGTTTTGTTCGTTTTACAGATGATGATGGTTCCGAAAGCATCATGGGAACTTATACGGCTTATAACGGGCACGCTATTCTTCCTAAATTAATTACAACAGAAGATTTTTATACCTTTCGAGTAATGCCTTTGTATGGTGAAGGATCATTGGGTAAAGGAATGGCTTTGTTTCCTAAGAAAATCAAAGGAAAATATGCCATGTTGGGAAGAATGGATGGCGTAAATAATTATTTGATGTATTCCTTAAAACCAAACGAATGGAAAAATCCGCAACTGATTCAGAAGCCAGAATATGCGTGGGAATATACTCAGGTAGGAAACTGTGGTTCTCCATTATGGACAGAGCAAGGCTGGCTTGTAATTACACATGGTGTCGGGGCAATGAGACGTTATTGCATTGGAGCTTCCTTATTTGATTTGGATGATCCTTCCATAGAAATTGGAAGGCTTTCAGAACCTTTACTTAGTCCGCTAGAAGAAGAGCGGGAGGGTTATGTACCTAATGTAGTCTATTCCTGCGGTTCTATAATTCACAATAATACGCTGATATTGCCATATGCTGTTTCCGATTATTCCTCGACTTATGCTACAGTGGATTTGACGGAATTGCTGGAAGCTTTGATTGATAGCAAACAAATAAAATTATAGAGTAAAAAAACAAACCCTTACTTTTTCAAGTAAGGGTTTTGTACTAATTAGATAAGTTGCTTGTTATTCTTTTATTAGCTGTAATTCGATATTCAGTTTTACTTCTTCTCCAACTAAAACTCCACCGGTTTCCAAAGCAGAGTTCCAGTTCAGTTCCCAGTCTTTACGGTTGATTTTACCAGAAATATTCAATCCTGCTTTGGTATTTCCCCAAGGATCTTTCATCAATCCGCTGAATTCTGCATCCAATTTTACGGATTTGGTTACCCCTCTCAAACTCAAATCTCCGGTCAATTCGTAATCATCTCCATTTTTAGTAAAAGAAGTTCCTTTGAAAGTCAGTTTTGGATGGTTTTCTGCGTCAAAAAAATCACCACTTTTTAAATGGTTGTCTCTGTCAGTGTTATTAGTGCTGATAGAATCAATGTCTGCTGAGAATTCGAAATTCGCATTTTCGAAGTTGTCGTCTTCAGTAGTGATTGTTGCATCGTATGCTGCAAAGGTACCTGAAACATTAGTAAACATCATGTGTTTTACTTTAAAACCAATTTCTGAGTGTGTCGGGTCAATTGCCCATTTTGTAGTTGCCATAATTTTATTTTTTATTGTTTAATAATTTATTTGTTCCATTTTGATAAGACAAATTTACAGCGACAATACGAGTGAAGCACTTAACCTAGATTAAGAAATAAAAAAACCAGATATTAAGAATTTAATATCTGGTTATAAATGAGTTGAGGAGAATCTAGATTCTCCTCAAGTTATTGTTTGGATTGATTTTTATAAAACGTTAAAGCACCCGAAGGGCATTTGTTTACAGTATCAATAATCTTTTCAGAAGTTGAGTTTAGAGGTAAAATCCAAGGCTTCTCTTTGGGATGAAAAACGTCGGGATTGTTTTTAACGCACATAGCAGAATGAATACATTTCCCGGATTGCCATACAATGGTTACTTCGCCATTGGTATATTCCTTTTTGATATCTTTTGCGTCCATAATTAAATAGAGGTATTGATTAGTATGGTGTTTTTTAATATTTTAGAAACGGGACATTTCTCAGCAATGATTAACAATCTGTTTTTGATGTCTTCTTGAATTGCAGTAGGAAAACTAATCGTACGACTGATTGTAGTGGTGAATTCTGAATCGTTTTCTTGTGACATATTCAAAGTAATATTGATTTCCGGAATATTCCAGCCTTTCCTATCAATGTACATTCGTAAAGTCGATAGCGTACAAGATGCTAATGAAGATAAGAGAGCAGTGTAAGGATCAGGACCCAAATCTTGTCCACCTATGTTTGCCGGTTCATCCATAAAAAAGGAACCTTTTCTCCACGTAATCGTGCATAGATATTTTTGAGAACCAATATTTCCCGTAAGATCATTTTCTAATAGATTTTCCATACTTTAATTTTAAAAACTAATGATTATAAAACGTCGCTAAATTCAGGAGTCTTATCGAACACTTTTTTGGCAAAAGGACAAAGCGGAATAATTTTGATATTCTTTTCTCTGGCAAATTCAACTGCTTTGGCTACCATTTTTTTGCCATAACCTTTTCCGTTATTGCCTTCGTTTACTTCTGTATGATCTATGATAATTTTATTTGGTACCGCAAATACAAAAGTCATTTTTGCTTCTGTTTTACCGTCAACTTCTATGTAGAAAAAACCTTTTCTGTCGTTTATTTCTAATTGTACTTCTTCATTCATAATTTTATTATTAAGCCCGAATTTACAAATACTATTAGCAAATTCGGGCTGATTATTATTTATTGTTTCATTGGAATTTCCATTAATAGAAATTTTGCATCATTTGTTGCTTTGAAATCCAGAGTTTTGAAATCAGTGATTCCTAAACCGTCACGGGTTTGCAATTCCTGACCGTCAACAGTGATTGTTCCTGAAATTACAAAAACATAAAGGCCATTTCCTTCTTTTTTCAATTCGTATGTTTTAGCAAATCCAGCTTCGAAATCGGCTAAGTGGAACCAGGCATCCTGATGAATCCAAACTCCCGCATCATCTGGATTTGGAGATAATATCTGAGCAAAATTGTTTTTTTGTTCTGTAGTATCTAAAGTGATTTGCTGGTAACGAGGCTCCACGTTTCTGGTTTTTGGAAACAACCAAATCTGAAACAATTTAGTACGGTCGTTTGCATTAGGATTGAACTCACTGTGTTGGATTCCAGTTCCGGCGCTCATTACCTGTACATCACCAGTTTTTATAGTAGATTCATTTCCCATACTGTCTTTATGAGCCAAATCACCTTCCAATGGAATAGTAATAATTTCCATATTGTCGTGTGGATGTGTTCCAAAACCCATTCCGCCAGTCACAGTGTCATCGTTTAAAACGCGTAAAGTTCCGAATTGAATTCTATCCGGGTTGTACCAGCTTGCGAAGCTAAAACTATGATAAGCGTTTAGCCATCCATGATCTGCGTGTCCTCTTGTATCTGCTTTGTGTAAAACTGTTGTAGTTGCCATGATATATACTTTTTGTGATTATTGTTATACAAATTTACGTCAGCTGTCAGCGTTTTGCACTTAATCTAGATTAAGTTCGGATTAATTATTTTTTAATCTATTGATATTTTGATGTTTATTAAAAAAATAAATACTACAGAAATAATATCTGGTGTAGTATTGTTACTATTGTTGAATAAAAAAAGCGCCTCCTAAGAAGCGCTTTTGATATGAATAATTTGATTTTATTATTTTTTGATAATACGTTGTTGCATCAAGTTTCCGTTTTGAGAAGCCAATACAATATATACACCCTGGGTCAAAGAAGAAAGATTTAAAGTTGTATTTCTTTCTTTAGTAGTAAACGTTGTTATTTGACGACCAGAAAGGTCAAAAACTGTAATTGTTGCATCGCCAGTTTCTGGAAATAAGATTTGTACTTCATTCTCAACTAATGTTGGGTAACATTGGAATCCGGATGTTGAAGTTTCGTCTTCCGTAACAGTAGTAGCTGTTTTACTTCCATTTGCAGCGTAACGGGCTGCTGAGTTCGTGGTAAAATTAGCAGCAGTTGAATATGCACTGTCTAAGTATGCAGAATTAGAACTTGTCGCTTTAATTTGGTATGTGTAAGAAGTATTAGTTGCTAACCCAGTTGGAGTAAAGGATGTCCCTGTTACATTTGTTTCAGTGCAAGTAACTCCTCCTGTTGTGCCTGCTGTAGCGATGAAGTATGAAATTTGAACATTACCATCAAATACAAATGCAATTTCATTACCGGCTGATAAATTTAAACCATTGATTCTATATTCACCACAAGTTGCAGCACCAGATTGAGTAATACCTGTAGTAATTGGAGAACCTCCATTTATAGAGTAGCTTACTAGAGTTCTTACGCTTGCACCACCTGATTTTGCTCCTATAACTAAGGCAGATACACCAGTAGTATTAACTAATTTTAAAGAGCTGTTGTTGGTAGACGCACTTCTGTATGTATTGGTATATCCAGCAGGACTACAAGCACCTGATGTACTAATCGATGCTGAAGTTTTATAATGATCTCCAGTGTTTAGGGTATAAACACCAGTAGATGTTGCAGATGTAGAGTTTAATAGCATTACTACATTGCTTGAGGTTGTGGTGCTTCCACTACATAAACTAACTGTATATCCAGTTGCATTAGTTACAGCATCCCAGCTAATAGTAGCTGAAGTTTGAGTAGCTGAAGAAGTAATGTTTGTAGGAACTGCTAAGGCAATAGGCGCAACTGCTGTAATTGTTCCTGATAATGCTGCTGCACTTCCGCTCGATTGTGAAGTTGTAACAGTATAAGTAGCAGATTGAGCTGAAGTTGGAGTCCCACTAATAGTAACGGTTTTTGCAGATGTGTTTACTAAAGACGATACACCACCAGGTAATCCTGTAACTGTTGCTCCTGTTGCTGAACCTCCATAAGTATATACAATCGATGCAATTGAGCTTCCTAAAACAATAGATTGATTAGCTGAACCACTTGTTAATACTAAGCTAGCGCTAGCAGGTGCAGTTGTAGTAATTGTTCCTGATAAGGCTGCTGCAGTTCCACTAGATTGAGTAGTTGTAACAGTATAAGCAGTAGATTGAACTGAAGTTGGAGTTCCACTAATAGTAACAGTTTTTGCAGATGTGTTTACAGAAGATGATACACCGTCAGGTAATCCCGTAACTGTTGCTCCTGTAGCTGAACCTCCATAAGTATATACGATAGGTGTAATTGAACTTCCTAAAACAATGGATTGATTAGCTGAACCAGTTGTTAATACTAAAGAACCATTAGTTACTGTATTTGTTGTAGTTACTGTATTTGGATTAGAATAAGCACTGTTTACATATCCAGCGTTGCTGTTGGTAGCTTTTACTTGGTAAGTATAAGAAGTATTTGCTGTTAATCCAGTTGCAGTAAACGATGTTCCGGTTACAGCTGTTTCGGTACAAGAAGAAGTGCCTGCTGATGCTATGAAGTAGGAGATTTGTACATTACCATCGAATACAAATGCAATTTCATTACCAGCTGATAAGTTTAAGCCATTGATTGTATATTCTCCACAAGCAGCACTTCCAGATTGTGTGATACCTGACGTTATTTGAGCTCCTCCATTTATAGAGTAACTTGATAAATTTCTCACAGTAGAACCTGAAGATTTGGCTCCAATAGTTAATTTGGTTACACCAGTTGTATTCACCAGTTTTAATGAATTAACATTAATAGAACCACTTCTGTATATATTGGTTGATCCACTAGGGCTGCAAGCGCCCGACGTGCTAATCGATGCCGTGGTTTTATATTGATCTCCGGTATTTAAGGTATATACTCCCGAAGAAGTAGCTGATGTAGAATTTAATAATAGTGCTACATTACTTGAGCCAGTTCCACCACCATTACATAAGTTAACAGTATACCCTGTAGCATTAGCTACAGCTCCCCAACTGATAGTAGCTGAAGTTTGAGTAGCTGAAGCAGTAATGCTTGAAGGAACCGCTAATGTTATAACTGTAGTAGATGTTGAAGTAATTGTACCATTTAAAGAAACTGTAGAAGATCCACCAAGAGTAGAAACAGTATAAGCAGCAGTTTGAACTGAAGTTGGAGTTCCGCTAATAGTTACGGTTTTTGCAGATGAGTTTACAGAAGATGACACACCGCTAGGCAATCCTGTAACTGTTACTCCTGTAGCTGAACCACCATAAGAATATACAATATTTGAAATAGCAGTATTTACAGTTACGCTTTGAGAAGCTGAACCTGATAGGAGTGCTAATGTAGCCTCAACAGGAGGTTCACCATTACAAGGAGAAGATACAACACCCGAAGTAGTTACATTCAAAGTAGCTCCTGCGCCACAACTGCTTGTTAATGCCGCTTTCACCTGTGATGAAGATAAGGCAGTGTAAGTATAAGATGGTTTTGTAACAGTAGTAGAATAATTAGCTAAACCATTTCCAACGCTGCCTACAACAGTAACATCAGGTGTGCCTCCATAGGATACATCAATATTTTTTGTTGATGATGGAGTTTCAAAAACACCTCCTTCTACGTAGCATTGAGTGCCTTTTCCGTTAGAACCATCTTCAAGTCCAATGCATTTTTTAGCAACAGAACTATTCCAAAAACAATTAAGCATGTGTAATTGAGCATTTCTGGCGCGTACCATACGCTCCACACAACCCTGGGCCCACCAGCAGTTCTGCCATGTAATGCTATATTGAGTATCTGCTGATGTGTTCTTCGGATAATCACTAGAGTTAGAACCAACTAAGTTGGTATATCTGTGGTCATCAGAACCTCCAGAACCTCCAGCTTTAGGTGGTTTGTTGTAACTAAATTTACACCATGAAACGGTAATGTTGTCTGTATTTCCTTTGTTGTCAAAGTTTCCATCCATTCCGTCCTGAAAGTCGCAGTGATCAACCCAACAATCAGTAGCGCCATCAAAGGTAAGACAGTCCCTTCCGTCTGAATCATAAGCGCCTGGCCCAACAAATGTTACATTTCTTATGATAAGATTTTTAGTGCCTGCTTTAAAATATAAAATTCCTGATCCTCCTGCGGTTTGATTATTTGTGAACAGTTTAGAGCCAGGCAAACCAAGGATAGTCTTGTTTGTAGCAAGAACACTAAGGTAATCAACTTGTATCGATCCCTGTATCAGGATCACTCCTGGACCAGATGCTGTTAAGGCACTACTCAGTTGGCTATAGGTTGTTACTATAACTGGTGTTGCATTTCCACCACCAGTTGCTGCTCTACCATACCCAATAGGGCTGGACATATAATAATCTTGTGCCGATATTCGTGTAAGTGAGAGCAGTAAAAGTCCCATCAGGACAAAATTCCATTTTTTCATAATAAATTAGTTTGGTTAAGTTAATTTGGGTTTAGTATTAAATAATTATAAGTTACTTAAAACAAGGCAAGTATAGTTAATTTTTGTCATTTATTAATAAAACTACATATATTTTTTACATATTGGTTTTTTTTATCATAATAAATTACATTATTGTTTGTGCAGAAAATTCATTATCTATAGTAAATAACTACATTAACAGGCCTAAGGAGTATAATTGGTATTCTATAATATAATAAAAAAACGGTATAGTGTAGTAGAATATTTTTTGAGAAGCAGAGAGATTGGTTTGAATTAAAATCCTATTTTGTAGGATTTTTACCTAATATTTATTTGATACATGTTATTATTATGAATCATTAGGTGTAATTCACCATTTTAATCAACCGATTAATCTTAGAAGCATATTTAATCTAAATTATTTTCGTAGCATTTTACTTTTCATTTTACTAAAAAACTCTGGAGTAACGCCCAGGTAGGAGGCGATTTGTTTTTGAGGAACTTTCTGAATCAGATCGTTGTGTTTTTTGCAGAATTTTTCAAAGCGTTCTTCGGTGGTTAGGCTCAGGTTATCCATCAATCGCTCCTGATGCGCGACTAATGAATTTTCAGTTAGGATTCTAAAGAAGCGTTCGAGTTTGGGGATTTCTTTAAATAATATTTCCTGATTTTCTCTAGATAATAAAACAATTTCAGCATCCTCCAAAACCTGAATAAAAAGGTTTCCCGGTTTTTGCGAAAGTAAACTGTACATATCGCTAATCCACCAACCAGTGCAGGCAAAACTCAAAACGTGTTCTACAATATTATCATTGATATTGAAACTGCGCAACACACCCGAATTTACAAAATAGGAAGTTTTGCAAACCTCGCCAGCATTCAGCAAAATGGTTTTGGCTTTGTATTGACGGATTTCGGTTTTAGACAAAAATAGTTCCTGCTCTTGTGGAGTAAGCATGATGTGTTTGGATAGATTGTCTATTATTAAAGGCATTTGTTTTCTAATTTAATAGTGTGGATTATTGCTACCTCACTAATTTTTAACAGGATTGTTGTTCACGTGAGGGATTGCAGTAGAAATCCTTTTTTTAACAAAAGATTGTAACGGAAAGCCCGACCCTTGTGGTCACGACCATTCGAGCGTGAAAAGGCGAACAGGCGAAGCAAATTTAATAAAAAAACCGATGCCTTTTTGAAGTAAAGCATCGGTTTTGGATTTAGTTTAATCAATATGAGAGATTACTATTTAAGTTTATTCTTTTATGATATTTCCAAATTTGTCTAATTCTGTTTTGCATTTTGGACAAGTAGTTCCTCCCAAAAGTGCTTGTCTGCTATTTTTAGGTATTCTAACAATGGCTTGTTTAGTTTCACAAATTGGACAAATAACTCTTTTGGTATTTATAGCAACAGAATCAGGTTTTACTTTTTTAAGAATAAAATAAGTAGTTACTATAATGATATTGTAAATAATATTGTTAGAGAACTGTCTTCTTTAGTTTCAGTTTGTGCAAAAAGAAATGTGGGAGACAATACTAATAAATATAAGATTTTATTTTTCATAAGAGATATTTTGAGATTTGATTGAATTTGCTATTTAATGGAAGTGGTCTTCTTCGATTTCAAATTCGGCATCTTTTTCCCAAATTTCCATTTCGCAGGGTTTGCAATTGAATTTGAGTTTGTATTCCAATTCGCCCTGTTTTAAAACTAATGGTTCTTTTAGCTTTTCTCCCATTTTATCTTTTTGATGTATAGGACATTTTTCCAGTTCGTATTTGATGCAGTATTTGGTGGTCATCACGCGTGATTTTCCCGGATCCCATTGCAATTCGAATGCTTTTTCTATTTCGGTAACGCCGTGACGTTCGTAGAATTTACGAGCCATTTTATTGGAAACATTGTACATAAAATCCAATTTGGTTTCCGGATAAGGATGTGATGTTTTGACCAATTGGTGTTCGTGGCGCTTGTAATTGGCGAGACGTATTTCGGATAATTGTTCGAAAACCGTTCTTCGCATTTCGTTGATTTTAGAAATAGGAAGGAACCAATTTTCGGAGAACATAATCGTGATTTCATCGGCATTGTAAGGCGTAAAACCTGTTTTTGCCAAATTGATTTTGAAATTATCTTCGATGGATTCGTTGTTTTTGGTTCTTTCTTTTGGGTGAACCAAACTTACGGTGCTTACATTTCCGTCTTCGTCGGTGGCAATTAATTCAAAACCGTTTTCATTTTCGGTTAATAATAAAGTCGTGCTGATTTTTCGAACGGCACTGTCTTCACGTTCTACGATTTTGATAAAAGCCGCGTCGTTGTTACGGTAAATGAAAGTTCCGGGTTTGATTTCTTTCAACACATTTGGATAAGCCAAACCGTTTTCGACTTTGTTGACATAAATTCCGTCGGCTTCGTTGTTTTCGTTGATGAAACACAGTCCGTCACCATTGTTCAGGAACTCGCCGTTTTCGATTTTGTATGCGTTTCCGGTGGTTTTGATCAATTTACCAATGTATTGTCCTTTGGATTTTGGACTTTCCCAAGAACCAATGGATTGTTCTCTTCCATTAACGAAATAATCAGTATAACCACGGTTGAAACTTTTGTTCAAAGCCGAATCAAAAGTATAAGTACATTTTCCTGAAGAAGCTTTTTCGTATTTACCGCTTTTGTCATTTTCTAAGAAAGCGTCAAGTTTTTGACGTAAATACGAAACGTTGTTTTTCACGTAAACAATATCTTTTAGACGTCCTTCGATTTTAAAGGAGATTACGCCCGCTTCAATCAGATTTGGAATTTGATCGGAAACATCAAAATCTTTGATGGAAAGTAAGTGGCTGTTTTTGATTAGGGTATCGCCGTGACCGTCGATGAGGTTGTAAGGCAAACGACAGTTTTGAGCGCAAGAACCACGGTTGGCAGAGCGCTCGCCATTGGCCACACTCATATAGCAGTTTCCGCTAAAGGATACGCATAAAGCACCCGTCACGAAAAATTCTAATTCCACATCGGCAGTGTCGCTGATTTCTTTGATTTGGTGCAGGTTCAATTCGCGGGCCAAAACCACACGTTTCATTCCGGCATCTTTCAGGAATTTGATTTTGTCGGCATCGCGGTTGTTGGCCTGCGTGCTTGCGTGCAAAACGATAGGCGGTAACTCCATTTCCATAATCGCCATATCCTGAACAATCAAGGCATCAACACCAATGTCGTACAATTGATAAATCATCTGACGGCAGGATTCCAATTCGTTGTCGTATAAAATGGTATTGATTACCACAAAAACCTGAGCATTGAATAAATGGGCATATTCCACCAATTTCGCCACATCTTCAATCGAATTGGTAGCATTGGAACGGGCGCCGTATAAAGGTGCTCCGATATAAACCGCATCGGCACCGGCATTGATAGCGGCCAGACCGTGGATTAAATCTTTTGCAGGAGCGAGTATTTCTATTTTCTTCTTCATCTATGGGATGATAATTTTATAATTGCTAGATTATTAGGCTTTTACATTTTTGCCTAAAGAGTTTGCAAAGTTCTTATAAATTATTTGAGATTGCTAATTCGGGAGGGGATTTTTTGGAAATAATTGTGGTAAAAGAAAATTAGAAGGACTGTAGTTGCTGATTATATTGTGGTTAATTGACTGTTTTTTACTTAAATAATAGATTTACTTGGCACTAAAGACCAAGTAAGTTGGTCTTTAGTGCCAAGTAAGTTATGTATAAAGACCAACTTTGTTAGTAATAAAGACTAAGTAAGTTGGTCTTTAATGCTAACTAAGTTATGTGTAAAGACTAATTATATTAGTAATGAACACCAAGTAAGTTGGTCTTTAATGCCAACTAAGTTATGTGTAAAGACCAACTTTGTTAGTAATGAAGACCAATAGAGTTAGTCTTAAGACTATGTTAGTTATCAAATAACCGAATTTAGTTAGTGATAACGTAGTTTTGATATGTTTTAAAATAAAAAAACTACCCAGTATTATAAACTGGGTAGTTTTTTATTGTCAAAATATTATGCTTATTAATAAAATTTTTTTGCTTTAATTTTAGTCAATATATTTTGGATAGCATTTAATTGGTTGGAAACAATTGCAATTTGATTGGATTGAAGATCTTTATTTTCTAATGCCATTTTGTATTTCTCTACGGCAGCTTCTTCTCCAGTGATGCAGGCGTTTACAATTGCTTCAGTATCTCCGCCTGTGAAAGAAGACTTGATATCAATCCAGGCGCGGTGTATAGCTCCTAACGGACCTCCTCCAGAAGCATCAGTTGATTTTCCTAATCTATTAATTTCATTTTGTATTTCTACAATAAATAAGGCGCGTTCACGAGCATATTCTAAAAATTCTGAGGTGATGACTGGATTTTCTACATGTTCTGCAGCATTGGTATATCCAAGTTTTCCATCCTCTAAAATTTGGATTAATCTGTTTAATGTGCTGACTATTTCTTTAGTATTTTCATCTGTATGTATCATAATTATTTTTTTTAAATTAATGTATATTACAAAGATGCTACTTTGTAAAGTATTGTTATTTGCACAATTACAACCTTTACTTATAGGATTAACAGCAAGAGAATGATAGAAATAAAAATTTTAAAGTTAAGTTATACTCATAAAAAAATCCTCAGGAATTTCTTGAGGATTTTGGTGTAAAATAGAAATAGTTTTTATTTTTCTAATAACCAACTCCAACGTTTTGCCCAATCAGATAATATATCATTTCTCCATTTTAGGATTGTTTTTCCTCCCTGGATTTTTCCATCATACAAATTGGGATCAGCTTTGTCAGTATACCAATTATCACCTAATTTATAATCTGTACTATGTCTTTTGCCTGGCCATAAATTTTCTACAACTAATTTTCCTTCCTGTACAGGGAAATCGGGAATGTCAGAGGTAAATTTGTAATTTAATATTTCAGCTTTTTTTGGAGCATATTTTATGGCGTATTCTCCATTGCCCAAATAGTATCCAGGCCATTTTTGTACATTTTTGTTATAGGGAGTTTCCATCCAGAAACAGGCTGAGTCTGAGGGTATATTTATAATCGGTCCTTTTAAATGGAACTCTGTAATAGTGCAGTAGGCAACTGTATCTTTTATGGTTGTAACACGATTGTAAATTACTCTAGAACTGTAATTGATTTTTTCAAAACTGCCTCCCCAGCTTTCACGCGTTGGATCATTTGGGTTTCCATCCATCATGTAGAGCAGTGTTGGAGTATCTCCCATTTTTACATTTCCATCGTAGTAGTTTTTAAAATCTTTGCCCAGATACCCGGCACCCTGAATGTATTTGTCATAGTAATCGGTGGTTTTTACGCTGTCGGGTTCGTCATTATTGGAGAAGAGTCCATAATAAGAGGAGTTGTTTTCGATAAACCAAAGATTGGGGAAATGCTCTGCGATATAAGCATAGCTATTGGCGCCCCATTTTTTGTTTGGACCACCAATCCAAACCACTTTTATTTTAGTTTGAATTTCCGGTGCATCGTGTAAGGCCTGAGCTAAATCTTCCAGCCCTCCCCAAACCAATATCCAAAGTGGTTGCGGGTTTTCTTTTTTGGCACATTTTATAATCCAGTTGGAGCCTTCAGTTGCAGTGGTGTAACCAATATATGGAGCTGCACCATGTTGGCCTTGTTTGGTAATGGAACGCAAATAATCAGGTGAAAGTAATCCTTTTTGATGTTTTTTTAATTTGGGCAAGTCTTTTTCATAAAGACCAATCATACGTAAAATTTCTTCTTTGTTTCCGTTGCCAAAAGATGGGGAAGAAACAAGACCTTCAATATTAAATAACTCGCTATACATAAATAAATGAGTCATAGACTGATTGTCATCCGGATCGGTACCACCAATATCAGTGCTAATCAGAATTCGGGGTTTAACAGGTACTTTTTGCTGTGCAACCGAGGTAAATGAATAAATGCAAAGCAGAAAAATTAAAATAAATCTATTCATAATGGTATGATTTAATTGGTATAAAAATATTAAAAAAGCATTACAAATCATCAGTTTGATTATTGTATGTAAAATAAATGCGGGTTAAAAAAAGCCTCAAGAAATATCCTGAGGCTTTTGGTATTTAGAATTGAAAGTTACTTTATTCTTTAATTAATCTGATTGATGAGATTCCTTTTTCAGACTTTACAGTAATAATATATACTCCTGATGCAGCAGCAATTTGTCCCACTTCAATCTGATTTTCTCCTTTTCCTGATCCTACTTCCGCACCTGTAACATTATGAATGGTGTAGGTGAATTTGCCTTCTGCAAGAATCGTGAAAGTTTGAGATGTAGGGTTTGGATAAAGAATCGCATTTGCAGATGGTCCTTCATTCGAAAAGTCATCTGTAGACAAACTTGCATCTGTAGTAACAATATTAGGTTTCGTTAATGTTGTTGGCATATCCACTCCTAAATAATAACTTGGATGTGGCGGCTGATTGTAAGCCGAGTTTTGCCAGGCTATTGCTACTCTGTACTGAGTGTCATGCATTAAAGTGTAAAATTTATATGTTGTTGGAATGTTAGTCGTGAAAATTCTAATAGAAGTATTGTCATCTTTTCTTAAAATAACTTCTTCTCTCCAGTCTCCAAAAAGATCAGCACTCAAGCAAGGTGTAGATTTGGTAGTATTGTTAGAAGTATAATTTGTCGCAGTCATCAAATTGACACTTTTTGCATTGAGATAATCCCATTTGTCAATTTTATTAGAATCTAATAACTCACGGTTTAAATCGCCATCCCACCAAACAGAAAAATTGATTGAAGGTCTTGCAGAGGCAATTTTGTTTCCTTTACAGTCAAATAAAGATTTCACACCACTAATATCAGTACCCCAGCATTCATATCCTTTGTAACGAGGGTCAATGTCTGCAGCATTACCACGTCCTATATCTCCTGTTGCTGGTACTCCCCATAGAGTAGCTCCGGTTAGGGCATCCAAGAAAACTAAACCGTTAGTTTTGTATTTGCCCGGTTCTTCCAGCGATTGCCAGATTTCCAGTCCAGGACGATCCGGATCCATATCACTCATGTGTAAAGCATCGCCATGACCTAAAGTATTAGCATATAATTTTGTTCCATCGTCATTAATACCGCTGGAACCGTTAAATATTTCGTCTTTACCATCACCATCAACATCGCCTACAGTCATCTGGTGGTTTCCCATACCAGCATAAGCTGAATTACCTGTATCTTTACTGTCAAAAATCCATCGTTGTGAAAGCGTATTGTTTCTCCAGTCCCAAGCTACACGAACCAGTCTGGTGTAATAACCACGTCCCATTACTAAGCTTGGTTTTGAACCATCAAGATATGCAACAGCAGCAATAAAACGTTCTGAACGACCTCCATAACTATCACCCCAGGAGGATGCTGTTCCACGCGCAGGCAAATAATTAGTAGTAGCCATTGCTTTACCTGTTAATCCGTTAAAAACAGTCAAAAATTCAGGTCCTGATGTGACAGCGCCATAAGGACTTCCAGATGTAGTTGTGCTACCATTAGTGTTTCTATAATCTGCTGATGCATCGCCAATAACTATTCCGGCTCCGTCTATGGTTCCGTCGGCTGTTTTGCAAGCCATTTCTGCTTTACCATCCGAGTCCAGGTCATACACCATAAATTGGGTGTAATGGGCGCCGGCACGGATGTTTTTTCCTAAATCGATTCTCCAAAGGCGTGTTCCGTCTAAGCGGTAGCAATCAATATAAACATTGCCCGTAAAACCTGGTAGAGAATTGTCTTTTGAGTTGGAAGGATCCCATTTTACGAAGACTTCATATTGTCCGTCGCCATCTACATCACCCACACTGCAATCATTTACGGTATAGGTGTAAGATCCGCTTACGTTGGTTCCTCCAGGAGGTATCTGCATAGCGATGTCTAAATATGGATTGGCCCATACAGCAGCTGTTTCTGTAGTGGTTTCTTCATTGCCATTAATAACAGTACGAACAGAATAAGTTCCGTTGGTAGTCGTGTCATGGGTATAGTTGGTAGTTGTTGTAAAAGGACTCGCGGTTATTTTTACATTATCACAATATAAATTATAGCTTACATCAGTAGGTTCTGTCCCTAACATTCTCCAGTTAACATACACCTGATTGGCATTTAAACGGATGGCAACCAGACCATGATTGAGTTTTTCTACACTGCGTTGAGCATATGTTTGAGTCGATATTCCTGCTAATAGCAAGAAGTAAAGGAATGTTTTTTTGAATAAATTTGTTTTTAATTTTTGGTTCATGTGGTTAGTTAATTAATTCGTGTGAAAAATACACAAAATATACAATCAAAAAAGAAATGAAACGAGTTATTTTGTGATTATTAGTGGCTTTTTAGTTTATAGATGGAGGATGAAAGTATAATCTGTATAAATTGTAAACAAAAAAGCCTCAGGATTTTCCTGAGGCTTTTGGTATTAAAATAGAAGTTTAGCTTATAGTGCCAAAGCGTCTTTAATTCTTTTTAAAGCTTCCTTTAAAATATCATCACTTGTAGCGTAAGAGAAACGGATACAATCCGGATTTCCGAAAGCGTCTCCTGTTACAGTTGCCACGTTTGCTTCAGCCAAAAGATACATTGATAAATCATTTGCATCTTTGATTTCAGTTCCTTTTAATGTTTTTCCGAAGAAAGAAGAAACGTCCGGGAAAACGTAGAAAGCTCCTTCTGGAACGTTGATTTTGACTCCTGGAATTTCTTTTAATAATCCAACAACTAAATCTCTACGGCTGTGGAAAGCCTGAACCATATGGTTCAATACACTTGGATCAGCATCTACAGCAGTTATTGTAGCACGTTGCGCCACAGAATTTGCTCCTGAAGTTACTTGTCCTTGAATTTTAGTACACGCTTTTGCGATAAATTCTGGTGCTCCGATGTATCCAATTCTGTATCCTGTCATTGCGAAAGCTTTAGCAACTCCATTTACAGTAACTGTTTTTTCCAACATTCCAGGGATAGATCCAATACTGCAGAAAGTTCCAGAGAAATTAATGTGCTCGTAGATTTCGTCAGCAACCACAATAATGTTTGGGTGGTTTTCCAATACTTTAGCCAAAGCTGTTAATTCTTCTCTACTGTAAACAGAACCTGAAGGATTACATGGAGAAGAGAACCACATCATTTTTGTTTTTGGTGTGATAGCTGCTTCTAATTGAGCTGGTGTAATTTTGAAATCAGTATCTACAGAAGTTGGAACTTCTACAGGAACTCCACCTGATAATTTTACGATTTCGAAGTAAGAAACCCAGTAAGGTGCTGGTAAAATAACTTCGTCACCATCGTTTAACATTACCTGAGCAATGTTGTATAAAGATTGTTTTGCTCCTGTTGAAACTACGATTTGAGATGGTTTGTAATCCAATCCGTTGTCTCTTTTGAATTTTCTGCAAATAGCATCTTTCAAGTCACCGTAACCATCTACTGGAGAATAAGTGCTGTAGTTTTCATCGATAGCTTTTTTGGCAGCTTCTTTAATGAAATCAGGTGTGTTAAAATCTGGTTCACCCAAACTTAAACTGATGATATCTTTTCCTTGAGCTTTTAATTCTCTGGCTAATGCAGCCATTGCTAATGTTTGTGACGTAGCTAAATTATTAATTCTGTCTGAAAGCAAATTGTTCATTAAATGTAAATTTTGATTTATAAATCTGTTTAATTATAGTTTTTATTTTAGTTCAAAGCGGGTTTCATTCCCAATTCTTTCAAATGTCTGAAATGAGCAACAACAGCTGCCGACATTGTTTTGTATTCATAGTAAGGCAACTGGCATTCTTTAGCCGTTTCTTTTACGATTTTTGCTACTTTTCCATAATGTACGTGACTAATGTGTGGAAAAAGATGATGTTCAATTTGGTGGTTCAACCCACCGGTATACCAGTTTACAATTTTGTTTTTTGGTGCGAAATTAACGGTGGTGTACAATTGATGAATTGCCCAGGTATTTTCCATTTCACCCACTTCATTTGGAACAGGATTATCTGCTTCATTTACAACGTGTGCCAATTGGAATACAACACTCAAAATCAATCCGGCAGTATAATGCATTACGAAAAATCCAACCAAAACTTTCCACCAGATGATTCCAAGAACCATCGGCAAAACCATCCAAATGGCTAAATAAATTACTTTGGTGATGATTAAAGTAGTCCAAAGAATTTTTGGGCTTTTTGGTTCGCCATAAGACAATTTTCTTTTGATGTAATTGCTCATTTGCTTGAAATCTGTAGTAATTGCCCAATTGAAAGTCAATAAGCCATATAAAAATACAGCGTAATATTGTTGAAATCTATGAAATTTATGCCATTCTGCTTCTTTGGAGAAACGCATAATTCTTCCGGCTTCCAAGTCTTCGTCGTGACCGATGATGTTCGTGTAGGTATGATGTAAAACGTTGTGCTGTACCTGCCAGTTGTGAACGTTTCCTGCTAAAACATAAATCGTTCCGCCCATGAATTTATTCACCCAGCTTTTGGTTGAATAGGAACCATGATTGGCGTCGTGCATAACATTCATTCCAATTCCGGCCATCCCAACTCCCATAATAAAGGTCAATAGGAGATGAATCCAAAATGGCATATCCAATGTAAGTATCAAAAAATACGGTACTAGAAATACAGTAAAAAGAATTACAGTCTTCAAATGGATTTTCCAGTTGCCGGTTTTTTGTATGTTGTTTTCTTTGAAGTAGCTGTTCACCCGAGAGTTAAGCGTTCTAAAAAACTTTAGACTGTCTTGCTTCGCAAATGTCGGAGTGATCTTGTTCATTGTTAATTTTAAATAGCCTGCAAATATAATTATTTAAAATTTTTCAATCTCTTAATTTGAGTTAAATATTCAAAACTAAAAACTGTACTTTTGTTAAAATTTAAAAAGATGGATGAGATTCTAAAGTATTTTCCTTATTTAACTGATATTCAGAAACAACAGTTCGAAAAACTTGATTTTTTATACCACGATTGGAATGCAAAAATCAACGTGATTTCCCGAAAAGATATTGACGAATTATACACAAAACACATTTTGCATTCTTTAGGAATTGCCAAAGTTGTTAAATTCGAACCGGGAACTTACGTTTTGGATGTTGGAACGGGAGGTGGATTTCCTGGAATTCCATTGGCGATTCTTTTTCCGGAAACGCGTTTTTACCTTATTGATGTAATTGCCAAAAAAATAAAAGTCGTTCAGGCTGTTGCCGAGGCATTGGAACTCAAAAATGTAAAAGCAGAACAATTGAGAGCTGAATTGGTAAAAGGTGATTTTGATTTTATCGTAAGTCGTGCCGTAACCAATATGCCGGATTTTGTTTCCTGGATAAAAACTAAAATCAAGAAACAAAACAAACACGAACTCAAAAATGGAATTCTCTATCTAAAAGGCGGAGATTTAACCGAAGAATTAAAAGATTTTCCAAAAGCGACAGAATATAATTTAGCAGATTTTTTTGAAGATGAATTCTTTGAAACCAAGAAAGTAGTACACTTACCTTTGAAATTTGTGGTATAAAATTTGTTAAGAATAGAATTTTTAACTTCAAAATTTAATGATGAATAAAGTACAATCATTTTGCCTTTTGTTGGTGTTTTTTTTAACAGCCAATGTTAATGCACAAAAAACGGATGTCGGAAACTGGTTTATATATTTCGGTAATCAAAAAATAAATAATCGATGGAATTGGCACAATGAAGTGCAGTATCGAAATTATAATTTTGCAGGCGATCTTCAGCAATTATTACTAAGAACGGGGATTGGATATAATTTGACTGAAAATAACAATAATGTATTGTTGGGATATGGTTATATTTATTCAGAGCCTTATATAGCTGATACAGATGATAAAATTAATACGAACGAACACAGAATCTATCAGCAGTTTACTACAAAACAAGAATTTGGAAGAGTAAATATTCAGCATCGCTATCGTTTTGAACAGCGATTTGTTGAAGAAGATTTTAGCATGCGTGTACGTTATTTTCTGTCTTTGAATGTTCCGATTAATAAAAAAACAATGGATAAAAATGCAGTTTATGCTTCTGTATATAATGAAATTTTTATCAATACCGAGGGTCCTGCTTATTTTGACAGGGACCGCATTTATGGAGGCCTTGGTTATTGTTTTAGCAAAAGTTTAAAAATGGAGTTGGGCGTAATGTCACAAATTCAGCAAAATTCTAGCCGAACCCAATTCCAAATGATGTTTTTTAACAATTTACCTTTTTAGTTTTTTTTGAATATCTAAATAATTTATTGAAGGTTAGTTGCAGATAGATAAAACTTTCTATATTTACTTTAAAGAAGTATTTTCTTGCTTTAAAATCTCAAAAAATAGTAAATGAATTCTAAACAGATTGTCAAATTTAGTAATGTAATAGGAATAGCGTCAATAGTTTTATTAGTCTATTGGGTATTTACTTTTATAATGATTCAGGTTTTCGGGCTAAAGGTATTTAGAGAAAATATGACTGAAACGTTTTATTTAAGTGTTTTGGGGATTCTTGCATTGATGGTTGGTTCGCTTATCATTAATTTAATGTTTAATCTAACAAGAATTGCCGATAAGCATAATTTGGATAATAGTTCTGTCAGGTCAAATAAGAAAAGGGTGGTAATTATATTAGCAATTTTTCCACTAATTGCAGTTATTTTATTTGGAGGTGATTATCTGACATCAAGTAAAAAAGAAAAATTATTAATTGGGTCTGCAAAAGCGATAATTGAGACCAATAAAAGTATTAGTGGTAAACTTGTAGATTACAAATTTTCAGAAAAATATATAGTTGAGACGGCTAATATTTTAGAAATATTATCGAAGACTGACGAAAATTTTCCAAGTGTAACTCTGATAGTTAAAGATACTATTGATGGTTCTCCTGTTTTTTTAGGATTTAATGAATATGAGGGAGGGGATTTAATGGATACTATTAGACCAAAAAAAATAGAATATATCTATAAAACTACTCAGCCTGAAAGGGATTATCTTAATGGTGTGTTCGAAAAGAATAGCGATGAGTTAAGGTATAGTTCTCATGATGGAAATTATGAATTATTTTATCCATATATAAAAGGAAAGAAAAAAATTGTCTTATACTTTTCTGAACATCAGAGGTATGGTAAGATTGGTAGTTAAGTATTTTTTAATTCACAAAAAATAAAAAACCCAGAAGAACTCAAATTATTTGAATTCTTCTGGGTTTTTACTATTTATAAAGTCTTTATGACTTTTGACTTTCAAACTTTATGACTAACTCATTCTCCCAAAAAAGGGTATCTATAATCTTTCGGAGTAACAAAAACTTCTTTAATATTTCTCGGAGACACCCAACGCAATAAATTCATTGCAGAACCCGCTTTGTCATTGGTTC
This sequence comes from Bacteroidota bacterium, assembly GCA_040387175.1. Classification (GTDB taxonomy): domain Bacteria; phylum Bacteroidota; class Bacteroidia; order Flavobacteriales; family Flavobacteriaceae; genus Flavobacterium. The sequence continues at coordinate 19,370 of JAZKED010000028.1, read as the reverse complement.
CAGAGGCTCTCGCTCCACCAAAAGGCTGCATTCCAACAATGGCTCCAGTTGGTTTGTCGTTGATGTATAAGTTTCCTGCAGAGTTTTGTAAAGCGACAGTAGCTTCTTCAATGGCGTAACGATCTCTGCTGAAAATGGCACCAGTCAAAGCATATTCAGAAGTGTTGTCAATTAGTTGTAATGTTTCATTCCATTGCTCGTCTTCGTAAACGAAAAGTGTTAGAATGGGACCGAATAATTCAGTTTCCATCGTAACGTAATGTGGGTTCGTAGTTACCAATATGGTTGGTTCAATAAAATATCCAACAGATTTATCATAATTTCCGCCAACGATTATTTCTACATCTGAATCTTTCTTGGCTTGGTCGATATATTTTGCCAATTTATCAAAAGAACCTTCGTGAATAACGGCGGTAACAAAATTGCCAAAATCTTCCGGAGAGCCTATTTTGATTGATTTAACATCTGTAATCAATTCTTTTTTAACTTCTGGCCAAATGCTTCTTGGAATATATCCTCTGGAAGCAGCAGAACATTTTTGTCCCTGAAATTCGAAAGCACCACGAATAAGTCCAGTAACTACTTGTTTTACATTGGCACTTGGATGCGCTACAATAAAATCTTTTCCGCCAGTCTCTCCAACAATTCTTGGATAGGTTTTATAGTGATGAATATTCGAGCCAATTTTTGCCCAAATATCTTTAAAAACGTGAGTAGAACCTGTAAAATGAACTCCGGCTAAATCTCGGCTTGCAGCAACCGTATCTGTAATCATCAAAGCATCGCCAAACACAACGTTGATAACGCCATCGGGAAGCCCGGCTTCTTTAAAAATATCGATAATGATTTTGGCAGAAAAAACCTGACTGTCGCTAGGTTTCCAAATCACAACATTTCCCATCATCGCTGCACTTGCAGGAAGATTTCCGGAAATAGCTGTAAAGTTGAAAGGCGTAATAGCATAAACAAAACCTTCGAGTGGACGGTATTCCAATCGGTTCCAGACATCGGAAGTAGATTTGGGCTGGTCGCTGTAGATTTGCGTCATAAATTCTACATTGTAACGTAAAAAATCTATGAATTCACAGGCAGCATCAATTTCAGCCTGATAAATATTTTTAGATTGCCCAATCATTGTTGCGGCATTTATTTTTGCTCTGTAAGGACCTGCAATCAATTCGGCGGCTTTCAGGAAAATTGCTGCTCGCTGTTCCCAAGCCATATTTGCCCATTTTGCTTTAGAGTCTAATGCATTGGCAATTGCTTTTTCGATATGTGCTTTTTCGGCAAGATGATAAAGTCCTACAATGTGCTTGTGATCGTGTGGAGGATTTATATTTCGGGTATTTCCGGTTCTGATTTCTTCGATTCCAATGTAAAGCGGAACGTCTATTTTAGTATTCCACATTTGCTTGTAAGCATCAAGAACAGCAGCTTTTTCTGGAGAATCTGGCGCATACGATTTTACTGGTTCGTTCACGGCTTTCGGTACATTGAAGAATCCTTTAAGCATAGAATATGATTTTTTAGAATTAAAAACGGTTTTATACAAATGTAAAAAAGCTTATTTTGATTCCGTCATAATACATTATTAAAATGTTGTAATTTAATAAACTAATCGAGTGAAATTGTAATATAATCGATATATAGATGGCGTAATTTTGATAGGAATGTCCAGATAATTCCAATAAATCAATATTATGAAAATTCCGCTTTTAGCTTTTAACGATAAAGGAATTTACTGTCAGCAGGCCGATGTATATCTCGATCCCTGGCGGCCGGTAAAAAATGCTATTATTACGCACGGTCACGCCGATCACTCCCGTTGGGGACATCAAAATTATATTACACATCATACTAACGTACCGATAATTAGGCATCGTTTGGGCGAAATAAATGTGACCGGAAAAGAGTGGGGAGAAACCTTTGTCATCAATAATGTGAAATTCTCATTGCATCCAGCAGGACATATTATTGGAAGTTCTCAAATTCGCGTAGAACACAAAGGCGAAGTTTGGGTTTTTACTGGCGATTACAAAACTGAAGACGATGGGATTTCAGTTCCATACGAAGTAGTAAAATGCCATACATTTATCACCGAATGTACTTTTGGATTACCCGCATTCAACTGGACGCCACAGGCTGAGGTTGTTACAGAAATCAATAATTGGTGGGCAGAAAATAAAGCGGACGGAAAAACTTCCATTCTTTTTGGATATTCTTTAGGCAAAGCACAACGACTTTTAAAATATCTCGACACTGATATTGGAAAAATATACACGCACGGCGCCATCGAAAACATGACCAATGTTTTGCGTCCGATGGTAGACTTTCCGCCAACAACTTTGGTCACACGAGAAACCAAAAAAGAAGAATTCGCAGGAAATATTGTTCTCGCTCCGCCAAGCGCACACGGAAGTATCTGGATCAGAAAAATGACTCCTTTTGTAACCGGTTCAGCAAGCGGCTGGATGGCATTTCGCGGTGCAAGACGCAGACGTGCCATTGACAAAGGTTTTGTTTTAAGCGATCATTGCGATTGGTATTCACTTTTGGATAGTATCAAAGCAACCAGAGCAGAAAAAATAATCTGCACACACGGTTATACCGATATTTTCTCCAAATATTTAAGGGAATTAGGTTACGACGCCAGAACCGAAAAGACACAATACGAAGGCGAAGCAGCAGAAATGGAAAAAGATGAAAAGGAAGTTGTATTTGAACAAAATGAAACTCAGGATATTTCTGAAAATAAGGAACTGTAGATGAAAAATTTTGCCCAACTCATAAAGACACTTGACAGTTCGAATAAAACGAACGTAAAAGTCGATGCCCTGACGACGTATTTTAAAAATGCATCGCCGGAAGATAAAGTATGGACGATTGCAATTCTTTCTCATCGTCGTCCTCCAAGACCTGTGAATACTACTTTATTGCGGATTTGGGCGAATGAACTGGCAAATATTCCTTTATGGCTTTTTGAGGAAAGTTATCATATAGTAGGTGACTTGGCCGAAACCATCGCTTTGATCATTCCAACAACAAAAGAACATTCCGATAAAAGTTTAACCGAATATCTACAGGAAATCATTGCATTAAAAAAGAAATCAGATATTGAGAAAAAAGAATATTTGCATGAGAACTGGCTGGCGCTGAATTATTACGAACGCTTCGTTTTTACCAAATTAATTACCGGAAGTTTAAGAATCGGTGTAAGCCAGAAATTAATGACCCGAGCTTTATCAAAAGCAGAAGCTGTTGATGAAGATGCTTTGGCGTATAAATTAATGGGAAACTGGGATCCAAATACCATCACGTTTCAGGAATTGATTTTGGATGAAAAAAGCAGTGATTATTTGTCAAAACCTTATCCTTTTTATCTGGCTTATCCAATTGAAGGCGAAGTCAATAATCTCGGAAATCCCGAAGACTGGTCAGTTGAACATAAATGGGATGGGATTCGGTCGCAAACCATTATCCGTGAAAACGAAATTTATGTCTGGTCAAGAGGCGAGGAGTTAGTCACCGACAAATATCCGGAGTTTAAATCTTTTATCGGAATTATTCCTGATGGAACCGTTATCGATGCGGAAATTTTAGCTTTTCCCGAAAAGGAAATTGGAACTTTTAATGATTTACAAGCCAGAATTGGTCGTAAAACTATTTCTGCATCATTATTAGAAAAAGTACCCGTAATTTTAAAAGCGTACGATATTTTAGAATGGGAAGGAAAAGATATTCGAAATTCACCTTATTCCGAAAGAAGATTATTATTGGAACAATTATATGATTCTATAAAAGAAAAAACATCGCATTTTCAATTATTAGAAAGAGTTTTGTTTCATTCCTGGGAAGATGTAACGAACGAAAGAATGCGTGCCCGCGAAATGAAAAGTGAAGGTCTGATGATAAAACGCAACGATTCAACTTATCAGGTAGGAAGAAAAAAGGGCGATTGGTGGAAATGGAAAATTGAACCTCTAGTAATTGATGCCGTTTTGACCTATGCGATGCGAGGTCACGGAAGACGTTCTAATTTATTTACCGATTATACTTTCGCACTTTGGCAGACCAATGATAATGGCGAAAGAGAATTAGTCACATTTGCCAAAGCATATTCCGGTTTAACCGATGCCGAATTCAGGAAAGTTGATGACTTTATCAAAAAAAATACGTTGGAGCGATTTGGCCCTGTTCGGAGTGTAACACCACAATTGGTTTTTGAAATTGGATTTGAAGGAATTGCACTTTCCAAGAGGCATAAAAGCGGTATCGCAACCCGTTTTCCAAGAATTTTAAGATGGCGGCAGGACAAAAAAATTGAGGATGCCAATTCAATTGAAGATTTAAAAAGTATGATTTCATAAGTCAAAACCCTTTCCCAAAAATGAACAGAGACGAACTTTATACGATTGCAGAAAATTGGTTTCATGATCAGGGCTGGAAAGCATTTCCATTCCAAACCCAGACCTGGACCGCATTTCTGCAAGGCAAAAACGGTTTACTAAACGCTCCCACCGGAAGTGGAAAAACCTATGCCTTATGGTTTTCGATAGTTCTCGATTACATGAAGAAAAATCCGAATTATAAAACGAAACATAAACCCGGGCTGAAAGCCATCTGGATTACGCCGTTACGGGCACTTTCTGTTGAAATAAAACAAGCTGCTGAAAAAATTCTTAACGATTTGGATACGCAAATGACCGTTGGAATTCGGTCCGGAGATACTTCCCAAAGTGAAAGGACAAAGCAACGCAAAAAAATGCCGGATCTGCTGGTTACAACCCCGGAAAGTCTGCAATTATTATTGGCTTCAAAAGAGTTTTCGAAAACCTTTGCCAATTGTTCAGCAATTGTAGTAGATGAATGGCACGAATTATTAGGTACAAAACGTGGTGTTCAAATGGAATTGGCTTTATTCCGATTAAAAACCATTGCACCCAAAATGCGAATTTGGGGCATTTCCGCCACTATCGGAAATCTGGAACTGGCACAACAAGTATTATTAGGATTAAATTCAGATGCCTATCATAATTCGGTTTTGATTAAGGCCAATATCAACAAAAAAATAAAAGTGCTTTCGATATTGCCCGACAAAATGGACAGTTATCCTTGGCGTGGCCACATGGGACTGCATCTAATTGATGAGGTGGCAAAAATAGTACGGAAAAGCAAAACTACTTTAATTTTTACTAATGTACGTTCTGCCTGCGAAATGTGGTTTCAGGCCATATTGGAAAAATATCCCGAGTTTGCCGGAGATATGGCCATGCATCACGGAAGCATTAGCAGGGAAACCCGTTTGTGGGTTGAAAATGCGATTAGAAACGAAGAATTAAAAGTAGTCGTTTGTACTTCAAGTCTGGATTTGGGAGTAGATTTTGCTCCTGTTGAAACCATTATTCAGGTAGGTGGACCAAAAGGTGTAGTCCGATTTCTGCAAAGAGCAGGACGAAGCGGACATCAACCTGGAAAAGAAAGTGTGATTTATTTTCTGGCAACACATGCCATCGAACTGATTGAAGCTTCGGCGCTTAAAAAAGCGGTTGCCAAAACCATTGTTGAAGACCGAATTCCGTACTTGAACAGTTGGGATGTTTTGGTTCAGTATCTCAATACGTTGGCGGTTTCTGACGGATTTTTCCCGGATGAAATTTTTGAAGAAGTCCGACAAACGTTCTGTTATCAAAACATCACAAAAGAAAACTGGAACTGGATTCTGAATTTTATTACCAATGGAAGTCAGAGTTTACAGGCGTATGATGAATATAAAAAAGTAGAAGTTGAAGAAGACGGACGTTTTAAAATCAACAGCCGACTGATTGCAATGCATCACAGAATGCAAATTGGAACCATTGTTGGAGACGCATCGTTAAACGTTAAATTTTTAAGCGGAGGTTATATAGGAAATATTGAGGAATGGTTTGCCTCAAAACTGCAGCCGGGAGATGTTTTTACGTTCGCCGGAAAAAGATTGGAATTATTTCGTGTAAAAAACATGCAGGTATTAGTTCGAAAAGCAGATCCCAAAAAAGAATCCCGAACAGTAAGCTGGATGGGAGGACGCATGGCATTATCGGTACAAATGAGTGAATTGTTGCGGGAAGAATTGTATGCTGCAAATAGTGAAAATCTGACTCCTGAGTTAAAAGCATTGCAACCTATTTTTGCAAGACAGCGGAAGGAAAGTATTGTACCTTCTGATGATGAATTCTTAATTGAAACCTTTAAAACAAGAGAAGGATTTCATGCAGTTTTCTATCTTTTCGAAGGTCGATTTGTCCATGAAGCTTTAGCGAGTATTTTGTCGTATCGTATTAGTTTATTGTCACCAATCACTTTTTCGCTGGCGTATAACGATTACGGTTTTGAATTACTCTCCGATCAGGAAATTGATATGGAGTCTGTTTTTGACAATAATTTATTTTCAACAGAATATATACATCATGATTTGCAAAAAAGTCTCAATCTAACAGAGATGGCCAGAAGAAAATTCAGGGATATTGCCGTAATTGCAGGATTGGTTTTTACCGGAATGCCCGGAAGACCTGTTAAAACCAAACATTTGCAAAGTGGTTCGCAATTGCTTTTTGAAGTTTTCAGGGACTATGAGCCAGATAATTTATTACTTCAGCAGGCTTATTCGGAAACATTTGAACATCAGTTGGAAGAAGGACGCTTGATTCAGGCTTTGGAAAGAGTGAATCAGCAGACTATCGTCTGGAAACAATGTAAAAAACCAACACCTTTTAGTTTTCCTATCATCACAGATCGATTAAGGGAAAAATTATCCAGTGAAACTTTAGCGGAAAGAATCAAAAAGATGACAGCGAGTTACATGAAGATTTAAATATGACAATAACTATAAATAACCAAGTTTTTATACTGCATCAATCTGGTGCTGTCTTTTGGGAAGAAAAGAAAATGCTGTTAATTTCTGATGTGCATTTGGGTAAAGTAGCACATTTCAGAAAGCATGGGATTGGAATTCCTAAAGATGCTGTTTTCGAAAATTTTATTCGTTTAGATGCTGTTTTGGAATTATTCAGCCCTCAAACAATTGTTTTTCTGGGAGATTTGTTTCATAGTAAAATCAATAATGAATGGGATTTTTTTGTAGAATGGACCAAGAAGCATTCGCAGAAAATAATTTTACTAGAAGGCAATCACGATATTATTTCAAAACAGTTTTATGCACATTTAAATATTGAAATTTTCAAAGAATTTATAATACATGATTTTTTGTTAACGCATCATCCAACAGAAAAAGAAGGTTTATTCAACTTTTGTGGACACATTCATCCCGGCATTCAATTAAAGGGATTGGGAAAGCAATTTTTAAGTTTATCGTGTTTTTTCAGAAAACCCAATCAGATGATTTTTCCTGCGTTTGGAGAATTTACAGGTAATTATTATTTGATTCCAACAGAAAATGATATTGTTTACGCAATAACTAAAGAGGAAGTAATAGTTGTAAATATAAATTAATTTAATGCAAAAGGAGCAGACAAACGAAACGTCGGTACGATAACTTTGAAGTTTCTTGTTGTTGTGAAATTAACCATATTAAAAAAACCTTTCATGGCACCATACGGGGAAGCCAATAAACAACCGGAATTATAAGTATGAGATTCGCCGGGTTTTAGAACTGGTTTTTTGCCAATTACGCCTTCGCCATCTACAATTTCTCTGTTATTTAGGGAATCAAAAATTTCCCAGTGGCGAGAAACCAATTGTACAGAATCTTTACTGTGGTTTTCGATGGTAATTTCATAACTAAAAGCAAAATGAATTTTGTAGTTTTTGAAGTAAGTGCCTTCAAAACTAGTCAAAACTGATATTTTAATGCCTCTCGTTATTTGTGAAACCATTGTAATATAGTACTATATGATTTTTATATATGGCAAATTTACGAAAAAATGAGTTTGTTTTACAGTTTTAGAAAAATGTTTTTTTTAGTTGGTCACAACGTTTGAATTTGCGTTTCCTTTACCAATAACCCGTTCGTAACGATCACTGTTTTGTCGATAATAAACGAGTATTGTATAGTCATTTTCGGTTTGCCAAAAATTGCCATCAGGAGCTTTTTCTGCATCAACATTTCCTTTGTCATCGGCTACCTGGTATTGATAATTGGTATAGCCTTGTTTTATTAAAACGGCTTTTTCATACAAGTTGGTTTTTGTATTGAAATCCATTTTGTACTCTGGTGAAAGACTGTAATTATTAAACATTCCTGTAACATAAATACTTTTCTTTGACATAAATGAAGGAGCGGAAAGGCTGAAATAAATCCAGGCATAATCTGCCTCAATTTCATTTTTGGTAGTATTGATATTTCTAATTACGAAAGTTCCATTGTCATCAGGCATTATGGAATAAGGATAATTTCCTTTGGCATCATTAGTATATAAATTTGAACTATATATGCCGCCAGTTGAAGTTACTCGTGTTACATTATTGCTCGCAGCCCTAATGTCGTTGTTGTCAAAATATAAAAACTCATTTCCAGCCCAAAATTGTGTCTGAGTATCGTATTTATAAATTAGTTCATTTCCAATGGTGTATTGTGGAGGAACGTTTTTGATTGCTGTATTGAACTGTCCGTTTTGAAACAGAACTACTTTTACGTTTTTCAATGGGTTTTGAAAAACAATTGTCTGTGATTGTATTGAAAATTCTACATTGTGTTTATAATCCAAATAGTTTGCAGTTCTGGCGCGTCTTATTTGCATTGGAACTGTGACAATATTTTCATAGAGAATGAATTTTCTGGAAAGTACGATATCTTTATTTTCATCTAAAATTTTCAGAATGTAATTACCGCTGATAAGGAGTTGTGAAAACTGATTTGGAATGGGTAATTGATAATGAGAATAGGTTTGCAGTGTGTTAAAAGAATTTTCGTATTGCTGAATTCTTTGTCCGTCAAACCCTTTTAAATATTCGGTTTTTGGAATTTCTGTAGGTTTCCAATTGTAATCACAATGAACAATTTCGTAATAATAATTGGCTTCGTTTCCGAATAAATCGTCAAATTGAAATTGAAATCCTTCCCCTAATTCAAATATTGGAACAACAGTCTTATTACTTTGGATAAAAGAAGCTGTTTTGATATTATAAGGAGGAACAACTTCAACTTCTGTTTGAGCAACAGTTGAAGTAACAATGAAAATCAATATTATTTTTCTAAAAAAGGAAGCAAACATAGTCTCGTTATTGTTAAATGGTAAATATAACGAATTATGCTTTGCTTAAATTATATTAGAATAAAATTGGCTGAATTTTAGTTTATTTATAACAAACTGGAATGATTTCGCCTTTCGCTAAACAATATTTTTCTACCAACTCAGGCGCAATTTTATTGGTGTAATCTTCTTCAATTACGGTAAAACCTATGCGTCGCAATTTGTCAAAATAATCGCGGCCATAAATGCGAACGTGATCGTATTGACCAAATATTTTGGCGCGTTCTTTTTGGTCTGTAATAGAATCGTCAGCAAATGTTACTTCTCTTTTTAAATCCTGTGGAATTTGAAGAATTGCCATTCCTCCTGGTTTTAAAACGCGGAATAATTCCTGCATCGCTTTTGTGTCATCTGGAATATGTTCCAAAACGTGGTTGCATAGAATCACATCGTATTGATTGTCTTCAAAAGGCAAGTTGCAAATATCTGCTTTTACATCTGCCAATGGAGAAAATAAATCGGTTGTGGTGTAATCCAGATTTTTTTGATTGCGAAACAATTTGTAAAATGCCTGTTCCGGTGCAAAATGCAATACTTTTTTTGGAGCGGTAAAAAAATCAGTTTGCTCATTTAGATATAACCATAACAAACGGTGTCTTTCCAAAGAAAGTGTACTTGGCGAAAGCACATTGTTACGCTGGTTTTCATATCCATAAGGCAACATCGACTTAAAACTTTTTCCGTCTATTGGATCAGTAAAATTAGTTCCTTTTAATGAAAAAGCGATAATTGGACGTGCTACATAACTCAAACGAATAAGTAGGGGACGAGGAATAGTATTGAGGATTAGTTTAAAAAGTTTCTTCATTATTTATTACAGCAAGTTTTTGCCAAAAGGAGTTTTTAATTTTTGTCTATAATATTAGATTACCAAAGGCACTTTTCTAAATTCATCTTCTTCGTTACTCTCAATTCCTAGTGCTTTGTAGATATAATAGAAAGTAGATAAAATCTCGGGTTTTCCATCGATGATAGCAACGTCATGTTCGAAATGAGCACTTGGTTTTCCATCGGCAGTAAGAATTGTCCAGCCATCTTTCAATTGTTTTATGTTTTTGGTTCCCATGTTGATCATCGGTTCAATGGCAACTACCATTCCTTCAACGAATAATTTCCCACGGCCTTTTTTACCATAATTTGGCATTTCTGGATCTTCATGCATTTTTTGACCAACTCCGTGTCCTACCAATTCGCGAACCACACCATAACCGTGTGCTTCGGTATATTTTTGGATTGCATTACCTACATCTTCTACGCGGTTTCCTATTCTTAATTCACGGATTCCAACATATAAAGATTCTTTGGTAACCTGTAATAATTTTTTTGTTTCAGGAGCTACTTCACCAATCTCGAAAGAGTAAGCGTGATCGCCGTGGAATCCGTTTTTGAAAGCACCACAGTCAACGGAAATAACATCCCCATTTTGTAATGGAGTGTTGTTCGGAATTCCGTGTACTACCTGAGCATTCGGACTCATACAAAGTGAGTTTGGAAATCCGTATAATCCAAGGAAACTTGGAACAGCACCATGATCACGAATGAATTCTTCGGCTCTTTTATCTAAATATAATGTGGTAACGCCTTCCTTGATTTCGGAAGCAATCATTCCTAATGTTTTGGATACGATTAACGCGCTTTCGCGGATTAATTCTATTTCTTCTCTTGTTTTTTGGATAATCATTTTCGTAAAATAAGCCGCAAAAATACAATTTTTAATTTATTTAATTTGATTTTGCTTTTCGATTTGGATAGATGATATATGGAAACAATTTGGTAAATTTAGCTTATATAATGAAATTGAATTATTATGAGTGCTATAAGCGAAGCGAATATAGAGAAAGAAGCAGGTTTAGTCAAAATGAAAAAAATTGCTTTGTCAGTTTTGGGTTTTGCAGTTCTGTGTTTTTTTGCAGCTCATTATTTTGAAATTGACTGGCTAAAAGCTTTGAGCGAAGCTGCAATGGTTGGCGGTATCGCCGATTGGTTTGCAGTTGTGGCCTTGTTTCGTCATCCGTTGGGAATTCCAATTCCGCACACGGCTTTAATTCCAACAAACAAAGATGCTATTGGTCAAAATTTAGGTGATTTTGTTTCGGATGAGTTTCTGATAAAAGAAAAATTAGAAGTTAAAATAGATGAATTTAACTTTCCTGTAAAAGCCACAGATTGGCTGAAAGAAGAAAAAAATGCGTCCAAAATTGCATCACTGGTGGTTGAAAATGTGATTCCGGGAATTTTAAAAACGGTTGATGATGAAGATGTGAAACATTTTATCCGAACGCAATTTGAAGCTAAACTTCAGGAAATGAATTTTGGACAATGGATTGCAATTGGTTTAGAATCATTAACCAAAAGCGAAAAGCAAGAACAATTGATAAGCAATATGCTTGTTATTTTATCTGAAGAGTTAGAGGCTAACAAAGACTTAATTCGGGAAAAAGTAAAAGGATCAACGCCTTGGTACACTTTGGGTATTGCAGATAAGAAAATTGCCGATGGTGTTTTCAATGGACTTTATGAGTTCATTAATCAGGCAAAAGAATCGGATAGTGTTATCAGACAAAAAATAAATTCATACGTACTTCAATTTATAGAAGACCTGAAAAATTCACCAGAAATGCAAGAAAAAATTAATGCTTTGGTTATTGAATTTACTCATAAAAAAGAAGTTCAGGATTATATCAACGATATCTGGAAAGAAATAAAAAATGCCGTAACCACTGATTTGGAAAAAGGAGATGGCTCTAAAATAAAAGATAGCCTGATTGCAATGATTCGGAATTTTGGAAAAAACATTCAGGAAGATTCCATAATGATGGCGAAGATTAATGATTTTATAAAAATTGACTTGCTAGGTATTTTACTGCGAAATAAAAAAGCCATTGGAGACCTAATCGCTAATTCAGTTAAAAGCTGGGACGAAAAAGAAATTTCAAATAAACTAGAATTAGAAATCGGAAAAGATCTTCAGTATATTAGAATCAACGGAACGGTCGTGGGTGGTTTAGTCGGTCTTTTGATTTATTTTGTTGAACAATTTCTTTAAATAAAAAAAGCTGCTCTTTTGAAGCAGCATTTTTTAAATATATTTTGATGTTTCTATAATAAAGAATGTCTGGTCATTGCCACCGGTTTTTCAACTCCCATCAATGCTAAGATTGTTGGCGCAATATCTCCTAAAACTCCATCATGAATAGCTGTCAATTCTTTGTCTACTAAAATAATAGGCACTGGATTTGTCGTGTGTGCCGTATTTGGACTTCCATCAGGATTAATCATCGTTTCGCAGTTTCCGTGATCGGCAATTACAATAGTGGTGTAATTATGTTCTAATGCCGTTGTAATTACTCTTTCTACACATTTGTCAACAGCTTCGCAAGCTTTTATTGCCGCTTCCATAACACCTGTATGACCTACCATATCTCCGTTGGCAAAGTTCAGACACACAAAATCAACTTCTTCTTTTTCCAATTCAGGAACTAATGCAAAAGTTAAGTCAAAAGCACTCATCTCAGGCTGTAAATCGTATGTGGCTACTTTTGGAGAGTTTTTCAGGATTCGGCTTTCACCAATGAAAGGCTCTTCTCTTCCACCAGAAAAGAAAAATGTCACGTGAGGATATTTTTCAGTTTCAGCAATACGAATTTGCTTTTTACCTGCTTTTTCCAATACTTCACCTAAAGTTTCTGTGATATTATCTTTGTCGTAAATCACGTGCATTCCTTTGTAAGTATCGTCATAATTGGTCATCGTAACATAATACAAATCATTTAGTTTGTGCATGTTTTGTTCATGACAATCTATCTGAGACAGTACTTCTGTTAATTGACGTCCTCTGTCTGTTCTGAAATTGAAAAAGATTACAACATCACCATCTTTAATTTTTGCAACAGGCTGGTCGTTATCATCAACCATAACAATTGGCTGAATAAATTCGTCAGTAACATCATTTTTATAATCGTCCTGAATGCTGTCAATTACATTTTTAGAATGTATTCCAATTCCGTTTACAATCAAATCATAGGCAAGTTTTACTCTTTCCCAGCGACGGTCCCTGTCCATTGCATAATATCTCCCAATAACCGATGCTAATTTTGCAGTAGTATTTTTAATATGGTTTTCTAAATCTGAAATAAACAATATTCCCGATTTTGGATCCACGTCACGTCCATCTGTAAAAGCGTGAATAAATACTTTTTCAAGACCAAAATCCTGAGTGGCATCAATCAAACCTTTTAAATGTTCTATGTGAGAATGCACTCCACCATTGGAAACCAACCCTAAAAAGTGAACATCCTTATTGTTGTCTTTTGCAAACTGAAAAGCATCTACAAGTACTTTTTCCTGATTTAGTGTTTTGTATTCAACAGCCAGGTTTATTTTGGCTAAATCCTGATAAATAATTCTTCCTGCTCCAAGGTTCATATGGCCTACTTCGGAATTTCCCATTTGTCCTTCTGGTAAACCAACGTTTAAACCATCTGTTCGAAGCTGAGCACTTGGGTATTTTGTATATAAACTATTGATGAAAGGAATGTTAGCGTTGTCAATTGCTGAAACTTTTGGGTCTGGAGATTTCCCCCAGCCATCAAGAATCATAAGGATTACTTTTTTGTTCATTGTGAATTTATTTTTTGCAAAGATAAAGTATTTCTAAAATTTGATGTTAACCTAAAATCACTATTATACATTTTTAGATTAGAATGTGAAATAATAATAATTGTATCATAGATAAGTTCATTTTCTGAAATTAATGCATTTTAGGACTTTCTTTTAATGGAATTATAATCAATGTAATAGCGTAAACTAACGGAGAAAATATTTGTCACATTGCCTGAAAAAAGATTGTCAAAGTTATTTTGATTGTTTTTTTCGACAAATGAAGTACTTTCTAAAGCATAATTTCGATACAAAACCGAGAGTTGACTTCCGGGAGCAAACCACCAGGAATAAGAGAAATCTAAATTCCAGGAATTGAGATTTCTATCTTTATTTTCAGAATAACTGGTGTTAGGTATTAAAAAGCCATTGTCTTGTAATGTGAGGAATTCATGATTTTCGGAATAAGACCAATAGTACCTTGCTATAAGATTGAAAGTCATTTTATTGGTAATAGAATATTTTCCGGTAAAATAATGCTGTGTTATTTCCCGATTGCGTTCAGCAAAAATAATGTCAGTATTGTCAAAATCAACCCAGCCCCGATCATTGGTCATTCGGGTATACTCGAAGTTGTAAGACAAGGAAAATTTATCATTGAATCTGTATTTTACTCCTCCAAATACTTTGTGGATATTTCTGTTTTCTTCATCAAATTTTTCGGTAGAAAGTTGAATTTCATAATGGAAAGGTCTGGTTTCATCTGAATAAAATTCACCATACAGAAACATACTTTTTGGTTTGTACACATACCTTTCTGTATAACGTGGTTCATAAAAGTCGAACCGATCCAAGGGGTTTATTTGAAAAAGTAATTCAACATAATGATTTTTTGTCGTTGTTCCTTTGGCGACAATTTGATACCAGGCTTCCTGAATTTTTCCAGTTGTATTTTGTTGTTCAATGTTTATGTTTTGTGTCGCATTAAAAGTATTGAAAGCCTTTGTTGGGTTTAGAATTCTATAGCTGGATTCCGCATAGGCTGCATGGTAATTTGTGTAAAAAATAATTCCTAAATCATTTACGTCAAAATTTTCAGAGAGGTATTTCGCTGAAATTAAATACCTGAAATTCCCACTGGTTTCGGCAAAATTCAATGAGGTTTTATAGCCGTCATAATTTTTTAAGTTGATGGAACTGAATTGAGTGTTGTTGTCTTTTACAGAACTAAATTTAAAATCCCCATATAAATTGTAGGTATTCGCTTTGGTATTCAAATTAAATAGTAGTGCTGAAACATTAGCATCACGAAAACTTCCATTTCGAATGGTATTTGTATTGACAAAAGAAACAGATGAGTTTTGATTAAAACGCTGGTCGAAAACCAAAACATTGTAATTAGTTAATGGTTCTACAACTTCTTTCCGGGAAGTATTTGTTGTAGTGTCTGTAATAGTAGCCTCAGTTTTTTCAGTAATAGCATTCAAAACTCCAATTCCCATATCTTTTTCGGTTCTGCCTGAAACTTTCACAGCATTTATTAAATTTACAGCACTTGGAAAATTGGTAATTTCTTCATTAGGTACTAATTGTGTTTGTAATTCAGCACTGTCTATTATTGGTGTTCCTCCAATTCTTCTGGAATAAAACAGTGTGCCTTTTGAAAACAAATCGGTTGCTTCAGTAAAAAAAGGCCTGTTTTCATTAAGCTCCTGTTCAAAAGGTTCCAGATTTAGAATGGCATTGTCAAATTTAGTTTGTCCAAAGTCCGGAACTAAAATGGCGTCGAGAGTAAAGGCATCAGTTATTCCATATTTAATGTCCAAGCCTGCTTTGAAAGTTTTATCAGAATCAAATTTATCCTGTTGATAGTAGGCTGAAGTATATGGAATAAAGAAAAGTCTTGTGGGTGTTTTTATGTTTTCAATTCCTTCCAGAATTCCTTGTTGAGTAATGGTGTAACCAATTTCATTATCAACATGATTCCAGGTATATTTTTGAAAATCCCGTTTTATTTCGCGTAGAAAATTTAACCCCCAAGTTTGTTTTTCTGCTTTTGAAAATCGCAATGCGGCATATGGGATTTTCATTTCAACAACCCATCCAAAATCTGTTATCCTTACTTCACTGGTCCAGATAGCATCCCATGAAAAATCTTCGCTGTCTTCTATAGCTAAACAATCCATTTGTACCCCGGCAGCGCTTACATAAAATCTGTAATCTTGTTGCCCATCATTAAATCCATTAATAAAAACTGAAAAATGATCAGAAATTCCAAAAACATCCCGATTGGTTAATTCTTTTGAAATTTTATCAGGCTCATCATCGTATAATGTTGCTGATACATATATAGCAGTATTGTCATAAAGAACTTTTACCCCGGTCTTCTTAGAATCACTAATAGGTTTTCCATTGTCGGGTTCAAACATGATAAAATCTGTCGCAATAGGACCCGATTGCCATGCTTCTTCATTAATTTTTCCATCAATAGTTATATTTCCTACAGTTGGTTTTGCCTGAAGTGTCTTTTTTTGGCTGTAAGTATTAAAGTGAATTAAAACCAAAATAAATGGGATAGAAGAGTAAAACTTCGTCATATATAATGATTATGGTAAAACAAAAATAAGAAAATTAGTAAATGATGCAAGCTAAATATGGTTTTAAGACGTTATTAACAGGTGTTTTCTATAAAAAGGTCACATTTTTTTCTTAATTTTTTTTGGTAATTGGATTTCTATTCTATATTTGCAATCCCGAATTTAATAGTTTAACGTATACAATAACAATGATTTATAACATATTCGCCACTATTTCATTTTTAATATTTTCTATTTTTTCCAACGAAACAAATGTTGCTAATCCAGAACATTCTAAGAAGACAGAAGTTGCTATTGTGACTAAATCTGCTTTTGAATCTAATGCTGAATTGATATATAATTCGTTGAATACAAATGAATGTACTTTGCCAAATATGGAAAGTTTCAAAGAAGCTTTGAAAGGATTCTATCTGTTGAAAGAGAAAGGATTGGTTCAAAAAGACATTTTAACTTTGGTAGATTTTAGTTTATCTTCTAATGTGAAAAGACTTTGGGTAATTGATTTGAGTACTAATAGTATTTTATATAATTCCCTGGTTGCTCACGGAAGAAATACAGGAGAGGAATTTGCCAATAGCTTTTCCAATGCTAATAGTTCTTATAAAAGTAGCTTAGGATTTTATGTTACAGGTGAAACTTACAACGGAAAACACGGAATGTCTTTAAAGTTGGATGGTCAGGAAAAAGGAGTTAATGACAATGCAAGAGTTAGGGGGGTAGTGATGCATGCTGCTGATTATGTTTCAAACTCATTCATAAAATGTCATAAAAGATTAGGAAGAAGTCAAGGTTGTCCTGCTATTCCGGCAGAATTATTAAAAGATATTGTTGGTACTATAAAAGATAAGACGTGTTTGTTTATATACCATCCATCAAGAAGTGCTAAAGATATTTTTGCTTCAGCTTCTTAATTTATCATATAAATCAGCATCTAAATTGTAGATATCATCCCGGAAAAATAATTTATTATTTTCGCTCCAGGCTGTCCAATACAAGATGTGAACAAAGACTTCTTTTTTGATTTTAATTTGTTTCGTCTTTTGGCTCTTCAATGTTTCAGTAATTTTTTCAAGATTCCAGTCGCTTGTATCGTCTAATAAATATTCGGTCAAGGCTAAAGGATTTTCAACTCTCACACAACCTGAACTTAGTGAACGCATTGATTTTGTGAAATAATCACGATGATTTGTGTCGTGTAAATAAACAGAAAAATGATTAGGGAATAAGATTTTTACCATTCCCAAAGAGTTAAATGTTCCGGGACTTTGCACATAACGATATCCTTTTGCATATTCTAATTTCCAATCCTCAGCGCTTACGCTGTCTCCATTTCTGTTATAAACTTTAATGTTTTTTTGAGCCAAATAACTTCTACTTTTTGTAATAGCAGGAATTACGTCTTCTTTGATGATCGTTGGCGGAACAGTCCAGGTAGGATTAAAAACTGCTGCCGATAATTTTGAAGAAAGAATAGGTGTTTTTCTTTTTGCAGTTCCAACCACTACTTTGTGAACCCTCATGGTGTCATTACTTTTTACGACTGATAATTTATAATCAGGTACATTGACGATTACATATTCATTTCCCATTTCTTTTGGAAACCATTTCCAACGCTCCAGATTAGCAAGAATTTGCTCCTTGCGTTGTTTTTTTGAGAAATTGAGCGATTGAATTGTCCCTTTTCCAATAACTCCATCAGCGGATAGTCCGTGACGGAATTGAAATTTTTTCACAGCTTCTGCAGTTTCATTGTCATAAATTGCAGTTAAGCTGTCTTTGGACTTCATGTAATGCCAGTAAATCAATCTTTTTTTGATGCCAATTAATGAAGAATTAGTGTCTTTGGGAATGATTTTCTTTGTTATTTCAATTGCAGTAAAATTATCTTTCGGATAAGTATTGATAATTCTTAAGGCTTCTTTGAGTTCCTTATAGATAATATTGTTAGGTTTCTTTTCTTCGATTTTCTGTGCTACAGAATCGTTTTTAATGGCGAAAATAATGGTTTTGTTAATATCGATTTTATTTTCTTTTAAATCCCAATCCCGATACAATGTTCTTGGATTTAACCTTCCACTGTTTAAATGCGCCAAGTATCTTTGAAAATTTCGGGTTAATAAAAGGTCGTATTTTATCTTTGCTTCGTTATTTAGAGACGCTATTTTTTTTTCGTATTTCTCTAATTTACTTAAATGGTAATCAGCTGGATTCAATCCTTCTTCTTCAGATTTAGCGAATTGTTTCAAGATGATTTTTCTGTTTTTTTTGGATTGCCAAACAGTTTGATAGCCTACAGATTTGTAAAAATCTTTTAATATTTTACTGTCGAATGAATTAAGTACAACGCTGTCAAACTGAATTCCTTTTTCATCTAATACGATTATAGGTTCGTTTTTTGCAGGAGATACCTTTTTTAAAGGCTCTTTTTTACAACTTAAAATACTGAATAGTAATAATAAAGTAAAGATTTTATTCATTTCTGCTTATTTAAAATAATGGTAATCACTAACTTATTAAATCATTCTAATCAAAGTTACTGATTTTTATCAAAGTTACTGATTTATAATTAGGTCAAATAAAATGAAATTATTTTTTAAGCTCTACTCAAGATAAAATAATGAATTTATAATAATTTGGTTTTAAAACGATTATGATAAAGTTGGAGCCTTCAAAAAAATAATCAAAAAAAAACTTGCAAATAAACGGAACGATTGAGTATATTTGCACCGTAGTAATGCGAAAGTAGCTCAGTTGGTAGAGCTCCAGCCTTCCAAGCTGGTTGTCGCGAGTTCGAGCCTCGTCTTTCGCTCTAAAACCTCAAACGTAAGTATGGGGTTTTTATTTGTCTTTTCGAAAGCAAATGAAATTTTGAAATAATGCGAAAGTAGCTCAGTTGGTAGAGCTCCAGCCTTCCAAGCTGGTTGTC
>JAZKED010000027.1:0-49911 GCA_040387175.1 Bacteroidota bacterium | reverse complement strand
GCAATAAGCTGTGTGTATTGCGATCCGAAATCTAAAATAAGTACGTTGTGTTGCATTCGGCAAAAATACTTTATATAATTGGGATTGAAAAATTGAAATTTGAAATTTTTTAAATTACTCTTTAATAACGATTAATTTAATTTTGGTTCCCAGAGCTAAATTATTCCAATATTCATCCGTTACCGATTTACCTCCATCTTCAATAACGTGAATTTCTGCTGTATTACCACCTGAAGTTCCCTGGCTTGCTACAACAAATTCAATATTATTGATTCCCACTCCTAAAGGAATTTTAAATTGACGTAATTCTGAATTTAAGAACAGTTGAGATTGAATTAACCTGTCATTCAAATATACATTTATCAAATCACCATCTATTTGAATATAATCTCTGTATTTTACTACCAAAAAGTTAGATTTAGTTTTGAAATCTCCCAAATATCTATCAGTCCTGTCTAATGCCCCCTCTCCTTCGTGTAGAGTTTTATGCAAATCCTTAGTCATTTTGTTTTGATATTCATTACCTAAACTATGTTCAAATTTATTTTTAGGAGTCATCGAAAAATGATTTTCAGGGGTTCCTATTTCAAAAGCATTATTTGGTTTAGGTTTCGTTCCAAAAATATTAGTTTCCTTCAACACGTTAGGAGCGACAATTTTAGGCAAATTCAATTTGGGTAAATTGGTTGGAGGTGGTATGTCTTTTTTCTCCTTCGGTTTTACAGTTGTAGTCTGTGGTTTAATAGGTTTGAATTTTGTATTAAATTCGGGCTGTCCAAAGGCTTTTGTACCAACAATAATTATAAAGATAAAAAAAAGAATTTGCTTCATATCGTTTTTATACTGATGAATCAATAGCTAAAAATTCAAAAATAATAGAAATCAACTATCAAAAGTCACAAAAATAACATAAATAATCCTTTAGATTTTATTAATAGATTAGAAAAATTGGATTTAATATAATAGTAGCTTTTACTCTTTAACCAATATAATAGTCGCTTTATACCCCGTACCTACATTCCATTGGCTAGCAGAAATAACAACTCCTTTATCATCATAAACTTCAAATTCTGCTGTATTGGGCGAAGCAAAACCTTCATTCAAAGCTTCAAAATCAATTTTGTTAATACCCGGAACTAACGTAATTTTAAATCCCTGAAATTCTCCATCCAAACTAACTTCGGGTTCAATTATTTTATCATTCAAATGTACTTTTATCTTGTCTCCATCTACAAAAGCGGCATCCCTGTAACGAATTGTAGAAGTAAATGTTTTAGCTTCAAAACTGCCTAAAAATTGATTTCTTCTATAATAAATACCTTCTACATTAGAATCTTTTTTATACAAATTAATATCTTTAAAAAGTTCTTCAGGATTGATTTTTAAAGGATCTGGTTTCTTGACAACATCAGGCGGTGTTTCTTTTGGTGAAACTTCTTTTGGAGGAATAATTTCTTTAATTCTGGAGTTTATGGCAGGAATAGGTTTGAATTTGGTATTGAATTCATCCTGTGCATATCCGCTTAAACACATAATAATTGTGATAACGAAAAACAATATCTTTTTCATATGAAATATACATTTAAAAATATAAAACTTTAAAATTCAACTAGTTAAAATCTACTACTATAACATTTAATTACAGTATTTATTACATTTTTAGAAGATAAGTTATTCTAAAAAACAATACTTATAATTGAAATTTTAAATTAAAATCAGCGTTTTTATTTCTCTATTTTTTTATAAATTGCGAAAAATATTAGAAAATCCAAATACGATTTCAAACAACTAAAAATCAACATAATAAATAAAAACAATTAAAATGAAAAGAGAAAATATCTTGACTGGATCACCTTGGGAAGACAAAATGGGTTACTGTCGTGCGGTACGTGTTGGCAATTTCATCGAAGTATCAGGAACAGTAGCTATCGTGGATGGTGATAAAGTTAAAGCTGATGATGCTTATGCACAGACTTTAAATATCTTGGAAAGAATCGAAAAAGTATTAGAAGATTTGAATTCAGGAATGAAAGATGTAATCCGTACTCGTATATTCACAACTGATGTTACTTCTTTTGAAGCCGTTGCAAAAGCACATGCTACTTTTTTCAAAGATGTTAAGCCAACTACAGGTTTTTATGAAGTAAGTAAATTAGTAGCTCCGGAATATTTAGTAGAAATAGAATTTACGGCGATTGCTGCTGAGTAATTTCAACCAAATAATACTTATAACCTGAATTCGGATAAAATATCGAATTCAGGTTATTTCTTTTTTACTATATTCGAATAACAAAAAAACTCAAATAATGAATATAAAAAACATGTTTCTTCTTAGCATCAAATGGCTTTTCATTTGTGTTTTGATAGGTATGTTTTCAGGTTCAGCTTCAGCTTTTTTTTTAGTATCATTAGAATGGGTTACTCAATTTAGAGAACACAACAGTTGGATTATTTTGCTGTTGCCAATAGGTGGGCTTTGCATCGGATTATTGTACCATTATTATGGAACCGATGTTATTAAAGGAAATAATTTATTGCTGGAAGAATATGAAAATCCACAAAAAATAATTCCGCTTAAAATGGCTCCTATGGTGCTTATTAGCACTTTAATCACCCATCTTTTTGGTGGTTCCGCTGGTCGTGAAGGCACGGCAGTACAAATGAGTGGTACCATCGCCGATCAATTCACAAAAATCTTCAAACTTGATAATTCTGATAGAAAGACACTTATCATTTTAGGAATTAGCGGGGGTTTTGCTTCGGTTTTCGGAACACCATTAGCAGGAGCTTTGTTTGCTTTGGAAGTTTTATATTTTAGCAAAATTAGTTTAAAAAGTAGTGCTCTTTCTTTTTTAGCAGCTTACATAGCTTATTTCACTGTAGAAATTTTACAAGTAAAACACACGCATTATTATATTACTGAAATACCTGAAATATCAATCAATGCTATTCAATCGGCTATTATTGTTGGAATTTTGTTTGGTCTAACAGCAATGCTTTTTTCCAGAACTACTCATTTTTGGATAAAATTATTTTCAAAAACTATAACATATCCCCCATTTCGTCCATTCGTGGGAGGACTTATTTTACTAATTGCTATTTATTTTATTGGAACTACAAAATACATTGGTTTGGGAATTCCAACCATTGTAGAATCTTTTTGGACTCCAAACACTTCTTATGATTTTATTCTCAAAATACTATTTACCGGATTTACGCTTGGTGCAGGATTTAAAGGTGGAGAAGTAACTCCTCTTTTCTTCGTAGGTGCCACTCTTGGAAGTGCTTTATCGCTTATTATTCCCTTTCCTATTGCTCTTTTGGCAGGAATGGGATTTGTTGCCGTATTTTCGGGAGCAACCCACACTCCTATCGCCTGTACGATTATGGGGATGGAACTTTTTGGTTGGCAAACTGGCTTATTTATTGGTATTGCTTGTCTGATGGCTTATTTTTCTTCAGGTTCTGTTGGAATTTATCATTCCCAAATTGTTAAAGGAGCAAAATATCATTTGTATCAGCGATTTAAACGAAAAAATCTGGAAGATTTTTAGTGTGATAAATGTGTGTTAAATCTTAAATTGTTTTCAGCATTACATTAAAAAAATGTAAATTCGCACACTATGAAAGAACAAGACATACTAGCGATACAACAGTTATTATCAACTCCCAAAAAGATTGCCATTATTCCACATCGTAGCCCTGATGGAGATGCGATGGGTTCTACTCTAGGATTGTATCATTTTTTATTAAAAAACAACCATCATCCTGTTGTTGTTTCTCCCAACGAATTTCCTGATTTTCTAGCCTGGATGCCAGGCTCAGAAACTGTTTTAATATTTGAAAAAGACAAAAAAAACTGCACTAAAGTTTTAGAAGAATCTGAGTTAATTTTTACACTGGATTTCAATGCATTACATCGAGTTGGTGAAATGGAAAATATACTCGAAAAACTGTCAGTTCCTTTTGTCATGATTGACCATCATCAATCACCGGATGATTATGCTGCAGTTACTTATTCGGATACCGCTTTTGGTTCCACTTGCGAAATGTTGTATAATTTCATTTCATTTCTAGGCAAAAAATCCGATATCGACAAAACTATTGGCACTTGTATTTATACTGGAATTCTGACGGATTCAGGTTCTTTCCGATTTCCAAAAACAACTGGACAAACCCATAGAATCATTGCAGATTTAATTGATTTAGGCGTAGAAAATACGGAAATTCCAACGCTTCTTTTTGACAACAGTTCCTATAGCAGATTGCAATTATTGGGAAGAGCGCTTCAAAACATGAAAGTTTTAATAGCACACAAAACAGTTTACATCACACTGACTCAGGAAGAATTAGATTCTTTCAATTATATAAAAGGCGATACTGAAGGCATTGTCAATTATGGATTAAGCATAAAAGGAATTTCTTTTGCAGCTATTTTTATCGAAAATGCCGAAGAGAAAATAATTAAGATTTCGTTTCGTTCTCAAGGTGATTTTGATGTAAATTTGTTTTCCAGAGAATATTTTAATGGCGGAGGACATCGTAATGCTGCCGGAGGAAAATCAGAATTATCAATGGAAGAAACGGTACACAAATTTGAAAATTTAGTAACCAAAATAAAAATATAAAATATTATGCAGTATTCTAAACTTATTCTATCTGTTGTCTTGGTTACTATTTTAGTTTCCAGCTGCAAACAACATCAGGAAGCCAGAAGACCTATTTCACAGTCTTCCGGAAGCTTTATGAAAAAATCAGCAGAAAGAAACAAAAAGCTAATTGCTAGCGAAGAAGGGCAAATCGAAGACTTAATTAAAAGAAGTCCTAAAGTAAAGTATATGGCATCTACCAAAGGGTATTGGTATACTTATCTAATCCAGAATCCTAACGATACGTTGACTCCCAAAAAAGGAGATATTGCCTTTTTTGATTATGAAATAAAAGATTTAAAAGGAAATGTTATTTATTCTGAACTTGAATTAAGACCTCAAACCTATGCTGTTGATAAACAAAATCTTATGACAGGATTGAGAGAAGGAATCAAATTAATGCATAAAAATGAAAAAGTAATTTTTCTTTTTCCTTCACACATCGCTTTTGGTTATCATGGTGATGATAAGAAAATTGGCACCAATCAACCGTTACAATGTACTGTAACCTTGCATAATTTCATCTCGGAAGCAGCATTCAAAAAAGAAATTCTTCTCAAAAAAACTGCAGATCAGGAAAAAAGCATAGCTCCAACTAAACCAAAAGACACCTTGACTAATTAAAAAATAAGTTTAAAAAAATGCAAAAAAGTATCCTATTTCTATTCATCTTAACCGCTTCTTTATATTCATGTAAAAAAGAGAAAAGCAACAACCTACCTGATGGATTGTATGCCCAAATTGAAACCAACAAAGGTGATATAATCCTGCAATTGGATTATGAAAAAGCCCCTGTAACTGTGGCAAACTTTGTGACTTTGGCAGAAGGAAAAAATGAATTTGTAACCAATGAAAATTTAAAAAATAAACCTTTTTATGATGGGTTGAAATTTCACAGAGTAATTGCTGACTTTATGATTCAGGGTGGCGATCCTTTAGGGACAGGCTCTGGAGACACTGGCTATAAGTTCAAAGACGAAATTACAGATGAGCGTTTTGATAAAGGTGGTGTTTTAGCTATGGCCAATAGTGGTCCGGCTACTAACAGCAGCCAGTTTTTTATTACTCATTTAGAAACGCCTTGGCTAGACGGAAAACATACCATTTTTGGTCATGTTGTACAAAAAGGAATGGAAGTAGTCAATAAAATTGTACAAGATGATTACATCAATAAGATAATTATTATCAGAAACGGAGAAGCTGCCAAAAAGTTTGATGCTGTAAAAACATTTCAGGACTATTTCGCCTTAGAAACTGAAAATCAAAAGAATAAAATAGCAATAGAAGAAGCTGCAAACGCAAAATATAAAATTGTTTACGAACAAAAAGCGAATAGTCTTTCTGCTCTTAAAACAAAATCAACTAAAACTCCATCTGGTTTACAATATGTAATTACTAAAAAAGCTGGGGGTAAAAAACCATCAAAAGGAGCCAATGTTTATATTCAATATGCTGGTTTTCTGGAAAACGGAATCTTATTTGATTCCTGTATTGGAGAAGTTGCAAAAGCTTTTGGAAAATATGATGAAAACAGAGCAGCTCAAAATGGATATCAGCCTATGCCATTTGTAGCAGGCCAAAAGGAGGGATTGATTCCGGGGTTTATTGAAGGATTAGAAAAATTATCATTTGGAGACAAAGCAACAATTTTTATCCCTTCGAATCTTGCTTATGGAGAAGCCGGAGCCGGAGTTGTAATTCCACCAAATGCCAATATTATTTTTGAAATAGAATTACTAGAAAAACCTCAATAAACCATAAAATACAGACCTTAATTTAAACAACAATGAAAGCTAAAATCTTATTATTCTTATTTCTGGGAATGCTGAATGTACAAGCCCAAACTACAAAAAAAGCAGCTTCAACAAAAAAAACAGCAACTACCAAAACAGTTACTGATGGACTTTTTGCAACAATTACTACCAATAAAGGAACAATCGTTGTTGAATTAGAATACCAAAAAACACCGGTTACAGTAGCCAGCTTCGTATCCTTGATAGAAGGAAAAAACACGTTTGTAACTAATGAAAAACTAAAAGGGAAACCTTTTTATGATGGGTTGAAATTCCATAGAGTTATTCCCGATTTCATGATTCAGGGAGGAGATCCAGTAGGAAATGGTACTGGTGGTCCTGGTTATGCTTTTAAAGATGAAATCACAGATTTAAAATTTGACAAAGGAGGAATTCTGGCAATGGCAAATTCTGGTCCGACTACCAACGGAAGTCAGTTCTTCATTACCCATAAAGATACACCTTGGTTAGACGGAAAACACACTATTTTTGGTCATGTTACCGAAGGAATGGACATTGTTAACTCGATTGTTCAGGATGATGTTATATTAAAAATGACCATTACCCGAAAAGGGAAAGCAGCCAAAGCCTTCGATGCTCCAAAAGTATTTACCGATTACTATGCTAACAAAGCCGAAGAGGATAAAAAGCAAGCTATAATTGATGCCGAAAATGCAAAAAAACAAGCCATAATAGATGCTGAAAATCTAAAAAAGAAAGCTGAAGCAGAAGCAGAAGCCAAAAAAATATATGTTGAAAAATACGCTTCGGTAATTAGCGCAAAAGCAACCGATATAGCAACTCTAAAAACGACCGGAACTAAAACCCCTTCAGGTGTAATCTATAAAATTATTAAAAAGGGAACCGGTGTAAAACCTGCTGATGGAACTAAAGTTAACATTAGCTATGCGGGGTATTTTGAAGACGGAACCTTGTTTGACAGCAACTTCGAAGAGGTAGCTAAAGCTTATGGAAAATTCGATCCAAAAAGAGCTTCTCAAGGTGGATATAAAGCATTTCCATTTGAAATAGGAAAAAACGGTATGATACCTGGATTTTTGGAAGGGCTGAGTCAACTTACTTTTGGAGATAAAGCTATTGTCTTTATGCCATCTAACCTTGCTTATGGAGAAACAGGTGCTGGCGGTGTGATTCCACCAAACTCAAATCTTGTATTTGAAGTGGAATTGACTGAAATCAAAACAGAAACAAAATAAGCTCTACCGCAAGCTGCACTAAGAATTTGCAAAGAACATAAAATAACAAACCCGACAAGTTACCAAAACTTGTCGGGTTTGTTATTTTTATTCACATCCTTTTTTCAATTTTCAAGCCTAAATACTAAAGCTGATTACTGAAATTATTTTTTAAACTTCCAATCGAATTCATCCTTGGCATTGATGATAGCTCCAATTTCAAATTTAACTACCTCATCATACTCTGTTTGCAGGATAAACCAATTGTCTTCATTAAAATAATTTTCGAACGTATCAAAGTCTTCCTCAGTGAATTTGGTAATAGCTTTTGCAGCTAATTCCTTTTTGACTTCACTTATTTTTTTACCAATAATCTTATTTCCAAACAACTCAAGATCTGCACTTGAAGCTACTATATACCCTAATTTGAATTCTTCCTCCTGATAGAAAGTCAAACGCATTTTTGAACTATTGTAAGCAAAAATTACGTTGTCGTCCTCGTCTTTGTAATTACGATTTGGTTTTCCGTACAGCGCCGTAACATCATTCTGTTTCATTCCGAAAAGGAGTTTATCTATTCCGTTTTTTAAATTTATTTTCATTGAATTGGATTTTATCGCAAATGTCGTAAAGTTTTTTGCAAAGTTTGCAATTTTTAAAAATTATAATATATTTTAGAAAATTCATTAAACCAATTAACTCAAAAATCATCTTAATAGGAACTAGAGTTAAAATAATAATAACCAGCTATATATTTTTTGGTTCAGTACTTCAATAAAAAACACTCAAATGCTAAAAAACATTCAACATCGAATAACTATCAAAGTAATTTTAATCAGCCTTATAATAAGTAGTTTTTCTTCCTTTCATGCAGTTTCGCAAACAAAAAAAATTATAAGCACAAGACCTTTTGGTGATGGTGTCAATCATTGGTATAATATTCCAGACAGCCATAATATTGTAAATCCTATAGTTAATCAACCTAAATATGATGAATCCGATTATACTAAAATAGCAGATAATATTCTATATTTTCAACGTGACAATGGCGGATGGCCTAAAAATTATGACATGAGGGCAATTTTGACTCCTGAGCAAATAAATGATGTAGTAAAAACAAAATCTGATTCCCATACCACTTTTGACAACGCCACAACTTACACCCATATTTATTATTTAGCACAAGTTTACAGTGAAACAAAAACTGAAAAATACAAAGATGGCTGCCTAAAAGGAATTGATTTTATATTTAAAGCACAATATGCTAATGGAGGCTGGCCGCAATATTTTCCTTTAGAAGAAGGATATAGCCGCCATATCACTTTCAATGATGGTGCATATATGGGAGTGATGAACTTATTAAAAAAAATGATTACTACTGACCCTAGCTTTACATTTTTGGATGCAAAAACAAAAAGAAAAGCTGCTGCATCCTACAGAAAAGGATTAGACTGTATCTTAAAAATGCAGATTAAAGAGCAGGGGAAACTTACCGCCTGGTGCCAACAGCATGATGAAGTTACTTTATTGCCGGCTTGGGCCAGAAAATTTGAACCACCAAGTATTTGCAATGCAGAAAGTTCTGAAATCGTTTTATTCCTTATGGATATTGACAATCCGGATGAAAAAATAATTAAATCCATACAAAGTGCCGTAAAATGGTTTTCGGATTCCAAAATATACAATACACGAATTGAAACTTTCGATGCTCCGGCATTTGATTCAAAATTCCATGCAAGACCAGTTACTATTGACCGCAGAGTTGTTATTGATTCCACAGCTATTCCTATCTGGACTCGTTATTATGAGTTGATTTCAGAAAGACCTTTATTTTGTGACAGGGATAGTATGTATTTATATTCATTGGCAGACGTTGGCAGAGAAAGACGCGTTGGCTATGCCTGGTATACCTATAATCCTGATAAGACTTTGAAAAGATATCCTGAATGGCAAAAAAAATGGGCACCAGAAAATGATGTTTTAAAACCATAAAATGATAAAAGATATCTTGAAATTCGAAGCTAAAATAGAAATCATCGGTATAAATCCTTTTGTTTTTGTTCCAGACGAAATCCTTCAAATCATTTTTAAACAAGCCGGAAAAGCCAAAGGACACATTCCCATAAAAGGAACTATTAATAATAATCCTTACAAACAAACATTAGTTCGCTATAATGGCGAATGGCGTCTTTATATTAATACCACGATGCTGAAAAACTCACCCAAACTAATTGGAGAAATCGTGACACTAAGCATTTCCTTTGACCCCAAAAATCGCACAATCGAAATTCCTGATGATTTTGTAAAAGCTTTGGAAACTAACCCCGAAGCCAATTTCGTCTTTAAACAATTATCCGCTTCTCGCAAACAGGAAATCGTACGTTATTTGGCAAGGCTAAAAACTAAAGAAACTCTTGACAGAAATATTACAAAGGCCATCAACTTTCTTTTGGGAAAAGAAATATTTGTGGGTCGGGAAAAACCCAATAGTTAAAATACATATTCCAATTTAGAAATGCGATTGCTTTTTGAAATGCTGTGGGGTCATTCCAGTGTATTTTTTAAAAACTTTAGTGTAATAGGAATAATTCACAAAACCCAATTCATTAGCGACCTCACTGATGGCTTTTCCTTCAACAGAAATAAGTCTTTTACTTTCTAAGATAATCTTGGTATAAATAAAATCAGTTAAAGTAATGTTTAAAACATCTTTGCAAATTCTGTTTAAGTGTTTTAAACTCATATTCATTTTATCGGCATAAAAAGAAGGCGCTTTTTCTTCCTTGAAATGTTTAGTCAATAAATTTTCGAGCCTGTTTATTTTGAGATTGTAAGGATGAACAGTATGTGTATTCAAAGAATCATAAATTCTCGCCATTTCAATCAGGATAGAATCTATCAAGTTCAGCAATTTATCGAGTTTCTTAAATTCGTTTTTTTTGCTCTCATCAATTAATAAATTAAAATATTTTTTTAGTTCAACTATCTGCAATTCATCCAAAAGAATTTCGGGAGAATTTTTTGAATTTCTATAAAAGGAATATTCTTCAATTTTCTTATTGCCAAAATACAAATTATACACTTCCTGCGAATAGAAAACAATATAGCCGTCAATATCTTGTGAAAGTTGCCAGCTATGAACCTGACCGGGTTTCATAATAAAAAAACTTCCTGATTGGATTTCAAACTGATCAAAGTCGATAGTATGAAGTCCTGTACCCTGAGTAAAAAACACCATTAAATAGAAATTATGGCTGTGGGGTTTCTCAATAAAATCATGATTCATCAAATGAGATTTAAAATCGTTGATGTACAAATCATTCTCATTCGGTTTGCAATTGAATTTTTTTATTTCGTAAACAGGATGTTTTTCCATGATTCAAAATGTCTTTATAATACCATTATTAGCGAATATAAGAAAACTTTATTACATGCATAAACAATAAATTTGTAATAAATAAAGAACATTATGATACACGCTATAAAACACATCGCAAAAAACGAATGTCCAAATTGCAACAAAGGAAAAGTTTTTAAAGATGGAAGCTTTTTCTTGAGTTACGGCTTCTTGAAAATGAATGAATATTGCAGTCATTGCCATTCTAAATTTGAAAAAGAGCCGGGTTATTTTTTTGGAGCAATGTTCATTAACTACGCCTTAACCGTTGGAGAAGGGATTATTACTTATGTTATTGCGCATCAGTTTTTTGAAAAAACTTTCGATTTAAGAATGATACCCATAATTGCCACAGTCATTATGTTGTTATGCTTTGTCAATATCCGCTTGTCCCGAATGATTTGGATTTACATGTTTAAAAACTATTCTCTTTAAAAAACAATCAAATATGTTATTTACAAAAAAAGAGACAATCGCCTCTTGTTTTTAGTTTTGTCCAGAAATCAATTTTGCTAATTGTTCATCCCTTTCGTAAACGTCTTTGAAGAAATAAACTTCCCCATCATCTTTCACCCAAGCGGTAAAATAACCTATGTAAACTGGAATTTTATTCTTTAGCACATAAGTATATTCCTTACCTCCATGCATTGCCGCATCGATTTTTTTCGGTGTCCAGGCCTTATCATTTTCCAAAATTTTAATTGCCAATTCACGAGGTTTTCCCACGCGAATACAACCATGACTATAAGCTCTGGATTCATTAGCAAACAGTCCTTTTGAAGGTGTATCGTGTAAATAAATATTGTTCGAATTAGGAAAAATAAATTTCACCAATCCCAATGAATTACTATTACCTGGCTTTTGGCGCACTTGTCCATTATTCCATTCCATATTGTGTTTTTCCAAATAATTAGGATCTTTTTCTATACCAGGTTTAATCTCTTTTTTGATAATACTTGGTGGTATATTCCAATACGGACTAAAAACAATATAACTCATTTTTCCACTAAATATAACCGTTTTATTCAACTCTTTTCCCACTACAACCGGAGAGCCAAAAACAAATTTCCCTCCTCTGCTCAAATACATATTATACGAAGGTATATTCACTACTATATATTCACTTGCTTTTTCCCATTCAGGAGAAATCCAGCGGCAGCGCTCCATATTGACCATAATCTGTTTAATCCTTTCAGCAACAGGAATATTCATTGCATCAATATGCTTCGGAAGGATTGTAGTTCCTTCTTTAAAACCATTTCTTATGCGATAAGTGGCAACTCCTTTTTCCAGCTCCGCATCATAAATAGCATTTTTAGAATCGGATGCTAATTCACCTGTCAAAAACAAACGGTTTCTTATCTGACGAATGGCATTGGCACTATCCCCAGGGTTGAATGATTTAAAATCCTCAGTAACTTCAATTTTACCCCATCCGCCTTTCTTTTCAATCTTGCTGTATTTTTTCAAAAAGTAACGCAATTTGGCATATTGACTAAACAGTAAAACATCATTTTTCCTGTTTTTCTTAGAGTTCTTTACAATTGAATCGAGCAGACTCGTATAAGTAATTTCTTTTCTAGGCAGCATCCAGCCTATTTCTTTGATGGCTTTTCCTGAAATCCCATTAAATACTTTATCTGCATAAAATAAATATAGATTACTTATTATCAAATCAGTAGTTTGTTGCGCTAACTTAGTGTCAGTTTCCCCACTAAAAATAACATTCAACTGTTTCTCATAAGGAAATTTAGCTTTAACACCCTCCTCGTCTATCGTCTTATATTTAGCAAATAAAGTGTTGGCAAATTCAGTAATCCCTTTTTTATCATACCAAATACTTTTGAACTGCTCTTTAGCATACAGTTTCTGAGCATCACTTTGATACGATTTTAATTCAGGATATGTACCGTAAAAAGAGTCAATAGCCAAAGAATCTATGGTAATAACAGAAAATGTCTTTTCTGCTGTTTCAGTAGTTGATTTTTTTTCTTCTTTTTTACAAGAAGTTATGTAAAAGCTAGCGCAGACAAACAGTAATATGTATTTTTTCATTATAATATTTTTGATAAAAGTAATCTATAATTGATTTAGTTTTCAGTATCTAACCAAATCATAAAAAGTTTATAACCAATTGTAAGGATAATTGCTCCCAAAAACAATCCGATGAAACCATTGAAAAACAACTACTGCAATAATCTTTTTGCCTCAAAAAATCTTAAAAAAAAACACCAACAGGGTGAATTCCAATAGAAAAAGCCCAAACCAGAGTTAAAAAAAGGTCTTAAAATATCAAAACACCAGATCAGTAGTAAGGGCAACACACCAAGTATTATTAAAGCGTCCACAATTTTTTTCAAAATTACAAGACGAAGAATTGGTATTTACGGTTTCTATTTTCAATCTGATTTTTATTTATTGAAAGTAAATGTAATTAAAATTGATAAACTAAAAAGTCTGTTTTAGAATAAGTCCTGCTAAAATTATATTTACTTCCTCATTACTTTATATTTGTTCAACAATTTTATCTTTCAATTAACTTCGTTTTCTATTCATTTCATAATGTTAAAAAACAATCGATTTTCGTATTTTACCCTAATAACTTTGATAGTTATTCTCGGGATATTGTCCAGAAAAATTAATTGTATCCCAATGTTTTTCGGAGATATATTATATGCTGTAATGATTTATTTTGGCATGCGTTTTCTGTTTGTAAGTAACAGCTTTATGAAGTCAGTTACATTTGCTTTAGTCTTTTGTTTTTGTATTGAATTTCTCCAGCTTTATAAAGCTGAATGGATTTTAACAATTCGAAAAACTACATTAGGACATTACGCCTTAGGACAAGGATTTCTTTGGAGTGATTTGGGTTATTATCTTATGGGTGTTATTATTGCATTTTTGATTGATTCCAATTGGGTTAAGAAAATTTAATATAGTTCAATGGTTTATTCAAACATTCTATACTTATAAAACGTATTTGCCACAGTTTGCAACTTCTAAATACAAACTGTAGCAAATTCAATAAATCTACTTTCTTTCCAATTCCAATTTCAAAATTGGTTGATAAATGATTGGTATTTCTTCAATCTCAACATCGCTTTTCTCCAATCCAAATGCTCTTGTATCCGAAAGAGAGCAATTTTTAAGCAAATAATAGGAGTTCAATAACAAACTGTCTTTTATTGTAAATTCATTTTCTACCGAAATAAATTTTTCTAGAATAATGAACTTGAAATCAGGTTCTGCATTGTATTTGGTAGAACCATCCGGGCGAATATGCAAGTTCAGTTCTTTATTTTTTACCAAATCCTGAACAATTTTCTTGAAATACAACTCCACTTTCGGCTGAATTCTGAAACCAATGTTCAATACAATTTTGATTACCTTATCATCCAATAATTCAATAACTTCATAATTCAATGCAAAAGGTTCATTGATTCTGTTGATGTGAAAAAACCAGTAAACATCTGCTCTTTTGGGTTTTTTAGAGAAAATAGATTTTAGGATTTTTTCTTCTATTTCATAATTCCTGTCTGCTTTTGACAAATAGATGAGATGAGTCGCATATTTAGGAATGTTATCATCCTGACTCAATTCTGCAAGTTGTTCCGTGTGTTCAGTTAAATTAGTGAATTTCAAAAATCTATTATTTATTTTTCTGGCAAAAAACCAGGCATACATGGTCAGGAAAATGAAAAGTTCAAAGAACAAGAACATCCAACGTTCTTTTATTTTTACAATATTTGCAATAAAAAAAGCGACTTCAATAACAACAAAAACACTTATAATTAAGGTTATCAAAATTCGGTTCATTTTTCGAATGTAAATCAGGTAATAATTCAAAAGCACCGTTGTCATCAGCATAGCAATAGTTATCGAAAATCCGTACGCGGCTTCCATATTGGAAGAATTTTTAAAATACAAAATCATCAAAATACAGCCAATCCAAAGAATGGTATTTACGGAAGGAATATAAATTTGTCCTTTTAGATTTGTTGGATTTCGCATCGTTACTCTTGGCCAGAAATTAAGCGACATCGCTTCGTTTATTAACGTATATGAACCACTTATCAATGCTTGAGAAGCAATTATGGCAGCAAAAGTGGCAATAATTACTCCCGAAAGTAAAAACCATTGTGGCATAATGGTATAAAAAGGATTTCTTCCATCGAGAAATGTATTTCCTTGTGTCATCAACCACGAAGCTTGACCTAAATAGTTTACCACCAAAGCAATTTTGACAAAAATCCAGGTAATTCTAATGTTGTTTTTTCCACAATGTCCTAAATCGGAATACAAAGCCTCTGCACCTGTGGTACACAAAAATACCGCTCCCAATAACCAAAAACCATGTGGATATTCAACCAATAATTCATAACCATAAACTGGATTTAAAGCTTTTAAAATGGAAGGATGTTCTAATATTTGAACAAATCCTAATATAAAAAGCATTGAAAACCAAACAACCATTGCTGGTCCAAAAAAGAAACCTACTTTTTGTGTTCCGAATCGTTGAAAAAAGAATAGTGCAGATAAAATGGTAATCACAATAGGCAGTATTGGAATTTCAGGAAAAACAGCAGCCAAACCCTCTACTGCGGAAGCCACAGAAATAGGTGGTGTAATAATTCCGTCCGCCAACAATGTTGTGGCTCCGAGAATTGTGGGAATAACTAATTTTCCTTTTCCAAAACGTTTTACTAAGGCATAAAGCGAGAAAACCCCACCTTCGCCGTGATTATCCGCCGAAAGTGTCAACAAAATATATTTGAAAGTGGTTTGAAAAGTAAGTGTCCAGAAAATACAAGAAATTCCACCATAGACTAATAATTCGGATATTTCTCTTTCGCCAATAATGGCTTTCATAACATATAACGGACTCGTTCCAATGTCACCGTATATGATTCCTAAGGCTACTAAAAGAGAGGCTGCACTAACTTTTTGAATGACTGATTTATTCATTTTATTTTAAATTTTGAAATTAATTTTTAGACATAGAAATCCTCTTCGCAATGATTTTGTTCATTACAATTGGAATTATTTTAAAAAAATGAAGTGGTTTTAACTGGTATTAAAGCGATAGCCTACACCCGATTCCGTGATTATAAATTTCGGTCGGTTGGGATCTTCTTCTATTTTTTTTCGAAGTTGTGCTACGAAAACTCTCAGGTATTGTGTTTGGTCAGAATAGCTGTTTCCCCAAACTTCTTTCAGCAAATAGTGATGCGTTAAGACTCTGCCTTCGTTCTTTACTAAAATGGAAAGTAAATTGTATTCTGTTACAGTAAGTTTTAAAATTTCATCTTTTAATTTTACGATTCTCGAAGTAAAATCAATTGAAACTTCTCCAAATTGAACTATAGGATCATTATCCTTCTGAACTAAATTTCGTAAAGCAGTTCGGATTCTCGCCAACAATTCCTGGGTTCGAAATGGTTTGGTCAAATAATCATTGGCACCATTGTCAAGTGCTTTGACAATTTCTTCTTCGGCATTTTTGACCGTTAAAATAATGATGGGGTTTTTATACCATTCTCTCAATCGTTTCAAAACAACCTGCCCGTCTTCGTCTGGCAAACCTAAATCCAGAATAATCAAATCCGGCTGATGATTGGCGGCTGCTAATAATCCTTCTTTGGCATTTACTGCAAAAAAAGTTTTATAACCATTGGAATCCAAAGTAATTTCAAGCAACTTTCTAATTTGAATTTCATCGTCAATGACTAATATTTCCGCTTGATTATTCATTTGAAATTTCTTTAGTATTCATAACTAATGCTGGAAAACCTATAACAAAAATAGAACCGCCTTCTTCCCTGTTTTCTAATGTTATTTCACCATTTTGAGCTTCAACAAATCCTTTTACAATAGACAAACCCAAACCTGTTCCGCCTGTTTTTGAATTTTGCAATCTGTAAAATTTATCAAATACTTTGTCGATTTCTTCTTCCGGGAAACCAATTCCATCATCGGCAATGGTTATCAGACAAGGCATGGATTTATCCGGATTATATTCAATATCAACATCTTGATTGTATTCGATTTTTACTTCAATTTTTGCTCCTTTTGGTGTGTATTGGGAAGCATTAAAAATTAAATTATAAATAATTTGCTCTGTCAAACCATAATCCAACTTGAAAAGCGGCAAAGTATCCTCTATATCAACCGCAATTTTATGAAACTGTAAATCATCTTTCAAATGATCCAATACATTGTAAATTAATTCTTTTAAATCACACCAATCCATTTTGGGCTGAATCACTCCCGATTCCAGTCTTGACATATTCAGCAAATTCTCCACCTGATGATTTAATCGCAAAGAAGCCTTCTCTATTTCTGAATATAATTTTTCTTTATTTTCATCAGAAATGGCCACTGTTTTACTCTGAATTGTATCAATGGCTCCCATAATTGCTGAAATTGGTGTGCGCAATTCATGTGATAAAGAATCCAACAAAGCATTGTAAAGTTTCATCGTATTGACTCTAACTTCTTTTATCTGCAATCTTTTTTCAGCTTTTCTAATTTTATGTGTCAAAACTCCGTTGATAAGTGTAATCATAAAGAATAAAAACAGTAATAGCGTATCATCTGCACTATTAATATGAAACGTATAATAAGGTTCTATAAAAAAGAAATTCAGAATTAATGCACATAAAACAGCACTCAACAATACTGGAAGTATATCCAAAGACATCGCCAACAAAGAAACCACTACCAATAAGATGTAACCAACGATTTTATGGTCTAAAAAATCCCGGGTAAGCAAACACAGAGACGCCACAATACCAACTGATACTACACAGATTAAGTATTGATTTTTTAATTTTATATTACTTAAAATAGTTTTCACGATTATCACTTATCAACAATACAAAGTTAGATGATATGATGTAAGTATTTTATAATATAACTTCAGATAACATAAAGATTTTATAAAGATATTTTGATAACTCGATTTCTATTTTAATTGATTAATTTTGCACTTTAATTCTTAATTTCCAAAAAGGATGTCTGCAGCAAAAAAAGATTATAAAAGGATTACCACTAAGTCATTGATCGAAATGAAAGCCGACGGAGAGCAAATCTCTATGCTCACAGCTTATGATTTTACGATGGCGAAAATTGTTGATGCCTCTGGTGTTGATGTAATATTGGTGGGAGATTCAGCTTCGAATGTAATGGCGGGTCACGAAACAACTTTACCTATTACTTTAGACCAAATGATTTATCACGCATCCAGTGTTGTTCGTGCTATTACAAGAGCTTTGGTAGTTGTTGATTTACCTTTTGGTAGCTATCAGTCCGATCCAAAAGAGGCCTTGCGTTCTTCCATCAGAATTATGAAAGAAAGTGGTGGACATGCTGTAAAACTGGAAGGCGGAAGTGAAATAAAAGATTCTATCAAAAAAATACTGAACGCCGGAATTCCTGTGATGGGACATTTGGGGCTGACTCCACAATCTATTTATAAATTCGGAACCTATACCGTTCGTGCCAAAGAAGAACAAGAAGCCGAAAAATTGATAAAAGACGCTAAGCTTTTAGAAAAATTAGGCTGTTTTGCAGTGGTTATTGAAAAAGTTCCTGCCGAATTAGCCGAAAAAGTAGCCAAAAGTATTTCCATTCCCGTTATCGGAATTGGTGCCGGTGGTGGTGTTGACGGACAAGTTTTGGTCATTCATGATATGTTGGGAATGAATAATGAATTTAGCCCTCGATTTTTGCGTCGTTATATGAATTTATACGAAGGAATGACAAGCGCAATTAGTCAATATGTTGCTGATGTGAAGTCTAGCGATTTTCCAAATGAAAAGGAACAATACTAAATGGCAGAAAAAATACTTTCCAATAAAAACAACCTCCAAGTTCTACACGAAGACAATCATCTTATTGTGGTTAACAAACGTGTAGGCGATATTGTTCAAGGTGATAAAACAGGGGACAAACCACTTTCGGAAGTGGTTAAAGAATACATTAAAGATAAATATAACAAACCCGGAGAAGTTTTTCTTGGAGTTGTACACCGATTGGATCGTCCAACCACTGGAATTGTAGTTTTTGCAAGAACCAGTAAGGCTTTGACCCGAATGAATGAAATGTTCAGCAATCGGGAAACTCAGAAAACCTATTGGGCTTTAGTTAAGAACAAACCTCAATATTCCGAAGATAAACTCGTTCATTATCTAAAAAGAAACGAAAAAAACAATACTTCAAAAGCACATTTAAAAGAAGTTCCCGAAAGCAAATTAGCCAGTTTAGATTATAAAATCATCAAAGAACTGAACAATTATTTCGCCTTGGAAATCAATCTTCACACCGGAAGGCATCATCAAATCAGAGCGCAGCTTTCTGCAATTGGTTCGCCTATAAAAGGAGACTTGAAATATGGTTTTGACCGCAGCAATCCGGATGGAGGCATTCATCTTCACGCACGAAAATTGGTATTTGTTCACCCTGTTTCCAAAGAAAATATAATTATCGAAGCTCCTGTCCCAAATGACGTGATTTGGAATGCCGTTTAACTGAAAAAACGTACCTTTAGAACTTAATTTTCAGCTTTAAGTTATGGAGTACAAAACTAACATCGACTTTAGAAAAGAAACTTTGATAAAGTTGCTGAATACGGTTATCATTCACGAAAATGAAATTATTCAGGCTTTATATGATGATTTCAAAAAACCTGCTTTTGAAGCTGTACTCACAGAAACCAACTATGTTATCACAGAATTAAAAGATACCATAAAGAATCTGAAAAACTGGGCAAAACCCAAAAGAGTATTTCCATCTATACTTAACTTTCCTTCCAAAGATTACATCTACAAAGAACCATATGGCAAAGTTTTGATACTTGCACCTTGGAATTATCCTTTTCAATTAGCACTTTGTCCATTAATTTCTGCTGTGGCAGCGGGAAATCAAGTAGTAGTAAAACCATCAGAACTTACGCCAAAAACGTCTGAAATCATTCTCAAAA
This sequence comes from Bacteroidota bacterium, assembly GCA_040387175.1. Lineage (GTDB taxonomy): Bacteria > Bacteroidota > Bacteroidia > Flavobacteriales > Flavobacteriaceae > Flavobacterium. The sequence continues at coordinate 29,896 of JAZKED010000027.1, read as the reverse complement.
TCATCAGCAAAGTATTCGATAAGAATCACGTAGAAGTTATTGAAGGAGGTGTTGAAGTGTCAAAACAATTGTTGGAAGAACGCTGGGATTATATTTTCTTTACAGGAAGTGTGGCTGTGGGTAAAATTATTGCAAAAGCTGCAGCTAAAAATCTGACGCCAGTAACTCTGGAACTTGGAGGGAAAAATCCTTGTATTATTGATGAAACTGCCAATTTGAAACTTGCCGCCAAGCGAATTGTTTGGGGGAAATTTGTCAATGCAGGACAAACCTGTATTGCACCTGATTATATTCTGATTCAAAAGAATATGAAAAAACAGTTTATAACTTATTTAAAAGAAGAAATTACAAACGCTTACGGAGAAAAACCATTCGAATCACCTGATTATACAAGAATTATAAATACCAAAAACTGGCAGCGTTTGGTTAAAATGATTGAACCCGACAAGGTTATTTTTGGAGGGCAAAGTGATAATAAAGACTGCTACATTGCCCCTACTCTTGTTGAGGAAATATCATTGGAAAGTCCCATTATGCAGGAAGAAATTTTTGGTCCAATACTCCCAATTCTTACTTACGGAAAAGAAAATGAAATTGATGCCGTAATTACCAAATATGAAAAACCTTTGGCACTATATATTTTTACCGAGAATCATAGCTTTTCGAATCGCATTATTCAAAATCATTCTTTTGGAGGTGGTTGTATTAATGATACTATGATTCATTTTGCTAATAAAAGATTGCCTTTTGGAGGCATAGGCCATAGTGGAATTGGTGCTTATCACGGTAGTTTAAGTTTCGATACATTTTCTCACAAAAAAAGTATTGTTAAAAAAGCAAATTGGTTAGATTTGCCAATGCGTTATGCTCCTTACAAAGACAAATTGTCCACTATAAAAAAAATATTGAAATGGCTTTAAAAGCAATTTTATAAGATCTAAACAAATAATAAAATATGAAACCCATAAAAGAACGAATAGAAGAAATAAGAAACAGCGGATATGAACTGGATTTTGGGACTGTTTTCGAGTATGCTTTCGAAAATTATAAAAAAATAGTAGTTTATGCTGGTTTTATGATTTTAGTGTTCTCAGTATTTTTATCGATTATTATGATGACGGGCATTATTTCTTATGTTGGATTAGAAAATTTAGAAGATTTTAGCAAAAGTTTAAAAACTCTATCCTCACTTAAAATCATGCCCTTAGATATTGCCATACCTCTTAACGGAGCGTTAATATTGATTTCTGGAGTTTTAAATCCTTTTTTTGCCGGATTTTTAAAAATGGCAGATTATGGAGAAAAAGGTAAAGAATTCCATGTTTCAACAATGTTTACATTTTATCAATTTAGCTATTTTATCAATATTTTCATGTTGACATTCCTAGTTTCATTTTTTAGTGTTGGACTTTCAATTCTTTTTCAATATTTAGGATTTGATCTTATTGGATCCATAATTTCTTTAACAATCTCACTTATTACAACATTTGCAATTCCATTTATTATTTTCGGAAATTTAAATGCTATCGAAGCAATAAAATCAAGTATTATTATTTTTTCAAAACAACCTCTAATTATTTCAGGACTGATTATTCTCGCAGCAATTGGCGGGGTAATAGGGATTTTCGGGCTTTTTATTGGAATAGTTTTTACTTGGCCTTTTATCTATTCTATGAAATATTCCATCTACAGTTTCATAATTGGAATTGATTCTGAAAGCGAAATAGAAAATTGATATTCAATTGATTATATACCTTTTTTGATTATAAGTAACTATTTGTTATTGTTATAAAAAAAAACTATTTTTATAAACAAGAGAGTAGATTCTATATCTATCTTAAATCTAACTCATAATATTACGTATAATGTCGTGCAGCCTGATATTAATAATTATTTCTAACATAAGTAATTATTTTTTTCTTAGTAATTATATATTCTTCAATCATTTTCTATCACTAGATCAATTGATTGTAAGCAAAAATTTATTTGGAATTGCAGCACCATTTTTAATTATTATGTCGTTTTTATTAATCTCTAAATTTTTAAAATACAGATCTGCTCTTAATAATAAATTCATAGAAGATTATCCAAAAGAAAATTTAAAAAATAAAGAAACCCAGCTCTATTTTTTGTTCTTGGGAATTATAATTCCTTTCCTTGAAATCACTTTCTCTTTTTTCAATGTGAGAGCAAAAAGTTTAATTATTCCTAATTTAAGTTTAGGTGCTCTTTTTCTGATGCTGTATTTTATAAGCAAAAAATCAACCTTAGTATTTCAAAACATTCAGAAGATTTTTAAAGCGGTTTTTATAATTACTTTTAGTCTAATCTGTAGAAATTTAATATTTACAGGAACTGATATAATACCGGTTATTGCTTTTATAATATGGTTTTTCTTTTCCTATGATATCCTTAAACCCTTAAAGCTGTACTGGTATTTTGTAGTAACCGTTTTCATCTTCATTTACATCCTTTTTGCTTTTGAAATAATACCATTAAAATCGACCAATATATTATTTAATTATGCATTAATAATTCAGGTAATCAATTATGTCAGACATAAAACTTCCCTAAATATTAAAGACAAATTCAGGTTTACCAATGAAATTGTAAACAAAGGAAACTCATTAACCATTGCAACAAATACTGCTGGTGAAGTTTCTTTTTGTAGCGAAACAATAACTTCTATTTTGGGATATTCAGTCGATGAAGTTATGGGACTTGAATTTTGGAAACTTACTGAAGATACTGAATTCAATAGCGGTAAATTTTACGAAAATCATATTGACGAAAAATTATATGTTAGAAAATTAAAATGTAAAAATGGTCAGTATAAATACATTCAATGGAAAAATAAAAGGCACTCTGAAAATTTAATTATAGGAATTGGGAATGATATAACCAATGAAATTAATTTTCAAAACCAATATCGTGATTTGGTTCAAAATGCGACTGATCTTATATTTGAAATAGATAGTGAAGGAAATTTTACTTTCATAAATGACTTTACAATTAAGACTCTGGGGTATAATTCCAATGAAGTTCTTTCCAGAAATTTTTCAGAATTCATTCGACAAGATTACATCGGTGATATGAAAGATTTCTATAGAAGTTTACCTGAAACTGATGACGACTTTTCACCAATTGAAGTTCCATTATTAAAAAAAGATGGTGAAGAAATGTGGATTTCCCAAAAAGTGTCTGTCCGAAGAAATGACTTGGGCAAAATTATAGGGTATTCCGGAATTGCCAGAGATATTACTGCTTTAAAAAATATTGAATTTGAAAACCAAAAGCGTCATGAAAAAATTGAAAATTACAATACAACCATTAAAAATTTATCTACAATAAACTTCAGTAAATATGAAAGTTTAGATACCATCATTGAAACCATACTTAGGACTGCTTCTAATGCATCAAAAATAGATAGAGTAGGTTTTTGGAAGTATACTCATAATAAAATTATTTGCAAAAAATTATACGAATTAGACAATAATAAATTTGGAAACAGAATCATTTTAAAAAAAGAGAACTATCCAATCTATTTTGAATCAATAAAAAAACAAACACTCATTATTGCAAATGATGTTTTTAATAAACCCGAAGCTTCTGAATTTGAAAGCTATTTTTTAAAAAATGATATCAAATCAATGCTTGATATCCCAATCTTTAATAATGGTGAATTGACTGGAACAGTTTGTTTTGAAACAACTAAATTTAAAAGATACTGGGATAATGACGATATTAATTTTGTGCGAACAATTTCTGATATTATTTCTTTACAGATAGCTTCAAAAAAACGATACCAAGCTGAGAAAAAACTGAAATACAAGAGTGAACTTTTATCAGCTATGGCATTGTGTACAGAAAAATTTCTATTAAGTAAAAGTATTGATGAAATGTTCATCGAAACTTTTGAAATAATAGGAAAGGCAACAAAAAAAGACCATCTTTTTTATTATGAACTGGATCCTAAAACTAATTTATTTCGTCAGAAATTCAAATGGGGCAAAGTAGGCATAACATTTCAAGTAACTGAATTGCGCTATTTTACTTTTGAAGATCTAAAAGAAATTGTTACACAAATCAATACTAACAAACATTTTAAATCCATCACCCGAAAACTAGAAGACTCACTTTTAAAAACTGTATTGCAGGCCAATGAGATTAAATCAACACTAATTTTACCTATCTATATTGAAAAAGAACTTGCTGGTTACATGGGTTTTGATGATTGCACCAATGAAAAAAAATGGTCTGAAGACGAAATCAATATTCTGCAGACACTTGCTAATAATATTTCCTCGGCATTAGAAAGAAACAGAAATGAAACTATCTTATATGAAAGTCAGGAGAAATTTCGCTTATTAGCCAATAATATACCTGGAACCGTTTACCTGTCTAATATTGACGAAAAATGGAGTAAAATTTATATTAATGATGAAATAGAAAATCTCACTGGATATAATAAATCAGAATTTCTTGAAAATAATATTTACTATATTGATTTAGTTCATCCAGATGACAAAGAACAGCTTGAAATTGCAGCAAAAAAATTAGTAGACGAAAATATCAAAATGCACTGTGTGTATAGAATCATACATAAAAATGGAGATTTTATTTGGGTAGAAGAGTTTGGTGACAACATCAAAAAAGAAGATTCTATTCATTATGTTGGAGGAATATTTTTTGATATCACAAACAGAAAAGAAGCTGAAGAAGCACTACTAGCAAAAGAAATTGCAGAAGCTGCGAGCAAAGCAAAATCCGAGTTTTTAGCTAATATGAGCCATGAAATCAGGACTCCATTAAATGGAATAATAGGTTTCACAGACTTATTGATGAAAACCAATCTGGAAAAAATTCAAAAGAAGCATATGATTACTGTTAATCAATCTGCACATTCCTTATTGGACATCACTAATAACATTCTTGATTTTTCAAAAATAGAAGCCGGGCATCTCGAATTATATATAGAAAAATGTGAGATTAAAGAAATCTCTAATCAAATAATTGATTTAATATCTTATGAATCAAGTCAAAAACACCTCCAATTAGAACTATTAATTAGCCCCGATGTACCTAAATACTTCTGGATAGACATTCTTCGTTTGAAACAAGTTTTGATTAATCTTTTATCCAATGCTGTGAAGTTTACCGAAACAGGTTTTATAAAACTAGAAATTTCAGTTCTTGAAAAAACAGAAAATTACAGAAATAAAATCCGTTTTATAGTTGAGGATTCGGGAATTGGAATACCTGAAAAAAATCAAAAAAATATTTTTAAAGCTTTTTCCCAAGGAGATAATTCAACAACACGAAAGTTTGGAGGAACAGGCTTAGGCTTAAGTATTTCTAATCAATTACTAGGATTAATGAATAGCCACCTTCAACTGGAAAGTAAAATAGATACTGGCAGCTCTTTTTATTTTGATTTGGATTTACAAATCAGTAATCAAATTAATTCTGATCAAATCAATACAGAAGATGGTATTGAAAATGATATTGACCATCACATTACAAAAAATAGCCGTTTAAAAAACTTAACTATACTAATTGCTGAAGACAATAAAATCAATATGTTGTTATTGAAGACAATTATCAAAAATATATTTTTTGATGTCAACATATATGAAGTCGTCAATGGTCAAGATGCAGTTGATCAATTTGAAAATATAAAACCAGATATTATTTTTATGGATATCCAAATGCCAATAATGAATGGCTGGGAAGCAACTAAATCTATCCGGAAGTTAAAATCAGGAAAAAGCATCCCAATAATTGCAGTAACTGCCGGAACCGAAAAAGAAGAAAGAATAAAATGTATGGAAGTTGGAATGAATGATTATATTTCAAAACCCATCATAAAAGGAATTATTGAACAAACTATTATCAAATGGATGTCATTAGATAAAACTATAAATCAGCCAACTAATTAAAAAATATTATTATGAAATGGATAGGAAGAAGACAAAGCGATAATGTTGATGATAGAAGAGGCTTAACCGGCGGAAAAACAATTGTGGGCGGTGGAATAATTGGAATCATCATTTTACTGGTTAACCTTTTTGGAGGTGAAAATGCACAGCAACTCACTCCTATCTTGGAACAATTGAATAATCAGCAATCTACACCTACTGAAACCAGAGCTTTAACTCCTGAAGAAGAGAAAGAAGGCGAATTTGTAAAAACCCTCTTAGCGGATAATGAAGATATATGGGGGAAAATATTTGAAGAAAACAACCTCACTTTCGAAGCTCCAAAACTGGTTTTATTTACAGGACAAGTAGAAACTGCCTGTGGTGGTGCAAGTTCTGCGTCAGGTCCTTTTTATTGTCCCAGTGACAAAACTATCTATATGGATATGTCTTTCTTTGAGGAATTAAGAACAAAATTTGGTGCTGAAGGCGGTGATTTCGCCATTGCTTATGTTATGGCACACGAATTTGGTCATCATATTCAAACCTTGTTGGGAACATCTGCCAAAGTACGTGAATTACAGGAAAGCAGAAGTGAAACTGAAGGCAATAAACTATCTGTGGCTTTGGAATTACAAGCTGATTTTTATGCAGGACTTTGGACACATTACAATGAAAAACAGAATGCAATACTGGAACCTGGCGATATTGAAGAAGCATTGAGCGCTGCAAATGCAGTTGGTGACGATGCTATACAGAAAAAAATGCAAGGACAGGTCGTTCCTGATTCTTTTACTCACGGTACTTCCGAACAAAGAATGTATTGGTTCAATCGTGGTTTTAAATCAGGTGATATTAGAAAAGGAGATACTTTTTCGGAGTTAGAATTTAACTAAATCTAAAAACTCTAATATAGACTCAAACCTATTTTTATCTTCTGACTAAGACATTAGGCGATAATGCTCCATGAGAAAACAAAGACAAACGTTCTGATTTATCCATTTCATTAACAGAACTGATACTGCTTATTAAAAAACAATAATCATCACCTGGTATTGTTTTATTCGTTAACCATAAATAATATAAGCCTTCTGTAAGCATTTTTGTCTGACAGTTTTCTTGTGATATTATATAATTGTACACAATTTTTTTGGTAGGATCATCCGGGTCAATTCTTTCTTCACAAATATTATCATTTTTAAAAACCCAAATCGTTTCTGTTGATATTTCTTCATCCTCATCAATATCTTCACTAAGATTATATTGTAACATTTCCCAGTTCCCTTTTATTCTGTTTTTTAGATCCTGCGACCAACCATTAAGAGATTGAAATACTATAAAAACTACTATTATGTTTCTTATCATTATAATTATTTTGATTTAGTTTATGCAGTTTGGGGCTACTTAAAAATCGTTATTTATTTGAAAATCTTAATGTTATCCTAACCATCCATCACGATCCAAACTTCTGTATTGAATCGCTTCGGCAATGTGGGAAGATACAACTTTTGGCGCAGCTTCCAAATCGGCAATTGTTCTTGCAACTTTTAGGATTCTATCATAAGCACGAGCCGAAAGATTTAGCCGTTCCATTGCCGTTTTTAATAACTGTTTTGAATCATCATCAAGAGCACAATATTCTCTGATATGCTTGGTGTTCATCTGTGCATTGTAATGAATATTTTCCATTTGAATAAAACGCTCCGATTGAATTTCCCGTGCTGATGTTACTCGTTTTCGAATATCAACACTGCTTTCCGCTTTTTTATCATCGGACAATTTATCAAAAGGAACTGGAGTCACTTCAATGTGAATGTCAATTCTATCTAATAACGGTCCTGAAATTTTACTTAAATACCGTTGCATTTCATGTGGTGAAGAAGTTTGCGGAGCATCCGGATCATTAAAAAAACCACTCGGACTGGGATTCATACTCGCTACCAGCATAAAAGACGATGGATAGGTCACCGTAAATTTAGCTCTTGAAATAGTCACTTCCCTATCTTCCAAAGGCTGACGCATTACTTCGAGCACATCTCTTTTGAATTCTGGCAATTCGTCCAAAAACAAAACACCATTATGTGCCATTGAGATTTCTCCCGGTTGTGGATAACTTCCCCCACCAACAAGCGCAACATTTGATGTTGTAATATAATGGGTGGTCTTATTAACTATCAATATATCAGATAATTAAAATTAATTATTTTTGTTCTTTTATAGTTATTTTGGCTGTTTTATTTTTATCTTCTTTATTAAGTCTAAATTTCAAACCTGGATTATTTTGATACCCATCACCTATCATCCCAGCACCTTTTGTTTCATAGATGGTATATCCTATTTCTTTCAAAACTCTATAAATTTGATTACTAAAATCTAAACTTTCTTGTGTATTAGTACAATATAATATACTTATTTTATAATCTAATGGAATATATTTTTTTATATTATCAACATCGGTTTGTGTAATTTGTCTTGGGGCTTCCCTTCCATTGTAATTATTATTGTTTACTGTTTGAGTTCCATAATTAACACCTGAATTAATAATACCATTATTTACAACTGGTTTATCATTATTATTTTCTACAGGTTTTTCACTAGGTTTTTCAACAAGTACATCTACTTTTTTATTACTAACTAAAGTATTATCCTTTTTTTTATTAATATTTTCATTTGGTGATTTATCTTTTCTTTTAACAGTATCAATATATACATTAGATATTTTATCTCTATTTACAAAATCACCTTTAATATTATATGTGTTATTATTTTTAGTATTATTTGTTGGTAATGTATTATCATCTTTATTAAAAAGTATAACACCAACAGTACTAACACCAGCTAATATTGTGAAAGCTAAACCAATCTTTTTTTCTAAATTCATTTCTATTAAATTTTATACTAAAGTATTAAAAATTAAAATGTAAGTTCAAATCTATTTAATAATAAAACAAAGTAGCCACCACAAATTAATGTGATGGCTACCCCTGTAAGAACATAAATAATCTTTGACCTTTATTTACATTACTGCAAATTTAATTAAATATTTACATAGTTTGTACCAGCAATGAAATCTTTCTTATTATATTTTTCTAATAGCTTTTGCCAGCTGTTCCCGAATGTCATTTCAAAATGTGGATGATCCTTTATACTTTTGAAATCACCACCCCAAGTAAAGGAAATAGATTTTAGATAATTGATTACTTCATGCCAGTCTTTGTTACCATCTTTATCATAATCTTTGTTCATATCCCAACTAAGTTGTTCAAATACACCATCTGAATTAGTATCATAAAATATTGCAAAATCAAAAGCCAGTCCATAATTATGAAAGCTCTGCCCACCTTTTGAATTTGTTACTTTAGGTTTTTGGTTGTATAACTTATTTTGTTCTTCAAAAGTTCTTAACCCTTGGGTGATACCCATTTTAATGCCCTTTCCGAGTATGTTTTTATTAATATGTAAATATGCTTCTTTTACTTTATTTCTTATTGCTGGGTGAAGTTTTTCAATTCTGTCTAATGATATTTGTTGGATGTCCATTAATATATTTTTTCTTTTATATATTAAAATCTCATCTTCACTTCTTTATAAGTTAGCTTATTTTCAATTTCTTCAAACTCATATTTTATAACTTCTTTTTGGATTCCAAACTCAGCCGGGATTGTAATATTCCAATTCCAAACTTTACCACCTGCACCAATAAAATCTTCAACAAATTCATCTTTGGTTAATAAATAACCCCTCACCCTATTACCCTCACCACCACTTACTATTCGATATTGCGGATTAGCCTTAAATAAATTTACTAAGTCATTTGGTTTAACTATAAAGAAATTTTCTTCATTATATAATGGCATCGAGTATACAAAGAAATCAGCTGTTGATACATATACACCACTTGGTTTTTTAGAACAAGTCCTTTCGAAAAAACAATTGGGTGAAGGATTATCACCAATCATTGTCTTATCCGTTTTGATTTCAAATGTCAACTTCTTTAATAATTCACCCGATTCATTATAAATCCCAAACATCAAATCCCATCCTTTTAATTCAATTACAGTATCACCCTGATTATCACATAAATATTTTAAATATTTCTTTTGGGTATTTAAAACTTTATTGAATTTTTCTTCTATAAAAGGTATACAAGCCAATTCGAAATAATCACCGAATTGTTTATTAGCCTTATACATAGCTGTATCGCTGTCTTTGAATTTTGGTTTCATAATAATATATTTTTATTTTTTATTATATATTTTACGGAAAACCTCATTTTAAAAAAGACTGGATTGTTTATAGGAATTAAAAATATTAGGCAGAAATACACTACAGATATGATTTTTTTATATATATTTGTAAACGAAATGAAAACGAAATGAAAAGATTAATTATAAAAGGAATTGCATTGACAATGTTGATGTTAGTTGTGGGATGTAGCAATGATGAATTAGAAAATGAAAAAACAAAAGATCCTGTTACTGAAGTTCCAACAAAACCGAATGATGGCAAATGTTATGGAAATGAAGTCACAAAGATTTACAAAACCATCATTGAATTCAAATCTAAAAAAGGTGATTATTATATTCAATTTCCAAGTTCTGAAATAATTGAAGATCATCGTGGTGGTGTTACTTACACCAAAGATGGAACAGTTGCATCAGCTATATACCGTGAAGAAATAATTAGTATTACAAAAGGTAAACGAATTGAAAGAGAATGTCATTTACCTATTAATCCAATATATACAACTGACCGAAAAACTAAACCTAGTCCTTGGTATAGTTATCAGGCACAATTAATAACCTTTGAATATGAATAGATAAAAGCCACCTTAGGGTGGCTTTCTTATTAATATAATTTCCTTGCAATAATTTCATCCCGAATGATTGCGCAATACTCATAGTGTTCATTTTCTATAAAATAATACATCATATTATCTAAGAGTATATCAGTGAAGTTAGTATTTGGTTCTAGGAAAAGTAACGCCCCCAATTCCCACGGCTTTAAGTTTATAACCAATTCATCCATTGGCATTGTGTATAGGTCAATATTACTAATGATTTTAGATTTGCGTGGCATGACATTGTTATTCTTTTTTATCGATATCAATAACTTCATTGACATCGCTTTTTAAACTTTTCAGTTTATCTAATACTTCTTTTATCACCACCCAAAATGAACGGTTACCTAACTTCATTGAAGTTTCATCAATTGATTTTATTTCAATATATAACCATATAGCAGTTATTATTTTTGGAAATAAATTTGGAATATCAAATACAATTGAATTGAAAAACGCAATTGAAATCCCGTGGCATAACATAATAGTTGATAGATAAAATGATAGTTTAATCACTATATTAAAGAAGTAGTGACTTTTGAATGAGTTGATTCCATTTAGTTTAATTGTAGCATAAATACCAAATATGGTATCTAATATTACACCACCGATCATACATAATAGTAATGGCATAATTGGTGTTAAAAAACTGGAAATGATAATAAGTATAGGTAATAAAATAGATTTCAATTAGGGGTTATTATTTTTATGTAGCGTATGGATATGCACTAATTTGTCGATACTTTATACCATCGGAAATATAAACAGCACAACTAGGATTAGAATGTTGTACGCTAACTTCATAACTGCGACCACTAGGATTACGGATTTGAAAATCAGCATTAGTTCCATCAGTTTCAAATGTTACCCACTCGCCAACTTGGTCATTCATTATATAGATGATTGTTCCAGCATTTGTTGTTGGTCGTGGTATACTAAAGGTTTCCCCAGTTCTGCCAGTCTCATTAGTAAAAGAAATATAAACAGTCTGTGATGAAAATTCAATTGCACCTGGCAAAGGGTCAACTAATAATTGTGGTAATATAGTTGGCATTGTTGATGTACTACCATCTGCCATTAAGAATTCGGATGATGAACCACCTGTTTTTGTAAATGTATTAGCTGTTACCCCACCAGCACCAGTAACACTAAATGCACCACTTTGTGCATAAATTAAATCACCACCACCACCAGTCTCAATGAATAAAACTGGCTTAATATCAGAATTTGAATTAAGATATGCTGCTGTACCACTATTTGAAAAAGAATAAAGTGACGTGCCTTCATCAGTACCATTATTAGACACCTGTATTGTATCGTTGTTATTATCAGATAATAAATACAATGCCGTTTCACCAGTTATATTAATTGTTTTTGGTGCTGTAATAGTTTGTTCAGTATCTAATGTTACAAATCCATCAGGACTAATAATATCATCAAGTGTAGCTAACTCATTACCGTTGTATGTTGCTATTCCTCCGTTAGTAGCTAATTCTATATTACCTGTCTTGCTTATATCTACTCTTGCGCTTGTACCTTCAGCATCATCCTCAGTAACAAGTCCTAACGAGTAATCATCTAGTGTTATAAAGTTATGATAACCAGCGCCTGTAGAATTGAAATCAAAATTACCATTATCTAATAATCTAACACTTCCTAAAGGTGTACTAGCATTAAAAGCTATATTTCCGTCCCATAAATCAATTGCCCCATAAACACTTGTAAATTCTGCTGCTTTATTAGTTCCTAATGAGTTTACAACTAAAGCAGTTGCATTTGTTGATGAAATTGTTGCCCCGTTATAATAACCTAAAACATGTAAGCCGTCCCCATCGGTTGAAGTAATATCTAGTCCTTTATCAGTACTTAAAATTTTCACTCCCTCTCCCCCATTTACTTGATTTATTTCTAAGGCTCTATCACCGTTTGAAGCATTTATCAGCATATTACCATCATGCGTAACAATAAGAGTTTCTTCACCATCACGTTGTGCGACAAAAGCTTTTCCAGTTGCAAGATTGGAAGAATTAGATATGAAGGCAACACCATCATTCATACCCAAATAGGATGAAAAACTATCACCACTTCCAATTGATTTAGAAATAGCTATACCATCATTTCCTCCAGCATTATCATTTATGTAAATCCCATAATTACCTTCAGTTTGGTCAATTTGTAGTGCAGTATTATCAGTAACGTATAATATTTTTCTATTTAATATCGTCTGGTTAGTGTTTAATGTTACGAAATCACCACCACCTGTAATATCTTCTAATAAAGCAATTGTTCCACTTTTAGCTTGAACAGTTTGAATAAAATCACCTTCGTCATCATTATTGAATTCAATTTTAACTGACGACCAAACATCATGTGGTCGGTAATCAAAAACAATCTCACTTTCACCAACTGATATTTTATTATCGCTAGCATTTCCATTAACTGATAAACCACCTTCAAAGGTCTTATGTCCTGTAATTCGTTCATTCAATTCACCATATCGATGTACTATATTTTCATCCAATGCAATATGATAAGTACCTGATACTTCTGGACTTGGAAATAATAAAGTTGATGTAATACCAGGTGTTGGTGATGTCATATTTACGAATGTGTAATCCGTATCTTTATTAGTTATAAGTGATAAACTATCACCTGATAATTCGATTAAAGCTCGTGCATTATCATCATTATTATTTTGCAATTGCACCAAGCCGGATGCAACATATATCTCTGACCAATTGCCATCTACATCATAAATATCACAACTGAATTCATCTTTATTTAATTTGAAATATCCATCAGTACCATCAATAATATGTAACTCATTACCGTTATTATCATAGATATCTTGAATTGAAATATTTTCAATAGCTTCATTAACTATATCTTCTACTTCTGATGTATCTGGTAGGTTATTTATTTGAGTTTGAACATTAGATGTTATTCCATCTAAATATGATATTTCAGTATTTGATACTGATCCTATACTAGTTGAAGATGGCAAAACAACTGTTCCTGTGAAAGTCGGTGAAGTAGTATTTGCTTTTGAATTTAATTGAGATTGTAGATTTGATGTTACACCATCTAAATAACTTAATTCTGTATTACTTACATTCCCAATACTTGTTGAACTTGGAAGTGTTACCGTTCCTGTAAATGTTGGTGAATCGATAGTTGATTTAAGATTCAATTGTGTTTGTATAGAACTTGTCACACCATCTAAATAACCAATTTCTAAATCAGTAACTGGACCAATTGAAGTAGTTGATGGTAATGTTACAACACCAGTAAAATCAGGTGAATCAATGGTTGCACGTAAAGAAAGTTCATGGTAAATTTCAGTTGTATTTAAGTTAACATCAATGAAAGCATTTCTTAATTTATCACCATCACCGTAATTTTCACCACTTCCAACGTTATGTATTATTTGAGCCAATTTGTTTTAATTATTTTTAGAATACCCAACCAAAGTTGAATGAGTTATTTGATGGTGGTGTTTGCCATTCGGGAATATTTACATCTTGCATAAAAATGTAAAATTGTCTTTCAAAATGTGCTGCCATATCTTTGTAATATTTCGAAAGTCTTTCAGTTTCTTTGGAATCAGCAACAACAGAATTAGATGATTGGTGTTTAAAATTTCCACCATTCCCTACCATAATTGAATTTTTTAATATAAAATCACCAACAGATAAAAAAACTAGAATTGGTGAAATATGATTATCATATATTTCTAAATAATCACCCAAAAGTGTATCATTTTTAAAGTCATTTATGATTTTATCATAAAGCTCTTTTTTTAATATTCTTTGTATTTCGGTATTTTGAGCAACCCATACAGATGGGATTATTTTATCTTCATCTATTGCACCAAGTATTGAAGTAATTCTGAAAAAGATATTATCCCCCGATTTAATTAATAAGTCATTATTCATTTGTTGGTGGGGTTATTTTTGTTTCTTCATCTAGTTCAAAATCTTTATACTTTAATGAAATATCAGGTTCAACAAATCTTAGAACAGATTCCAAGCCGTCAATAATTTCCTCCCTCATCGGGTTAATATTTGATTGCATTAAGTGTTTAATACTGGTGATTCTATCTTCAGATGTATTGGCAAATCCCGATGCTGCAATTATTCCAAAAAGTGAGGGGTTAACAACGTTATGTGATATGAATAATTTATTGGCACATTCTGTTGAATAATACACCATTGTTGCATCTAATGAAGAAATTTCAATATTCTCAACTGTGATATTATTACCATCAGTACCATCAGAAAAGTTCACAATCACCTTATTTGTATTTGATGATCCTGTTAGTTTTGAAACTATATTTTCACGAATATTTTGCCTTTCATCTTCTGTCGGGATTTTTCCACCAACACAGTTAATTATTTTTCCAGCTGATAATCCATTAGTGATATAATTAGCTGATACATTGGCTAGTTCTTCATCAACAAATGCCCATTGTAGACCACTTGTGTAATCAGGCTGGCTAAAATATTCAGATGTTGAAACTCTATTAATTGTAAGTATTTCAGTAGGGTAATTTTGGTCAAATGTTCCATCAAATTTTTTGTAGAATACAGGCTTATTATTTCCAATATTTGCCCAATCTTTAGAAAACCAATATCCATCAACATCCCCTTGTTCATTTAGATTTAACCCAAATTTGGTTGTATCAATCCATCTTATTTTAATTGGTGTTGGTTCAACTTTTAAAAGTGTGGAACCCTGGGACCATTGTATTTCCAATGAAAATTGACCATACATTTTGAAGTCTAACCCAATTTTTCTAATATCAGTTTTTGAAATGTATTTTTTAATGTTAATTCCATTCTCATCAATTAATCCATCTCCATATATATATTTAGCAAATGAATTAATGATTGCAGAATTCACAACACTACCTAAATATCGCTCCTGGATGTATTTGAAAAATGAATTCTTATCACCATTCAAAAGCCAGTTAGTTGATTTGTTTATTTTAATTTTGGGTAAAATATAGTTGGAAAATTTCCCATCTATAATGATTAAATCTTTCAAGATTTTTGAAGTTATTTTTATGCCAGATAACAAATCTGACCTTGCCAAATGATAGTGTTGTTATAAATTAAAATCATTTCATATTTGGCATTATTCACGGGTGTGAAATCATCAATTACAACATTAGCAACACCATTAATTTTATTTGATGTTACTGTATAAGAATTAGTAACATTGTTTATTTTTTCCCTTATAGTAGCTGTCATATTATTGGTGTAATATCTTGGTACAATTTGGATGTAATAGGTGTTATCAGTTGAATTAAGTTTGATGATTGTCATATTGTTATATATTAAAAAAACACCTTACTCCTTGTAAGAAATAGGTGTCTTTTCACTAATTTTATTTTAGATTACAAATCCATATACTCATCAGATATTGCTGATTTGTATGCAGTAATTGCTGATGCTTCCAAGTATGGGAAAAGTGTATTTTCTCTAGTTGTAAAAGAAAGTTTGAAACCTGCCATATCGTTTCTTTTCATACCTGATAAAATTTCAAGTTTGTTTTTGAAACATCCAAAGTTCACACCTGCTAAAATGATGTCGCCATTATAAAATTCCACATATATTTGAGGTCTTCCATTTGACATTAAAACCATTTGGTCACGAACTATCTTAGATAATACAGGTATGTCAAAAGCTAAAGTTCCGTTTACTATTGTAGTTCCAGTTTCTTCCGAACTTTCTTCAGTTTCAGAATATGTTGCCGTATCATTAACACCCATATTATAGTGGTAAATGGTACTAGCTGTGATAGCTGCGTTACTTGCAGTACCACCAACTGAACCAGTTGATGTTGTTGTTATTGTTGGGTTAAATTCAGCAATTCCAAAAGCTTTGATACCAGAAATACCACCTTTGCAATAACCATTATAACCAGCTGTAATTGATTCACAAGCCATTATTTTTTAAATTATTTTTATAAAAAGGGTGATGTTATTTCACCCCTTTCCTTTTTTCTTATCCTCCGTATAAAACACCTTTAGATGCTTGACCAACGTTAGCTGCCAATGTGTAGATACTTCTAATGAATTGTACATCAGCATCGGCTTGAAGTTTTCCAACTTCAAATTTGTTGATATCATCAGTTAAGTCAGTATTCCATGAAATAGCTGCTTTTCTTTGTGCATAAACTTTATCAGATGGAAGTGGTACAAATACTACTTCTACACCGTTGTAATATGCTTTTGAATCATTCGATGCACTATCAAATAAGAAGTTAATTTGTTGAGCAGCACCAACTGAATTGTTTGCAATTCTCATTAATTGTTTGTGCGCTCTAGGTGCATAAATCAATGTTGGTGAAGTTGTATCTTCCAAGTTTTCAGCTGGGATTGCTGCATAGATTTTAGCGTACTCAGCAGCAATATTTGCACTAGTTACAGTTGTACCAGTCACTTTAATATATTGACCTAATGCACCATTATCATATAATACTTTAGACAATACACCATCTATTGAACCAGGTGTCATAGCTGCAACAGCTGTTTTAGTTGCTGATGTAATTGAACCTTGACCAGCACCTGCTGTTAATCCAGCGATTGCTGTTTGTGTAGTTGAAGTAATACCAGACCAGAATTGAGTTTCAGCATCTTGTGAAATAGCTGGTCCAACCATTGCTAATACTGTACTAGCAAATTCTGAACTTTCAATTTCCCATGCACCACCTTTCATTGTAGTGTTGAAACGTGAGTTTCTTAATGCTTCTTGAAGGAATGTTTGTTTGTACTCCAATTTGATTGGTGTAATCATTCTATCTGTGATGTTCAAAGAACCTGCACTAGATAATGCCTGACCTGTATAAAGTTGTGCTGTTACACTTACACCAGCTTCAGTGAAGATTGAACCAGCTTTGATGTTATCGTTGAAAGTAACTAAGTTATCAGCGATAGTTTTGTTGGCAAAATAGATTTGCTCTAAAATTGGTGATACGGCTACACCTCTTACGTCAATTGGGCTATATGATAATGCCATTTTTTAAATTATTATTTTTTGTTGGTGAACTAACACCTAGGGGTATTCTATTTTATAATGATTTTTTGTAACGATAAAGTTCCAAAGGGCTCATTTTTTCCAATTCTACTTTTGTAACTTTAGTATTAATTGGCGGAACGTTAGAAGATTTTGCCAATTTCACGGCTTCACTTTTAACCTTTTCCAATTCAGCTTTTAAATCTGAATTTTCAACTTCTAATGCTTCAACTTTTGCTAATGCTTCATCCAATTTGGCTTGTAAATCACCATCAGGTTTAGCATCTTCTTCAGCTGCTTCAACTTCTTTTTCTTCTACAGGTGCATCTTCAATATTCACAATTACACCGTTTTCATCCGTGTCATATTTCTTTTGTTCAAATACAAAAGATGCACTAACTAATGGTGAATCATCAACATTAAAAATTACCTGGTCCATTTCCAATGATCCTGCCTTAATGGTTAAATCATCTGAAATTTTGAACTCTTTTAGCTCAGATTCTAACAGAATTTTTGCTAAAACAGCTTTTTTAACAGAACTGTAATTCATTTGTTTTTTTGTTTGTTTTTTATTGATTCCTAGTTTGGAATCGATTGAAAAGCCTTTCACTTTTCCTGTTTTTACATATTCATCCCAAGTATTTTGGGATAGTTTGGCACTCATCATTAAAGTACCTTTTGGTAAATTCTTAAATCCTAAAGCATTGGCTTTATCGTTCAAAGGATCTGTAATTGTCCAACTCTCAAAAAATGTGATATCTTCAATTTGATTATCATCATTATGTTCAATTGTTGAGTTATTTTGGTATTTTTTCTTAAAGAAATTAACCTGTAAATCTTCTATGGTTTTTGCTGATGCTTTCACGTAACATCCCCCATCAAAATCACGGTAAATAAGTTGCTCGGGAATTAATACAGGTGATGTTAAAATCCTTTTTTCTTTATCTGTTACTGAAAATTTCATTTCCTCAGTAGATAATCGCCAGTAGTTATTACTTGCACTTGCTTTTTGACTTACTTCTTCAGGATTTTGTTCAATCACTGCCTTTTTCAAGTCAGATTTATTTAATCCTTTAATTTCTTGAAGTGCTTCAAAAAGTGAAAGTTTCTTTTGATTCTTATTAAAATAGATACGTCTTTCGAATTTGTGAACACAGAACGGTCCCCCTTTAAATTTGAACAAATTGTAGGAATTTACTCCATGAGGACCGAAGCCAGGATTAGCATTTGAAAACTCTAAATCTTCCTTTTTGTAAACCAATCCGGACGATACCATTTTAATACAAAAATCTCTGGAATTAGATGAAGTTTCAAGTGGGGAATACTCATATCGAATTTTGAATATTTCATTATCTTGTGAACTATCACCATCTGTTTGATTTGGTAAATTTGAAAATTTTACATCTGTATCACTTTCATCTTCTACAACAATTGAATCAATTAATTGCCATTCATCCAAATCTATTTTTTCACCTTTTGATAAAACATAATCAACTATTTCGGGTGAAATATCATCATTACTTTTAGAACAATTACATTCAATTTCAGTCTTAGAAAATTTGATGAATTCGATGTCAATTGCAGGATCAGAAACCAGAGAAATTCCATAAATTCCTTCGACTTCATTTTCATCAAATTCTAAATCGTATATTGGTAAATCTTTATTATTCATTGTCTATAATTATATAATAAGCAAATCGAAAAGTGATTTTTTTATCATCTTATAACTATAAGACTAGAATAATTAAAAGTGATTTTTTTTTAGAACTTTGCACCTGTTGAAATCTGACTATCCAACTTCTGACGATCGGTGATTTCCTGACCAACAACATAGGCTTTAAGTGTATTATTTCTATTATTAGCTGCATTATTGATTGATTCAGCTAATTGTGTTTGAGGGGTATTTTGATAAGCTATATTTGGTGCAGCTGTTGCAACTTGACTAACAGCTGATGCACCACCACCTGCACTAGCACCACCCCCGCCACCTGAATCACCACCAGCCGATGGCGCACCACCACTAGATAATGTCTTTTTTGCTTTTGCTACGTTACTAGCAATTAATGCAATCGAGCCAGCAATAGATGCCGCCATTGCGATTGGACCAGCAACAGCACCAACAGGACCAGGTAATGTTGAAGCTACGTTTTTACCTATATCAATAGCCATTGGGATAGCGGATGATATTGCTTTTGCACTATCGGCTGCCAATTGCGCTAATACTAATCCCTTTTGTATACCTTGCATGGCACGACTTTTTTTCATACCCAAATCTTCCAAACTTGCAATTAAGTTTTGACCACTTTTTGCAAAATTCCCAACAGCATTCCATTTAGCTGATTCTAGGGATTGTCTTTTTTCTTTTACATCATTTGCAACGGCTAATTCCTTTTCTTTATAGCTTTCACGCATCATTTGAAGTTGTTCCTCAGTTGCTCCTGCCAGCATTAATTTATTTTCATCAACAATTCTTTGTGCTTCTAATTTTGCTAATTCATGTTCATTAAACTTTGCTAATTCATCAGCATTTTTTGCATCAGCAATTGAAGTATCATCATAACCTGCCATCATTTGTTCCAATGTATCTTTGTCAGATTTGGCTTTATCTGCAATCACTTTAGCATCTTCATCGGCTTTCTTTTTAGCATCTTCTTGAAATTTTAGATTGACATTATTTTTATCATTCATAAATTTTATTTCCAATTCGGTGATGTCCTTATTATTTTTTTCAAATAATGCTTTTTCCTTTTCGTACTTATCAGTTAAGGTTTTAATCTGTTGCTCCTGTTCTGTTAAAAGAGCCATTTTATTGGCTAAAATTGCTTCATCTTGTAACTTTTTTATTTCATCATTTTCGGCTTTTTGTTGTGCAACCAAATTATCCTTTGCTTTTTGTTTAGCTTGTTTTATTTCTTCATTTGCCTTATTATTAGCTTCAGTTCTCGCACTAGTTTCTGCTACTTGGTTATCCTTTCGCATTTGCGCACGTGCTTTATAACTAGTATCTAATGCCTTATTTTGTTCCTGTAATTCCTTATAAGATGATTGGGTTAATTTTTCCTGAGCTTCTATAACTTCATCACTTGCATCAGCTGCCTTTAATGTTGCTAATGTGTTACGTTCACGTATGAAAGTATTTGAAGCAATTGTTGCATTCTTTTTGTTTAAGGCAACTTCTTCTTCAATATGTTTTGCACTCAATTTTCTTAATGCTTCTGATGAAGCACCAGCTGCTTCTGCCATCTTATATTGTTGGTCATTAGCTTCTTTTAAAGCATTTTTTGATTTTTCAGCTTTAATACTCTGCTCCTGTAATGCCGCCGTATTTTTTTTTGTTGCATTGGCTGCTGATTCATTGGCGGCTGATGAATCCATTAAAGATTTAGTTAAATATGCTATACCACCAACTACTGCAACAATTGCAACACCTAATGCTACTAATGGATTTGCCATAACAGCTGTATTCCAAAGCCATTGAGCAGCTGTAACGGTATATGTAACGGCTGTTAATGCACCTGTTGCTACTGTTGATGCAACGGTGGCAATAGCGTCTTTAATTTTTAATACGGTGGCTTGTTGTTTGGCTGTATTTGAAGAAACTTCTGCAACTGTATTGACTTCTGTTGCTGTTGCTGATGCTGTAGTGGCAACAGTTGAAATTTCAGTTGTAGTTGTAAATAATTGTGTTGATTCAACTAAATCTTTAATGGTCATAGCTATACCACCTGTAAGATCATTTAAAATACCCATAGCACCACCATTTTCTAAGATGGCATTACCATTACTTTTAAGTGATGAAGTGTGACTATTTAGTGCTTCAACTGTCTTTTTATTAGTTTCTGCATTACGGTTACTTTTACCTGATAATACATCAGTTTTGTTACCCAAATCATCTAAGTTTTGACCTAAATTATTTATCTCATTTGATACTTCTTTTGCGTTCGATTGTATTGAAATCTCAGCGGTTTTCTTAATCATTTATTTGGTTAATATTTTTCTTTTTGCATTCTGAAAAGACTCTTTAATAGTTGTTGGATATTTATTAATTCCTTTTACTACATCAATGTCTTTCGATATGCCATACATCGGTTGCAATTGCAACATCTCATAAATTAATTTGAACATTTAATTAGATTATTTTTAATTCCTGATTATGATATTATTCAATTTCAGTTTGGATTTTCCAGTTAGTAAATCCACGTTTATTTCAGAAATTGAAAAAATGTCATTACCAATTACTATCTGATTATTTAATGAAATTGTAGTGAAAATATGTCTAGGTAATATGGCATCGATGTCGAATGTCCTGGCGTATGGTGAATAAGTAGTATCAATCAGTTTTTGATAATAATTACTATATAAGTTCTTTGTTCTTTTTACCCCAAACATATATTCCTCACTATAGCATAGAGTTGTGAAATAGTCTTCATATAGATTGAACATATTAGAAAATTGAGTATAAGTTGTTAACCCAGAAGATGTGCCACTAAAGCGATTGAAGGCTATATGTTTATATTCCTCGAGTTCTGCCTTACCGTTATAGAAGAAAATAGTAGGTTTATTTTTTACAATAGATGGATTCCCCGAATCATCTAATTTTCCATACCCATCACCGATAATAAAAGCTGCCTTTAAATCATAATATTCTGAGTAGTTTTCAATTTCTAATTCCCGAAACATTATCAAATGAAACTTAGATTCAACACTAAATTTGTCGATATCACCTTCTGTAAATTTTACGGATTGCTCCCCAAATTCTCTTACAGTTGCTTGTTTTTTAGTAAATTCTATATTTTGGTGATACTCAGATTTTTCAGGTTTGAATACAATTTCTTTATATGTCTTAACCCTATTAATTTTTTTATTTGGTGAACAATATTTAGTTATATCTATTATTTTACCATTTCCATAATAGTTATTATACCAATCAATTTCATACTGATATACGTTTTTTGGAATTATAACCAAATTCAACATTTTCAATATATTGGTGATGAAATCTTGAACTTTAATCTCAGGTAAATTTTCCTTTATAGAAACTGGATTAACTAAATGAGTAGTAATGTATGAAGTAGTTAAATTAGAATTATGTTCAGTCTCAACACCACCAGACATATATTTAGATGATAAGTTAAAACCATTTCTTGTGATGTCTAATTCGGTATTATCTTTGACTTCACCAATAACCCTAAAGTGCCTTTTAGTTCCAACAGCAATTGGTGT
The DNA here is from genome assembly GCA_040387175.1 of Bacteroidota bacterium. Lineage (GTDB taxonomy): Bacteria > Bacteroidota > Bacteroidia > Flavobacteriales > Flavobacteriaceae > Flavobacterium. Next base: position 6,896 of record JAZKED010000027.1, on the reverse strand, counting down.
TGGGTAATTAATCGTAAATTTAACTAAGCCCAATCCACGTTCTAAACGATAATCAGATATGGCAACAATACCAAAATTCTTTTGTGCTTCCGTTGCGACTTCATCAACATCCCCTGAACCATCTGTTTTTAAAATTACTTCTTGAATTTTTCCCCTATACTCAACTGTATCACTACTTACTACCAAACTGTAATATGTCAATATTTGTCTAGTGAGTATCGTACTTGCATATGTAACAGTTACATATCTATCCTTAATTAGGGTTGCCAAATGATATTCCAAATATCCATCGGGTGTGAAAGGTGAATTTGTCAGATTTATTAAAACACCTCCCTCTTTAAACAAATTTTCCTGTTTATTCATCCACAAGTAGATATTATCTAACATTTGGTCATCAATAAAATCACCAATGAAATCAATATCATATTTATCCTCAATTGCTTCAAAAATTGTTCGAAATTTCATCGCTGGTCTCAGATTTTTAACTGTCAAACCATTAGGATTTTCTGAAAACTCATATTTGATTTGGTTAAAATCAACTATTGCACGGTTATATGTAATTAGGGGAAATTCTATTGGCTTATTAGGTGTTGACCAATCTACTATACTATTTAGAACAGCATCATCAGTCATTGAGAATTGGTCATTTCCTAAAATACTAGCAAATGGCAAATCCTGTATTAAATCATCACCAAATTTGGTCTTTAAAGAGGTTAAAGCACCAGTGAAAGTGATAGTATAATTCTTGGGTTCACCACTTTCATTAGTGGAAAATGATAATATTTTAATACTTCCAAGTTGGAAAAATACACCACCAATATCAATTCTAGCAGGGATGTTTTTTGATGATTGAAATTGGTCATCATTCCTTAAATCCAGCCAATATTTTAGTGTTTTATTGTTGTTTTTTGATGCCGGAATTGTAAAATCTTTGGTGAAATTGGCATAGTTAGCACCCAAATCTGTTAAATCTGTTTGCTTTAAAGTGTATGGGATGGCTTCTGTCTCAAATAAATCTAAGGCTGTACCATCTATTAAGGTATTATTGGTATTATTTTGTGATTTTGCCACATAAATCTTTACTGAATTCATTCATTATCTAATATTTTGGATGTAATCATTCGATTCAACGAACTTTACGGTATATGCTTTTTTCCCACGGTCATTTACATCGGTTTTTCTCTCGAAATTATCATCAGAAAGTTGCAAAGGGATGAAACAATTGTGTTGATAATCTACTAACCAATGCCTATCACTGGCAAACAGTTGTTCAATTATTGAAATGTTGTATTCATCTAAATGATCAGTATTAAATACCCACTCTTGGTTACCATTTTTATTATGAATGATGTTGAAATTGTCTATTAACTTATAATCATAGGCTAGTACAACATCTTGTGTATTATTATTTCCTAAGTAGGTAGTTTGGTTGTATTTTTCACTTGTACTTTTCAATTTATTGGAAGATACACGTGGAAAAAGGAATGTATCTAATAAGCCATTCTTATTTAGAAACATAATTTGCCTAGGCTTATATATTTTAGGACAAATACGCTTATAATTAGTGGTATAAGAGCGATTAATTATAGTTGATGATGAATCAGTTGTATCATTTAATAAAACATCATAAACATTCACATCATCTAGTGAAAATCTTTTGGAATAGTCAATTAATTTGTCATCAACTATATTTATTTGTGGGTTTGCCAACTCGGGATTTTTACCATACCCCAAACAAACTAAATAAGGATCTGACATGTAAGAAGAAATTGCCCCTTCATCATAATAAACTGTATTAGCATATTGAAAATTGACAAATTCACCGAAATTTCCAGTGATACCAGTGAAATAACTTTCATTTGGCAAAGGGTTTAAAAATGGTATTATATAATCACTGATTTCAATAGCAATTTCAGTACTAGCTGGATTGTTTTTAAAAGCAGGTAGTAAAAATGTTGGGTCTGAAGGTCGGTCATCGACATTTCCTTCCCAGATAAACAATTCGAATTCACATAGATAAAAATCTACCATAAAATCGAAGTTTTTTATGTAAATGGGTGAACCAGCTAGTAATATTATTTCAGGTGTTATCGTTATCAATTTTCATTATCTTATATTTTGGACATATTCGTTTGCTTCTGCAAACTTGAATGTATATTGTTGTTTTGCCCGATGTTCGATATTGGTTTTCGGTTCGAAATTTGTTTCAGTCAATACCAATGGAATGAAAGTTTGTCTTTGGTAATCAATCATATAATATCTGTCACTAAAGAATAAATCTTTAAGATATTCCCCAGATATTTGGTTTAAATTATCAGTATTCAAGGTCCAGGTTGTAGCACCAATTTTTGTTGTAGTTTGATTGTGTTCAGAAGTGTTAAAATCATAAGGTGTAGCATTCATTTTGTTGAATGTTGTCTTAGTATTTTTAATAGTTTCAGTAGATGACTTATTAAATGAAAAAGTGTCAAATATCCCATACTTATTCATGTACATAATATGTTTATTTTGGTAAATTCCTGAACATGTTAATTTAAAGTCATCAGTTAAAAAACGTGTCATAAAATCATATGTACCAGTTGATGACTCATTAATATAACAGTCAAAAACACGTGCATCTGAAGGATGATATAAGTACTTATTAGAAATAATTGGTCTTTTACCAGCTGCATCAATAGTTATGAGTGTTGAATCAATTGTAATAATTCCAGAATCAATTGTATATAATCTAAGGAAATCATACACAGTTAAATAAGGGTTTGCACCCTGATAATGCAATCCATAACCAAGTGTAGCTGATGCCATTTGATAGCCACTAGAAATAAGTAAATCATCACCCAAATAAGAATCAATTGTATATCTGAAATTTATAAATTCACCAAAATCAGTTGCAACAGTTTCTGTAAAAAATGAATCATTTGGACCAGGACTAAGTGCATCTGCCAAATATGGCTGTATATTCAAATACGTTAACTTTTTAGTAGGATCAGTTTTGTAAACAGTAAATGTGTGAGTAGGATTTTCAATAAAATCAGGTGCATGGGGGAAATCTGGATTAAAATCAAAATCACCTTTCCATATGTATAATTTCACTTTTATATAATCGTAATTAGCATAAAAATCATCAGGATTATATACTATAAATTGAGGTGATTTCGCTAAATATATTTCACTAGGTAATGACAATTCATTTTAATTATTTTTATCATCTTCAAAATTATTTAAGATGTTGGTGGTTTGAATTTCAGCAATATAATCGGTGAAATTTTCCATTTCATTGTCCAATACTTCTGAAAAGAAATTCACTGGTTTTATACCATATCTGAATATCGAATATTGTAATGCAAATGGGTTAATTCCCCGAGCTTTTGCCCATGGTGAAATAGCTGAAATTGGTGGTCTTTTATCTGTATAACCAAATGGTGAACCTTGTTGTACTTTTTTATTAGTCTTAAATCTGTTATCTAATTTACCTTTTTTAGTCTTTTGGAATCCTGCTCCGTTTACACCTAAATCAATATAATCTTGGTATTCCTCACCTAGTATTTCAATACTTAAATCACCATCTTTTTCAATTATAGTGGCATCGATGGCATCTAACATTTTACCAGTCCATACCCCTCTGCCTGCTGAATTTAAACGTTCTTTTGACCGTGCTTTTACTGTTTTTATGAGCAGTTCCATTGCCTGCTTCATTTCACCATCCGTTAGCATACTGAATAATCATTTGGTACTACGAATTCAACTGTGAAAAACCAACCATCTAGTAAATGGACATCTTGAAATAGTACAGGGGATAATGTAGAAATCATTTCTAAATAGATTTCATCAGAAGTATTTCCTGATCTTACAGTAGTGATGAAATTTCTAATTATATGGTCGGTTGTGTTTAAATTATCAATCAAATTATCTTTGAATATTTCATCTTTATTAGAAAAATTATTTCCAAAATATCTGATGTCCACAACTGCTATTTCATAGGTATATTTTACAAATGAATTATCTTCATAACTCGCTTCTGTTGGTGTAATATGTACTAATGGATATACATCATTCTTCCCTAAATATTTATCATCTAATGAGCCATAAGCGACTGTATTAACTAAGTTATCACTATCGAAAAGGTCAATTATATATTTGGTTACGGTTGCATGATTTGACATTATTAATTATCTAATTTTTTTCTTTCAATTTCATTTTTGTGAAGTTGATAATTGCAACTAGATAAAAAATCCAGTGCTTTCATTTCGTATACTTTCGGTATATCTAATAGTTGATTTACACATAAATGAACTAAGTGTTGATATCCATGGTAAGCCATTTGGAATTGTCCTTCAATTGAGAAGTCAGGTTCTGAATTTCCTGTTCTGTAAATCTTTGGGTAACTTCTGCGAGTGAGTGAAATAAATTCAAAAAAAAAGATAAACAGCCTAGGAAATAATGAAAAGGTAAATCTTTAAAGTTGGTGTGAGATCCTGAATAAGGTTCAATTAAATACTGTCCTCTCTTTTCAAATGTGATAGGTCGGTATAGAATTGACATTAATTTTAACCATTCTTTTTGTTCTGCAAATACATCCAAATCGATAAATTCACCAGCAAGTAAATCTTTAGAAAAATTAGGTATTAAACCATATTTTACACCATCAAAAGTGAATGTTGGATGTAGTTCATATTGTGCTGATAATAGTGGCAATAAATGACTTAAAATAGTGTCTATTTCAGTTTGTTTTAATAGTTCAATTTTATCAAAAGGAATGGAACAAAATATTTCTAATGTTCTTTTCAATTTGAAATTTTCATCTAAATCAGGATCAGAATTAATTGCATCAAATATGATGTACTGTTGTAGTGTGATGTCTTCTTTTGTCGTTGGTATATTGTAGTTTATCTTCATTATCTATATATTAAATAATGATTTTTTCCTTAGTCATTTTATGAGCAAATAGTTTTATCACCAATGATAAAGGGATGATTCTAGCTATAGTTCTTAACACTCTGCCAGCGTTCGTTGTTGCTGGCGAATTAGAATAATCAGTAGCTACTTTTTGAAGTGAGTCAATTATTAAATCTTTTTCTTCATTCATGTTTGTATAATGTCTTTTATTATATAAACTGAGATTTGAGATTTGATTTAACTATTCCTGTCACCTCTCTTGGGTTCGGGTGACGAAACATTCCTTAATTGTGGAATAAAATAGTTTATTACTTTATAGTGGAATAAATTAAACAATGAAGTAAATAATGAATATAAGTAAGTAGATTAATAAGTAAATAATATATATAATAATAAATAATGATAATATATAAATACATATCTCATACGTAATTCTTCTTAACCTTTACTATCATTGACTTTGTTAGTCAAAAAAACCAACCAAATTTTATTTACACCATAAAAATACAATGTAATCCAGCCACCCAACAGGCTGGATTTTTCATTTATAATACTTTTTCTATAAACAATCCACCCTTCAAAAAACCATATTAAAAAAAGAATATATAGTAAAAGGAAAAACTTTTTATATAAAAAAGAGTATACCTAATAGAGGTTTCCAGCCGTTTAGCGGCGGTTGGTTGCTGGACCTCTCAAAAATAACTAGCACATAAAAATAAGCCAGCAATAAATGTTAATTAAAACACCAATCCCAACACTTACACTAGATGTAATTTCATTATTCATTTCAGAAAATTATCCCGACAATCCCGAAATAGCATTAAAGGCATACACTGGACTATTAATGTATATACAATTATATCGTGAACCTGATGAAGAAAGTGAATCAATATATAAAAACATTCATAGCGATAATTTAGCTACATATACATTTTACTATAAAAAACATATCACATACAAAAAGATAATTACTGATTTGGTTTCGATGAATCTTTTGGTGGTGAATAATAAATATAGATTTGATGGTGAAAAATCATTCACTAAATCATATTTCACCACCTTATTGATAGATGAGAATTTTTCACAAATTGATATCAATGTCAATTTTGGAAATTATAGAACCAAAGCACAACATTTATCAAAATTTAGAAACTTCAAAAAGGTAATTCATACTACTTATGCCACCAAAATTGACTTATTAGGATATCAAAATTGGCTATTCAATAATCTAGGAACAGAACTGAAACCAAAGAGAAAAGAAAATGTATTAATTGAAAGAGTTTTAACTGAAGAAATAGCTTATAGATACTTAATAAGAGCTTTGAAATTCAATTTGGGATTACACTGGTTTTCCCATCAGAAAAATAGTGGTCGTTTTTATTCATCATTCACAACATTACCCGGATCATCATTAGATTTTACTACAATAAGAGGTCAAAAGGTTGTTGAATTGGATATTAAGAATGCACAACCGATGTTTTTGATAGAATATGTAGATGATGAACAATATAAATATGATGTAACAAGTGGTGTTTTCTACCAAAAATTCATGTCAGAATTGAGAATGACTAAGAATAAAATTAAGAATATGATGTATGCCAATGTATTTTTCAATGATAAGAAATTATTAAAAGGAAAATTATTTAATGCCTTTGAAAAATTTTATCCTGGATTAATCCACGAAATTAATATCCTTAAAATGGATGAACTCTGGCTTAAATTACAAAAAATTGAAAGTTCATTAATCATTGAAAATTTCAGAAAAGATGATGATTGCTTAACGAAACATGATGCGATTATATATGTTGATAATAAAGAAATCACAGATAAATATAATAGGATTTTAGATGAATTTAAAAATAAAAATAAATAATATATAAACAATCCACCCTTCAAAAAAGTAATAAATAATATTAATATATAGAGTATAAAAATAAAGAATAAACAATGACTGATTCAGAAAAACAAAAATATGTAGCACAATATGTTAATCGATTGAA
>JAZKED010000026.1:0-83612 GCA_040387175.1 Bacteroidota bacterium | reverse complement strand
AAAAAATGTCAAACAAAGTAGAAGTAAAAGAATTACTAGAAGCAGGTGTTCACTTCGGACACATGACTAGAAAATGGGATCCAAACATGGCTCCTTACATTTATATGGAGCGTAATGGTATTCACATTATCAATCTATATAAAACTGCAGCAAAAATTGAAGAAGCTAATGACGCTTTGAAAAAAATCGCTGCATCAGGTAGAAAAATATTATTCGTTGCTACCAAAAAACAAGCAAAAGACATCGTTGCTGAAAAAGCAAAAGCTGCAAACATGCCTTACATCACTGAAAGATGGCCTGGTGGAATGCTAACTAACTTCGTAACTATCCGTAAAGCTGTTAAAAAAATGGCTACTATTGATAAAATGAAGAAAGACGGAACATTCATGACTCTTTCTAAAAAAGAGCGTTTGCAAGTAGATCGTCTTCGTGCTAAATTAGAGAAAAACTTAGGTTCAATCGCAGATATGTCTAGACTTCCTGCAGCATTGTTCGTAGTTGATATTAAAGCTGAACACATCGCAATTAAAGAAGCTCAAAAATTAAACATTCCAGTTTTCGCAATGGTTGATACCAACTCTGATCCACGTGAAGTAGATTATGTTATCCCTGCAAATGATGATGCTTCGAAATCAATCGATAAAATTTTAACTTTAGTAACTGCTGCTGTCATTGACGGATTGGCTAACAGAACTTCTGATAAAGAAGCTGACGCTCCTGCTGAAGCAACTGAAGAAGCGGCTCCTGTAGCTGAAGTAGCTGCACCAGCTGTTGAAGCAAGTGCTCCTGCTGCGACTGAAGAATAAATAAAAACAATTTAAAGATTGAAGGATTTAAAATTGAAAGATTAATAATAAGTCTTTTAAAATTTTAAATTTTTCAATCTTTTAATCTTTAAATTAAAAATACTATGTCAACTATAACTATAACGGCAGCAGACGTAAATAAATTAAGACAAACTACAGGTGCCGGAATGATGGACTGTAAAAAAGCTTTAGTTGAAGCTGATGGAGATTTCGATAAAGCTATACAAAACCTTAGAGAAAAAGGACAAAAAGTTGCTGATAACCGTTCTGACCGTGAGTCTTCTGAAGGAGCTGCTGTTTCTTTTATCAATGCAGACAAAACTAAAGGAGCTATCATTACTTTAAACTGTGAAACAGATTTCGTAGGTAAAAATGAAAGTTTCGTAGCTTTAGCTAAAGAATTAGTTGAAAAAGCAATCAATTTCTCTTCTAAAGAAGAATTTTTAGCTTCAGATTTCAATGGAATTACTGTTGCTGAAAAATTAATTGAGCAAACTGGTGTTATCGGTGAAAAAATCGAAATCGGTGGTTTTGAAATCGTAGAAGGTGCTTTCGTTGGATCTTATGTACACGTTAACAAAATTGCAGCTTTAACAGCAATTTCCGCTGCGGTTCCTAATGCTGACGTATTAACTAAAGACATCTCTATGCAAGTTGCTTCTATGGGGGCTGACACATTATCTTACAAAGATTTTGATCCAGCTTTCGTTGCTTCAGAACTTGATGCTCGTATTGCTATCATCGAAAAAGAAAATGAAGAAGCAAAACGTTTAGGAAAAACTTTGAAAAATGTTCCTAAATATATTTCTTACTCTCAATTAACTGAGGAAGTTATAAAACAAGCTGAAGAAGATGCTAAAGCTGAATTAAAAGCAGAAGGTAAACCAGAACAAATTTGGGATAAAATTCTTCCAGGGAAAATTCTACGTTTCATCTCTGACAATACTACTTTAGACCAAGAAAAAGCATTATTAGACCAAAACTTCATCAAAGATGACAGTAAAAAAGTTGGTGATTATGTTAAAGGATTCAACGTTGAAATCACAAATTTCAAAAGAGTTACTTTAGGTTAATTATAATTCAATTTTCAATACAAAAAGAGCCATTTGTTAATTCAAATGGCTCTTTTTATTTTATACCAATTTTTATTATTAGATTACATATTGCTTTTCTATAATATAAAATAAAAAGCTAAATTTGACTCTTGCTAATCAAATATCTGGATGTAATTAATACACTACAATAGAAGGACATAAGTCGAAAATCGGAAAAAACTAATGGAAGAACCTAAAAGATGTGGCTGGTGTTTATCCAGTGATTTATACAAAACATACCACGACGAAGAATGGGGTGTTCCTGTTTATGACGACCAAAAACTATTCGAATTCCTACTTCTGGAAACTTTTCAGGCTGGATTAAGCTGGATTACTATTCTCAACAAAAGAGAAAATTTCCGCAAAGCATTTGACAATTTCGACTATAAAAAAATAGCCAGCTATACCGAAGACAAAATTCAGGAATTGCTTTTGGATGCCGGTATCATTCGAAACAAACTCAAAATATATTCCGCAGTTTCAAACGCACAAGCTTTTATAAAAGTACAGGAAGAATTTGAAACTTTCAGCAAATACATCTGGGAATTCACCGATGGAAAACCCATTGACAACAAACGACAATCTCTAAAAGAAATTCCTGCAACTACCCCACTTTCTGACGCTATCAGTAAGGATTTAAAAAAACGCGGATTCAAATTCGTAGGTTCTACAGTTATTTATGCCAATATGCAAGCCACTGGAATGGTCAACGATCACGTCGAAAATTGCTGGACTAAAAGTCATAAATAATTAGTTTTCAGGCGTTGTTTTTAGCCTCCAAAATTCAGTAAATAAAAAATTTTAGTCTTTAATTCCAAAAGTATTAGCAAAAACATTTACATTTGCTACACACTTTAGGGGTGTCTACAAAATTTGTAGGCTGAGACTTTACCCTCGAACCTGATCTAGTTCATACTAGCGTAGGAAAAAGTAAATGACTTTTTTTGTCACTTCCTGTGTCAAATTGTAGCCATTCCTAAAGTATAATTACATACTAAACCCAAAAGGAATGGAGCTTAAAATCAACAATCAAACGAAACAATTTGCCACCGACAGCTTAACTGTTCAGGCACTTCTTGACTTGGAAATTCCCGTAAAACAAAACGGAATTGCCCTCGCCATCAACAATACCGTTATTCCAAAATCCGAATGGAATTCGCATCTCATCAAAGAAACCGACGATATTTTAATCATTTCTGCAACACAAGGCGGATAACTATTTTAATTTAAAAATTAAATGATTGAAAGATTTAAAGATTTTGTTTGATGACAAATAAAATAATCATTCAATTTTTTAATTCTTCAATCTTTCAATTAAAAAATCTTTCAATTAAAAAAATATGAACAACAAAGAAAAAATCTCAAGAACCCCGTTTCCAAATTCTAAAAAAGTCTATATCGAGGGAGAAATCCACCCGATAAAAGTAGCGATGCGTGAAATTTCACTAGCCGATACTAAAATGTCAAACGGTCGAATCGAAAAGAATCCTCCTGTAACCGTTTACGACACTTCAGGACCATTCACAGATCCTAATATCGAAATTGACATTCGAAAAGGATTGCCACGCATTCGTGAACAATGGATTTTAGATAGAAATGACGTAGAAGAACTAACCGAAATTTCATCCGAATACGGAAAAACCCGTTTGAATGACGAAAAACTAGATCATTTACGTTTCGAATATTTACACAAACCGATGCGTGCCAAAAAAGGAGCGAATGTTTCGCAATTATACTACGCCAAACAAGGGATCATCACTCCCGAAATGGAATACATCGCTATTCGTGAAAACCAGCGCATCGAACAATTAAATAAGCAAACCAAGGAAATGCAATGCCAACACGCAGGTCATAGCTTTGGAGCCAATACTCCAAAATCGAAAATTACTGCAGAATTTGTGCGTAGTGAAGTAGCGAGAGGTCGTGCAATTATCCCGAATAACATCAACCATCCGGAAAGCGAACCAATGATTGTAGGGCGTAACTTTTTGGTAAAAATCAATGCCAATATTGGAAATAGCGCAGTCACTTCAAGCATTGAGGAAGAAGTAGAAAAAGCCGTTTGGGCTTGCCGTTGGGGAGCCGATACAATTATGGATTTATCTACAGGAAAAAACATTCACGAAACCAGAGAATGGATTATTAGGAATTCTCCTGTGCCAATTGGAACTGTTCCCATTTATCAGGCTTTGGAAAAAGTAAACGGAATTGCCGAAGATTTAACTTGGGAAGTATTCCGCGACACTTTAATCGAACAGGCTGAACAAGGAGTCTCTTATTTCACCATTCACGCCGGAGTTTTATTGCGTTACATTCATTTAACCGCCAACCGAGTTACCGGTATTGTATCCCGTGGTGGTTCGATTATGGCAAAATGGTGTTTGTTTCATCACAAAGAAAACTTTCTTTACACGCATTTCGAAGAGATTTGTGAAATAATGAAACAATACGACGTCGCCTTTTCATTAGGAGACGGATTGCGTCCGGGTTCTATTGCCGATGCCAATGACGCCGCACAATTTGCCGAATTGGAAACTTTAGGTGAACTGACAAAAATCGCTTGGAAACACGATGTTCAGGTATTTATTGAAGGTCCTGGTCACGTTCCAATGCACATGATTAAAGAAAATATGGACAAGCAATTGGAACATTGTGATGGAGCGCCATTTTACACTTTAGGACCATTAACAACTGATATTGCTCCTGGTTATGACCACATCACTTCTGCTATTGGCGCAGCCATGATTGGCTGGTATGGCTGTGCAATGTTGTGTTATGTTACACCAAAAGAACACCTTGGATTACCGAACAAAAAAGACGTAAAAGACGGTGTTATTACCTATAAAATTGCTGCACATGCTGCCGATTTAGCCAAAGGACATCCGGGTTCACAATATCGTGACAATGCCTTGAGTAAAGCGCGTTTCGAATTCCGTTGGGAAGATCAATTCAATTTGTCATTAGATCCAGATACAGCCCGTGAATTCCACGACGAAACCTTACCTGCTAATGGAGCAAAAGTGGCGCATTTCTGTTCGATGTGCGGACCAAAATTCTGTTCGATGAAAATCTCTCAGGAAATTCGTGATGTTGCTGAAGCTGAAAAAGGAATGGCAGCAAAATCAGAGGAATTTATCGAGCAAGGGAAAGAAATTTATGTATAGAAGAAAATAGATAATAGACGAAAAAATGACAGACCCAACAAAATCTATTATCTCTTTGTCTATCATCTCTCATCTGAAATAATATGATTGTAATCACAAATCCAATTCCGACAGCAAATGAAATCAGCACCATTCATGCTCTTTTTGAGAATGGATTGGAGTTGCTTCATATTAGAAAGCCTGATTTTTTGGAAGATGAAATAAAATTTTTTCTATCAAAAATAAAATCGGATTGGAAACATCAATTGGTTTTGCACAGCCATCATCAATTGGCTTCGGAATTTGGAATAAATCGCATCCATTTTACAGAGAAAACAAGAGTTGAAACTTCTGAAGAAAGTTTAAAAAACTTTAAAAAAAGAGGCTTTATTCTGTCTACTTCTGTTCATCAAATGATTGATTTTGAAAAATTATCGAATTACTTCGATTATGCATTTTTCGGACCTGTTTTCGAAAGTATTTCAAAACTGAATTACATTTCGAATCTGGACTTCAAAAAAGAATTGAAACAAAAAAAGAATAGCACAACAGCATTAGTAGCTCTAGGAGGAATTACATCTGACAGAATTAAAATCGCGTTAGAATATGGTTTTGATGACGTGGCACTTTTAGGGACCATTTGGAACAGTAATTATCCCATAGAAAATTTTAAATTATGTCACAAAACAACCCTTTTGTATTAAGTATTGCAGGCTTCGATCCTTCAGCAGGAGCGGGAGTTTTGGCAGATGTAAAGACATTCGAACAACATCGGGTGTATGGTTTTGCTATTAATACGGGTAATACCATTCAGACCGAAAACGAGTTTTTTGAAATGCAATGGACCGACTTGGCTTTTGTTTTAAAATCATTGGAAAAACTATTTGACAACTACAAAATCAAAGTAGTTAAAATAGGAATTGTTCCTTCACTAGACTATTTGAAAGGAATTATTTTAACGATAAAAAAGCTTTCGCCAAAAACAAAAATTGTCTGGGATACAATTCTAAAATCCACAACCAAATTTGATTTTTTAAACATAAAAAACCAAACTGTTTTAATTGAAATACTAACAAAAATTGATTTGATTACACCCAATTATGATGAGATTTTACAATTATCTTCGAAAGGACTTAATGCTGAAACAACGGCAATACTGCTTTCAAAATATTGCCCCATATTACTAAAAGGCGGTCATAATCCAAACGAAATTGGCTTTGATTATTTATATCTGGAAAATGAATTTTTTAGCCTTGTTCCAAATACGAACACTAAAATTTTCGACAAACACGGCTCTGGTTGTGTATTATCCTCAGCTATTACGGCCAATTTAGCTTTGGAACAAGACCTAAAAACAGCTTGTATCAATGCCAAAAAATATATAGAAACCTACTTACAATCCAACCCTACCAAATTAGGATATCATCATGTATAACAAATTACAATATATTTCTCAGGGAAATACCGTCGAAGAACAATCATACAATATTCGCAGAGCTTTGGACAATGGCTGTCAATGGATTCAATTGCGTTTCAAAACACAAAATACATTAGACTTATTCAATTTAGCGGAATCTGTGAAAATTTTGTGTGATGTGTATTCAACTACTTTCATTATAAACGACAATGTTCATTTAGCACAACAATTGGAAGCAGATGGAGTTCATTTAGGATTGAGCGATATGAATATTGAGGAAGCAAGAACTATTTTGGGCAACACAAAAATCATTGGGGGTACTGCCAATACTTTTGAGCATATTCTTCAAAGAACTGCCGAAAATTGCGATTATATTGGTTTGGGACCTTTTCAATTTACAGCTACAAAAGAGAAATTAAGTCCCATTTTAGGATTGGAAGGTTATTGTTCGATTATTGAACAAATGAAAGCAAAAAAAATAAAAACGCCCATTTACGCCATTGGAGGAATTCAACTTGAAAACGTTGAAAGTATCATTGAAACTGGGGTTCATGGAATCGCTGTTTCGGGTTTAATTACCCAAAGTAAAAATCCGGAGCAATTAATTACTCAACTAAATGAAAAATTATATGTTACCACTTAAAATAGGAGATAAAACATTCGAATCCCGCTTGTTTTTAGGAACAGGGAAATTCGGTTCCAATCAGCAAATGGAAGAAGCGATTTTAGCTTCAGGAAGTGAATTGGTTACGGTAGCGCTAAAACGTGTTGATTTAGAAACCGAAACCGATGCTATTTTAGCCCATCTCAAACATCCAAAAATTAATTTATTACCTAATACTTCTGGGGCACGAAATGCCAAAGAAGCCATTTTTGCAGCTCAGTTAGCGAGAGAAGCTTTGGAAACCAATTGGCTGAAATTGGAAATTCACCCTGATCCAAGATACTTATTGCCTGATCCCATCGAAACTTTAAGAGCAACAGAAGAATTGGCCAAATTAGGTTTTATCGTTTTGCCTTACATCCACGCTGATCCTGTTTTATGCAAACGTTTGGAAGATGCAGGAACATCCGCTGTGATGCCTTTGGGTTCTCCAATTGGAAGCAACAAAGGATTAAAAACCATCGATTTTCTAGAAATCATCATCGAACAAAGTAAAGTTCCCGTAATCATTGACGCAGGAATTGGCGCACCATCTGATGCTGCAAAAGCAATGGAATTGGGTGCAGATGCCGTTTTGGTAAACACAGCCATTGCCGTTGCAGGAAATCCTAAATTGATGGCAGAAGCTTTCAAAGCAGCTGTGATTGCAGGACGAAAAGCTTATGAAGCACAATTGGCGCAAAAGGTAAATCGAGCGGTGGCTTCAAGTCCTTTGACAGCATTTTTATACGAGTAATTTTCTTAAATTATGAACACATTCAAATCGGTTTTTGAACAATACAACTGGGATACTATTCAAACCAAGATCTATCAAACTTCTGTAAAAGAAGTCGAAAATGCATTAGCCAAAAACAAACGTAATCTGGATGATTTTCTGGCTTTGATTTCTCCTGTTGCCCAGCCTTATTTGGAACAAATGGCTCAAATAAGTCATGAATTAACCAAAAAACGCTTTGGCAAAACCATTCAAATGTATGCGCCTTTGTATCTGAGTAACGAATGCCAAAACATTTGTACCTATTGTGGTTTTAGTCTAGACAACAAAATCAAACGAAAAACACTTACTGAAAGCGAAATCACATTGGAAGTTGAAGCTTTGAAAAAAGCAGGATTTGACCACGTTTTATTAGTGACAGGCGAAGCCAATTATACCGTAAACATTAATTATTTTCTACAATCTGTAGCACAATTAAAAAATGATTTTTCAACGATTTCGGTAGAAGTGCAACCTTTATCAACTGAAGAATACGAACAATTGCACACTGCCGGAGTGTATTCGGTTTTGGTGTATCAGGAAACCTACCATCGGGATGTGTACAAACAATACCATACCAAAGGCAAAAAATCCAATTTCGACTTTCGTTTGGAAACTCCAGACCGTGTTGGAACTGCGGGAATTCATAAAATAGGTTTGGGTGTTTTATTGGGATTGGAAGATTGGCGAACCGACAGTTTTTTCAATGCTTTGCATTTGGATTATTTGCAAAAGACTTATTGGCAAACCAAATATACGGTTTCTTTTCCACGATTGCGTCCCGCCGAAGGAGTAATTAAACCCAACTTTATTATGGACGATAAAGACCTGGCTCAACTTATTTGTGCTTATCGTTTGTGGAATGAAGATTTGGAAATTTCACTATCCACCCGTGAAAATGAAAAATTCCGCGATAATATAATTCCGTTGGGAATTACCAGTATGAGTGCTGGTTCCAAAACCAATCCAGGCGGTTATGTAGTGGATCCGCAATCTTTGGAGCAATTCGAAATCAGTGATGAGCGTTCCGCTGCTGAAATTGCGACACTTATTTCCAATAAAGGATATGAACCCGTTTGGAAAGATTGGGACAGAAGTTATGCAGCAATAGATTAACGATTTTGATTTTAGAATAATGAGTATAATACAAGAATTTTTACGATACAACCGACAAATGATGTTGCCTGAAATAGGTGATTCCGGGCAGGGAAAACTCAAAAAAGCCAAGGTTTTAGTTATTGGCGCTGGAGGTTTGGGTTGTCCTATTTTACAATATATTGCTACAGCAGGAGTTGGAACTATCGGGATTATAGATTTTGATAAAATTGAAATTCACAACCTGCACCGTCAGATTTTGTATACCGAAAATCAGATTGGGCAAGCCAAAGCCACTACAGCAAAATCAGCTTTAGAAATTCTGAATCCTTTGATTAGCATTACTAGTTTTGAAGAAAAACTAACTATTGAAAACGCTACCGAAATCATTCAAAATTTTGATATCGTTGTGGATGGTTCGGATAATTTTGCCACGCGTTATTTAGTGAATGACACTTGTGTGACTTTGGAAAAATCATTGGTTTACGGCAGTATTTTGAAATATGAGGGACAACTGGCTGTTTTCAATCATAAGGGAAGTAAAAATCTTCGGGATTTGTTTCCTGAACCACCCAATTCTGAGAATGTTCCGAATTGTAATCTGAACGGCGTTATGGGAACGCTTCCGGGAATTATTGGTACAATGATGGCGCACGAAACTTTGAAATTGATAATGGATTTGCCAACATTAGAAAACGAATTAGTACTTTTCAATACCCTGAATTGGAGTTTCAATAAACTTAAATTTTAAAAGCTCAAAGCATCACCAACAGCAATTATTCCTTCATTCATACAGAGTATATTTGTACCAAAAAAAACATTGTTATTTGAGGTTCGGTAGGTACTTAATGTTTTTAATGGTTCTTTCAACACAATACCAGTTTCGGGATTATTGTTGACCATTATACATCTGCCACAAGGTTTGGCATTTTTAAATTTTACATTTCCAATTTGAAAAGTTTCAAAAAAATCTTCTTCGTGAGCGACAACAGTGCTAATGACAATATTCGGTCTAAATCTTTGAATAGTTATCTTTTCTTTTAGTTTTTCATTTAGTTCATCTAAACTTTTATTACCTATCAACAAATAAGGATAACCGTCAGCCAAACTAACATTCAAAATCTGATCCAATCGAGAACTATTGTGTTTCCTATCACCTTTGTTGAGAATTTTAACTAGTTTGCAAGTAAAACCAACTGCTTCACTAAACCATTCCGAAGTGGCTTTATTCACTTCAACGACTTTGCTTTCATCATCCCAAACCTTTGAAAAAATAGGTTCATCCAAAGTTTCATCAATAAAAAATTCGTGGGTTGAATCATAATGTGAAATTTCAATTCTATCTTCCTTAACTTTGGGATAAAACTGACTCAATATAGGATATTCTCGCTGGGTTATAAATTGATTTTCATCATCAATCAGCATCCATCTTCGGTCGTTTTCAAAACCCATTTCTTCGGCTTTGGCACTTTGTATATTAATCCCTGCAAGGCTTTTTATTGGATAAATGTATAATTCTGTTACAACATAATTCATAATTATTCACTTTTGAATTTATATCTTAATCTTTGTCAAATTTTTAACTTTGACAAAGATGATAAAACAATTACTTTTTTAGAATTTGCATAAAATGAGTTCTGTCAATTTCCCGACAACCCAAACTTTCGAGATGTTCATTATAAACCTGACAATCCAAAAGGGTGTAATTGTTCTCTTTTAGTTGGTTGACCAAAGCTATAAAAGCCACTTTTGAGGCATTCGAAACTTTAGAAAACATACTTTCTCCGCAGAAAATGTGTCCCAAATCAATACCATACAAGCCACCAACCAGATCATCGTTTTGCCAGACTTCTACGGATTTGGCAATTCCTAATTCATTCAATTTACAATAGGCTTCAATCATATCATTGGTAATCCAGGTACCGTTTTGTCCATCACGTTTTATCTTTTGGCAATTGGAAACAACATCTCTGAAATTCTGGTTGAAAGTAACGGTAAAAATGTTTCGGTTCAGAATGTTTCGCATGCTTTTTGAAACCACCAATTCATCCAAAAACAAAACCATTCTTGGATTAGGTGACCACCAAATAATAGGCTCGTCCTCCTCAAACCAGGGAAATATGCCACTTTTATAAGCCAACACTAATCGCTTTGGAGACAAATCGCCTCCAATTGCCAAAATTCCATCAGGATTAGCATTGGAAACAGGAGGAAAAAATAATTCTTTGGGTAAAATATACATTTGAAAAAAATCAATAATAATTTCAATAGCAATAAAAACAAAAAAATCGGAAATTCAAGCGCACTTAAACTTCCGATTTTATAAACTTCAAATTCTATTTTTTAGAAAGGCAAATCGTCCGGATCTTCTTCGTTTAAACTTGTTGCTGGTGGAAATGCTGCAGCTGCCGGCATTGGTGGTGCAGCTTGAGCAACTGGAGATTCAGCTTGTAATTTTCCAATTCTCCAACCTTGAATTGTATTAAAATAAACCGTTTCTCCTTGTGGATTAGTCCATTCACGACCTCTTAAATTAATATCAATTTTAACAGCCTCTCCTACCTGGTAATTGTTCAATAAATCACATTTGTCCTGAACAAACTGAACCAAAATATGTTGTGGATATTGTTCATCAGTTGTAACAACAACATCTCTTTTTTTAAATCCTCCGGATCCAACCTCTTTGGTTTGATCGATCATTTTGATTTTTCCTGTAACTTCCATCTTAATTTTATTTATTTATATTGTTATTTCGTTTCTATTTCATTGGCACTGAGCAACCTCATCAGAAGTCAAAAACCCCTTTTTGAGAAAGTTATGCTTTACAAATATATCAATTTCTTCATTAGCAGACAAACAATTAATGTTGCCTAATTTTGAAAAATCAATATTTGCAAAAGGTTCTTTTAATCAATTAAAATCAGGAAAAAACTCTTCAAACAAAATCAGAAAAATTAAGAATCAGATTATTTGGCTTATATTTATGCCACAAAAATCAGTTGTATGCAGTTTTCGAAAAGTAGAAACACCAGTCGTTGGATTATCATTTTTGCTTCCTTTTTAATTATTTCGATGATTCTTTGGAATACTTATACCTTTTTTCAAATTTTTAAAAATGAAGAACGGCTAAAAATGAATCTTTGGGCAAATGCACAAAAAACGCTTATTAATGCCGGCGAAACTACTGATTTAGATCTTCCTCTACAGATTTTTAAAAATAACACTTCCATTCCCATTATTCTTACCGAAAATGAAAACATCATTAACACCGTCAATATTGATGAAGAAATTGTCACTGATAAGAAAAGAGCCAATGATTTTTTAACTGGTTTGAAAAGCGAAAACGAGCCTATCGTCATTGAATATGTTCCCGGAAAGTTTCAAAAATTATATTATGGAAACTCGGCTTTACTGAACAAATTGAAATATTATCCTGTTGCTTTAATACTTATTATTGTGCTGTTTGCGGGCCTGGTCTATAATTTTTACAGAAGTACCAAAATGGCAACTCAAAATAAACTTTGGGCGGGAATGGCAAAGGAAACGGCACACCAAATTGGCACGCCGCTTTCGTCTTTGATAGGCTGGGTAGAAATCCTGAAAGCGGATGATGTAGAAGAAAGTACGATTGCCGAAATTGAAAAAGATATTGAGCGACTGCAAACCATCACAGAGCGTTTTTCAAAAATAGGTTCTGAACCCAAATTGGAAAACAAAGATGTTATTGAGGAAACCCAAAAATCATACGACTATCTGCAATCCCGATTTTCCAAGCAGGTGGAGTTTTCTTTTAATGCGCCGACTGTTCCTATTATGGTTTTGATGAATCCTACTTTACACAGCTGGACTATAGAAAATCTGGTAAAGAACGCCATTGATGCGATGAGAGGAAAAGGAAAATTGTCTTTGCAAATACGACAAGATGGAGATTTCGTAAAAATAACTGTTTCGGACACGGGCAAAGGAATTCCTAAAAATGAATTTCAAAGTGTATTTGAACCCGGTTTTACAACAAAAAAGCGCGGTTGGGGGTTGGGACTTTCATTAACCAAAAGAATTGTTGAAGAATACCATAAGGGAAGAATCAAAGTCCTGCATTCCGAGATTGGAAAAGGAACGACAATGCAGGTTAGTTTTAAAAGACTAAGCTAGTTTAATGGAACTCCAAACCAGGAAACTTTTGAAAACATTGTTTTACGAATTATTTTAGATTTACTCAGATAATTTTTCACAAACGCAGCGTGTTCTTCAGCTGATGCTACATTTGCTTCAATGGATTTTTTCATCGAACTTAAATTCGATGCATTTTCTTTACCTATCGAATTAATCTTGTAAATATCATTTTGACATTTAATTAATTTCTCTCTTGGTTTTTGAATCATATTACTAATTTCTTCATCAGGAAGATCAGGCCTGAACTTATTGTTTCTGTAAAAAATAAAATCATTCAATAAGGCAACTGCCTCATTCATTTCAGTCACAATTGCATTTAATTTGTCAATATTTTCGTTTTGCCTTAAGTAGGTTAATTGTTTCTTTTTACCTTCATAACGTTCAACAATCATTGCATTTTTTAAGCCATTTCCCTCAATCCTTTCTGCCGATTCAAACAACTGATCTATTTCTGTTAAACTGTTTTGTCTGGCAATTTCTTTCTCAAAATCAAAGTGTTTTTTAGCATTATTGATTTGGGTTTTTCCTTCATAAAACTCAGTATTTGAAATTGGATAATTTAAAAACTGCCACAAATAATCAAATGGCATATGGGAAGTAATTATTTTATTGGGTTCAGCTTTGAAAAAATAATTATTCATTTTTTTGGTAAAAACACCTTTATTGACAAAACCTGAACCCCAGGTCGGATCAAAAACATACCACTGATTGTCAATTTTAGCAGCACACCAGGCATGGGCTATTTTATCAATTTTCTCATTTTGTTTGGTATAACCATCAATTATATAAGATTCTATTCCGACTTTTTTAGAAAGTTCATTAAAGACCTCAGCATAATGAATACAAACTCCTTTTCTGGTTTTTAGCGCTTTTATAATCATTTCCTGAGAGCTTTCCATCGAAATATCAGCAAACATATTCCTGATATCATAGCTTATATTGGAAGCCGTCCAATAAAAAACCGCCCGGATTTTGTCGTTTTCGGTTTTGAAATTAGTGTTGATATACTTCGCAATGTCGTCTGTAGAATTCGCTAGATTATTGGGAATTTCCGCTATTTTTTTATCGATTAAAGTGTAACCGACATTGGACTGACCAAAACTTAAAATGGAGATAAAGAAGGAAAGTATTAAATAAATATTTTTCATTTACCGGATAATCATAAAATTAGAAGAAATGGATTTCAGCTATTACCTTCTAAACCAAAACCATACCAATTTGTTTTATTTATAAAAACATTATAAATTGGCCTGAATGCTTTTAGCCAAAGTTTCAAATTCTTCTTTTGACAGGGACACTTTTTTATGAAATCGCATATCGTCCATTGCGTTCAAAGGAATCAAATGAACGTGAGCGTGAGGCACTTCTAACCCGATAACAGTCATACCTACTCTGTCGCAGGGAACTGTTTTTTTGATGGCAAGAGCAATTTTTTTGGAAAACTGCATCAATCCAATATACAAATCGTCTTCGAGATCGAACAATTTGTCGGTTTCCTGTTTTGGAATACACAAAGTATGTCCTTTGACATTGGGATTGATATCCAAAAAAGCAAAAAAATTCTCGTCCTCGGCTATTTTATAGCTGGGAATTTCTCCGTTTACTATTTTGGTAAAAATACTGGACATTAATTTGTTGTTGAATCGTTGAATCGAAAAACTATTAGTCTCTGGAAATTTCCAGAATTTCAAATTTCAAGACACCATTTGGCACCGTGATTTCAGCTACTTCTCCAACTGATTTCCCTAATAAACCTTTACCAATTGGCGAAGTCACAGAGATTTTTCCTGTTTTAAGATCCGCTTCACTTTCGGCAACAAGTGTATATTTCAATTCCATTCCATTGGACTGATTCTTGATTTTTACGTTTGATAGAACCAATACTTTAGAAACATCCAAATGCGTTTCGTCAATTAATCTGGCGTTAGAATGTACTTCTTCCAGTTTGGCAATTCTCATTTCTAACATTCCCTGTGCTTCTTTGGCCGCATCGTATTCTGCATTTTCAGACAAATCACCTTTATCTCTTGCCTCAGCTATATCTGCAGATGCTTTTGGACGCATCACACTTTTTAAATAGTCTAATTCTTCTCTTAATTTTTTTAATCCTTCTGCTGTGTAATAAGATACTGCGCTCATAACTTCATCGTTTATATAAAATAGAAAAAATCCCATCGGAACGGGATTTCTTTTCACAAAGATACGATTTTTAATTTTTAATTTACAATTTTATGTTAATCATATCTATTCCCAAGTGAATTAAATTAAATTTGTTTCGTTAAAATACCTTCAAATGAAAAAATATTTCTTTTTATTGATTGTTTTCCCAATGCTTTTTGGCTGTACTGCGGACAGAATCAACAATAACAATCCTTATATACCTAATTATAGTTTTGCCGTAGAGATTAATATGAATTTACCAAGTTATTCTATTCTTTTAAGCCCTGGCAATGGGATATATTATCCTAATCAGGGTGTTAGAGGTTTATTTGTTTTTTATACAGGTAGTGGCTATATGGCTTTTGATGCCGCCTGTCCGAATCAGGCTTTAAGCTCCTGTTCAACAATGACTATAGATTCTGACGGAATTAATGCAGTCTGTCCTTGTGATAATGCAAAATATCTTTTATATACAGGACAAAGTACAGGCAAAGAATATCCAATGAAGCAATATCGGGTTCAAATCGTCGGAAATAATCTACTTAGAGTTTATAATTAAAAAGAAACCCTGATGTTCCTAGCATCAGGGTTTCTTTTCTATCCAAAAATAAATTTAGAACTTAAGCGTCAGACCAGTTAAAAAGTTAGAACCGGCTTGTGGATAATAATAAACATATCCTCCTCCATAATCTGCCCCATTAGAAACATAATCAACATTCAATATATTGTTAACCAAAAGATTAATAACAATAGATTTGAAAATTGAAGTTGTCTTAATTTCATACGCAGCATTAAAATCATTCACAAAGTAATCTTTTAACTTGCCGCTGGCATCATCAATATTGTTCATATACTGATCGCTAATAAACTTAGACAGCAAACTCAATCGTAATGGTTTTATTGGTAAAAATGTCAAAACATTTCCCGCTATAAATTCAGGTGAATAGGCAATATTAGTATCTCCTAAATTGACTAAATCTCCATTTTCATCCTCTGAGAAAAAATCAACATTTTTATTACTGCTTAAAGTAAAATTAGGTGCAATTGTCCATTTTTCAGAAATTTTCCAGGCCGCATCAACTTCCAATCCCAATCTATAACTGTCTCCACTATTGGTACGAATTGGACTTCCAACGTCATTCAATCCACCTGTTAAAACCAACTGATCTTTGTATGCCATATAGTATACATTAGAATTCACCTGAAAACTATCTGATTTAAATCTCCACCCTAATTCAAAATCGTTTAATTTTTCCGGTTTTACATTTCCACCTTCATAATCAGTCCTATTGGGTTCACGATTCGCCCTGGCATACGAAAAATACAAGGCATTTTGTTTGTTAACATCAAAAGTAAGTCCGGCTTTTGGATTAAGGAAATTGAAGTTATCGTTTACCAAACCAGTTTCCCAGCTATTGGCTTTGTATCCTACATTTCTATACTGTACATCCAGATAAAAACTTAAGTTAGTCAACAATTGATAATTGGTCTTCGCGAAAATATTTCCGTCGGTTTTTGTGGAAAAATCGTCATAATAATGATCTCCTAATTCTGTTTGCGAAGCATATCTCGCCCAGATTACTTTTCCAAAATGATCACCTTCATATTTGTTGTACCCTCCTCCAAAAATGAAATCCAGTTTTTCATTTTTGTAATTGGCTGAAAATGTCGTTCCGTAAAAGTCATTGTCCAGCCATTTTTGACGAATTAAATCGGTTGTAGTTACTGCACCAACTGGGTCTAAACCATAGTCTGCCATATCTGCATCTTCTTTGTAATTCTCATAATAACCTTTTCCTTTAGTATAATGAAAGGCTAAATTCGTACTCCAATTTTGAGATACTTTTTCGTTCCAGTGTAATTGGTAATGATCCTGCTGGTAATTATCAGTTTCGTTATCATAAAAACGAGGATTCCCTGCTTCATCTGTAAACATTCCTGCTGAATTGAAAGTCCTGTCATCTGCTAAAGTTACAGCATCAATCCCATTCCAGGCCTGATAGGTTTTTTGAACTCCTCCAAAAGCCAATGCTTTGATTAAAGTTGTTTTACCAACATAAGTTCCCTGCAAAAAATACGATTTCATATCCGAACTGGCTCTGTCTATATAACCATCCGATTTTAAAGTTGATAATCTTCCTGCCAATTCAAAATGGTCGTTCATCAAACCGGTACTGAATTTTACCGTATTTTTATTGGTATTAAAACTTCCGAAAGAACTGGAAATTTCTCCCGTGCTTTTTTGAGCATAATTATCGGTCAGCATATTCAGACTCGCACCAAAAGCACCAGCTCCGTTAGTTGAAGTTCCAACTCCACGCTGCAACTGAACACTTTGCAATGAGGAAGCAAAATCAGGCATATTTACCCAATAAGTCCCCTGACTTTCTGAATCATTATAAGGAATACCATTAATAGTAATGTTCACTCTGGTTGCATCGCTACCACGAACACGAATTCCTGTGTAGCCAATTCCATTTCCAGCCTCGGTTGTTGTTACTACTGATGTCAAATAATTTAACAATACGGGAATATCCTGTCCCAGATTTCGTTTTGCTAATTCTTCTTTGCTAACATTAGAGAAGGTTACCGGTGTTTTTGAAGTAACACGAACCGCCGAAACCAAAACCTCATCCAGTTGATTGACTTTTATTGTGTCCTGTTGTTTTTCTTGGGCAATAGAGAAAAAAGAAGTTAGAAGAAAGAAACCAGACATCAAAAAAATACTCTCTCTTTGATTTTTGACTGTTGACTTTTGACTGTTTTTGTAAAATAAAGTGTTCACTCGTAAATTGTTTTACGAATAAAAGGGGGAATTATTCTTTTGTTAAATTAAATGATGTGTTCCGATTTTCAGAATGAATATGCTTCATCTTAAATCTTTTTCCCTTAACAGCATTACCTGTTCAGGTTCTATGGGTATAATCTCAGCTCGTTATTTAGAGCACCCCTTTGAGACGGGGCAAAGATATGTTTTTTGTTTAAAGTTTCAATGGTTTGAAAGTTTAAAGTTTTTTGAAACTAATCAAAATCCGGTTTTCTCCTATTTTTCTTTATATCGGAAACATTCTTTTTGTCTTTAATCCTTTTTCGGATTACTGATTTTGGAATTTTTGTGGCTTTCCTAATTTTTGGAATTACGAGTCCTGCAGCGATTATGTCTAAAAATCGCCTGGTTACAATTGCCTTGTTTTTGAGTTGGCTTCTGTCTTCATCACAATTTAAAATCAAAATTTGTTCCGAAGTCAATCTATTGGCTAATTTAGTTTCCAACAAAGCTTTTTCTTCGTTGGACAAAGCCTGGGAATTTTTCAAATCAAAAGAGAGAACCACTTTTGACGAAACTTTATTTACATTTTGCCCTCCTGCCCCACTACTGCGAACGGCTTTGAATTGCAATTCTGATATGATTTTTTCTGTTTCCAAAATTAGGCCGGTTGATGCATTGTTTTCAATAAATCGTTGACTGTTTTTACAGGATTGAAAGTTATTAATGGTACTTCGACAAAAATAGTAATCCATTTTGCCATCGCTCCATTCCATAAGCCCGGTAATTCATAACTTTTTAGTGGTTTTCCATCTTTATTTTTCTCGACAATAAAACCACTATTGTGATCGACAAATTGGCTTAGGTCAAATTTCTCATTCTTATAATTTCGTATTCCACAAACCAAATCCACCGGATTGAAATGAGTCGCACTTTTTAGAATAGTTGCCTGAGCTGAATTTTGTAAATCAACCTGAGAGCTCTCTACAATTTGTAAAGAAATATTTCCTTTTGAATCCCGAACCCAAAATGGACCTCCACCAGCTTCTCCTTCATTTTTTACCATTCCGCAAACCCGAATCGGTCTATTCAGCAATTCTTTTATGTAATTTATTTTATTGTCTGTAGTATATTTCGAAAAATCGTCAATCAAAGTAATATTCAATTTGTTTTTAGCAAAACTGATGATTTCATCCAATTTATCATCTTTCGAATTATCAATTTCATTCAAATAATTGAAAACCTTATGCTGCATTTCAACCAAAATTCCTGCTAATGCTTTTTTATACAAAGTAATACTCTCAATATGATTTTGGATAACGTTGTCAATGTTTTTTATAAAAACAATATCGGCATCCAAATTATTTAAATTCTCTATCAATGCTCCGTGGCCTCCTGGTCTAAAAACCAATTCGCCGTTTTTACCCCTAAATGGATTATTGTATAAATCAACAGCAATGGTGTCAGTGCTTTTATTTTGATAAGAATAACTGGTAAACATTTTGGTTTCGGATTCCTTATCTATTTTATCCTTTACGGCATTTATAATTTCTTCAAATTGGCTTTGATGTGCTTCTGAAACCGTAAAATGTAAATGAGAAACTTCGTTCGAAGTCGCATAATAAGCACATTCGTGCAAATGTTCCTCAGCCGCTGTTGTAATGTGAGTTTTATATTGGTGAAACGGAAGCACTCCTTTTGGCTTATTGGCAAAATCAAAATAATCCGACGATAAAAGGAATTTTATGAAATAATAATTTTTATAATCTCTTTCCAGGTCATCAAAATCCGGGAATACTTCTTTTAACTTTTTATAGACTGCTTCAAAGAATGGAAATTGAGCCATTCCAACAATAAAAATAGACAATTCACTGCATTTTGTCCTATTAATATAAGCATTTATACTTTCATTTTCGACATCAAAATTATTCAGGAATTCATTCAGAAATTTAAACATTCTTGTCGCTGCTCCAGAGGCAGGAACAAATTTATTCAATTGTAACATTGATTTATTGGCATCAAAAAAATTGGCTTTCTCCTGAAAATCTTTTTCTGACAACTTCAAAATACCATTAGTAGTCGTTGCAGGTTCTACTAAAATCGTTTTGGCTATTCCGTTTTTGAAAATATTCAATTGGTTTTGAATATTTTCAAAAGGAATACCATATTCTTTAATTTGTTCTAAATCTTGTGAAGATAATCCCATTGCTTTAATTTGTTTGTAGAATATTAGCTTTACCCACTAAAATTCTCCTCCATTCTAAATAGCCGTAAACGGCAATAATTGTAAATACTAAATATTGAAAACTGGTAAAGGTATACCCTTTTGCAAAATAAAGAGGAATAGAAAGTAAATCTCCAACTATCCAAAAAATCCAATTTTCAATTTTTCTTTTAGCCATTAACCACATCCCTACAAAAAATAGTGCGGTTAAAAAAGTATCCAAATAAGAATACCAACTAGTGAATTTATCAAAATAAAGATACACTATAATTACAAAAACAATAGTCGCTGTAAAAATAATGACACCCATTATTTTCTCTTTATATGTCATAACAGAAATTGGAAACTCTTCTACATCTCCTTTTTTTCTGGTCCAATGATACCATCCATAAATGCTCATTATAAAATAATAACCATTAATCATAGAATCTCCTAATAAGTTCCATTGCCAAAGCAGATAAGCATAAATAAATGTGCTGATTAATCCCGTTGGAAAGACTAAAATATTGTCTTTTTTAGCATACCAAACACTGCACAACCCAAAGAAAACCCCTGTAAGTTCTAAATACACTTCATGAATTGGATAACTTTTATATTGAGCAAATAAATAATCAAACATAGCGCTCATTTTTATCAGATTTAAAAAAATTCAAATCATTTTCAAAAGCTGTTCCAATAACTACTAAATCGGCACCGGCATCATACGCTTTTTGAATGGCTTTCAAATCTACGATTCCACCACCAACAATTAAAGGAATTTTGATATTCTGACAAACCTCCTGAACCATTTCTAACGGAACAGCTAGTTTGGCACCACTTCCCGCTTCCAAATAAATAAGTTTATTACCCAGCATTTCTCCTGCCTGAGCGGTATGAACAACATACTCAATATTATTTCTATCCAATGGTTTAGTCTGACTTACTCTTTCTACTGCAGTTTGAGCACCGCTTTCAATCAATATGTATCCCGTTGATATCACTTCTAAATCCATTTGATTCAAAATAGGCACTGCATTAACCTGATGTTCTATTAAATAATCCGGATTTCGTCCTGAAATAAGGGATAAAAACAAAATTCCATCGGCATAACCTGAAATTTGAGAAGGATTTCCGGGAAATAAAATGACAGGTAAATCAATGTCTTCTTTGAGTCGGATTATCAATTGATCTAAAATTTTCGATTCGACTATGCTTCCGCCAATGAAAATATGGGTTGCCGGGGATTGGTTAATTCGCTCTATCAAATGCACTAGATTTTCCCAGACAATTTTGTCCGGATCTAATAATATGGCAAGAGCTTTTTTGAGGCTTGCCTTGTATTGCAGTAATTCCTGGTATAATCCTTTTTTATATTCCATCAGACCGTAAAAATAAAAGTTTTTTTGAAAGTCTAGGAACAATTTTCGAATGAATTATATTTGTTCATCGATTTAAGGTTATTTAAAAAACAAAATTTATGATTGCAATTGAATTATTGGAGGAATATGGCGGCTTCATAAAACAATACCAAAAATCAGATGTAATATTTGAAGAAGGAAAACAACCTACGCATTATTACCAAATTCTTTTAGGAGAGGTCAAAATGAGTAATTACAATGATGACGGCAGGGAATTCATCCAGGGAATTTTTCATAAAAACCAATGTTTTGGTGAACCTCCTTTATTTATAGACAAAACTTATCCTGCTAATGCTATCGCAGTCGAAGACACTCAATTACTTTGTATTACTAAAGATCGGTTTTTAGAATTGTTATCAAAAAATCCTTTGGTTGGCATTAAATTCATTGAAAATCTATCCCAACGACTTTATTACAAATCGGTTATGGTAGCCGAAATATCATCTCAGGAACCGGAACACCGTATTTTGAGACTGATTGATTATTCTATTGAACATTTTAATTTTAATAAAGATAAAAATGGATACCTCATCAATTTCACCCGACAACAGATTGGAGATTTAGCCGGATTACGAGTAGAAACGGTCATCAGAGCCATAAAATCATTAGAAAAAAAAGGCGAGCTGAAAATAATTAACAGAAAAGTATATCGATAAAATAGTTCTTGTTTTATGATTTAAGTCATAAATATGAGGTGTATGATGGAAGTAACTTTGTGACTATAAATCAAACATTAAAAATCACATATTATGACACTTTACAACAGCACCTTCGAAAATTTTGATAAAAGTTATTTTAGTTCTGCTTCATTGGCAATAATTGGACAAAGCTGTCTTGGCGGAGTTGCCGCTATGTTTATTTTATCCAATGGGACTTCAGCCGTACAAATGATTCAACTTGGAATAATTGTACTAGCCAGTATGTTTGCAAACACCTCTATTTTAGCTCAGGTAAATCACAAAATAGTATTTAATCTTGTTCTGACAAGTATATTTTTCAGCCTATTATTTATCCTTATTAACAATATTGTATAATGAAAAAACAAATAGAAAATCGAGACGACTTAAGCCTTTTGGTGAATACATTTTATACCAAAATAAGAGCCGATGCTGAAATTGGTTTTTACTTTAATGAAATGATAAAAAATTGGGATGAGCATCTGGAAAAACTAACCGATTTTTGGGAAACCAATTTATTTGCGGTTAAAAAATATAAAGGAAATCCACTTGAAGCACACAACAAAGTGGATGAGTATTTTGAAGGCAAAATTACTTCAAACGAATTTGGAATCTGGCTAAACTATTGGTTTCAGACTCTGGACGAACTTTTTGAAGGAGAAAATGTCGATATTCTGAAACGACGTGCCAGAAAAATGGGGACTTTTTTATTCCTGAGTATGTTTGAACATCGAAAAAAATCGGCTAATCATAAATAGAAATCTATTCTATTTCTCGAAAGCATAAACTAAAATGAAACTCTCTATTTCTTCAAAGTAAATGGAAAACTTCACTTTGACATTTTCTATTTCAAGAATTGCGATTGTTTCCTTCTCTCCTATTTCAAATGGTTTAACCTGAATATGATCTTTGAAACTGATTCCTTTTTCGTTTCTGATTTTGAAAATGGCTTCTTTGGCTCCCCATTTTACAGTTAGCTTTTTGATATAATCCTGACTATCGAAACGTTGTAAACGATTCAATTCTTTTGAATTTACAAATTTATCGGCAATGCAGACGATTTTTTCACGCTGGAGTTCCATGTCGATTCCTACGGTTTCATCACTGATAATTATCGATGCAAAATTATGAGAATGAGTGATTGAAATATAACGGTGATCATCTAAATAAGGTTTTCCGAATTCGTCATAATGCAAATCAAAGTCACTAATTCCTATTTCCTGTATCAGCATGCGTACACTTAGAAAAGCGCGCTGATGTGTTTCAGATTTCATGCTATTTAACCGGAGCTGTGTTTTTTCTTTTAAAACAACTTTACCCAATAATTCCTCAAAGGATTCGGTTACTTTCCAAACCAGGATTTTTGTTGCAGGACTGACGTTTATAGTTTTGAATAAAGGCATTTTGAATTATGAGTTATTGGTTATGAATTATGAGTTCATAAACTCCTTATATTTTTTAGCCCCGATTACTTCACAATATTCTACTTTCAGCGGAGTTCAGTGAACTTCGTTTGCAGCGGCATCCTTTTTTCGTGCTTTTTTGCACGGAAAAAGATATAGCGGATAGCGGGATTAGCTCCTAAAAAAAATTATTTCATTAAAATTCAAAAGATTAGGAACTTAAACAATTCATAAATATTCCCGAATGCTTTTTAAATAATAAGTTATTATGTAAATTTGCAAAAAATTTTACAATACAAATATAACTATAAATGAGTACAACGACTACGCCTTATGTGGCTTTCAAAGTAAAAGACATTTCTCTAGCAGCTTGGGGAAGAAAAGAAATTGAATTGGCTGAGGCTGAAATGCCAGGTTTGATGGCGCTTCGTGCTGAATACAAAGACGAACAGCCACTTGCTGGAGCTCGTATCGCTGGATGTCTGCACATGACAATCCAAACTGCTGTTTTGATCGAAACTTTAATTGCTCTTGGTGCTGAAGTAACTTGGTCTTCCTGCAACATTTTCTCTACTCAGGATCAGGCTGCTGCTGCGATTGCTGCTGCTGGAATTTCAGTTTATGCTTGGAAAGGTCTTGACGAAGAGTCTTTTGACTGGTGTATCGAACAAACTTTATTCTTTGGTGAAGACAGAAAACCATTGAATATGATCCTTGATGATGGTGGAGATTTGACGAATATGGTTATTGACCGTTTCCCTGAATTGGTTCCTGGAATCAAAGGATTATCTGAAGAAACTACAACTGGAGTTCACAGATTGTACGAAAGAGTAAAAGCTGGAACGTTGCCAATGCCTGCAATCAACATCAACGACTCGGTTACTAAATCTAAATTTGACAACAAATACGGCTGTAAAGAATCTGCTGTAGATGCTGTACGTCGTGCAACTGACTTAATGTTAGCCGGAAAAAGAGTTGTCGTTTGCGGATACGGTGATGTTGGAAAAGGAACTGCAGCTTCTTTTAGAGGTGCTGGATCTATTGTAACTGTTACTGAAATTGACCCAATTTGTGCTTTACAAGCTGCAATGGACGGTTATGAAGTGAAGAAATTAAACACTGTAATTGCTACAGCTGATATCATCATTACAACTACCGGAAATAAAGACATCGTTTTAGGTTCTCATTTCGAACAAATGAAAGACAAGACTGTTGTTTGTAACATCGGACACTTTGATAACGAAATTGATATGGCCTGGCTGAACAAAAACCACGGTGCTTCAAAAATCGAAATCAAACCACAAGTTGACAAATATACTATCGCCGGAAATGACATCATCATTTTAGCTGAAGGTCGTTTGGTAAACCTTGGTTGTGCTACAGGTCACCCAAGTTTTGTAATGAGTAATTCATTTACAAACCAGACTTTGGCTCAAATCGAATTATGGAAAAACAGTGCTGCTTACAACAATGACGTTTATATGTTACCAAAACATTTAGATGAAAAAGTGGCTGCTTTGCACTTGGCTAAATTAGGAGTTGAATTGGAAGTTTTACGTGACGATCAGGCTGCTTACATTGGCGTTGATGTTGCAGGTCCATACAAACCAGAATATTATAGATATTAGTATTAAGCTTTTAGTACTAAGTATTAAGAATAAAACCCTTACAGAAATGTGAGGGTTTTTTGTTTGTATTAATTGGAGCATTTAAACCCGACAGGTTTTTGAAACCTGTCGGGTTTGTTGTAAATAACATATTAATTAAACCAAACTAAATCAACCATTTATTACAAAGTGTAAATTTTACACTTATATTGAATGCTCAATCCATTCTTATTTTTATATTTGTAATTGTGTTTTTTACATTTATTATGTATTAAACTGAAATATCAATTATTTAATTATAAAAAAATGACAAAACTAAAAGGCATAACATGGAACCATACGAGAGGTTTATTGCCGATGGTTGCAACAGCTCAACGTTTTACCGAATTAAATCCAGAAGTTGAAATTAGCTGGGAGAAAAGAAGTTTACAGGAATTCGCCGATGCATCCATAGAAGATTTAGCTAAAAGATTTGATTTACTGGTTATTGACCACCCATGGACAGGTTTTGGAGCACAAACCAACGCCATCCTTCCTTTATCCGATTATCTTTCTTCAGAATATATAAAAGATCAGGAAATAAATACCGTAGGGCGTTCTTACGGAAGCTATGTTTTTAGCAATAAATTATGGGCATTGCCAATAGATGCAGCGACTCCGGTTGCGGCAGCCCGATTGAATATTTTAGAAAAAAAAGGACTGAAAGTTCCTCAGACGTATGACGATTTATTAGCTCTAGCCAAAAAGGGACTGGTAGCTTTTGCCGGAATTCCGGTAGATTCGTTAATGACATTTTACTCTTTTTGCTGTAGTCTGGGCGAAGATCCTTTTCAGTCTCAGGAAAAAGTAATTTCTGTGGAAACAGGAAAAAAAGCTTTGCAGATGCATCGCGAACTCGCTCAACTAATGAATCCGGCCAATTTTAACAGAAATCCGATTCAGGTGTACGAAGCAATGGTCAATTCAGATGAAATTGCCTATTGCCCTTTCGCTTACGGTTATTCCAATTATTCAAGAATTGGTTACAGCAAAAATTTACTTCATTTTTATGATTTGGTAAAATTGAATGACAAACCGATGATTAGTTCATTGGGCGGAACTGGTTTAGCAGTTTCTTCATTCAGCCAACACATTCCCGAAGCGATAAAATATGCTGAATTTACAGGTTCATCCCAAGTACAGCAAAATATTTTTGCCGATAATGGCGGACAACCGGGTCATTTGCAAGCCTGGAAAAGCGACCGAATCAATGGAGTAACTCACGATTATTTTAAAAATACATTACCAGCTTTGGAAAGAGCCTTTTTAAGACCAAGATATTCCGGACATATGTATTTTCAGGATCACGCAGGTGATGTGGTTCGGGATTATTTGATGAATGGCGGAGATGAAGAGTTGGTTTTATCAGCAATGGATACACTTTACATAAAGTCTTTAAACTTATAACAGATGAAACCATTAGAAGGATTAGTTGTATTGGAATTTTGCCAGTTTTTGGCAGGACCTTCTGCGGGATTAAAATTGGCCGATTTAGGAGCAAGAGTCATCAAAATTGAACGCCCTGTAAAAGGTGAAGCTTGTCGACAATTGAGCATCAAAGACCTTTTTGTAGATGACAGCAGTTTGCTTTTTCATACCATTAACAGAAATAAGGAATCTTTTGCCGCCGATTTAAAAAATCCTGATGATTTGGTTTTAGTAAAAAAACTAATTGCCAAAGCTGATATTATGACCCACAATTTCAGACCAGGTGTAATGGATAAAATTGAGTTGACTTATAATGACGCTTTAACTATTAATCCAAAAATAATTTACGGAACTATTACGGGTTACGGAGATAAAGGGCCATGGGCAAATAAACCGGGACAGGATTTATTACTGCAATCACTTTCCGGATTGAGCTGGCTGAGCGGTAAAAAAAGTCAGGAACCAGTTCCGTTTGGTTTGGCTGTAGCCGATTTAATGTGTGGCAATCATTTCGTTCAGGGAATTTTGGCAGCATTACTCAAAAGAGCCAAAACCGGAAAAGGTGTTTTGGTCGAAGTAAGTTTATTAGAATCCGTTTTGGATGTTCAGTTCGAAGCTATCACTTCTTATCTAAATGACGGAGGACAACAGCCCCAACGTGGTGATGTAAAAGGAAGTGCACACGCCTTTTTGAGTGCTCCCTATGGCGTTTATCAAACCAAAGAAGGTTACATTTCATTAGCGATGGGCGATTTGCTTTTCATTGGAAATACTTTGGGAATTGATTTAAAAAAATACGCAGACAAACATCTATGGTTCATCAAAAGAGATGAAATCAGAGAACTATTAGGAACTAAATTACTTACTCAGACAGCTGATTATTGGCTGAGCTTACTTCAAAAAGAAGGAATCTGGTGTGGCAAAGTACTCAATTACGAAGAACTCAATAATCAGTCTTTCGTGAAGGAATTACAGTTGAAACAAACCGTAAAGAATTCGGTTGGAGAAACATTAGTTACTACGAGAAGCCCTATTCAATTAGATGGAGAAATTTTGATTAGCCCAAAAGCAGCACCAAAAGTAGGTGAAGACAATTTACAAATACACGAACAATTTTTAAACGACGCATGAAACCATTAGAAGATTATTTAATAGTAGATTTTAGCCAGTTTCTTTCGGGACCTTCGGCTAGTTTGCGATTGGCGGACTTGGGTGCTCGTGTGATAAAAATTGAGAAACCTGGAACTGGGGATATTTGCCGAACCTTATATACTTCTGATTTGATTATGAATGGAGAATCTTCTGTTTTTCATACGATCAACAGAAATAAAGAATCATTCGCTATTGATTTCAAGCAACCGAAAGAACTCGAAAAATTAAAAAAAATACTGGCAAAAGCTGATGTTGTAATGCACAATTTCAGACCCGGCGTAATGGAGAGGGTAGGTTTGAGTTATGATGAAGTGAAAGAAATTAACCCTAATATCATCTACGCTGAAATTTCAGGTTACGGTACCAAATCCGAATTAAAAGATTTACCGGGACAGGATTTATTACTACAATCTTTAACAGCCCTGACTTGGCTGAGCGGAAATCAGGATGATGGGCCAGTACCAATGGGATTATCAATAGTGGATATGCTGGCGGGAGCACATTTGGCACAAGGAATTTTAGCTGCTTTGTACAGAAAAGCAACTCATAATATTGGAGCGAAAGTTCAGGTAAGCATGCTGGAATCTGCTTTTGATTTTCAGTTTGAAACCATTACAACTTATTTTAATGATGGCGGAGAATTACCTGTTCGAACAAAAGCCAACAACGCACACGCTTATTTGGGGGCACCTTATGGAATTTACAAAACCAATGATGGTTATTTAGCTTTGGCAATGGGATCGATTCCGGTTTTGGCTTCGCTTTTAAAATGTGATGCATTACTGCAATTCCCAGAGAATAAATTTGGTTTAAGAGACGATATTAAAAATATTCTGGCGACACATTTGCAAACTCAGGATACGCAGTTTTGGCTGGATATTTTAGAACCCGCTGATATTTGGTGCGCCAAAGTATTAAACTACAAACAGCTTTTTGCCGAAGAAGGATTTCAGGTTTTAGATTTCGTTCAGCGCGTTGAAATGCTGGATAGTTATACCTATAAAACAACACGATGCCCGATTAAGATTGATGGAGAATATTTTACATCAACTAAAGGTTCACCAAAATTAGGTCAGGACAATGAACGAATTATTAAAGAATTTATAGCGTAATAATGGAAAAATTAAGAATCGCTGTTAGAAAGTTCGAACCTTTTGAAAGTACGCTGCAAAAGCTGTGGGATTTGTTTTGCCTAAAAAACAACATCACAGTCGAAGCCGAAATGATTCCGTTGGAATTACACGATTTGTACAAAGAAATTATTACAAATAAAGGACTAATAAACGGAAACTGGGACATTGCACACATCAACACCGACTGGATTTTTGATGCTGCGAATGAAAAAGCGGTTCTGGATTTAAATCCATTGATTGCTGAAAATCCACCACAAAATTATCCTGAAGGCTGGCATCAGTCTTTATTGCATTTACAACAAATAAATAACGGAACTTACGGATTGCCTTTTCACGATGGTCCCGAATGTTTGATTTATAGAAAAGACTTATTTGACAATTTAACTGAAAAAGAAAATTTCAAAAAGCAATTTGGCTACGAATTACATCCTCCAAAAACCTGGGAACAATTCACCCAGATAGCCGAATTTTTCAACAGACCCGAAGATAATCTTTACGGTTGTGTATTTGCGAATTATCCTGACGGTCACAATATGGTTTTTGATTTCTGTCTTCAATTATGGACACGAGGCGGTTCTTTATTGAATGCTCAAAATCAAATCGACATCAATCATACTACTGCAATTGAAGCTTTGGATTTTTACAGAACAATCGTAAACAATAAAAATGCGGTTCATCCAAAGTCAAAAGATTTTGGTTCCGTTGAAGCGGGAATGGCTTTCGCCGAAGGTCAGGCTGCAATGGCTATCAACTGGTTTGGATTTGCCTCGATGTGCGAAGTTATTGAAGAATCAAAAGTGAAAGGTAAAGTACATATTACGGAACTTCCATCAGATGAAAATTACAAAACGGCTTCGCTGAATGTATATTGGCTATACACCATTGGCACAGGAAGCAAGCATCAAAAACTGGCTTACGATTTTTTACGATTTGCCACTACTCCCGAAAGCGATAAATTGTTGACCAATGAAGGTGGAATTGGTTGTCGAAAATCAACCTGGAATGATCCCGAAATCAACAAAACTATTCCATTTTACCACAAACTGGAAATGTTGCACGAGAATGCTTTGACTTTACCTCAAACTCCCGTGTGGCCTAAAGTAGCTGAGTTGATTGACCAAATGGTTTTGAAAGCGATAGAAAGTGACATTCCATCTGGAAAACTATTAGAAGAAACACAAAACAATATTCAAAAAATTGCTATTGACATCTTTGTTAAAGTATAACCCTTTTACAAAAACAAACAACCAAAAAACCATTTAAGATGAATATACCTTATAAACCATTATTACCCGAAACCCAACAGCCAATTATTATTATTGGCGCCAGTGGAATCGTGAAAGATGCGCATCTTCCTGCTTATGAAATGGCTGGATTTACTGTTTTTGGCATTACCAACAGAACGATTTCCAAAGCACATGATCTGGCTAAGGAATTCAAAATACAACATGTGTTTGAAAACATTGCCGAAGCAGTGCAACACGCGCCATCGAATGCTGTTTATGATATTACAGTACTACCAGATCAATACATCGAAATATTAGAACAATTACCTGATGGTGCAGCCGTGCTGATTCAAAAACCTATGGGAAATGATTTGGCTCAAGCCAGAGAAATTGTTGCCGTTTGTGAAAGAAAAAAATTAGTTGCAGCCATTAATTTCCAATTGCGTTTTGCTTCATTCGTAAGTGCTGCACGACACATGATTAATCAGGGAATTATTGGTGATTTGTATGATCTGGAAGTTAAAATTACCGTGAATACCCCTTGGGAATTGTTCCCGCTTATCAAGGAACATCCAAGATTGGAAATACTTTTTCACAGTGTGCATTACATTGACTGCATTCGTTCGTTTTTAGGAA
This sequence comes from Bacteroidota bacterium, assembly GCA_040387175.1. Classification (GTDB taxonomy): domain Bacteria; phylum Bacteroidota; class Bacteroidia; order Flavobacteriales; family Flavobacteriaceae; genus Flavobacterium. Next base: position 52,617 of record JAZKED010000026.1, on the reverse strand, counting down.
ATCCAAAAGGAGTTTATGCGAAAACAACCAATCATCCTTTGAAGAAATTATCGTCTTGTCGTTCTTCGATTATTTTGGATTATGGAGATTCGATGCGTGTAGTTATCAATACGAATCACGATCATAATTTTGGACCAAAGCACGAAGAAAGCTACATCAAATGGGAAGGAACAAAAGGCGCAATTAAAGCCAAAATGGGCTTATTGATGAATTATCCTGATGGCTTACCGGATGTATTTGAATATAACATACCAACTCCAACAGATGAAGCATACGAATGGAAACAAATTAAACTGGAAGGTTCCTGGTTTCCGGAAGCTTTTATTGGCACCATGTCCAATTTGATGCGTTTCAAAGAAGGTTCAGATGCAATTTTACACACAAGTGTTCAGGATGTTTTAGATACTATGAAGGTAGTTGAAGCCTGCTACGTTAGCAACCAAAGCGGCGGTGTTTCATTAAACGAATTATAAATGAGTGATTAGTAAAAAGTCATTAGTAATTAGCATTTAAGCTAATTACTAAGAGCTAATCACTAAGTATTAAAACTAAAATATATGTATTTCAAATCCACATTTTTTGAAGATTACCAACTCAATGAAAAGCGAGTAACCATAGGCAGAACCATTACCGAAACCGATTTTGTGGTTCATGCCGGCCATACAGGCGATTTCTTCCCCCATCATATGGATGAAGAATGGTGCAAAACACAGCCTTTCGGACAGCGGATTGCTCATGGCACCATGGTTTTCAGCATTGGCATCGGTTTGACGGCATCCGAAATTAACCCGGAAGCTTTTTCGAAAGGATATGACCGAATGCGATTTGTAAAACCCGTTCATATTGGCGACACCATCCATTCAGAAATTACTATTTCTGAAAAAGGAGAAGCTAAAAAGCCTGATATGGGAACTGTGACTGAACACGTAGAAATCATCAACCAAAGAGGTGAAGTGGTTTTGGTATGTGATCATTTATTATTAGTAAAAAAGAAATAATTAAAAACATAAATATGCAAGTAACAAACCAAATTGGCGATCAACACGAAGTACCGACAGAACAAGGAATAGAGGAAGGAACTGGGAAGAAATATCTTTTGCCTTTTATCTTAATCACCAGCTTATTTTTCCTTTGGGGGATGGCACATGGTCTGGACGGTATTCTGATTCCGCATTTAAAGAAAGCCTGCCAGCTTAACAACAGACAATCAACATTGATCGACACATCTATCTTTTTTGCTTATTTTATTATGGCAATTCCAGCAGGAATGATTATTAAAAAAATAGGGTATAAAAACAGTATTATTGCCGGTTTATTAGTTTTTGCTGCAGGAGCATTCCTTTTTGTACCTGCCGCAAATAGCACAAACTTCGAACTTTTCTTATTTGCTTTATTTGTTATTGGCTGTGGATTAACCATTTTAGAAACCAGTGCCAATCCTTACGCTGCTATTTTAGGACCACCAGAATCATCTTCGACCAGATTGAATTTAGCAGCTTCATTTAATGGTTTGGCTGTAACCATAGCTCCATTTTTAGGAGGTATTTTTATACTGTCTGGAGTTAATTATACTCCAGAACAAATGTCTGCTATGCCTGAAGCAACAAAAGCAGCTTACTTATTGGAAGAAGCATCAGCTGTAAAATTGCCTTATATCATTTTAGGAACCATATTGGTTTTAGTGGCTATATTATTTTATTTCATGCATTTGCCATCCATGAAATCAAAACAAACCGACAACGAAGTTAAGCCTGGGTTTTTCTCTGTTTTGAAATTTTCTCATTTAAGCTGGGCAGTTGTAGCACAGTTTTTTTATGTAGGAGCACAAGTTTGTGTAACCAGTTTTTTTGTTCGAATAGCCCAAAAAGAAGCTGGACTAGATGAAAAAACAGCCGCTTATTACCTTGGTATATATGGATTACTGTTTATGACAGGCCGATTTAGCGGAACCTTCTTTTTAAAATTTGTTAAAGATTACATTTTACTTTCTATCTACTGCGTTATTAGTATTTTACTTTGCCTAGTAGCCATTTATGGAACAGGAATCACCGTTATTTACGCATTGGGTGGGTTAGGTTTTTTCATGTCAATTATGTTTCCTACCATTTTTTCTTTGGGTTTGGTAGGATTAAAATCAAATACAGAAACAGGTTCATCATGGCTGGTAATGTCTATTGTAGGTGGAGCAATTCTTCCTTATGCAATGGGAACTTTAATCGATATCAAGCATGATGATATTCAGGCGGGATATATTATTCCATTAGTTTGCTTTTTGGTCATTCTTTATTTTGGAGTTTTTGGTCATAAAGTAAAAAACAGCATTACTTCTTAATTAGTTGCTATTTTTTTTATAAATTTCCAAGATGTTAAATTTGTTTTTCAGAAGACATCTTGGAAATTTTATTTTTTAATAACTCACTCAATATCTAAATTTTATATGAAAAAAACTTTTCTGATCCTTTCTTTATTACTACTTGTTTTTAGCAGTTCAGTATATGCGCAAAAGCACAAAGCTCAATATGATATTATTGTAGCTTCAGACGGAAGCGGTAAATACACAAAAGTACAGGAAGCATTTGATGCAGTTCCTGAAAATAGTTCAAAACCAACTGTTATTTTTGTAAAACCAGGCGTTTATAAAGAAAAATTAAAATTAACCAAAAACAAAAAAGTAACCCTAATCGGAGAATCCTATAAAACTACCGTCCTTACTTTTGATGACTATGCTGAAATTGCAGGTGGTACAAGTAAATCTTTCAGCGTTTTGATTCAGGCCGATGATTTTACTGCCGAAAATATTACTTTCGAAAATACCATTGACAGTCAATTACCTCAATATAAAAAAGGCGGACAAGCTGTAGCTTTAATGGTCAACGGAGACAGAGCTATTTTTCATCTATGCAAAATAACCGGTTTTCAGGACACTTTCTATCTTAAAAGCAATACCAGAACTTATATCAAAGATTGCATTATTGAAGGAACGACCGATTTTATTTTTGGTTCAGGTATTTCTTTGTTTGAAAACTGTTTTATCAATAGTATAAAAGGTTCTCATGTTACTGCCAGTAATCAGGATCCGGGTAAAAACAAATATGGCTTTGTGTTTAAAGATTGTGTGTTTTTGACTTCAACAAAAGACACTCCTGTTACAACTACACTAGGAAGACCATGGGGTGCTGGTGCCAATGTTGTTATCTTGAACTCTTATGAAGGTTCGCATATAGCAGCTGATGGTTGGGCTATCTGGTCCAAAGACCCTGAGCACAAAGCTTTTAAAAATTGGGAAACCACTTATTATGCAGAATACAATTGTTTTGGCCCAGGTTATAACCCAAAGAGTCGTTTATCATGGACACATCAACTAACTAAAAAAGAAGCTTCTAAATATACTAAAAAGAAAATATTTGCTGCAAAAACTACTACAGCTGAAAAATTTGAAGATGATTGGAATCCCGAAATTGATAATGACAAATGTAAAGAGATTTTACCTTCTAAAAATGTTGAAAATATTGATGTCATTTTTCAAAAAGCATTTAATTAAATAGTAATAAGCATTAATAAATTTACTTTTTTACACATCAAAAAACCCAAGCCAACTCCAAATTGAATGGATATTGGCTTGGGTTTTTTATTTTATCACTTTTGTTAAATGCAGAGATTTAATAGTGCAATCGATTACATTTTCAATAAAAATGCCGTAAGAAATAGTGTGTTTAAAAAAAATTTAACGTTTTCTGTAAAAACTGAAGATTTGGTCTTTTTAATACACTTTAAAATTTAAATCCCTTACTTCATTATTGCATTTTAAGTATTGAAATTCAATAACTTTTGCCAAAAAATAGATAACAAAATTAACTTCTTGGAATCAGTCAACAATATGTTAAAAAAACGAATTTTTGAACTTTTACGAAAAGTAGAATTCTTAATTTTTTTTAAAATTATTTTTCAGGCATAGACTTTGCATTAATTTAGCGCAATCGATTACATTACAATTAAAAAATCACAAATTACTAAAAATCAAATGTTTAGTAATAAAAATTACTTATTATGAAAAAATTCTTACTTTACCTAACTATCTTATTTGCTTCTGTAAATGTATGGTCGCAAGTTACCATTACGGAACAAACTGGCTGGCTGGAATCAGCATTTGTTAAATGGAATCCTGTAGTAGGAGCTGACAGCTATAATGTATATTACACAGGTGTTGGAAAAACGGATATAAAAATTGATGAACCACTTATTCGTAGTTATGGCAGTTATTTTCGTGCAGATATCCCAGGACTTGCAGCAGGAACATATACTGTAACAGTAAAACCTGTAACGGGAGGTATTGAAGGTACAGGAAGCACATCATCCGTTATAAGTGTTTTGGCACAAGATCGTGCTGGTTTTGCGTTTGAAGGAGGACATCTTCCTGGAGCATACAATCTGGACGGTACTTTAAAAACGAACGCAGTTGTTATTTATATTACGAAAAATACGAAAAATACGGTTTCTTTGAATGTAACCGGCGCAACAACTAATCCTTGTGTAGGTTTGCAAACTATCTTAGACGGATTCAAAAAAGGTAAGGATGCACGTCCATTGGCAGTTCGTTTGATTGGAAATATTACCGATTTGACTTATATGTTAAACGGTGATATTGTTATTGAAAACAAAAATTTTGCATCTAGTTCAATCACTTTTGAAGGTATTGGTTCTGATGCTGTTGCAAATGGCTGGGGGCTTCGTATCAAAAATGCTTCTAATATTGAAGTTCGCAATCTTGGATTTATGCTAACCGATGCTGCGGAAGGTGACAATGTTGGATTACAACAAGCTAATGACCATATTTGGGTTCACAATTGTGATTTATTTTACGGCGCAGCAGGTGGTGATGCTGATCAAATTAAAGGTGATGGTGCTATGGATGCTAAGCTATCTACCTATGTAACTTTCTCCTACAATCACTTCTGGGATTCAGGAAAATGTAATCTTTTAGGTTTAAGCGAAGATACTACCGCTGGATTATACATTACGTATCACCATAACTGGTACGACCACTCTGATTCTCGTCACCCACGTGTTCGTTTCTACTCTGCTCACGTTTACAACAACTATTACGATGGAAATTCAAAATACGGTGCAGGATCTACTTTAGGTTCATCTGTATTTATGGAAAGTAATTTTTTCCGTAATTGTAAATATCCTATGCTTACCTCTTTACAAGGTTCTGATGTTTATTCTGATCCTACAGGTGGTTTTTCTGGCGAAGCTGGGGGAACAATTAAAGCATTCAACAATTCTATAAGCGGAGCAACCCGATATGTACCTTATAATGTTAGTGCTAATCCAATCGAATTTGACGCTATTGAAGTAGCAACCAGAAATGAAACTATTCCTGCCAACATTACTTCAAAAGTTGGAACCAACACTTACAACAATTTCGACACAAATCCAGCTGTTATGTATACTTATACAGCAGATAGTCCAACTGCAGCAAAAGATAATGTAGTAGCGTATGCAGGACGTGTTTCAGGTGGAGATTTAAAATATACTTTTAACAATGCTGTAGACGATACTTCATCTGCTTTGAATACAGCATTGAAAACTTCTTTAACTAATTATACAACTGGTTTAGTTTATGTTCAAGGAGAAACTCCTGAAGTCGTAAATACTCAGACACTGACTTCAACAGACAATAATGACCAAACCGTAACAGAAGGCACTGCAATTAGCAACATTGTTTTCACTTGGGGTGGAGATGCTACCGATGCTAGTGTACCTGAATCAGGTGCATTAACTGCAGCAGGAATTAGTGTTACAAAAAATGCTTCTGCTAAAACAGTTACTATTTCCGGAACTCCAACAGCAGATGTATCTTTTACTGTTGTTACCAGCGGTACTTCAGGTACACCAGTAACTTTACCAGGAAACATCACAGTATTACCTAGCGGAACTGTACCAGGTGATCAAATACATAATTTTACAAGTTCAGGGGTAACTAACACATTTTACGACATTACTCCTTCGACAGCACTTTCTTCATCGAAAGGATCTGTTGTTTATGAAGGTCTAACGCTTACACAATGTATAAAAATGGGATCTAGTAGCCTTATTAAATATACAACTTCTCAACAAAGTACATTAACTTTGATATTAGCTACATCAATAAGTACTGTAAAAATTAACAATGTCCTTTACACTGCTACGGCTGCAGTCGCACCTAATACAGGAGGTATAATAACCGTTAGTCTTCCAGCTGGCTCTTATACAATTTCTAAAGGAAGTACTGAAAACTTCTTGTTTTATATGAAAACTTCATATGCTACATTAGGTACAGATGACAACGTTCAAACTCCAAAATTGACTTTGTATCCAAATCCGGTAATGAATACTTTATATCTATCATCTTCTAATCAGAAAATCAAAACTGTCGCGATTTATAGTTTCACAGGAGCGTTAGTGAAAACCATTGCAAATGACTCTGAGTCTATCGATGTGAGTAATCTAAGCAATGGAAGCTATTTAGTAAAAGTAACTACAGATCAGGGCTCATTTACCCAAAAGATTATTAAAAAATAAAATAGTCCAATGCACATACCAACCCCGCTTAAAACATTTAAGCGGGGTTTTTTATTGATAAAACTAATTAATTTATATAAGATTAATTTATGGTGCTAAAAAAAATACTACAAGTCATCAAAAAAACACCAACCTACTTTTAGATTGGTGTTTTTTACTATTATTTTCATACTATAATACTTTTTTTTATTATGTGTAGTAATTGATTTACTAAATAAGCTGTTTTCCATTCTGATTACTATTCTGTTCTGTTATGCTTACTGTTATGTAATTATCACATTATCAATACTTTACACAAAATAAATAATTCAAAAAAATACGTTTAATTAAAAAATAATGTACTTTTACAACATTAAATGTTTTTATTATTCTAAAATCTACAGATAAAAGAATAGCCTTGTTCATAATTGAAATCATATCCAATATCAATTATAATAATGGACTAAACCATTCCAACTATTAGAATAAAACCGAAACACTTAATAAACTATTAAAAACCAAACCTTTATTATGAAAAAAATTTTATTTTACATGGCTCTGTTATTTACTTCGGTAAATGTATGGTCACAAGTAACCATCACTGAATCGAACGGCTGGTTAGAAACGGCATTTGTCAAATGGTCACCTGTTTCCGGAGCTGATACTTATAATGTATACTATACTGGCGGCGGTCAGACTGATAAAAAAATTGACAACCAATTGATCCGTAACTACGGTACTTATTTCCGTGCCGATGTTTTAGGATTGGCAGCAGGAAGTTATACTCTAAAAGTAATTCCTGTAATTAGTGGATTAGAAAATACCTCTGGTGCCGCAACTACAGCACCACTTATTGTTAAATCTCATGTTAGAGAAGGATTTGCTTTTGCTGACAATATAATTCCTGGCGGATATAATGCAGATGGAACTCCAAAAGCTGGCGCTCAGATAATTTATGTTACTTTATCTAGTCTGAACACTGTTAGCTGTAATGTGATTACAGGTTCCAATGGCACACCCGTACTTACTACAGGGCTTATGAATATTCTAGCAGGTAGAAACAAAGGCTATGATAAAACACCGTTAATTATCCGCATGATTGGACTAATTAAAGGATTGCAAATTACTGGATTATATGGTGGCAGCGGTGATTTTATTCCTTTTATAGGAGCCAATGCAACAGACCGCAGAGTAGAAAACATAACTTTTGAAGGTGTTGGTGATGATGCTACTGCTTCCGGATATGGTTTTTTGACCAGAAGATCCAAAGGTATTGAAATAAGAAATTTAGGAATCATGCTTTTTGGTGATGATGGTGTGTCAATGGAAGGCGACAATTCGAATATATGGGTTCACAATTGTGATTTCTTGTATGGAGCAATAGGTGGAGATTCTGATCAGATAAAAGGTGACGGATCTATTGATATGAAATACAACACAACAAACATCACTATTTCGTTCAATCATTTTTGGGATTCAGGAAAATCCACATTTGCTGGTGGTGCAACAGAAACGGGTCTTATTTATTTTACTTACCACCATAACTGGTTTGACCATTCTGATTCCAGACATCCGCGTTTAGCTCATGCTACGGTACATGTTTACAATAACTACTATGATGCCAACGCAAGTATGGGACTATTGAATACTGAAACCACTTCTGCATTTGTTGAAGCAAATTATTATAGAAATACGCCTTATCCGATGATGATTAATATGCAGGGGAGTAATTATGAGATCTGGCCAGACGGAGAACAAAACGGAGGGATGACCAAGGCTTTCAACAATATGATGATCGGACCATACAAAACCATTTATCAAACCGAACGTCCTACTGATTTTGATGCTTATCTGGTTGCTACACGAAATGAGCAAATTCCAAATACAGTAGTCAGCAGAACGGGTGGCAATACTTATTCGAACTTTGATACAGCACCAACAATGTATGCATACACTCCGGATGCTCCGGCAGATGTACCGGGTATTGTTTCTACTTATGCGGGCAGAACAAAAGGTGGAGATTTCAAATGGACATTCAACAACACAGTAGATGATCCTTCCAAAGTTTTGAACACAGCATTAAAAGATGCTATTGTCAATTATCAATCTACTTTAGTGAACGTTCAGGGTGAAGCACCTATTCCGGCTCATACACTAACTTCAATATCAAACAAAAATCAAACAGTAGCAAGTGGCGTAGCTATTAGTGACATAGTATATACTTGGGGTGGAGGTGCAACTGACGCTAGTGTAACCGGATTACCTGCATCAGGCATAAGTTTTGTAAAAGATGCAATAGCTAAAACAATTACTATCTCTGGAACTCCAACAGCCAACATCTCCTACTCCATAACTACAAGTGGTAATATAGCCGAATCTGCAACAGGATCAGGAACTATTGTAGTAACCGGAGTGGATCAAATACATAATTTTACTGCATCAGGAAAAACCAGTGTATTTTATAACATTACAGGAAATATGACTACTGCAGGCTCTGCAACATATGACGGTCTCGCACTAACAGCTCGTATGAAAATAGAATCTACTACAAAAATCATCTATACAACAACAGAAGTATCTACCTTAACATTGGTATTTGAACCCAATTTTACAGGAAGAATCAAACTTAATGGTACTAATTACACAGTACCGGCAGGAGGAATAATTAGTATCCCATCTGTTCCGGCGGGGACAAATACAATTACCAGAGGAGATTCAACTAACATTTTCTATATTAAAACTTCCTATCCTACATTAGGTTTAGAAGATAACGTTCAAACTCCAAAATTGGCTTTGTATCCAAATCCGGTAACAAACCTATTGCACATTTCCTCTTCTGATCAGAAAATAGAAAATGTTACGATTTATAGTTTGTCAGGCGCATTGGTAAAAACAATATCGAATGCTTCCGAATCTATCGATGTAAGCAATCTGAACACCGGAAGTTATTTGGTAAAAGTAACTACAAGTCAAGGTTCATTTACCCAAAAAATCATTAAGAAATAAAAAGAACTGAATTATGAAAAAGATTTTATTTTATATCACTATTTTATTTGCTTCGGCAAATGTGTGGTCACAAGTAACTATTACTGAATCAGCTGGCTGGCTTGAATCTGCATTTGTCAAATGGTCGCCTGTAGCGGGAGCAGACAGCTACAATGTATATTATACAGGCGGAGGTCAGACTGATGTAAAACTCGATAGACAGCTTATTCGCAGCTATGGTACTTATTTCCGTGCTGATGCTTTAGGCTTAACCGCTGGTACCTATACTCTAAAAGTAGTTCCTGTAATTAGTGCAACAGAAAACGTTTCAAATGCATCTACTACAACTTCATTAACCGTTAAACCGCACAATAGAGAAGGTTTTGCCTTTGCAAATGGTATTATTCCTGGTGCATATAACACTGATGGTACTCCTAAAACAGGGGCGAAAATTATCTACGTTACAGGTGCTACGGCAAATACGGTCGCTGGTACGGTACTGGACAACAATGGTGTTGCTATTCCAGCAACGGGTTTGGTAAATATTTTATCAGCTCGTGGTGCTGGTTATGACAAAACCCCTTTAATTATTCGTCTGATAGGTACTCTTAAAGACACTGAGATTACCGGATTAAATGCAGGGAACTTTCTTGACTTTCGAGGATCTAACGCTACAACAAGAAAAACGGAGAATATTACATTCGAAGGTGTAGGAGAAGATGCTTTTGTTTATGGATATGGTTTTGGTCTAAAACGTGCTGGCGCTATTGAAATCAGAAACGTTGGTATCACTATGTTTGGTGATGATGCTATAGGTATGGATGGTGATAATTCTAATATCTGGGTGCATAATAACGATTTCTTTTATGGAAAACCGGGAAGTGATGCCGATCAGGTAAAAGGAGATGGAACTATTGATATGAAAGCAAACTCATCCAATATTACTATTTCGTACAATCACTTTTGGGATTCAGGTAAAGCAATGGGTTGCGGTGGAGCAACTGGAGAAACTTCTAATTTAAAAATAACTTTCCACCACAACTGGTTCGATCATATCGACTCCAGAGCTCCACGTTTGCATTATATTACAGCACATGTCTACAACAATTATTACGATGGTGTTTCAGTATATTCAATTGGAAATACAACTGAGACCTCTGCTTTTATAGAAGGAAATTATTTTCGCAACAGTGATCGCCCTATGATGATTTCAGGACAAGGAACAGATAAATATGATACCGGAACTGGTACCTATACATTAAAAGGCACATTCTCTGGTCAGGCAGGTGGCATGACAAAAGCATACAACAATAAGTTTGACAACTCTAATAAATTAGTTTATTATAGTGCCAATCCGACTCAATTTGACGCTTATTTAGCAGCAACCAGAAATGAAGTTGTTCCTCCTACTGTAGTATCGTTTAATGGAGCATGGCCATACAATAATTTTGATACCGATCCATCCATGTACATTTCTACTCCAGACTCTCCTGATGATGCAAAAGCTAATGTAACAGCTTATGCAGGCAGAATAAACGGAGGAGATTTCAAATGGACTTTTAACAATGCAGTTGATGATGATGATCATGATGTAAACCTGCCTTTGAAAACAGCTATTGTTAACTATCAATCAGCATTGGTAGGTATTCAGGGAGAAGCAGGTGTAAATGCTCACACCCTAAGTTCTCCTGCAAACAAAAGTCAATCAGTAGCAACTGCTACTGCAATTAACGCTATTGTTTTCAACTATGGTGGAGATGCTACAGATGCTACAGCAACTGATTTACCTGCAGGACTTACTGCTATAAGTAATACTACTGCCAAAACACTTACTATTACCGGAACTCCAACAGCTAATGGAACTTACACCATTACTACTATAGGAAATGGCACAACGATTACTGAATCAGGAACTATCACTATTACCACTACGCTTAGTGACGAAATACACAATTTCACTACATCAGGAACAGCGAGTTCATTTTACAACATCACTCCTTTGAGTGGCTCACTTTCTTCATCGAAAGGAACAGTTGTTTATGGAAGTTTGACACTAACACAATGTATAAAAACAGGTTCAGGAACCGTTATTACCTATACCACTTCACAACCAAGCACATTAACTTTGCTATTTGCTACCGCAACTAGCACTATAAAAGTTAACAATGTACTTTATACAGCAACAGCTGCAGTTGCACCTGATACGGGAGGAGTAATTACTGTTAGTCTTCCTGCCGGAGCTCATACAATTGCTAAAGGAAGTTCTGAAAACGCTTTGTTTTATATGAAAACTTCATACGGAACATTGGGTGTAGATGAAAACAATAAAACTCCAAAATTGATCTTGTATCCAAATCCTGTAACCAATCAATTGTATTTTTCTGCTTCTGACCAGACAATAGAAAATGTTACTATCTATAGTTTGACTGGTGCTTTAGTAAAAAGTATTTCGAATGTTACCGAATCTATTGATGTGAGCAACTTAAATACTGGAAGTTATTTGGTAAAAGTAACTACAGATAAAGGTTCATTTAGTCAAAAGATTATTAAAAAATAAACTTTGAATATAAATAAAATAAGAAACCCCGCTTAAATTACTTAAGCGGGGTTTCTTTTATTACATAAAAATTAAAATCACATTAGTTATTCCTCTATTTCAAGTTCATCAAAATCTTTAATTTCAGATAATTTAATGATCTTATTCATTTTTATATCCTCTTTTGTTTCTTCAAATACTTCATCGCCTCCTTCAGCATTTTCGTTAGTGTTGGTTTTAGTGAATTTCTTTTTAGTCAAAAAATTAATACTTGTTTCACTACTAATTACGGCACCTCCATTACTCTCATCATAACCGATCAACTCCATATCATTGTCTTTTGTTCTAAAGGTGTATATCCAATATCCGTATCTTCCATGACTATAATGAATATACAATTTTCCTTTCTCAATACTAACATCTAATTCTGGCGGAAAATAAACACCCCCATCTTCATTTTCTGACGAGAAACAATCGTAATTCTTTACTGCCTGAATGTAATTGTCGTTTTCCTTAAAAAGCACAATAATTCCTCTTCGGTTGCGATCGAGTTTTCCTCGATATTCATCTGTAATTATATTTCCCTTTTTGGTTCCTTTGATAATTACGACACAATCTTCCAATCCGTCATTATTCAGGTCGCCATGAATTTCCTGAAAAATCTTGTAGCTTGCCGGAATAAAATCATCAATTAGTTTTCCGGCTTGGGCTTTTGAAACTATTGTTTCTAATTGATTTTCTTCATTAACTGAAACTTCTTCTTTTTCAGTTGAAGTTTGATTTTTATTGGAATTGTTACAGCTTAGTAAGAGAAAGAAAAATGCTATTACAACTGAAAGTGGATAATTCTTAATGGATATTTTCATTACTTTGATAATGTATAATTTTTAATGGTTACTTATAAAACATCAAAAGAAGAACCCACATAACTTAAAACTTCAAGTTTATGAGTGTTGTTCAATCCACTTTTATCTCTTTCTTCCTGAAAAATTTTAAAAGATGCAATGTCGAGGATTTGCTTTTGTATCTCTTCATTTTTATAAGTTGAAAAATGAAGAAAAGTTATTCCATCCTCCTGCAAATAAACATTATAACGAAATTCGGATGGATTCAATTTTTTAAAGTCGCTTAGAAATTTTCTGACATTCTCTTTGTTTGCTTCTACAAATTCGGGTTTTACTGTGTAGGTTACTTTTACGGTTATCATATTTATTTTATTTTGAGTAGCTGTTTTCTATGATTATTACCGCTAATATAATATTATTTTTATTACAAATTCGAAACATAAACTCAACCGAAAAATGGTTATTAAAACAATTTTGCATGAGAGACGGGGGGAATAGTATCCTTTTATTTCCTTCTTTAGGAACAAAAGATATAATGGGCAGCCCGACCTTGTAGTCATGCCCAAATTTTAAAACCAATCACAGCTTAATTCCATAAAAAAACTCCATCGGCTAATGGAGTTTTGTGTATTTTAATTTGTTGTATCGGCAATGATTTCTGCTTCTTCATCATCTCCTTTTTTACGCCAGTAATTGGCGAGTAAAGAACCCGAAACATTCATCCACGGACTAAATACAGCAGATGCCAATCCTAAGGTTGCCAATTTCCCCATAGAGCCTGCTAATCCCGAAGCCATACCACCATTTTGAAGACCTACTTCAAAAGCAATGGTCTGACTGCTTTTTTTGTCGAGTCCGCTAAGTCTGCTGAGCCAATAACCAAAAAAGTAGCCTGCTCCATTGTGTAAAACCGAAGCCAGGAAAAGCAAAAATCCAATCTGAATTAAATTATCTCTTCCGGCAGCCGTAGTTACCAATGTGAAATAGATGATTCCAAACATGGAAAAATACGGCATGATTGCATCGATTTTCGGATATACTTTATACAATAAATGATATAATGTACCAACAATAAAAGCACCGCAAGTGAAGTTGATAATTTCTAAGATATGTGAAGCAGTAGTGTCTTCGGCAATTGCAAATGCATCTCCGAAGAAAATAACAACAACCAACCAAAGTGTTGAAATTGCAGTCAGAAAATAAATTCTTCTTTTGGCTACAGACCCGTAAGTTTTTAAAATATCGTGAACCATTGCTGCCGCCAAAGGCACAAGAACGATTTTAATGATTTCCATCATCATATTAAAGAAATGCACCTCAACCATAGTTCCTGCAAATATTTTCATTAGAAACGGAGTCATAATCGGTGCTGCCAAAGTGGACATTGCTGTTACAGTAACTGACAAAACCAAATTTCCTTTCGCTATATAAGTCATCACATTCGAAGCCAATCCGCTGCTGCAAGAACCTATCAGGATAATTCCGGCTGCGATTTCAGGTTCAAAGCCAAAGGTTTTGGCAATCAGAAAACCCATAATCGGCATGATGGTAAAATGCCCCAATAAACCAATCAGCACGCCTTTCCCTGATTTTCTAATACCGGTAAAATCCTCAATACTCATTTGCGTGCCCATCCCGAACATGACCATTTGAATGATAATCAGGATAAGCCATTTGTTGCGCATATCGAAACCACCTACATGAAGGAAAAATTCAGGATACAGCAATCCGGCGCAAACCGCAGTGATAATCCAAAACGTATATTGATAACCGCTTAATATTTTGATGTGTCCTACCCCAATGGCAATACTTGAAAATCCAAAGATTAATCCCAATTTCCATAGTAAATCTATCTGCTGTAACCAGCCCAAACCGGCAAGGATAAAAAATATAGGGGCAGTCCAAAGAAAATATTTACGCATACAATTTGTTGTTAACTGTTATTAAATTAAAAATAAAGCTCCGCCAGTTTTTTCATGGCAATAGCAGGGCTTGCTAAAATCGGCACTAGTTTTTCTTCAGCGCTTAAACCGTCAACTACACGCGCCATTGAGGCTTGCGCCAAAACAATTACATCGACTTCTTTCATTAATTCTTTCAGGGCTTTGGCTACCATTTCGTCGTGTTTGGCACCATCTCCACTCATTAAAGCTTCGAAAGCGCCTTCGCATAATTTGGAAGTAATCGTTGCGTTTTTGCCTGCCAATTCTGCTCTTCTTCTAACCAAATCGCTGGTTGGTTCCAAAGTGGTTGGCAAAGTGGCAATAACACCAATTTTATTGCTAATTTGAACCGCTTCATCGGCCATTGCCTGATCTACACGAATAACTGGAACTGTTGCTAATGTTGCAGCCGTTTCAATCGCTACACCAATAGACGAACAGGTTACCAAAATCACATCGGCACCCGCAGCTTCGGCGGCCTGAACGTGACTAACCACTCTCGCGGCTGTATTGGGCATTAATTTTCCTTTTTTGATTACGTCTTTTATCAGACTGTCATCGACTATGTTGAACGTTTCAATTCCCTGTAAAAACTCATTACTCAATTGCTGAAACAACGGTACTAATGTTGCTGATGTGTGTACGAAACCTAAAACTTTTGCACTCATAATTTTTCTCCTTTTAATACTTTTATAAAATAATCGGCGGTACCCACTTGTCCGCCTTTAAAATTCATTTCTATTCCATTAACCCATTCATTGTCCGAAACTGCTTTGCAAAGGGGTGCTCCAGGTGCTATTGGCGCAATCATTTCCAGTGCCAGAATATCCAATTCGGAGGCAGCATAACTCGAAGTATCACCTCCGGCAAAAAGGATTCTTTTAATTTTGACAGTCTTTAATACTTCTTTGGTTATTTGTCCCAAAATACTTCCGTAAATTGAACTGCATTGTTTCTGAATCTCATTTTCTGAAATTCCTTTTGATCTGAAATACGATTCAGTTTCTCTAATACGCGGATCGTTTGAACCAGTGCTTGTATGCAGAATAGTACTTTTTCCCTGATTGAAATTTTCTATAATTTGAGCAACGGTATTTTTTATAATTGCTTCCTGATTTTGAATATCGACTGCTTTACTTTCCAATGCGATTTCCAAAAATCCGTTTTGCAGTGCATATCCAATTTGGCTTGATGTTACCGGAGAACAGCTTCCCGATAAAACGAGTATAGGCGAAACTTCTCCTGCTGGTTCAAATATTATTTCGTTTCCGATTATTTTTTCTTCTTTCCAAGCTAATCCCAAAGCCATTTCGATTCCGGATGAACCTACTGAAAACAATGTTTTTTCGGTTGCCAATTGATTAAAAACACTTCCAATGGTTTTGAGATGTTCCAAATTGAATCCGTCAAAAAACAGGATTTCTGCTTTGTTATTTTCTACCGCTTCTAAAACTTCAGATGTCCCTTTCTCAATTGTCGTTAAATTGACTAAGCTTATTGATTTCTCCGTCTGTTTCGCTAAATGAACCGTTAAATCCCCTTCCAAAGCTGGTGTCACGGGATGTTTACTCATCGATGGATGTCGGTCAATACGGTAAATTTCGCCGTTTCCGATAGTTCCCATTCGGGCAAAAAGATTTCCGAAAACACAAAATCGTCCCAAATGCGGTGCCGATGGCGAAACCAAAACGGTCTTTTGATTGAAAACTTCACTTCCAATTTCGATTGCTTTTCCGATATTTCCGACGTGTGGCGCCGAATCGAAAGTAGAACAGACTTTATAATGAAAGTGTGCGGGCTCAAAACTTTTCAGGTTTTCGAAAGCGGGAAAAAGTTCTGCTTCCATTTCCGATGGCGATAGCGACCTGCTTTTTCCTGCCAGACCAATCGCCTGAATTTCCGGAAAGCGATTCAGGTCTTTTTGTTCCGGTTTTCGAAGAAAGAGAACAGTTTTCACTCCGGCCAGAGTCAGGAATTCAAGGGCATCCGTAGAGCCTGTGAAATCGTCGCCATAATAGGCCAATAGCAATTTATCGTTCTTCATTATTTCGAAAATTTCTTTACCGATTCGGCAAATTCAGGATATTTCAAAGCTGTTTCTTCCACAGATAAACCGTCAACGGCTCCTGTCCAGGCTTGCTGCAATGCATTTACTCCCGCTTTCGGCCCCATTGGATGTGCCAAAATTCCGCCGCCTGCCATATACAGCAAATCTGTGGTTTGGGTTCTTCGGTAGGTTTCCACCGCTTGTCCGCCCCATTGACCCGAAGAGACAACCGGCAAGATTTCGTATCCGCCCAAAAAGGGTTTCAAACAGGATTTTATTGATGTCACCACCGAGTCATCTGATTCCCAAAATTTATTCTGAATTCCGTTGACGTGCAGTTGATCGACTCCCGCCAGACGCTGAATTTTTTGATAAGCCGGAAATTCAATTCCTAACATCGGATGTCGATTCAGCATTCCCCAGCCATTTCTGTGACCGTGAATAACGAGTTCACCCTGATCGCAGATTTTCTTAGTTCCCGAAAGCCCGACACTGTTGATGCTAATCATCGCACAGCTTCCTTCTTCTTTCTTAATCAAATCGTATTTTCGCTGCATTTCGTCAATTTCATCACTGATATTGAACGCATACATTACTTTTTTACCTGTTTTTTGTTCGTTGTCGCGAATTACTTTCATAATCGCTTTTACCCTTTCGTCAAACGGAGAATTAGCCGCAGATCCCATCAATTCATCATCTTTAATAAAATCGATTCCGGCATCAATAAGTGATTTTACCAAAGTAGCGGTTTCGTCCACACTCATTCCGATGCTTGGTTTTATAATGGTTCCAATCATTGGTCTGTCTGTTACGCCACAAGATAATTTCGAACCTTTGATTCCGAATTTTGGTCCTTTGAAATGAGTTGAGAAAGAATCCGGAAGTTCAAAATCCATTAATTTCAAACCCGTAAACTGCGTAATTTCATATAGATTTCCTTGTAAAGTGCTAATCAAAACCGGCAGATTATAGCCAAAATTTTCTATCGACCAGCTTACTTTTACTCTTGCTTTCTGGTATTTTTTTCCGGGAATACTTCCGCCTGGAATGGATGGTTCATCTGCCAAATCCAATAACTGAATATCTTCTACTCTTGCAGCAAACCGTTTTTTCAATTCTTCGGTTTCACCCGGAACAGACACAAAAGTTCCAGAGGACTGCTCGCCCGCCAAAACCGCCGAAGCCTGTTCTACATCATAAGGGGTTTCGATAAGATATTCTGCAAAAACTCTTTCCATTCTAATTTATTTTAAGATTCTAAATTAAAGGATTTTGAGGAAATCAACTGTCCTGCGGTGTGCTGGTTAGGGAGGGGTTATTTTGGGTATAAATGCAAAAAGTACAGCGTTATGCTATACTTTTTGATACAATAATAATACATTGTAATTATAATGAATACTAACTTAAATTCATTTAAGAATTTATTGTTGTCAATTCAAATGATGCTTTTTCTTCTTTAGTGATACTATTTTTAAGAGTATTTTTAATAATTGTTGCAGAAAAATCTTCTCCAATTTGGAATTCTTTTATCTTCTCTAAAAAAGACATTGGAAATGAAACTTTAAAAAGTTTACCATCATTATCTTCAATTTCAAGCTGTCCTTTTAAACTTTGCATAACTAATGTGCCAGAAATTTCAATCTCCTCTGGAGTAATGGTTTCTATTTTTGAAATAGAATTATTAAGTTGCTTTATTCTATCAAAATTTCCTTCCCATTTAAAAACTTTTGAGTTTGGTGAAGACCACTCTAAATCAAATTCTAAATGGTTATTAATACTCAAGTTTAATATTTTGTTTAATTTTTTAATTCCAGCTCCACCATATTTTTCAGATTTATCCATTAATTCAGAATCGTTATGCACATTTAATAACTCAAAAGTATTGATTAAAGCATTTTCAATCATGCTATTACCAAATAAATCAGGACTATTATTACCCGTAACTAAAATATGTGTTGACCCCGGAACTAATCTATCGAAGCGTAAATCTACAGTGTTTTTAATAGAGGTTAATATTTTAGCTCCACCTTTATTACCATATTGATATTTTCTAGATGATTCTATAATACAGTCAGACAAACTTTTAGCAAACTCTCCCAATAAATCCAAAGGTAGCTTTCCTACTTTTGCAACTTTACCTTTTAAGCGTATATCAATAATTTCTTTTTCTCTTTTCTGTTTTTCGAAAGCAAGGTTAGAACGCAATTCTACCATTTGTTCTAGGGTATTTTTTACCATACCTTTATTGAACAAACTATTTGGATTGTCCTTAAGCAAATTCTCATATTTCAGTAAAGTATCTTCTGAATTTGCTAATAATTCCTCTATCCGTTCTATACTATACATCTTTTGATAATTGTATTTTATATATTCCTTTACTATTTATTTTTCTTGAATCAAATCCGTAAGTTGTTATCCATTTTTGTTTTTCAATTTCATCGTTTCTATCTATATAATAAACATCAACTGAATATCTGGCCTTAACAATTTCTCTATTTTGAAATAATTCTTCAAATAACTTTAGTTTTCTGTCCTTCAAATTATTTATTTCACTTACATCTAATAAAAACACAACATCTATGTCTTCTGGTTCTGGTTTATGAGTTGAAAATGAACCATCTATCCAAATCTCTGCATTTAATCCCAAATATGAAAACTCACTTAAGTAAGCATTTAAGCGATTTATCAATTGCTTTCTTTGATCATTTTCTCCAAAAGGCTCCAAGAAAATAGTGTCTAACTGCCACAAAGCAATTTCTTTAAATCCATTTTCCAGTAGAGGTTCGTATTCTCTTTTGTACATTTTTTGTTCATAAATTAGTTATGCAATTTAGCCTTTTTTACTATAATTTAACACAAAGTACTCCCAAATTTAAATAATATAAATTATAGCAAGTACTTTATCGCTACATATATAGTAATATTTTTTACTACAATAAAAACATCAAATAGACCCATCATCTCCTGAAACCATCTCCCGCATAAGGGATGGAAATGGCATCCTTTTCTTTTCCTTCTTTAGGAAAAGAAAAGATATAATGGACAGCCCGACCCGTAGGGATATGCCCAAATAACAAACAAGATTCCACAAAAAAAACTCCATTATCGCTAATGGAGTTTTAAATACAATTATTTTCTGAAGTGCTTATTCAATTTTTACAATCACTGTCGCTGACATTCCGTTTACGGTGGAAGCTTTTAACTGAATGTTTTCTTTCTTTCCGTTCGACTGTATGATGGCAATGCATTTTCCATTATAGACTTTGCAGGAACTCGCTTTAAAAGAATCCAGATTCGCCTGATAACCGTTATCAACTCCAACTAATTTTCCTCCGCCTGTTACTTCAAAGTTAATCAGGTCATTAGCATTTGGCGAAAGGTTTCCGTCTTTGTCCTGAATCGAAACGATTACATAAACTAATTCGTAACCATCATTTTTAATTGCTGTTTTATCGCTTTTTAAATCTATTTTGGAAGCTGGTCCAGCGGTATGAATTTCTTTTTCCAGAACTACTTTTCCATCTTTTATGGAAATGGCTTTTATCGTTCCGGGTTCGAATTTTACGCGCCAGGAAATGTGCAGATCGTCATTTTGTTTGGCTTTTTTGCCCAATGATTTTCCGTTAAGGAATAATTCAACTTCATCGGCATTGTTGTAATACGCCCAAACATCGACTTCTTGATCTTTTTGCCAGTTCCAGTGCGGGAAAAGATGCAAAACGGGTTTCTTAATCCATTCGCTTTGGTACATATAATAGACATCTTTTGGAAGTCCTGCCAAATCAATAATTCCAAAATACGAACTGCGCGCCGGAAATGGATATGGGTCGGGTTCACCAATATAATCAAAACCAGTCCACACAAAAGTACCAGCAATGAAATCAGCGTTTTTTATCGCTTTCCAGCTTTCTTCGTGCGTCGAACCCCAAAATGATTTTACATTATCGTAAGCCGAAACCGTAAAATCGGCATTACCATCAAATTCAGCTCCATATTTAACAGGCCAAGCTTTCACCACGTCTGAAGGCTGGTCATAATGCCCACGGGTTTCTAGAGCAGAAACAGTCTCGGAAGCAATTATTTTTTGCCCCTTGAAACGAGCTGGAAAGGTTGCGTAATCTTCGTGTTTATAATTGAATCCTAACAAATCCAAAGCTCCAGATTGATATATGAAATTCTTCTCTGGAATATTTTCGGTCAAGGCACTTGTTATTGGGCGAGTGGTATCCAGATTTTTTACGATTTGTGCCAATTCTCTGGTAATCGCAATTCCGGTACTGTCGAATTGTTCACGGATTTCGTTCCCAATGCTCCACATCATCACTGATGGATAGTTACGGTCTCTCAAAATTAAATCTTCTAAATCTCTTTTGTACCAGGCATCCCATTCTTTATGAGAATCATTCTTTACTTTTGGTTTTTTCCAAACATCAAATGCTTCGTCTTGGACAATGAAACCCATTTCATCACACAATTGCATCATTTCTAAAGAATGCGGATTATGAGACATACGGATGGCGTTGCAACCCATTTCTTTCAACAATGTCAATTTTCTGCGAACGGCGTGAATGTTCTCCACAGCTCCCAAAGCACCGTTGTCGTGATGCAGACAAACTCCGTATATTTTGGTTGGTCTTCCGTTTAAAGAGAATCCTTTTTCGGCATCAAAAGAGAAAAATCGAATTCCTAGTGGTGTTTCATAAGTATCAACTAATTTTTTATTTTCATAAATTTTGGTAAGCACTTTATACAAATACGGATTTTTGGTATCCCATAAATTTGGCTTTTTTACTTCCAAATTATGTGTTTTTTTAGAATTGGTGTTTGCGCCTATTTTTTCTGTTGACGTTGTATTGGCTACTTTTTTATTTTTGGCATCTACAATGGAGGTAACAAATTTGAATTCTTTTTCATTATTTGCCTTGTTTTCTATCGTCACTTCAAAATGTACCGATGCTTGTTCTTTGCTGATTTTGGGAGTTGTTACATAAGTTCCCCAATGTGCTACGTGCAATTTTTCGACAGCCACCAAACGTACATTTCTATAAATTCCGGAACCAGTGTACCATCTGGAATTAGGCTGTGCATCGTTATCGACTTTTACGGCAATAACATTTTCTTGTTTTCCGAAATGCAGATAAGGAGTCATTTCATAAGCAAAGGATATGTACCCATTAGGACGAATTCCCAGCGAATGACCGTTAATGAATACTTCGCTGTTTTTGAAAACACCGTCAAATTCTATCGAAATCGATTTACCTGCCCAATCTTTTGGCAAAGTAAATTTTTTGCGGTACCAGCCTTTTCCAGCTGGCAAAAACCCTTGTTTAGTTGATGTTGGATGATCTTTACTAAATACTCCCTCGATACTCCAATCGTGCGGTAACTGTAAGGCTCTCCAATCGGAAGTGCTGAAATCAGCATTGATCGCCTGTGGATGATCACCTAATTTAAAGTTCCAATTTTTATTGAAATCTTCAACGATTCTCGCTTTTTTGGCTTGTGCAAAACCTGCTGTTGAAAGCAATAATGCCAATACGATTCCTATTCTTTTTACCATTGTAATTTATTTTTTTCAACCATATAAGTTATATAAGGTCATTTAAGCGAAACTTAAATATATGACTTATTGATTAATATCCATTTTTATTTTTAAACGCAGATTTCTTTTACTCACACATCTTTCTTCTTTACTCTTTCCTCTATTTTCTATTTTCTATTTTCTCCTTACTGAAACTCAAAAGAATCCAAAAGCAAACCTTTCATATCCTCTGATTCTATTGTGATTTTATAGGTTCCTGCATTGATGTAACCACCGGAAGTTGTATTTAAAATTTTCCATTTTTCCGCTGCAGAAGGAAATTCAATGGTATCATTTCGCATCAGGATTCCGTACGCGTCTTCCATTTTGAATTTGACTTTTAATGGTGTTTCGTTTCTGTTCATAAATCGGAAGCGCATCAGGTAAATTCCAGCAACGCCCGGTTTTACTTCAAACTGAATACTGTTTTTTGTTTTCTGTGTAAACTCAATGTAATCGGCTTTTTTGAAGTTTCCTTTTTCAATTCCGGTTCCAGTGGTTTTGGCTGTTTCTGCTTCTAAAAGTACAACGGGTCTTGAATCGTCTTTTTCGCCCATATCGTAGGTTGGAACAACTGCGATTGTACTATTTTCAAAACCAACTTTTTCTCCTTTTTTGACTTTTTTTTGGAAAACCAAAAACTCAACTTTACCTGAATTTTTAGCCATTTCGGTCATTCTTTTATAACCTGAAATAGAATCTTTTGATTGAGTAAACAAATAAATCTCCGAATCTTCTTTGGTTACGAATGAACCTGAAGATTTTGATTTTGATGAAATTTGCAGATAATCGGCTCCATAAACTTCAGCAGGTAATTGTGTAAAGACAACTTCCGAATCTGAATATTGTTTGGAATTGATATCCAGCCAGGAACCAATTTTAGTTTCGGAATTACTTGCAGCATTCTCGATATTTCTTGGCGAAGCCGAAGCTCCTTTTACCGTTTTGTCTTTGGTTGCGATGGCAATTGCTGAAATAATTGCCTGACTTGCTTTTACATTAGGGAATGAAATACTAATTTTTCCGTTTACGCTTTTTACAACGAACGTTTTCTTTAGCGCCGAATCGTGTCCGACTTCAGACCAGATATCCAAATCTTTCAGCACCACATTATCATTGATCGCTACGTTAAACAAACGCCAGCCTTTGCAATCCAGTCCTCCACCGGTTCCGTACCAAGGTTCGGTGAAATACAATTCAACCAGATATTCTCCGTCCGGAGCTGGGAATTCGTAACGCAATTTGTCGATTCCGTATCTGAAACTCTGAAATAATTTCCAGTCTTTTGTTCCTGAAATTGGGTCAAAAGTATTTCTTTGACTTGCATAAAAATCCGGCAATTGTTTGAAATTATCTGTCCACGACAAAGAACCCCAGGTGTTTTCTCTACTTTTGTGAACATCAGCCTGCCATAAGTTTCCTAGAGAATCGATGATTTCGCTACCGCCACTATTGACTCTGTAAATGTAATTGTAGTTTTTTTGTGGTTGTAAAAGTGTTTCTTTTTTTGTTTCTA
Source organism: Bacteroidota bacterium (assembly GCA_040387175.1). GTDB lineage: Bacteria > Bacteroidota > Bacteroidia > Flavobacteriales > Flavobacteriaceae > Flavobacterium. The sequence goes on along the minus strand of JAZKED010000026.1, from coordinate 28,621 downwards.
ATGCTTTAAAATTAGGCGCTTTTGGCAAAGTGTTCAAAACGATATAATCTTTCGCAACGGCTTTTCCGTTTACATAACCTACAGCATACAAAACGTTGTATTGAATGCTTACATTATTCCATTGAAAATGCTGTCCCAAGCCTGGATTTTTTAGTTTCCCGAGTGATGTTTTATCCATATCATTGAACAATTCTACCTCATCACAATTCGAATACACATCGATTCCGTTTTTGATTCCCGGAGTATCCCAACGATTTGGCCAGGTGTGCGAAACGATATAGACCATTGGATTGGTTTTGTTCGAAACATAATTGGCGCGGTACATATAATACGCATCCAGAGGTTCTCCCCAGATACTGAAAAGTCCTTTGTAATTTACGGGTCCCACCTTGTCGATATCCCTGAATCCTTCTCCGTTTTGCACGCGTCCCGGATTTTCGTGCGAAGCAAAAAGCCAATTGAATTGTCCCGCGATTTTATCTTTTACCGATTCGGCTTCGCGGACTTTGATTTCCATTAGTTGCGAGAAACGGTTTTCGCTTAAAGTTCCTTTTTGGTCGAATTCGCCTTCGGTGTGCAAATCGTGTGAACGCCAGGCGCCGTATTCTCCGTTTAGCAATTGCGTGCTCATTTCTACATCGTAATTAAACGGATCGCCACCATAGGTTCCCGACCAGTTTTGCACGACATTCCAATCGGTTCCTTCGCCTCCGTTGCAGGTCGTCACAATGCGTTGCGATGCTGACATTGGATCCATTTCACGAATGATTTGGGTGCATTCTTCTGCAAATTCTTTTGGTATAGTGCTCTCGTTCTGCAATCCCCACATTACGACTGACGAATTATTTCGGCGTTCTTTGATCCATTCTCGTAATAAGGTTTTGAAATTCTCTTTGAATTCGGGTGTGTCGTACCAAATATGTGCCGAAAACTGACTCCAAAACAGAATTCCATTTTCGTCTAATTCTTCCTGATATTTTAAATTATGCGGTTGATGTGCTTCGCGAAAAGCATTGAATCCTCCCGCTTTGATTTGTTCGATTCTCGAATGAATTTGCTCATCAGAAAATGAATGGCTGTTTCCGATTAAGTGTTCGTATTCGCAAGTTCCGTTGATGAATAAAGGTTCGTCGTTGATGTAAAAACGATTGTCTTTTCCGTCACGGCTCACCGGCCAGCTTACCCAACGGATTCCGTAATGCGTTTTTAATTCGTCAATTTTTTTTCCGTTTTCCCAAATTGTAGTGACCAACTCATATAAATACGGATTGGCTGGCGACCATAATTTTGGGTTTGCAATTTCTGGAAGAGTTTGTGCTATTTGTTTTGTTTCTCCTGAAGTGTTTTTGATATCACTTTTTACGCTAACAACTTTCTTTTCGTTTTTATCAAAAAGGGTGTTTTCGATGGTTAGGTTTCGGTTTGAAGTTCCGTAGTTTTTGATTTCGGTAGTAATGTTCAGGATTGCTTTTTCTTTGGAAGTTGCTTTGTCATTCCAAATGTGAACGCCGAAAGGTTCTATGCGAACTTCATCGGTAACGACTAAAGTTACAGGTCTGAAAATACCCATTGGCTGTGAACCTTCCGAAAATCCCCACTCTCCGGAACATCCGCCACAAACCCAAGGTAAATCTGCAATGAAGGATGGATGCGAGGCTTTGACGATGATATTATTTGTCTTTTCGAAAGAAACGGCTTTTGTAATATCGACTGTAAAAGTGGTTCTTCCGCCTTTGTGCTCACCGACTTTTTTGCCATTTACCCAAACCGTCGCATAGGAACTTACGCCTTCGAAATAAAGGAAAAGTCTTTTTGAATTATCTTTTTTGTCTAATTCTAATGTTTTGTGATACCAGGCTGTACCGTGTAAATTGCCGTGTTTCGTTCTTCGGAATCCATAATACTGATCCCAGTTGTGGGGTACGTTTACTTTTTGCCATTGTTCATCTACTTTTGGATTTTGCACAAAGGTTTCTTCCTGTTCGGGAAGCTGGTCTAAAACAATGGTTTCCCAAGAGGAGTTCAGCGAAACTTCTTTACGAAATGAAGTTGCTTTTTCAAGGTTTTGTGACCAAGAAAAAACAGTTGTTAAAAATAGTATGTAAATTAATTTCTTCATATTGCTGTTTAACCTCACCCCAGCCCTCTCCAAAGGAGAGGGAGCCGAAACTGGACAGGTTTAATTTTTAATTTCACTATTATTGTTTGCAATCCTGCAAGGTTTCCAAAACCTTGTAGGTGTGATTTTAATTTAAATACCTACAAGGTCAAAAAAAAGACCTTGCAGGAAATCTGTTAACTTCAAAATATTCTATTCTCACTTATTTTGCGTGAGGGATGGCAGTGGAGCTCTTTTTTTGAGACGATTTTTTTCGCCTCAAAAAAAAGCGGGAACGCACAGCCCGACCCGTAGTTTTTACGGAGGGTCACGCCCACATTATCTTAATAAAACAACCAGTCTACCGCACCTTTTTCGCCTTCGTCAATGTAGCCGACATCACGGGTTGTAATGGTTTGATTGGCGTCGATGAAGCCCAAAATCAGGACTCTCCCTTTGCCCAAATCGAGTTTGTTTTCGCCCGGTTGGAAGGTGTAGGTATGAATGTTGATTCTTGGCAATTCCTTCAAATTCATAGCGCTTGCCAGAATTACTTCGGCCTGACCGTGGGCGTTTCCGGCTGCGTCGGTTTCCAGACTTGGCGGGAATAAAAATCTTTTCTGGTCGGAATTAAAATAACCTACTACCAGTTTTACGGCTTTGGTATTTTTGAATTTTAGGTGTGTTCCGTTTTCGTTTTGAGCATTTTCATCGAATGTGATTGCTTTTAGGTTTTGCAGTTCAGGAGCAACTTTTATCAGTTCTGAAATTGGTGTTCCGTACACTTTTGTTCCGTTTTTTACTGCGTAAGTTCCTTTGCTTTCGCTTAACAAACTTACCTCAGCAGTTTTCCAAGGCTTCGCTTCTTTGGTTACAATTTTACCATCTTTTGACGATTTCAGCAATTCTAAATTTCGTTTGAAATTCGCTAATTCTCTTTCGTAATGTGGCAATAATTCGGCCCAGGTTTTGTTGTTTCCGTCGTCTCCGCCAATCGGGATTCGGCGTTGTGCGGTCTGCATACTGTTGGCATACAAATAATGGTCTTTGGTTAGATTCACCAATAATTCGTAATGTTTGATGCTCTCTTCAAGATGTGGAAGGGCTTTATCCAGGTCGGCAATTTCGTTGGAATAGCTGTAACGCAAGACCAAAATCGCAGCTTTTACTTTCTCCGAAAAGAAATCGGCGAAGGCTTTGTAAGCGTGCATATCGTTTTTAAGACGCAGGAATTCTTCCTTGTCTTTGGTTACTTTTGACTCGGCTTTATCGATGGCTTCTACCGCTAATTTTCCGTGTTGCGTGATCTCTGCAATGATTTGCGTTGGCAATTCCCCAATGTGCGGTTCTTTGTTCCATTCTTTTTTAGCGTATTCCAAAAGCAACTCGCCAACCGGTCCGCACGATTCGTGGAATCCCGGGTAAACACGCCATTTGGCTGGATTTACCAATTGACTTTCGAACATTCCCAATAATAAAGTCTGACGATTTCCTTCGGTGATTCCGAAACGTCTTAATGTTTTTGGAGCGATTTCTCCCGACTCATCGTAGGCTTTTTGGATATTATTTGCTGCTTCTACATCAGTTCCGTATTTAGCAGCTAAATCTTCACTCCAATATTTAATTTCTTCGTTTCTGTCTCTTTTACTATTCCACGCATATCTCGCCCAGGCTTTGTACCAAATCCAGTCGCGATCCATTTCGAGCAATCGTTCGCCAGTTTTTGTTTTATCAGCGGTGTAAGGCCAGTCCCAGTAGGAAGCCTGCGGATACAAATGAAGCGCATTCGCTCCGTGTACGGTGTGCATCGCCTGAACCGTTTTCTGGATAAATTCAGGAGATCCGTAACGGAAAGGCTCCAGATTTGCCAAAATGTGTACGTTTGAAATGTGAACCGAATTTAGTGAACTCAACTTTTTGTGGATTTCTCCCCAAGGTCCGCGTGGCGTGTAAGTGGTCAGGGACTCGCCATTGTACTTGTGCATCGTGTATAGATTTTTATACAACGGAAGCGATTTCTCCATTACCAAAGGTGCATCGGTATCGTGTGCACGAAGGATAATTGGCGGTTCATCCGTTTTTCCTAAAGCTTTCAGCCCGTCCTGAACTCCCGGAATAATTGTTTTGGTAAACCATTCTACGTCATCGTCGATGGTGTTGATGGCTTCTCCCAAACAAACCAGCAATCCTACGTTTGGATATTTTTCGATAAAAGCAGTGATTGATTTTTTGGTATAATCAGCGATTTCAGGCGTGATTGGGCGTGAACGATCCTGTGTTTTGATGTTATAATGCTCTGCAAAAGGTTTGGAAACGATGATATTGTAGAACATCTGAATTACCCAGATTCCTCTTTTGTTGGCTTCTACCGTCAGGTAGTTATAAATTTCTTCGTTCTTTTTGAAATCTTCTTCGCTTACTTCCAAAGCAAATGGATAGTCTTTGAGTTTTACCAATGAAGCAAAAGGGTGTCCGTTCCATAAATACAGGGAATTTAACCGGTTGTCGACCATCATATCCAGGTATTTTGTCCACAGTTTTTTATCGTAAAACCAAGGAAACGATTCGGGTGTGTATGGATATTCGTAAACATCTCTTCCCGGAAGATAAACTGGTTTTTGCACCCCAATACAAGATCCTCTCAAAACCATTTCAGGACTGTCCTCGATATTGATTTCGGATGGAATTTCGCCTGAAGTTTTGATTCGGTCTGCCAATTCCAAAGCGCCGTACAAAGCTCCGGTTGCATCGGTTCCTTCAATGAAAATGATGTTTTTTTGCGTCCGGATTTGAAAGCCTTCTTTCTTTGTTAGTTGGCTGTCTTCGATTTTAGCGGTTTTAGTATTTTGTTTCCAGAAATCAGTTCCTTTTTCGCCAATTACGATTACTTTATCTTTTGATTTTTTAGGGGTTTTGTCTGCAAAAGTTATTTTGAATCCTTTGGCAGTTGCGGTTTCTGATAGTTTTTCGGCACCATATTGTGCTCTTGGTGCTTTCGCATCACGAACGATGGTGATGTTTTGCGCTGATGCAAAAGTTACGTATAGTCCTAAAAAAAGTAAGCTTAGATATTTCATTGTTTTATTATTTTTTGACCACAAATTGCGCAAATTATCGCAAATTACAATCGTGTTTGTCTTTGTCACAGATTAAAAAATCTGCTAAATCTGATTGAATCTGTTTAAATCTGCGTGCTAATTTTTCTCACGCAGATTTAAACAGATTTAGCAGATTCTTATTTTAATTCTGAAAAATTTTCTTCAAGTAAGCGACGTTTGCTCCGTAATTTGCTTTCACATTATGAACCTGTGTTACATCACGCGAACGCTCTACGATTAACCAGCCAGTCCATTTCATTTCGTCTAACGCTTTTTTGATTTTTGGCATATCGACATTTTTATCGTTTTCCAGCCAAACGCTATCTGTTGTCGAAGCGTGAATTTGCGCCAGATGTTTTTTGCCTAAAATCTTCAATTCGGTTGCGATGTCTCTTCCATTATCTACGGCATTCGCAAAATTGAAAGAACTTTTGATATGTTTACAGCCAATTTCTTCCAGTAGTTTTTTCTCTTCCGTAGCATTCAATGAAGTTTCGATGGCAATTACTCCTCCTATTTTACCGACTTGTTTGCCAGCCCATTTTAATCTTTCGATAATGATTGGGCGCAATTCAGGATTTTTAGTCAAATCACTTTCTGTTCCCAAAGGCAGATAAGCGACTTTCACTTTCATATTTTTCATTGTTGCCACACAATCGTTAATCATCAAGGTAATCGAATCTCTTTTTGCAAAGGATTGTGCATAAAATCCGGACATTGCGATGGAGCTGATTCCGACACCAGTTTCTTTGGATTTATCCAGAAACTTTTGTCTTTCAATAGGATCGCCTAATTTGCTGTCGAATGTTGGTCTTTTACCTAATCCGCCCATATCGAGTTCGATTCCGTCTGCTTTTATTTCGCTCGCCAAACCGAAAGCGCCGAGTTTTTGTCTTTTTAAAATCATCCAGTCGCAAACAGCTACTTTGTATTTTTGGTTTTTCGATGATTGAGCTGAAACTTCGCTGTTGAATGTTCCTGCCAAAACAATTGTCAGAACTACAGCGATAGTTTTAATGAAGCTACTATTTTTCATATTCTATTTTTGATACAAACCGCAATTTTCAATTTGTAATTCGTAATTAATTTTTACTCCTCTTCTGCTTTTACTGCTTTCACTTCAACGCCTTCTTGTCCAGGCCAGATTCCGTTTTTGATTGGAATTGCTTTTAATTTACTTGGATCGATTTTTACGTATTTCAGTTTTTCTCTTCTCCACGTATATACGATATGCACCATTCCATCTGAACTCTGAATAATTGACGGATAGGAATATTGGCTAATTTTTGAATCTTCCAAAACCAAAGTTGCTTTCCAATTGATTCCGTCATCTGAAATAGAAAGATTCAAAGGTGTTCTTGGTCCTTTGGCTTCTTTTCCCGGAGGCAAAACGTGGTTGTAAACCAATAAGTGTTTTCCGTTTTTAAGTGTTACGGCATCGGTTCCGGAGTTGTTGTTTGGCAATCCGATTAATTCTAAATCCGACCAGGTTTTTCCGTTGTCTTTAGAAAAAGTACTGAAAATAGCTCTGTTTTTGGTTCTCCCAATCGCCTGAATGCTTCCGTCTTTATGAAATAAAATACTTGGCTGAATGGCGTTTATTTTTTGTTTTCCTCTTGAAATTGTATCGCCCATAACCCAGGTTTTTCCGAAGTCAGGAGTGGATTCCATACGCAAATGCCAGCCATTTCCTTCGGTGCTTGAAGGAAGTAATAATGTTCCGTTGCTCAACAAAACCGGTTTATTTTTAATTGGCCCAAGAAAATCTTTACTCGGCATATCAATCTTATCAGACCAGGTTTTTCCTCCGTCAGAAGAAGTTCTGTAAACGCCCCACCATTCAGATGGTTTTGGTCCAATTTTATAAAACAACATCAAATCGCCACTCGGAATTTGGTATAAAACCGGATTCCACGTTGGAAATCTTGTCCCATCTTTCATTACGCCATCAGCTACCTTAATGGGTTCACCCCATTTATCGCTTCCTTTTGGTTTTATGGCCGAATAAATACAAACATCCGGATGTCTTTCGTGTGATCCTCCAAACCAGGCCGAAACCAAATCTCCATTGGTTGCTTCCACAATCGTTACGGAGTGGCAGGAAGGATAAGGCGCTTTGTCGTAAATGAATTCATCTACCAAAATTCCTTCTTTCCAGGTCTTTTTTTCCAAAGCCGATTTACAGCTTCCCAAAAGTAGTAGTCCAAAAAAACCGATGGTTATGTGTTTCAATTTCATTATTTATATTTTAAAATATTATGTGGTTTATTTTCAATGCATTATAAAAATATCAAGATGTAAAATTTATTAAGTGTAAAAATGACACTAAATAATCAGACAAGCATCCTGTACTGTCCCGAATTATCTTATTGAAGCCTTAGATTTACAGTATAAGAACCCGATTCTAAAGTCAGAACTACGTTGTTATTTTCTGTTTTATAAGAGGATGAAAATTGAGCCAATTTTTGCTTGTTTACCGTTACCGAAGTACCATTAGTTGTTGGCAAATATACCACAGCCGATGAATTAGCCGGAATGGTAATTTTCCATTCTAAAGTGTTTTTGGTTTTCTTCCAGTCGCTTTCAATCAATCCGTAAATGGATTCGTAAGAAGCATTTACAAAAGTCAGTCCTGCATTGAAATCAGGTTTCATAATGATTTGTTTGAAACCTGGAGTTTCGGGATTGCTCTTGATTCCGGCCATATTTTCGTAATACCAAATCAGTAAATCGCCCAAAAGCATTACGTGATTTTGCGAATTCATTGTGGGATCGGCGGTGTTTCCGTTCCATAATTCCCAAATGGTTGTGGCACCGTTTTCGACCATATAACCCCAGCTTGGATAGGTTTTGTTGGAAGCCAGTTTATAAGCCAAATCCCCTCTTCCGAAGTTCGTCAGCGTTCGCATCAAAAATTGTGTCCCGATTACACCTGTACTGATGTGACCGTTTTTAGTTACCTCCACTTCGTGAACCATATTTTGGAAAACGGTGTCAATTAAGTTTTCAGGAACCATCCCGAAAGCCAAAGGCAATACGTTAGCCGTTACGGTATTATTGGCGTAGTAGTTTTTTTCGGTATTCAAAAATTTGGCGTTGAATGCCTTTTTGATTCTCGTTGTCAAATCATCATAATGTGCAATATCGGCATCAGCATTTGCGATTTTGGCAAACTTTTTCATTATGCCTAAAAGCTGGTAATAAAAAGCACTGGATAACAATTGTCCATCCGTCAAACGCGCAGGATCTTTGGAACGAATCAGTTCTAATGATTCCGGCGGAACGCACCAATCACCATATTTGTCCTTGTCCATTAAATCATCTTTTAGATAATTTTCTTCCATATACACCATCCATTTTTTCATAGACGGGTATTGTTTTTTAATCACTTCTTTGTCCCCAAATTGTTGGTACAACATATCGCCCACCGTGATATAAGTTCCCGGCCAGGTCACATTATCACCATAATAACGCCAAAATGCCGGCGCTACATCTGGCAATCCTCCATCCTGGGTTTGCGAATACTTAATATCATCGAGCCATTTGGCATACAAAGTCTGGTTGTCGAATAAAAAACTTTCGCCATAAGCACCCGTCGTACGGTCTCCCAGCCAAGGCTGACGCTCGTTTCGCTGTGGACAGTCGATTGGCATTCCTTTATAATTTCCGCTGATTCCCCACCAGGCATTTTTGAAAATCTGGTTCATCGTCGCATCCGAAGATTCGAAAGTTCCGGTTGTTTTGATATCGTCATACACCACTTTTCCAATGAAATTATCCAAAGTTGGTTTGGTCGGAAAACCCGAAACTTCTACAAATCTAAATCCGTGAAATATAAAACGGGGTTCCCATATTTCTTCGCCTTCGCCTTTCAAAGTATAAACATCAGTCGTTTTCGCATCACGTAAATTGGCAATATAAAGTGAACCATCAGCCTGTAAAGACTCGGCAAATTTCATCGTGATCTGGTCACCACTTTTTCCTTTGACTTTCAGTTGCAACCAGCCCACCATATTCTGACCCATATCCAAAATGTAAGTTCCTTTTGGAGTTGCTTTAATCGAAATTGGTTTTACCTCGCCCATAATTTTCATATTCGGCGTCATTTGTGCTTCATAAAAACCGCCCGGTTCCTGAACATATCTGGCATTTAACCAGTTTTTATCATCAAAATTAGTTGTAGCCCAGTCTTTCATTTCCTTGCGGGCATCGTATTCTTCTCCGTCGTATTCGTTGTTAGACAAAATCGGTCCGTCAGTGGTTAATTTCCAGGTGTCGTCTGTTCGGATGATGTCTTTGGTTCCATCGGTATATTCGACAAACAACAGCAAAGCCATTTTCGGGAAACCAAAAGATTTGATTTTATAGGGTTTATAGTCCTGACGCATCGCAAAAAAACGTCCGTTTCCTAAAATCGTTCCCAGCATATTTTTGCCTTCTTTCAATTGCGAAGTCACATCAAAAACATTGTATTTTACGTTTTTGGTATAATCCGTCGGCACGGGTGCCAAAACCTGATCGCCAATTTTATTTCCGTTGATGTACAGCTCGTACAAGCCCATTCCCATAATGTAAACCTTGGCAGATTTCACTTGTTTTTTCAAATCAATTTCTTTTCGCAAATAACGTGCTGATAATCTGGAATACTGGGAAACACTGTCATCTTTCGACAATTTCTCATAGCCAATCCAGCGAGTCGATTTCCAGTCGGCATAGGTTAAAATTCCGATGCTGAAATGAGCCGTTACAGTCGATTTTATTTCACCTTTATTCGTAAAAACAGTTACTTTCCAAAACGCATTTTGTCGGTCCCCCAGCTTTTTTCCGTTGTAAATAATATTGACAGATTCATTACTTGATACTTTTCCGCTATCCCATAAATCAGCTTTGTTCGCATTCAGATTTTCTAAAGTCGAAGCGACAATAATTTGATACCCGGTTTGCTTTACATCATTCACATCCGACTTTATCTGCCAGCTCAAACGGGGCTGAACGACATCAATTCCTTCCGGATTGTTCAGCATTTCGCATTGTAGATTAGTAACGCTGATTTTATTTTGGGCTTTTGCCGAAAGTGAAATCAAGGTTATAATGATGAATGTTGTATGTAAAAAAAACTTTTTCATTTTATTTTTATTTTTTGTTCTCGCAGATTTTGCAGATTCGGCAGATTATCTTTTTACTCAAAATAAATCCGCTATATCTGCCAAATCTGCGAGAAAAATTTTAATACAAAGTTACTCAGAAACTAATTTCTCCAATTTTTCTGAAACAGCAATTTCCTTTCCGTTTTTAAAAATCCTGAAACCTTTGCCTTTATGATATTTCTCCCCAGTTTTATCCCAAAGAATCGTAATGATATTGCCGTGATACAACACATTATCCAGACAAAACCAATCCCATTTTTCCTGTGGAATCAACGGATTTACTTCAATTTTTTCATCTGCTCTCGGGCGTAAACCAACCAATCCCGTAATCATCAAATCGTTAAAAGTCGAGTGATTGTAATAACGGCTTCTTTCTTTGTCGCCCATCAGCCAATAACCGGTCGTTTCGTCCAGATATTCTCCAATGTATGGCTTTCCTCGGTAATATTGCGACTGCACATACAAGTCCATTTGCTTGAAATAATCGGTTTTTGCAACGAAACTCTGATCGTAATTATTTAAAACATTCGCCAAAGCCGTCAAAGTCTGTGAACTCGCGAAAGGCCAAATCGCTCCGTCCCATTCGCAGGTTCCGGTTCCGTGAGTTCTAAAACGCGGACTTCTGCGCTCTGCTGTTGTCAAACCAAAAGGTGCCGAAAACCCTTTTTCATCCTTAATTTGCTCCCAGGCTTTTTCAAAACCTTTGTCTTTTTGTGGCAGATTAAAATACCACGGAATAAATCCAATTGCCTCTCTTACCTGAGCCAACGTATCTTTTTCGGTAAACGTTTCAAAGAATTCACTTTTCGAATTCCATAATTTCGTTTCCACCAATTGTTGCAAAACATCGGCTTTGGCTTTAAATTTAGCCTCCACTTCTTTGTCGCCTTTCATCGATGCCATTTTCGAAATCGCCACAGCATTTCCAAACATATAACTGTTAATTGTTGGTCTTGCATTTTGCACTTTTCGCCCACCGCTCAACGATTCTTCCATCCCGTCTTTTACATCGTGTTGCCAAAACAAACCATCTTTACGCTGACGGTCTTTTTCCCAAACCGCATAATCCTTAACCATATCCGGGTACATATCCAATAAGAATTTTTCATCCTTATTCACCAAATACCGATTGTACAAAGCATCAGCCGTCCAACTACTGAATTTATACAATTTGTTCATCGGTTTTCCTTCATTGCCACGGTACCAAATTTTCACATCCTGCTCAATGTACTGCGGATCGTGCACCCAGCGAAATTCATTGATATGATGCCCCACTGCACAAGCAATCAAATTGTATTTATCGGCATACGAACGATCGACTAAAAACTCGGTAATTCCGAAACCAAGTGGCGTTTTCTTGATGTGTTTTCGAGCCGTCCACCAACGATAATAATAAATCTCCTCAAAATTCTGCTGTGGACATTCAAACAACGGAACATTCTTTTCCATCCAAGCCCACGCACTGTCATTCGGAATCGCAAATTTCAAATTCTCGTCTTCCATCGTATTGAAATAATCTACATAATGCTTAAAATTATCCGATTTCAAAACAACAGAAGTTCCTTTTTTAGAATGCCCCGCACCCGATTTACAACCGCTGTTCAAAGCCGAAATCAGGATAACAAATGCAATTACTTTATATTTTAATTGATGTAACATATTCTATTTATTTTATTTTATTGGGCGTGACCCTCCGTAAAAAATTCAGGTCGTGCTGTACGTTCCCGCTTTTTTTTGTTCGGCTGAAAAAAGCCTCTCAAAAAAAGAGCTCCACTGCCATCACTCACGCGGTCTAACAATCACGTTTATTTTATTTCTACTTCTCAAGGTTTTCATTATATCTTTTCGCACAGTTTTGTCATTTCGACGGAGGAGAAATCACATCCAATATTCCACAACAGTGAGTGCTCCACTTGTGTGATTTCTCCTTACGTCGAAATGACAAACAAGACTTATTATGATCAATAATTAATTCGCTGAAAAACTATAACTCTGCCCCGCCTTCATTTCCACATCATACTCATTGTACTTTGGCAATTGCACTTTAGGCAATTTTGCTTCTTTAGAAATAATCGGTTTTTTCACTTCCACAGCATAAAACAACGGATTTGGATTTTTACCTTTTGCTTTTTTAAGTGTAATTCCTTTGTCTGCTTTCAAAGTATTTTCCAGTTTCAATCGGCAGTTTCCTCCTAATTTTGAGTATACTTTCAAAGTCGAAACCTTATTGTTTTTCCAGGTCATATCGATTACAAATCCGCCTCGGGTTACCAAACCTTTGATGCTTCCGTCTTTCCAAACCGTTGGCAAAGCAGGCAATAAATGAATCGCATCTTCCTGACTCTGCATCAGCATTTCGGCGATTCCTGCGGTACATCCAAAGTTACCGTCAATCTGAAACGGCTGGTGTGCATCGAGCATATTTGGGTAGGTTCCACCACCTTTTCTTTGGTCAGCGGTTACCAAATGCAATTGATCCTGAATCAGTTTATAAGCGTGATTCCCGTCTAATAATCTGGCCCATAAATTCACTTTCCAGCCCATTGACCAGCCTGTCGATTCGTCTGTTCTGTAAATCAGTGATTGTTTCGCACCTTCAAATAATTCCGGTGTTTTGATTGGCGAAATCTGATTACTCGGAAACAAGCCGTACAAATGCGAAACGTGTCGGTGATTGTCATTCGGGTTGTCCCAATCGTCCTGCCATTCCTGCAACTGACTGTGTTTCCCAATTTTCATCGGAGACATTTTTGCCAAAGCATCACTTAATTTTTTAGTATAATTTTCATTCGGAGCAACCAGTTTCGAAGCTCTAATCACATTCGAAAACAAGTCGAAAACTAATTGATTGTCCATCGTTGTTCCCGAAGCAATAGTCGATTTTCCCGTTCCTCCAGCGTGTGTATTTTCAGGAGAACTTGATGGTACTACTACCAAATATCCTGTGTTTGGATCGGTAATCATAAAATCCAAAAAGAAATCGGCAGACCCTTTGATTATCGGATATATTTCTTTTAAATAATTGATATCGCCAGTGTACAAATAGCGTTCCCACAAATCCTGCGAAACCCAGGCACCGCCAGTCATCCACATTCCTGACGCGGCAGAATCTACCGGAGCGGTTACGCGCCAGATATCGGTGTTATGATGCAAGACCCAGCCGTTGGCATTGTACATCGTTTTTGCTGTTACTGCTCCCGTAACGCTCAATTCTTTGGCCATCTGGATAAAAGGCTCGTGCATTTCGGTAAGATTGGTAACTTCTGCCGGCCAATAATTCATCTCGGCGTTGATGTTGGTTGTGTATTTACTGTCCCAAGGCGGAGTTACCATATCATTCCAGATTCCCTGTAAATTAGCAGGCTGACCTCCCGGCTGTGAACTTGAAATCAATAAATAACGCCCAAACTGAAAATATAAACTTGCCAACTGCGGATCGAATTGACTTTTGAAATCACGGATTCTTTCGTTTGTTGGTTTTTTGATGGCATCGTTTGAACCTAAATCTAAAGCAACTCTGTTGAAGAATTTTTGGTAATAAGTAACGTGTGCTTTTTTTATTTCATCAAAACTTTTCGGCAAAGCTTTCTCTAAATACGATTTGCTTTTCGCTACTTCGTCTTCAGTAATGTCCTGATAATTTTTGAAATTGGTCGCTATCGAAATGTAAAGCGTCACTTCATCAGCTTTGTTGATGATTAGGATTCCGTTGCTTGCGGAAACTTCTCCGCCTTTATTTTTGGCTTCGATTCGTCCCTGAAATTTTACTTTTCCTTTTACGTTCTCGAAATTAGTTCCAACTCCCGAAAGGATAATTTGGTTGCCTTCCGTTGAAGGAACCGTTTTGTCAATCGGGCTGTTCATAAAAACATTCGCCGTAATCTGTCCGGGCTGACTTGCCGACAATTTTACCACAATTACCTGATCTGAAAATGAGGTCAATATTTCTCTGGTAAATTCTACTCCGTTTACGGTATATTTTACTTTTGCTGTAGCGTTTTCGATATCTAAATCACGATAATAATTGGTGTATTTTTGATGTCCCGGAAACGAAATATAAGCACTTCCGAAAGTCTGATACGGCATTCCATCGTTGGTTTGCGACATAATATCTCGGGTTGCCAAATCTTGTGCTTCGTCAAATTTACCTTCGAAAACCAGCTGTCTTACTTTTGGCAAGGCCTCGATTGATTTGGTATGTGCATTGCTGTTTGGCGAACCTGCCCAAATGGTTTCTTCGTTCAATTGTAAACGCTCTACAGCAGGATCTCCAAAAACCATTGCACCCAAACGGCCATTACCCAAAGGCAAAGCTTCGTTCCAGATGGTAGCGGGTTTGTCGTACCATAATTTTAGTTCGCTTTTGGTTTGGGCTGTTGTAGCGAAGGAAACAATTCCGAAACAGATTGCTGTTATTTTATTTTTTAACTTCATAGCTTGTGGTTGATGTTTAATAGTTGATTGTTGTTGGTTAATCAATTATTAAATTCATATTTTTTTATTCTAAATTTCTAATCAAAAGACAAATGTTCTTGAACTTCGAGAGTGCGTGAGGGATAAGAGCAAGCTACCGAAGTAGCGCGGATAGCCCGACCCGATTTGGGAAAGGGGGCGACTGAACGGTTTCGAGAGTTGCCCCCTTTTTCAAATTGGGTCACGCCCAAATACTATTTCTTCACTTCGTAAATTTTCAGGTTTTTTTCTCCGAACATTTCATATAATTTGTTGATGTCTTTCAGGGCATTTTTAGGCAAATTTTCGGCTTTGTTGCCAAAAACATATAATTTATCGTAAGGCTCAATCACACAAGTTGACTCGTCTATTTCGCCTTTTTCGTTCTTTACTTTATTCAAATCTAAGTTCAAATATTTTGCCATAAAAGGATACAATGCCATACGTTTTGAAACACCAAAATCGTGCCCTTCCTTGGCAAAATGAGCATTTTCTACGAGATTTTTTTTGCCGTAGAGTTCGTAAGTTCTTTGGATGAATGGGAATTCCAATTCGGGAACTGCGAGTGTCCAGTCTTTTCCGTCTGAAACGATTAACTGTGGTTTTGGTGCCATCATTGCAGAGATTTCCGCATTGTTGGTTCCGTTTCCGCAAAGGTGGATTCCGCGACCGCTCTCGCAGGGACAACCGCCCGAAAAATGCGAGGAAACCATCACCACGGGAGCCGAAACGGTGATTCGATCGTCTAAAGCGGCCAAAAACATCGTGTGCGAACCTCCGCCGGAACCGCCCGTAACGCCCACTCGCGAAACATCGGCATTTTTTATGGTGGCCAGATAATCCAACAATCGGATTCCGCTCAAGACCTGAACGGTTGAGGCGATGCTGTTTCGGTGGGTTTCTTCGGGGAATTGCAATAGGGATTCTCCCCAGGCAAATAAGTCGTAACTCACTACGATTGCGCCCATTTTTGCCATAATCGCACAACGGTATTGCTCGTCTTTTCTATATCTTCCGTCGCCGAAATGTCCGTCTGGCGTTAAGATAATCGCCGATTTTTTGTTTAAAGGATACGGTTTGTAAATCGATCCTGTTGTATAAACGCCCGGCAGAATTTCTAAAGCAATATTCTCGACGCTGTAATCTTTATAGATTCTTTTTGGGGTTAAGATTGGTTTTGATTTAGGCGTTGGCGGTGCTTTGTCCAAACCAAATGACGTGATCATACAGGCTTTTATTTCGTTTTTTCGTTTTTCCCAGTCGGCAACATTGGAATATAAAGTGGTTAAATAATCCAGACGCTCTTTTCCTTTATCGACTGAAACTTTATGGCTTTCGTATTTTCGGATTTGATATTTTCCGTCCGGCTGTTTGAAATATGTCAGTTCAAAAGGAACTAAAACATTCGCCAAGGAAACTTCTAAATTTCCTTGCTCAATTCGCCAATCGGCGTAATCGAGTTCTTTTCCTTTTAATAAACCACGGTCGTCAATTACGGTGATTTTGAAAATGGTTTCGATGTTTTTTATCGTTTCCGTAACCGGTTTTCTAAAATTTGTATCGGAAGTGCATTGCGCGTTTGCAAGTGTCAATGTGAAAATTGATACTAGAAAAGTAAGTGCTATGTTTTTAATTGTAGTCATTTTTAAATCTTATAATTTGCATTCAATTGTATATTTTCCTGAGCCTAATTTCAAATCTTTGGTCGGTTTTCCGTTCACTTTAATTTCTGAATTTTTCGAAACTGTCAATTTTATGGTCGCTGAAGTATTCGCTGGAATCTCCACTTTCAGAATTAATTTTCCGTCTTTTTTCTCCCAGTCCGAAGCAATATTTCCGTAAATGGATTGGTACGTGGCTTTTACAAAAGTCATATCGCCCACGATTTCCGGCTGAATAAAGAAATGTTTGAATCCCGGATTTTGATTGTCGGGAACAATTCCAGCCAGACTTTGGTAAAACCATTCTTCTATTTGTCCCATCATAAAATGATTCCACGAATTTCCTTTACGCGGATCCCATTGTTCGGTCAGCGTAGTTAGGCCAAATTTAATCTGAAAACCATAACCCGGCGCATCGTAATGATTGTTCATTTTGTACATCGTTTCGTTTTCACCGTTTCGTGCCAAAGCCTGAAATAAATAGCGGTTTCCAACATCGCCTGTCGTTAATCGGTCACCTTTGGCTTTGATATCAGCCAATAAATTTTGCATTACAGCCTGTTTGTATTGCGGTTCTACGATGTCCATAAAAACGGGAACGGCATTGCTAAACTGACTGCTGGTTCCGTATTGTTTGGTTTCTGGATTGAAAAATTCCTTATTGAAAGCGTTTTTGATATCCAAAGTCAACTTTTCATACTTTGCAATGTCTTCTGTTTTATTCAATAATTTGG
The DNA here is from genome assembly GCA_040387175.1 of Bacteroidota bacterium. Classification (GTDB taxonomy): domain Bacteria; phylum Bacteroidota; class Bacteroidia; order Flavobacteriales; family Flavobacteriaceae; genus Flavobacterium. Next base: position 11,431 of record JAZKED010000026.1, on the reverse strand, counting down.
AGGCTTTTGCCAGCAAACTCGCTCCGTAAAAATAATGAGAAGTGGCCGAAAGTGCAATCGGACTGTTTTTCGAATAACCCGCCGGATGCGTTCCGTAATCGTACCAATCGCCTAATCCGTGTGAGACAATATAGTTGGTCGCTTTTGTCCCTAAATAATCCACATATTTTTTCATCACGGGATAATATTTTTCGATTAAGGAAGCGTCGCCGTAATATTCGTAATACATCCACGGCAGAATTACACCTGTAACTCCCCATTCCGGTGAGTCTGTAAAATCACCTCCGAAGACTACATATTCGGGAACTATTGTCGGAATCAGACCATTTTCTCTTTGTGAATCTTCAATGTTCTGCATCGTTGCCGGAATAAAACTTTCCAAATTGTAATTGAACATTAAACCGGGTCCGTTTAAATGAATTTCTTCTAACCATCCCAATTTTTCACGTTGCGGACAATCGGTGAAAACGCTCTGGAAATTACTTTTGATGGCGTTGTTAATCAGCAAGTGTGTTTTGTTGAAAATGTCGTTGGAGGATTCAAAAGTTCCTGCTTCTCCTGCCGAATTGTAAATGAAATTCGATTTTAAATCGACCAATGTTGGAAGATTTTCATCTTTAGTGTCCTTGTAATTGATGTTCTCAATCTGCACATATTGAAACCCGTAATAACTAAATTTCGGTTGCCATTCTTCAACGTCTTCGCCTTTCAGTGTATAGTCGTAATAATACGGTTTTCCGGTTTTTCCCTGTCCGACAGTTCCGTCTTCATTTAAACTCTCGCCCACCCAAACCCGAACGGTTTGCCCTTTTTTTCCTTTGACTTTTATGGTGGTAAATCCCGAAAGGTTTTGTCCCATATTGAAAACAAAAAAGTTAGGTTTCAGTTCTTTTGCTGTCGCAACTTCGTATTGTTTTTGGATTGTAATTGGCGTTGTAGACTGCGCTCTTAAAACTCCTTTTGGAGCCTCCTGAACAAGTACTTTTTTCCAGATCGAATCATTAAAATCTTTATTGTTCCAGCCTTTTTGTTCCAGATTGGCGTTGTAATCTTCGCCCCCAAAAATACTATTGTAAGTAATCGGGCTTTTGCTGTATTTCCAGCTTTCATCTGATTTTATGATGTCTTCTGAACCGTCTTTGTAAATCACTTTCATTTTGAAAAATAAAGTTGGTGGACCAAAACTTACATAAAATTTCGAATAGCGTTCGGCAAGCGTGTTGTACATTCCGTTTCCTAACAAAACTCCAATTACATTTTCTCCGTTTAGCAGTTCTTTTGCAGTCAATTCGTAGGTATTGAAGTTCACAGTTTTATCGTAATCTGTCCATAAAGGAGCAAATTCACTATTGCCGATTTTCTTTCCGTTGATGGTTAATTCATAATGTCCCAAACCTGAAATGTAAACCACGGCTTCTTTTATTTCTTTTTTTACTTCGAAAGACTTACGCAACATAATACTTCTGCGCGACAATGAATCCGAAGCATTGATCAAAGCGTCTTTTTTCTGTCTGTTGAAAGTGGCTGTATGGTAATTTCTACCTTCCGGTAAATGGCTGTCGGCTTTTGTAATCGCACCAATCCAGATTGGATTCAAATCTGATGCTAAAGGTGACATTCTGAACAAAGCTGTTTTGCTCCAATTGGATGCCTTGCCTTTTTGATTCCACACTTTGACTTTCCAAAAATATTTGGTTTCACTTTTTAGCGGAGTTCCGCTGTAAGTAATTTGAAGATTTTTCTCTGAATTTACTCTTCCGCTGTTCCAGATATCGCCGTTGTCCTTTTTTAAATTTTCTTCCGAAGAGGAAACCAAAATCTGATAACCTATTTGTGAGGCATAAAATTCTTTTGAAACCAACTGCCAGCTTAATCTTGGCTGGTTTTGAATTACTGCTAATGGATTTTCTGTCATTTCGCATCGTAAATGCTCAGCAGAAATTTGTCCGTTCGAAATGAACGATATCAGAAGACAAAAGAGGAATACTATGTTTTTTAAATTCTTCACGCTTTATTTTTTTTACCACAAATTGCACAAATTTTCACAAATTATTCTTTTTCTTTCAGTTAAAAGATTTGCGGGAATTTGTGGAATTTGCGGTTGTATTTTTTATAGTTTCTTCGTTACCAACGACTGAATATTAAATACCGCTTCCGGGATTAATTTTCCTGTATCCGGTAAATCGGTAAAATCAGGGGTGTCCGGTTCGGTGTCTGCATTTGGTGTGTAACGCTGATCGCCTGTGCGGAACATTATGCGTGAAATACCATCAACCGGAGCATAAAATATTTTGTTGGTTTCTTTGCCGTCATTTACTTTAACAGTGTACGATCGGGAAGTTACGTCCAGTTTAACTGTAATCGTATAGTCTTTTCCGGCTTCGTATTTTCCAATTCCGCCGTGACGGGCTCCGTGTTTTACTTTTATTTCTCCATCCGAATCGAAAACGATGCGAATCGCAGGCAATCCTTGTTTGTTTTGGAATTCGACTTGTAATAATCCGTGATTATTTTGTTCTGGTTTTACGGTAAAAGTCGCTTCCATTTTTTGTGCAAACGGAATGACACGTTCGGCGCGGGAATAATCAAAATAATCCTGATCTCTTAACGTCAGCCATTTTTTGCCATCTGTTTTCTTTTCGATTTTGGTGGATGCCCAGGACAAATCGTAGGTGTTCCATAATTTTAATTCTTCGCCGTTTGGCAAATCGTTGAAAACATCGTTGGCATTTTCTTTCACTTCACTTGTCACGGGAACCGGTATCGAAGCTACCCAAATATCTTCTTTGTTCACACTGTAACTTACCCACAATTTTCCGTCGGGAGGAGTTCCATCTCCTTCGTTTATTCCACGAACGTATTGTGGTCCGGCAGATTTGTAGTTTCCTCCGTAACGCATCGAACTTACTTCGCTGTGAACCAATAATAAATCTTTGTAATTCAGTCCGTCGTCACTGGTTGAAATTGCTAATGGCCAACGGTATTCTGATGGATTGTAAACGGTTGCATAACGATTATCGGAGGTTTTTTGTCCCCAGATTTTGGCGTTGCTATTTACAAATCCGGGTGCTCTTAAAGGCGTGTACTCCCATGTTTTTCCGTTGTCTTTACTTAAAGATGTCAAAGCAAATTTCCATAAACCAACTACGTTTCCATTTGGTAAATGGTAATAATTGAAGGCTTTGTATTGTTTTTTTAACGGAACTAAAGCGTCATCTCTGTCGGCTTCTTCAACCCATTGTTGCATCAGTAAAGGTTTTGACATCAACTCATCACAGGCTTTGATGAATTTTTTGTCTTTGCTTTTGGTGTAAAACGGGAAGGTCGTTGGTAACGGGTTTCCGGTTTTATTGTATCTGATAAAATAAATCGGTCCATACGTTCCATCTTTATAAATTTCTCTAATTACACGTCCAATTCCTTTTCCGTCATTGGGATCGTCTTTTTTGTCTAAGGCAACTCCGTAATAACCGGTTGCCAGTAATCTGTTGTCGGAGGAAACATAAAAGCCCATTCGCTGGTGCATAATGGCATCGATGTTTTTCGCTACGCCTTCAACACCTTCTTTTTTGAAGCCGTCGGGAACGTGGTAAATTGGGAAAAGTACGGCTGGTTTTGTCCAATTTACCCCGTCTTTTGAAGTCATCATAAAAGTCTGGCTTGGCGGAATGTGTTCTCCCGATGGATCGCTCAAATAATGCAGGTAAAATGTATTATTCCAATACGCCATCATCGACTGGTGGTTGTACGTCCATCCAAAACCATCTGCTTTTTCAGGATGTTCACGACTGGCACGCATAATTTGTGTTGCGTGAACGCCGACTGCAGGACTTAATTGTCCGTGGTGGTAATCAACATTGGAAAGTGTTTTTCCTGTATATCGTATCGTGTCTTGTTGGGCTTGCGCCGAATTGACTGCGACACAGCTCAACAAAATGGTTGTTGCTGATACGATATTGGTTTTTATGTTTTGAAATGCAATCATTGTTTTCAACTTTTTATCTGCTCAATCTGCCAAATCTGCGTGAAAAAATTTACTCTCGCAGATTCTGCAGATTTAGCAGATTATTTTTTACTTCTTTTCTATTAATCCTTTTAGAACGGCTTCGGAAATTGTTGTAATGGTTCCGTGTTTGTGTCCTTCGGGAAGCGATATTTTTGACGACACATCTTCGAAATTTACAAAATCGGAAGTGCTTAAGGCTTTGTAATTTTTGGATCCATAATTGTCATAATACAGTAACCAGTTTTTACCGACTTTTACAACAGTTGGTCCTTCTGATAAATATTCCGTTAGGGGTTTTGATCTTTTTTCGAATGGTCCTAAAGGCGATTTTCCGAAAGCTACTTCTATGTTTCGCATAGGTCTGGTGTTGTCTTTTAGAACCAAAACATAATCTTTTTTTCCTTTTTTTACAATTACACAATCGATGACGCTGAAACCAGGATCATAATATAATTTCGTGTCCGAAAAAGTTTTAAAATCCTTGGTGGTTACGTAATACATACGGTGGTTGTTTTTCTCGTCTTCCACTCCTTTTTCGAATCGGAATGGGATTGTAGAAGCCCAGATAATAATGTATTCTTTTTTGACATCGTCATAAAAAATTTCGGGTGCCCACACGTTTACCACTTCGGGTTCGTGTTTCATCACGGGAATGTATTCCTGTTTTGACCAATGGATCAAATCTTTGGAACTGGCGTATCCGAAACCATTTCCGCCTTTCCAGTCGGTTGTCCAGACCATATGATAGGTTCCGTCAGCACCTTTTGTGATGGAGGGATCACGCATTATTTTGCTGGCTCCGATTTCGGGTTTTAGGAATGATCCTTCAAGGCCTTTCCAATTGTAACCGTCTTCGCTGTAGGCTAAATATAAACCTTCGGTAGCGGGTTCCCTGAAAGAGGTGAAAAGGAAAATTTCCTTTTTTTTCTGGGAATAGCTTACTGCGAAAAGTGAAAGCGTTAGTATGATGAATATTTTTTTCATAATTGTATTTCCTATTATGGATAATGGCAAAAAAGCAAAATGTTTCTCTTTAGCCCCGATTGCAGTGGAAATCCTTTTGTGCCGGTGTTCGGCACAAAAGATTATAACGGAAAGCGGACTATGTTTCCTAAAAATGCCCAATGTTTCTGCTCCTGAAAATAATTACGTTATTCTGTAATTGCTTTTTTATCCAGGTCATTTCCTTTTTTCACAACTGTGGTTACATTGTTGAATACATTGTTTTTAAGGAAGATATTTTTGGTGTCTTTTCCATTGGCTTCGATGAAAATATCGGTGGCGTTGAACGGAAAATTGTTGTTGATCATAATATTCGAAGCGTTGTCGATTTTGATAACCGGAACTCCTTTTATCGGTGTCGATGAACCTACGTTGTCCAAAATCAGGTTTTTCGAATCGCTGATTTTGAAAGAAGAACCGACTGTTGCGTTGACTTTTACGTCGTGAAATTCTACATCGGTCGCCGTGTTTATGGTGAAACCTTCCTTGCCGTCCATATTGATGTTAGAGAAGGTGATGTTCTGGATTGGCATTTCAACGATTCCGCGAACGAATCCGGCTTTGTTGACGTTTCCGCCGGTAACGTTACTGATGTGGATGTTTCTGAAAATCGGCGTGCGCTCGGTAACGGGCTCTACGGGATTGTCTTTGTCGTAGAAAAGATCGAGAATAATGGCTTCTTCCTTGATGTTTTTCATTACGATGTTGTCGACGCGAATGTCTTCGACCACTCCGCCACGACCACGAGCGGATTTGATTCGGATTCCTCGGTCGGTTCCGTCGAAAACACAGTTGGATATGGTGATTTTTTTGATTCCGCCTGACATTTCGCTTCCGATGACAACACCTCCGTGACCGCTTAACATCGTGCAGTTGGTAATGGTTACGTTTTCGGTTGCTTTTCCGTATTTACGGCCGTCTGCATCGCGACCCGATTTGATTGTGATACAGTCGTCGCCCACGCTGATGTGGCAGTTTGAAATGTGAACGTTGGTGCAGGACGAAGGGTTAATTCCGTCTGTGTTTGGCGAATGCGGATTATTAATTGTAATTCCGGTTACGGTTACATTGTCGCAAAATTCAGGATTTATCGTCCAGAAAGGCGAGTTTTTGAAGGTTACGCCTTCGATTAAAATGTTTTTGCAATTGTAAGCCTGAAAAAAAGAAGGTCTGAAAAAGTGTTTGTCAATTGTTCTTTTATAATACGGCTCGTAAACGATTCCTTTGTTTTGCTCGGTCCACATTTTTTGGTATTTCGTTTCTGGAATTGGACCTTTGGCGGTTTCGATTCGGTAGACTTCATTCCACCAAGCTTTTCCTTGTCCGTCGATTACGCCTCTTCCTTTAATGGTGATATTTTCTACGTCTTTGGCATAAAATAAAGGCGAAAATGATTGCATCACGATTCCTTCATAACGCATTTCTACGTACGGAAGATAGTCATCGAAGTTCTCTGAAAATTTTAAAAGTGCTCCTGAATCTAAGTGAATTGTGATGTTGCTTTTTAGTTTTAAAGCGCCTGTTAAATATTCTCCAGCTGGGAAAAATATGGTTCCGCCTCCGTTTTTAGATGCTTTTTCGATGGCGCCTTGAATGGCTTCGGTGCATTTTATTCCTTTGTTGTTTCCGCCTTCGTTTAGGATGTTTAGCCAGCCGTCATTTGCGAAAGCGGTGTTTAGTCCGGTTATGAAGAAGAGTAGTATTATGATGTTTTTGATTTTCATAGTGTTTTATTTTAGCATGCAGATTTTACAGATTATTTGTTTGATGTCAGAATTAAAACCCAGTCATTTCCGTCTTCTTTTTTGCCGGAAGGCTGGAATTCTTTTGTTCCTTTATTATCAAATGTTCCAATCTTTGTTTTTTCACCATTTCTTGGGTTGTACCAAGTTGCGGTTACTTTATCTCCTGAAATTTTGCCCATATTCACGGTGATTTTTCTTCCGGTATAGGTATAAATCAAAGCATAATCATTTCCTCTTGTTGCCACCTGATAATCGTATTTTTTGCCTTGATTAGCCACCAATGACTGATCCGGAACTCTTTCTAAATACGGAAATTCTAACATCAGATTTTTAATGTGTACCATTTGTCCGGCTCCCGGCGCATTGATGGCGTCATTCCACAATTCTTTGTTTCCGTAAGCCGGACTGTCGCCTTTTCTGAACATTTGCATAACCGCATTGTGTCCGTAAGTGTAACCCGCTCCGCCTGCAAAAACGGACCAATATCCGTAACGACGTACATCGCTGGCGGTCCATTTTGGCTGTAAGGTATCGTGCAGTCCGTGTGGAATTCCTTCGTATGATGGTTCCCCGTCAAGGGTTGGCTTCGTTGGTTTTAAATCCCAGTCTCTTTGAACGAATTTAAAATTGTCTTCTTTGAATGGTTTCACCGAATCCTGATCATATCTTCTGTGTCCTGATTGGAACATATTGAAATCTAACCAGCTTGCATTATGAAAATTCTCTGATGAATCGGTTCTTCCGAATGGATGAAAAGTTACCAACTGATCCGGGTTACTTGTTTTTAAAATACTTCCGAGTGCGTTCCAGATATCCTGAAATTTATCTCCATAAGTATCACCCCCGTTTAGCCAGATTACATTGGTTTTGTTTTTATATCGGTCGGCTAAAAACTTGGCGTATTTTTCAACATCCGCTTTCGTTACTTTGCTTTTAGCACTACTAATATTAGTTCCCCAAACCGGAACCATTGCTAAATAGATTCCGTTTTTTCGCGCCACTTCCAAAGTGTAATCTACGTGATCCCAGTAATCGTATTCGGGAGCATTATTTGGATCGTTGCCCGGTGAAGTAATTTGATGCGACAAATTATCATTCATTAATGCCTGATCGCCATATGCATTTACAGCATTCACATTATGCAGTACCATTACCTGAACGACATTGAATCCTTTTGCTTTTCGGTCTTCTAAATATTTAACAACACCTTCTCTGTCCAATTTACCAAATGTCAGCCAGCCTGTATCGCCTAACCAGAAAAATGGTTTTCCGTCTTCGGTAACAAAATAGTGCTGGTTTGGGGAAACTTTAAGTTTTGGCAGGTTTTTGGATTGCGAAAATCCGCTTTGTGCTGTCAGCATAAAGCTTATACAAAGGGCGTATAAATATTTAATTTTCAGGTTCATTTTATTTTTATTTTGAATTATGTAATTTGTTTTTCTCGCAGGTTCTGCAGATTTTTTTAACCTTTCTTCACTACGAATAGTACTTTTTCTTTGATATCGGCTTGTGGAATTATGACTTGTTTTCCTCCGGTGATATTTGCTTTTTTGGTGATAGTTCCATTGGAAGCATTAATTGTGTAAACTTCGAAAGTTCCTTTATGATTGGATAAATCGATTGAAACATCCTGATTGTTTTTCAGATAAAAAAGATAGGCATTGCCTTTATTTTCGAGTCTCCAAAGCTTATCTGAAAAAGTAGTTCCTTCTGCAAACTTCATACCAGCAAGGGCTGAATGAAAGGCAGAAAGTTCAATTTTTGGAACATTTGCCAATGAAGCTCCCGCCATTAATGCCGGCCATCCAAATCGTGGTGCTCCCATTGTGGAATATAAGACTGCTTTTTCCGGATATTTTTCACGGTATTCGCGAACGGCGCGATACACCTGATCGTCTGTTTCTTTTCCGGTTTTGATTTTACGTGCGTGTTGGCGTGGTGCTAAATTTTTTCCGCCTTCCGGCGCATATAGTGTTCCGTCTTCTTTGTAATACCAATATCTGATGTCAATTACATCAACGATTTTGGCTCTTGCTTCGTCATTTAGAATAGCATCCTGAACATCTTTTGTGGCACTCAACGCAATTTTAGATTCGTTTTGATTTGACTTTTCATAATTGGCAATCACATCAATCCAAAATTGCATGAAGCTTAAAGGGCCTGTATATTCGGCACTTGTGAGTTGTAATACGTTGGCATTATCCTTGAAATTCTCTAAATTTTTATCGATAAAGGCTACGTGAAGTTTTCGAATGTCTGCATTTTTTACATCATAAAATTGTTCGGCAAGAAAAATCCTTTTGTCACCTGCATAAGGCGGTGGTTCCGGCAATCCTGTCGTGTTGATATTATTGGCTGGACGCCAAGGGGAACTTGCCCAATGCGCTCCGGCTTCTAAAATATTATGTTGGAAATACGCTTCGTTTAATAAAATCTTATTTTTTTGACCCGCTAATTCTGCAAAGGTTTTTAATCGGTTCCAATACCAGGCATTGTATCGGGTCAAATCGTATTTACTTAAATGATCCCAGGCAATTCCCTGTCCGCTTCTGTCAAAAGGCTGTTCGTAGAAAGGTGCCCAAACATCGGCGTCGATTCTTCGGATGCGTTCGTGATCGGCCATTCTTTGTTCGTACCACAATCCGTAATTATGGTCGATCGCTGATTTATTATTTTCGACTAAATAGTTTACGGTTTCCTCCAGATTATCGGTATATCCAACTCCATAATGTCCCGGAACAAATCGGGTAATGTGCGGTCTTGATTTTGCAATTTCAGATTCACGCAAACTTCCTCTCCACCAAGGAACATCTACAACTTCTCCAGTGATTACTCCTTTTGAAGTGGTTAATAAACCATTGGTAATGTTAATTTTATCGGTATTGTTATTCGCAACTGCATCAGGTTTTACTTCATCAATACGTTTTGCTTTTGCATAATCAATCGCAATTGGATTTCTGGTTGATGCTTTGCTAATAAACTCTCTTAAAGTTTCATTCAATTTATAAGCTTCGGCTGTTAAAGCTGTCGCTTGTTCTATCGTCGGGCTTGAAGATGGTTCTGAACCCAAATCCATTATTTGAGCGTCCATCGGTAACTTGCCCAAACGCTGTTCAAGCAAAGCATAAAATAAACTTCTTGGGCTGATGTGATTGTTCACGTCTTTCCAATGTCCGTTTCCTGCCCATTGTGCCCAGACTCCAAATGCCCAGTTGTTGGCTGTTGGCGGACTGTAATTTTCTATTTTGGATGCCGAAGTTTCCCAGATAACGCTATTGGCAACATTCCAGCCTAAACCTCTTCCGTCCTGTTCTTTGTTTTTGAAACTGATGGCATTTCCATCAATTAAGGAAACATCAAAAAGGATTCCGGTTGCCCAGCTTCCAACTGAACCGCTGAAACTATATGGCTGGTGTGATTCGCATTGCGAAAAGACATTTGGTCCAGCCGTAGCATAACCTCCAACTACAAAATCATTGTAACCGAATTCAGAATAACATCTTTGAAATAAAGTTTGCTGACCTTCTGTATAAAAAGTATTTCTTCTATGCGCTGCGATTTCGGAAATTGGGTTTAAAGCCAGACAATCTTCAACAGTGATTCTTTTTGCCGTTTTCAAAATAGAAACTGCACCGCCTGCAAACTGTTCAAAATTGACTTGTCGTACCCAAATATCTTCTGCATTTTCGATAGAAATCCCTGTCCATCGGTGCTGTTCGTCTTTTGGATTTGTGGTATCGTAATCTGATTTCAGAGTAAGATTTTCAACACCTGAATTATTGATTCGACCTGACCAGATGTAACTTACTACAGTTGATTTTGATAATTCTTCATCCAATGCATTCGTTAAAGGCGCATCAATTGTAATTTTATTTCCCTGAACATTTGTAATTTCTCTGTCAGCACGAATGACGAAATCGTCGGCTTTCCAGCCAATCCATCCGCTTTCTCCGCCAAAATCATTCATCGATAAAAGATCAATCCATTTTTTAGAGATCGGTGTGTTGATTAAAATATGGTCTCCTTTTTTAAAGGCATCAGCATTTTTTACAGATAAAACTGTTGCGCCTAATCCTGTATAATTAGTCGCAATTTCTGTTGTTTCCTTAAGAATGCGGTTGTTGATTCCGCTGATATTGACAATTGCTTTTCTGTTAATTGAAGTTCCTAAAAGTATCGTTCCGTTATTTCCTGAACCGCTTCCTCTTAGTACAATTCCGCTTTCCTTGATATTGATTTCTCCCGAAATTTTGAAAGTTCCTTTATCCAAAAGTACAGTTCCTTTAAAACCGTTTTTATCGGCTTTTAATTTGGTAACATAATCTATAGCCGCCTGAATTGTTTTGCTTGCATCACCTTCAATATGAGGTACAAAAGCTTTTATAGCCATATCTTGAATCGCAACCGAAGAAGCTTTATAACCGGCAAAAGAAAAATCCGGAATCTGGTTTCCTTTTGTATCGGCTGTTCGTTCCAGTTTTCCATCTTTAGATTTAGTAATATCCGGAAATGTGTTTTGGGCGTTGATTCTGACACTAAAGAAAATAACAAAACAGGATAAAACGAGTAGATCCTGTTTGGTTACTATTGTATTTTTGAATTGAATAAAATTCACTTTTAAAATTATTTGATTATGATTATACCTGACAGATTTAAGAAAACTATAAGGTATAAATTT
>JAZKED010000025.1:61364-150571 GCA_040387175.1 Bacteroidota bacterium | reverse complement strand
CGAATGTGTTTACAGGCTTGACAGATGCAGGAGTTTATAATATTATAGTTAAAGATGCCAAAGAGTGTGTTTCTATTGCTATTCCTGTGGATATTACGCAGCCAGTTATTTTAACAGCATCAGCTGCTGTTACTCCATTTGGTTGTGATGCTACGAATGCTCCTCAAGATGCAATTGTGACAATCACTGCTATTGATGGAACTCCAGGGTATACTTATAGTTTTGATGGCGGAAATACTTTCCAAGCATCAGCTTCATTCCCAGTAAACACTCCACAAACTATAAATTATGTAGTTCACGATGCTAATGGTTGTATTGCTAATGGTTCTGCTGTTGTAGTTCCATATACACCACCAACAGATATGAATCTAACTGCTACTCCTATCTATTGTAATACACCAGGAACAGTTGCTACTGTTACGGTAAATTCAGTTACAAGCGGTGTAGCACCTTATACTTATGAGATTATTTCGCCAGTAGCCTCTGCTTCTAATGCAACCGGAATTTTCCCTGGTCTTGCTCCGGATACTTATATTATAAAAGTGACTGACGCTAATGGTTGTAGCACTACTAAAACGATTATAATAGAAGAAGCTGATAAGATTTCAGTAACTGCAGCATTAGTTAATGATGTATATTGTAATGGTGGAGCTACAGGAGCAGTGAATTTTACTGTTTCAGATTATATCACTGCGGGTAATTATACTTTTAGTTTAATACCAGCTGTAGGAACGATGTCTCAAACAGCAGATTTAATTAGCTATACCAATTTACCAGCAGGTAACTATACATTCACTGTAACTGATGGAGTTTCAGGTTGTATTGATGATGTTGTTAATTTTGCAATTAATGAGCCTGCATTTGCTTTAGGTTCAGCTTCTGTTGCTACTAATATCAATTGTAACAACGATAATGCTACTGTTACTATCACAGCTACAGGAGGAACAGCACCTTATAAATACGCAATTGCAAGAGCTGCTGATCCAGTTCCAACTAGTTTTGTTTCAAACAGCCAGCTAGTTGTAGATACCAACAATGGAGCGGATATGAATTGGATAGTATATATAAAAGATAATAATGATTGTGATGTAAATAGTCCACAAGTCATTAATGTTGATGCTAATCCAACAATAACTAATGTAGTAGCTGCACAGTGTCCAAGTACAATAAACGGTACTTATGATATTACTATAACTGCTTCAGGATTTAGTCCAGCATTAGAATACAGTATAGATGGAATTAGTTTCCAAACTAGTAACATTATTACAGTAAATGCATCAGGAAATTATAATGTTACCGTTAAGGATGCAAATGGATGTATTTCAGCACCATATCCGGTAACTATCTTACAACCATTAGTTTTAAATGCTGTAGTAGTTAGCTCTCCTACTTGTACGGATAACGATGGAGTAGTAACAGTAAGTACTACCGGTGGATCAGGTAATTATTTATATAATATTGATGCAGGAACATTTGGACCGGCAGTATTCAATACCGTTGCATCAGGAAGTCATACAATAGGAGTTCGTGATACAACTACTTTATGTGAAGTATATGTACCAATCACTTTAACAGCAGCTACTCCAATAACTGGATTTGCTTTAGCTACAACTCCAGTTACTTGTAATGGAGGAAGTGATGGAACTATTACAGCTACTATGGCTACACCAGCACCAGGAGTAAATGATAATCCGGTTTATATGTACAGTTTGAATGGAGGAACTCCACAGGCTTCCAATATATTTACAGGATTACCAGCTGGAAATTATACTGTTGATGTTGTTTCAGAAAGAGGATGTCCGGCAACGGCTTCAATTCCTGTAGCTGAACCAGGAATTATTACAGTTCCGGCACCAACGGTTAATCAATTCGGTTGTGCTTCAGGCTCCAATGCAATGAACTTTGCTACGATTACAGTGGCAGGTGTAACAGGAGGTTCAGGTACTTACTTGAATTATGAATTTATAAAAGAGGGTACGCCTGATACAGTAGTTCAATTTGGTTCTAGTGCTACTTACACAGAAGCTAATCTGTCAGGAGGAACCTACATCGTAAATGTATATGACAGCAATTCATGTATAGGTAGTACTGCTGGCATAATTACTATAAATCCATTTATTGCTCTTGACGAGATAAGTGTAGCAATTAATAATGCTATTACTTGTACAAATCTTGAAAATATTACAGTATCAGCGAGTAGCATTGGAGGAACTCCAGCAAACTTACTATATACTTTGGTAGATGTGAATGCTACAACAGGAGTTCAGGGTGGTGTATATCCAAGTCAAACAAATACAACTGGTATATTTACAGCATTGCCAGTGGCTAATTATTTGATTACTGTTGAAAATGTGGCTACAGGATGTAGCATACAAGATGTTCATTATGTAAACAATCCGAATACATTCGAATTGAAAGCGGTGAAAACTAGTGATGTGATTTGTTTTGGTTCAAATGAAGGTGCAGTAACGGTTAACTTAATTGATAACACTATTCCACCAGACAATGCCGGTGCATTTACATATACAGTGACTGGACCAGTACCAAGTACAGGAACTTCTGCAACAGCTGGACCATTAAATCTGACTGGTTTAACAGCAGGGCAGTATTCGATTTCGGCTAGCTTAGTTAATAATCCATTCTGTTCAGTTGTAACAACTTTTACAGTTAATCAACCAGCAACTGCTTTGGATATTTTTGAAACTCATACTGAGATTACTTGTATTACAGGTAATAATGACGGAAGTATTTCTGTATCAGCTGTTGGTGGATGGCCAGGTACTTATGAGTTTGAATTAACAGGTCCAGTAAATGTGGCTTACTCAACTCAAACTAATTTCACTAATTTGACTGCTGGTTCTTATACTATTAATGTTAGAGATAGTAAGGGATGTATTGACCCAATTACAGTTAATTTAGTAAATCCAGCACCTATTACATTTACAGCAAGTGCAGACATTACATTGTTGAATTGTAAAGGTGATAAGAATGCTACAATTACAGCTTCAGTACCTACAGGTGGTCAGGGATCAAATTATATATACACGTTAAACACTACGTCTATAGTTCCTAGTATTGCTAATGGTCCTCAGACTTCGCCTATATTTAGTGGTTTGGGAGCTGGAACATACAGTATTTCAGTTACAGATGGTTGGGGATGTAGTGCAACTTCACTGCCAATTACAATAACTGAACCTACTGAAGTAATAGCAAGCTTAGTTAAGGCAAGTTCACCAACTTGTTTAGTTCAGGGAACGTTGACACTTTCGGCAACTGGAGGAACAGCACCTTACAGCTATAGTGCTACACCTAATTTTGCAACAGTGTTAGGTACTTTTGCATCATCATCAACACCGATTTCAGTTCCAACAGGTAACTATCGTTATTATGTTCGTGATGCGAATGGTTGTACAAGTACAGTGTCTAATGACATTACTATTGATCCATTACCAGTATTAACTATCAATTTGGATTTAGTTAGTACAGTTATTAATTGTAAAGGAGAAAATTCAGGAGCAATTAATGCTATTGCGAAAGGTGGTTTAGGCAATTATGTTTATACTTTACAAGACGGAGCAGGTAATCCTATTGCAGGAGCTGTTCAGGCAAGTCCGGGTATTTTTACTCAACTTGTTGCAGGAAGTTACAGAGTTCGTGTTGATAGTGGAGATTGTAATACTACTACAGCCGTGATTAGCATTACTGAACCGAACAATCCTTTAGTAGCACCTTATGTAGCAATAGATGCAACTTGTAATGGATTAAATAACGGAAAAATAGTAATCACTGCTTCTGGAGGTACAGGTATAATTAAATATGCAATTTCACCTGATTTGAATCAATTTTTTGCTAAAGATCCATTAGATACTAATTATACTTTTGAAAATCTAGCACCTGGAACTTATGAGATAATTACTCAGGATCAAAATGGATGTTATATCCATAACACAGGTATTGTAATTGATGAACCAGCTTCTATTGGATCATCAGTAATCTTATCGTCTGTAATGCCTGAAATGTGTTTTGGAGATAAGGATGGTGAATTTACAATTACTATTACTGGAGGAACCGCTCCTTATCGTACTAGTTTAGATGCACCAAATGGAACTTATATTACTGGTCAAGTTCATTTCACAGGTTTAGCAGGAGGTGAACATTATGTATATATCAAAGATGCAAACGGATGCTCTAGTGAATTGCCTGTTCCATTACCGGAATCTGTAAAACTAAACCCACAAGCTATTGTTGATTATGGTTGTGCCAATAATGTACCAAGTTTAACGGTTACAGTAACTATAGATCCTAGTATTACAAATCCTGCGGATGTAGATTATGCATTAGACGGAGTAGCACCATATCAAGCGAGTAATGTGTTTACAAATATTGCTCCAGGAACGCATTATATTACAGCGAGACATACGAACGGTTGTGAAAAAAATACACCAAACTTCACAATTGCAGTAATCACCCCATTAACATTAGTCTTGACTAATGGAGGATTAAATGAAATTGTGGCAACCGCAACAGGTGGTGGAGGTGGATACCAATTCACGCTTGATGGAGAGGATATGGGTAATCAAAACAAATTTATCTATTACAAATCTGGTACCTATACAATTAGGGTTACTGATGCTAACGGTTGTTTTGTAGAAAAACCAATAACAGTTAAATTTATCGACATCAAAATTCCAAATGTATTTACACCAAATGGAGACGGAGATAATGATGGATGGTCACCAGAAAACACAATCAATTATCCAGATTTAGTATTCTTTGTCTTTGACAGATACGGACGTAAAGTGGGTACATACAAAGAAGGAGAGTTCTGGGATGGTAAATATGAAGGTAAAGAATTACCAACAGGAGATTACTGGTACGTTATTAGATTACAAAATCAGGAAGATTCCCGTGAATTTGTTGGACACTTTACTTTGTATAGATAATTATTAAAGCAGGAAACAATTGAGTTTTCATTATAAAAGATTTCAAATGAAAAAATTAGTATTAATATCTTTTTTCCTCTTGACTGTAATTTCAGGTTATAGTCAAGAGTTTACTATACCTGTTTTTACCCAATATTTAGCGGATAATCCCTTTGCGATTTCTCCAACTTATGCCGGGATTGGTGATAATCTTAGAATTAGGGCTAACGGACTAACCCAATGGGTGGGTATAAAAGATGCTCCGGATAATCAATCTGTATTTGGCGATTTTAGAATCGCAGATCGTTCAGGTGTTGGTCTTTCTTTATACAATGACAGAAATGGATATACCTATCAATCGGGGTTAAAAGCTTCATTTGCCCATCATATCATATTAGATTATTATTCTAAGCAATATTTGTCTTTTGGTTTGTCTTTCAATATTAATAATTTTAGTATTGATAGTTCGAAATTAATACCTAGTGATCCGGATTTTGGTATTACAGGAGATCGAAAAACTTCAAATAACAACTTTGATGTTGGATTGCTTTATCGTTGGGATCAATTTTATTTTAGTTTGAATGGAGCCAATATTTTAGGTAAAGACATAGACAAGTTTTCAGGATATAAGATAGAACCAAACCAACTTTTGAATTATCAAATTTATTCTGGTTATGTTATAAAAACTCAAAATTATGCTGAGATTGAACCTTCGGCATATTTTCAATACTTTGCCAGTGACGGACGTTCCAGTACCGATTTGAATGTTAAGTACCGAAAATTCAATAATAGAGACGAATACTATTGGGTAGGTGCTTCTTATCGTTTTCTTAATGATCAGATGCTAAAACCTTTAAATTTAGGTCCTATGGCTGGTTTTAAGAAGTCTATTTTCTATTTTGCTTATTCTTATCAGGTAACTTTTAATGAAATGGCAAGTTTTAATTCCGGAACACATATGATTACTATTGGGTTGGATTTCCTTCAGGGAATCAGTAATTGTCCTTGTACACAAAGTCCTGTGCATGACTAATTAAAAACAATATTTAATTACACAAAGTAATTAACCAAAATAAAAACCCCAAAACTCATAATGAAAGTTATGAACTTTGGGGTTTTTATTTTGGATGTTTTACAAATCTGTTTTTATTTGTAATTCTAATTAATATTAAATGACTGTTGATTTAATTTTTGCATAATAGCAATTTCAGCATCCAATTTAATTAATCCACGTCGGTAGAGCTGTAAATCCAGTGTAATAAAAATCACAATGCAAATCAGGATATGATAAAACCCAGGTTTTTTATATCCTGTTTTATATCCAGTCCAAACAGCCAGAAGCATTGCAAAAAATAAAATCACTATAATATACAATGTGTCTAAATCATAAAAAAAGAATGATTATAGCTCTAATGTATTTGGCTGGATGTCTAAATAATTTTTGCAAAATAAAGATACAACTTTTTAGAAGTAAGTTTGTAAAAACGCATATTTCATTAAATTACAACGTTTTCGATAGTGAATTGTGCTAATTTTAGAACTATTCTTATTTTTTAGTTGCTGAAAAGTTCTATATTTGTTTTTCTTTCAAAAAAATTAAAAAAAACTTCAATGAAAACTATAAACGATTTCGATTTCAAAAACAAAAAAGCCATAATCCGTGTAGATTTTAATGTGCCTTTAGACGAAAATTTCAATGTAACTGATGCTACTCGTATTGAAGCTGCAAAACCTACAATCGACAAAATCATCGCAGATGGTGGAAGTGTAATTTTGATGTCCCACCTTGGAAGACCGAAAGGAGTTGAAAAAAAGTACTCATTGGAACATATTGTAAAAAAAGCTTCTGAAATTTTAGGATATCCTGTAGCTTTTTCGTCTGATTCTATTGGAGATGTAGCAACTAAAGCTGCAAACGATTTGAAACCAGGACAGGTTTTGTTATTAGAAAATCTACGTTTTTATGCTGAAGAAGAAGCAGGAGATGTTGCTTTCGCAGAAAAATTAGCTTCACTTGGAGATATTTATGTGAACGATGCTTTTGGAACTGCTCATAGAGCACACGCTTCAACAACTATAATTGCACAGTTTTTCCCAAAAGACAAATGTTTCGGATTATTATTGGCAAAAGAAATCGAAAGTTTGAACAAGGTTTTGAAAGATTCTCAAAAACCAGTAACAGCAGTGTTAGGAGGTTCTAAAGTATCTTCTAAAATTACAGTTATCGAAAATATTTTAGACAAAGTAGATCACATGATTATTGGTGGTGGAATGACTTTTACTTTCGTAAAAGCTTTGGGAGGTAAAATTGGAGAGTCTATTTGTGAAGACGACAAACAAGAATTGGCTTTGGAAATTTTAAGACTGGCTAAAGAAAAAGGAGTTCAAATTCATATTCCTGTAGATGTTGTAGCTGCTGATGATTTTTCGAATACTGCTAATACTCAAATAGTAGATGTTCGTCAAATTCCTGATGGATGGCAAGGTCTGGATGCGGGTCCAAAATCTTTGGAGAACTTCAAAAAAGTAATTTTAGAGTCAAAAACTATTCTTTGGAACGGACCTTTAGGCGTTTTTGAAATGGAAAGTTTTGCTAACGGAACTATCGAATTAGGTAACTTTATTGCAGAAGCAACTGCAAACGGAGCTTTCTCTCTTGTAGGTGGTGGTGACTCTGTTGCGGCAGTAAAACAATTTGGTTTTGAACACAAAGTAAGCTACGTTTCTACAGGTGGAGGAGCTATGCTGGAAATGCTGGAAGGTAGGATTTTACCCGGAATTGCAGCTATTTTAGACTAAAATATGCATTTTTAACAATATTTAAGGATATTTTTAGTTAATACGTATTAAGTTTGTAAACGACAATATGTCTGTAATCGTTTGAATTATAGTACGTTAATTAAAAAAGTATGAGTATAAAAAACACTGTAATATCGTTTTTTCTATTATTGTCAATGTCTTTGTTTTCGCAGAAATCTGTTGAAAACAAAGGCAATTGCAAGAAAGAAACCAATAATTTCTATTTAGATTCTATTAAAAAAACTTTCGTTAAAGATAATTTAGCTTGTCGCTTAGACAGCCTTTGGCTGAAGGAATTAGGAAGTTTGGATATATACAATGATATTACCAGTGATATACAAACCATTAATATTGATCAAAAAGTAGATTATGAATTGTCTACTGAACTGTTGAAAGAACGACTGGCGGCAATGGATGCCAAATCGCCTTTCAATATTGAATACAATCCAGGTCTGGAAAACATAATCAAATCATTTCTTAAGAACAGAAAGAAATCTTTTGAACGTTTAATGGCCATTTCAGAATACTACTTCCCTCTTTTTGAAGAAGCTTTAGCCAAACAAAACGTCCCATTAGAAATAAAATATTTAGCAGTTGTAGAATCAGCCTTGAATCCAAAGGCGGTTTCTAAAATGGGAGCAACGGGACTGTGGCAGTTTATGTACCAAACCGGAAAACAATACAATTTGAAAATTGATTCTTATGTAGATGACCGAAGCGATCCGCTTAAATCTAGTGACGCAGCGGCTCAGTATATGACCAATATGTATCGTATTTTTGGCGATTGGGATTTGGTTTTGGCATCTTATAATTCAGGTCCGGGAAATGTTACCAAAGCGATTCGTCGTTCGGGAGGACAAAAAAACTATTGGAACATTCGAAAAAATTTACCTCAGGAAACACAAGGTTATGTACCTGCTTTCCTTGCAACGATGTACATATATGAATACCACAAAGAACATGGAATTGTACCAAACAGAGCCGTAATCAAGCATTTTGCAACGGATACGATATTGATTAAAAAGGAAATGTCGTTCAAACAAATTTCTGATTTGCTTGATATTCCAGTATCGCAATTGCAATTATTGAACCCATCATATAAAATGAATGTAGTTCCGGTTTACCGCGATCAACCCCATTATTTAAGATTGCCAAAGGATAGAATATCAGTTTTTACTTCAAATGAAGACAAAGTATATGCCTATATAGAGCGCGAAGCGAATTTACGTGAAAGACCATTTCAGTTTACTAAAGCAATTGTTGTAACTGACACATTGAATTATACTCAACAACGAATAACACTTCCTAAAACTAAATATTACAAGGTAAAACGGGGAGACAATCTAAGTGCTATTGCCGATAAATATAATGTTAGTGTAGATGACATTAAAAAATGGAACAAACTAAAAAGTAGTGCAGTTGCCACCGGTAAAAGTTTGAAAATCATCAATAACGAAAATCCAAATACAATAGTCAAAAAAGAGCTAAAAGCGGATACTCAGCAAATAGCTAATTCTGATGCAAAAATTAGGAAAGAAGACAAATCCAATAAAATTACAAAGGTCGATACATTATCAACCAATACAGTTACTTATGTGGTTCAAAAAGGAGATAATTTGAGCATCATTGCCAAAAAATATAATGTTTCAATTGCTGAAATAAAAGAATGGAATAACCTTGCCACTACTTCACTTCAATTAGGAACGTCTTTACAGATAGGTAAAATTGAGGTAAATGAAAAGGAAGAAATAGCTGTTGTAACTCCTAAAATGGAAAACGTAGAATACATCGTTAAAAAAGGAGATAATCTTGGAAGTATTGCTAAGAGATTCACTAGTACAGTAGAGGATATAAAACAATGGAATAATCTATCTGACAACAATATTGCATTAGGAAAAAGTCTAATTGTTGCTAAAAATGAAATTGCAGCTGAAACTAAAGCAGTTGCTGAAACATCATTCAAGAAAAAGGACAATTTGACTTCTGCTGCAAAAATGAATGCTCAGGACTATTATGTTCAAAAAGGCGATTCTTTATACAGCATTTCAAAAAAATATCCGGGAGTTACTATTTCTGATATTAAAAAATGGAACAACATCAAATCAGAAGACCTTAAACCTGGAATGAAATTAAAAATTAACGGATAAATTTCGATTTAAATTACCCCAATGTTCAAAAAAATAACTGTTGCTTTCGCTTTTCTTTTTCTTTTAAATTCCTGTACAGTTCAACAAAAAATATTTTCAAAGAGCGATTGGTATGCTTTTACCAAAACCAGTAAAAAAAGAATTGCTCCCTCAGAAGTATATGAGTTTACCGATGGGATGATCCGGATGCACGGAGATAACATTGGTTATCTGATGAGCAAAAAAAGCTATAAAAACTTTGAGCTGAGTCTGGAATTCCGTTGGAATACAGAAGCAAAATACAATAAAGGCAACAAAAAAAACAGCGGTGTAATGTACAATATACCCGTAGATTCCCCTGATAACATCTGGCCTAAAGGAATTCAATTTCAAATGAAAGAGAATACTACCGGAGATTTCATTTTCTTAGACAATGTAACGGCAGTAGTAAACGGAAAATTAGTGGAGGCAGGTGCCAGTGTTACTTCTCCAAAATTTAGCGCCAACGAACATCCTTATGGAGAGTGGAATAAGATTTTCATTCGATCAATCGACGGGAAAATCACCCAATATCTGAATGGGAAATTAGTAAACGAATGTACTGATGCCTCTACCACAGAAGGAAAAATTTCTTTGAACTATGAAGGTTCACCTGTTGATTTTAGAAATATTACCTTAAAAAACATTCAAAAAGAAGGAAACTAAAATTCCATAAAAGGCTTTTTTTATTTTATAGAAAAGGAGATATTCTTTCTATCTTTACTTGATTATCAATATACGGATTAATGAATAAAAGTCTTTTCTTATTACTATCCCTTTTCTCACTTTTGTTTTTTTCCTGTAAAAAACAGGAGGACATTCCAAGAAAAGCGACAGGAAAAATCAATACTATTTCTGTTGTAATTGACAATCAGCTATGGAATGGTGAGGTTGGGGACCGTATTCGAAGCAAATTTGCGTCTCCAGTTATTGGATTACCACAGGAAGAACCACTTTTTACCATAAACCAGTATCCTGCCAAACTGATGGAAGGCTTTATGACCGATAGCCGGACGATTATTGTTGTTAAGAAAGAAAACAAAACGGAATTCGAAATAAAGAAAAATCAATATGCCTGGCCACAGAGCGTATTTCATATTTCTGGGAAGACAAATACCGCAATTCTCGAAATCATCGAAAAAAACACATCTAAAATCATTCAGATCATAAAGGAAACTGAAATTGCCGAAAGTCAAAGGGTCCATAGTCAGTCTTTGATGAATCCGACTCTAATCAAGAATAAGTTCCAGATTGATTTGAAAGTTCCTTCGGGCTATTCGTATGTAGTTCAAAAAAGTAAATTTCTTTGGCTGAAAAAGGAAATCATCAGCGGTAATACCAGCCTTTTGATTTATGAAGTGCCAATAAGCTCTATCAGGAAAGCTCCCAATCCTATAGTAAATATCATCAAAATGAGGGATTCTATTGGTGACTTATACATTCGCGGAACAGAACTGGAAACGCAGATGATTACTGAAGAAGGTTATGCGCCCTATTTTTTCAAAACCAAAATAAATGGTAAGGAAGCCTATGAAACCAAAGGAACCTGGGAACTTAAAAATGATTTTATGTCAGGACCCTTTGTGAATTATGCTATTTTAGATAAGGCACATAATAGAATTCTGGTTTTAGAAGGATTTTGTTATTCGCCATCCAAAGAAAAACGAGATTTAATGCACGAGTTAGAATCCATTATTAAATCAATTGTTATTTTGAAATAAGATGGAAATACAATGGAAAATAAAGTCTTTTGACGAGCTTTCGGTAAATGAGCTTTATCATATTCTGAAATTGAGAAGCGAGATATTTGTGGTCGAACAGAACTGCGTTTATCTTGATATTGACGGAAAAGATACATTAGCCTTGCATCTTTTTGGTGAATTCGAAGGCAAAATCGTAGCCTATTCCAGACTTTTCAAACCAGGAATTACTTTTGAAAATGCTTCAATAGGAAGAGTAGTGGTTGATGCTGATTACAGGGACAGAAAATGGGGTCATGATTTGATGCGTGAAGCTATTGCCGGAATCCAGTCTCATTTTGGCGAAAGCAAGATTATCATTGGAGCGCAACTGTATCTCAAAAAATTCTACGAAAGCCACGGTTTTTTGCAAACCAGCGAAATGTATCTGGAAGATGATATTCCGCATATTGAGATGGAAAGGGGATAATTATACCACAATACCATACGATGCTCTTTAAAACAGAATCCTGCTTTGTGAAATTAACATAGTTTACTGATAAACTGCCATAATTGTTAAATTTAAAAGGTAATTTCTTTATTAGCATTACTTCTCTATACTTTCGCATCGTTTTTTTAAGATAATTTTAACTATGCAGCTTTTCTAGGATTTAAAGCCCTAGATACATAAGTTACTAATAAACAAGTTTAAAGCAGAACAAAAAAATTATAATTCAAATAATAATTATTTATTATTGAATAATATATCACTTTATTTTAATGTTTGAAAGAAGAAAATTTTAACCTATAAATACCAAAAAATGAAACTAAAACTATTTACACTTACAAGTTTATTTTTGTTAAACACGGCTTTGATACAAGCACAGACTACTACAAGTTTACCTACATCTGCTGGTAATGGAGGAACTTATAATAGTTCATTCGGTGATCAGGCTGGTAATGCAGGTAATAATAATAGCGTCTTCGGATATAAAGCTGGTGATTTAGTTACTGGTGCTGGAGAATATAATTCATTTTTTGGAGCAAACACAGGTGTTTCTAATACAACTGGAAAAGACAATGTCTTTGTAGGGTATAAAACAGGGTATAAAAATTTCGATGGTTCAAGAAACGTATTTATAGGCCGTGAATCTGGATATGAGAATGCTTCAGGGTATAATAATGTGTTTACAGGATATGAATCAGGACATCAAAATATTGGGGGATATGGTAATGTCTTTTCGGGATATAAAGCAGGATATACCAACTCTTCTGGATATAGTAATGTTTTTATAGGTCGTGAATCAGGATATGCAAATTCTATAGGGAATTACAATATCTTTATAGGTTATAGATCAGGAATGAATTCCAAAGGTGATGGGAACGTGTATATTGGTCGTGATGCTGGAATGATAAATACTGGGAGTTTTAATACTTTTTTAGGTTATAGATCAGGTTATAATAATACCATAGGAGTTAATAATGTTTTTTTAGGAAACTTGGCCGGAAGTAACGAAACAGGAAGCAATCGTCTGTATATAGACAATACAGCAACAGCTACTCCACTAATTTTTGGAAAGTTTGATACTCGCCAATTAGGAATCAACACCAATAATATCCCAGTAGGTTATGCAATGGCAATAAAAGGCAAGCTAGCTTTAAATGCAGGTTCAGAGGGACAAACGGTAGCTGTGAATGCATTTAGTATTATAGGACCAAACGTACCTACTGGAAATAATTCTGCTCAGGATTTAAGCTGGGATTTTACAGCAGCAGGTTCTGCAAAAATTCGTAGTTATAGAGGAGCAAGCTGGGATACTTATATGCAGTTTCTTACAAGTCCAAATTCTGTGGGTATAGCACAGGTTCGTATGCATATAGGTTCAGAAGGTAACGTAGGTATTGGAACTGCAAATCCAGACCAAAAACTCACCGTAAATGGGACTATCCACTCCAAAGAAGTAATTGTAGACAATGCCATTGCTCCCGATTATGTCTTCCAAAAATACTATACTGGCAAATCTGAATTGAAATCTGATTATACTATGCCAACCCTTAATGAAGTAGCAGAATTTACAAAAGCTAATAATCATTTGCCCAACATTCCTTCTGCAAAAGAAATGCAGCAAAATGGGGTGTCACTGGGCAAAATGAATAATTTGTTACTTCAAAAAGTAGAAGAATTAACACTCTATGCTATAGAGCAACAAAAAAAGTTGGACGATCAAAACAAAACCATAGATAGTTTAGTGAAAAGATTAGATAGTTTAGAAAAAAAATAAGATTTCCACAATGATAAAAATACAACACTTCATAAGAATAATTCTTTTATTTCCCCTCTGTTTTTTGCAGGCACAGGATATACTTTGGGAAAAATCCTTTGGTGGAGGACACGCAGAATATCTTTTTGACGCCTTGCCAACACCCGATTATGGTTTTATACTGGCTGGGAGTTCCATTTCGGGAAAAGAAGGTAATAAAACGGATGTAGGTAAAGGGAATTTCGATTATTGGGTTTGGAAGATGAACGAAAAAGGAGAGCTCGACTGGCAAAAAAACTTTGGAGGTTCAGGTGATGATTTTTTGCAAAGTGTAAAACTTACATCGGATGGTGGTTTTATTCTGGCAGGAATTTCCAATTCTCCAAAAGATGGTGATAAAAAAGACGACTGTAAGGGTGAAACCGATTTTTGGATTCTAAAACTCGATGCCAAAGGTGGTGAATTATGGCAAAGAACTATAGGAGGTACTGGACTCGAAAAATTATACAATATATCGCTTACCAAAGACGGAGGCTACATTATAGGGGGCACTTCAGGTTCTGATAAAACTCCTGTTTTGGCTGGTGAAAAGCAAAAAGAAGACCCATATGGTAAAAAACAAAATACCAAAGGAAATCTCGATTATTGGGTAGTGAAATTGAATAAAATAGGCGATATCGAATGGCAAAAGACAATTGGTGGTCGCTATATTGACGAACTTCGTAGTATAGAACAAACTCAGGATGGAGGCTACATTGTGGGCGGTGTGTCCAACTCACCTATTTCGGGAGACAAAGATACAGATGCTTTTGGTGAAGACGATTTTTGGATTCTAAAACTCAATCATGAAGGTAACATACAATGGCAACAAACCCTTGGAGGGAGTGGCGACGATGAATTGTATACCATTTCACAAACCAAAGATGGCGGATATATCACAGGAGGTAATTCCAACTCGGCAGCAAGCCACAGCAAAACAAAAACCAATGGCAAAGGAACTGATTTTTGGCTACTCCAACTTGATGCAGAAGGGCAAATACAGTGGCAGGAAACTTATAATTTTGGTAACTATGATGTGCTCACTTCTATTGTAGAAAACCCTGATGGGAGTTATTTAGTTGGGGGGTATGCCCAAAAAGAAACTGTCTCCATTTCTAAGGCAGAAGTTTTAGGGTCCCTGCAAAAAACAAGCGATAAAGAAGGTATAAATGATTATATAGCGCTAAAAATAAGTAATACAGGTGAAAGTTTATGGACTCGTACCGTGGGTAGTAAAGGTGATGAAATCCTGCGCCGCTTGTTTGAAACCCGTGATGGGGGTTATTTGCTGGCAGGTACTTCGGCCGGAGCGGCATCTTCAGACAAAAATACATCCTTAGGCAGTTCCGATTTTTGGGTTGTAAAACTCAAAGATAAAATTAAACCGGAAGCAATAAAAATCAGTATTGAGGCTATACCTAACCCTGCGGTAACTTTTACTAATATTATTATTGGCTATGAGTTTGAAAGTGGCACCGCAACAGTTGTAGATATGGCTGGTAGGGTTTTACAACAATTCAGTATTTCCAGTAGAACAATTCCTGTAGATTTAAGTGGATATCCTAATGGGATTTATGTTGTGAATATCAGGACGAATGTACAGAGCGATGGGTTGAAAGTTATAAAAGCGGGTCGAACCAATTAAAATGAGTTTATGAAAAAAAATATTTTTGATTTACATATAAAAAACATATTTAAAACAAGTGTGTTTATATTACTAATAACAGATGTCTCCTTAGCGCAGACAGACAAAGACTTACCTAATTTTATTCCCGCAAGTCCTACAGCCTCTACTTTTCAAAACTATATAGATTATCCTGTCGATTTATATAATGGATTACCAAATGTAAATATTCCACTTTACAATTTGAAAGTAGGAAATTACAATCTACCAATTTCTTTAAGTTATAATGCAGGAGGAGTAAAAGTTCAAGAAAACGAATCATTAGTAGGTTTAAAATGGTCACTAAATGCAGGAGGATTAATAAGTAGAAATATAGTAGGCCACCCTGATGAGAGTGAAAAAGTAGGCAAATATGGAGGCTGGTTTGATAGCGCAAATGTAGTAGAAGAAGTCATAGAAGTACCAACCGATTTACAACTCTTGGAATATACCACTAAAGGCTGTTATGATTTTCAGCCAGATGTTTTTTATTTAAATTTACCTACGGGAGGAACAAAATTTGTTTTTGATAAAAACCAAATCCCTGTTCAATTAACAGCAAACAGTAATTTTAAAATTACTCCTGCAAGCCTTACACTCCAATCAGGATGGACGGTTTATGATGAAATTGGGAATGAATATTTTTTAAACCCAAGTGAATCAACAAAAAGTGATAGCTCTTGTAAAAGCAGTAGTCCTGAAATCTGTCCGGCACCAATAATTTCAGCAACCTCATGGAATTTGGATTACATTATTCCAGCAGGCACAACTAGCAAAATATCTTTTAAATATAAAAACTATACCTATACTGAAAATTTAGTTACTAGTGATACTTTCTGCCCATCAATGGGAGCACCTCTAGATATTAACAAAAAATGTGAAACTTTATTTACCTATAATTTAAGTATTCCAGAAGAGATCACATCTGGAGATTATAAAATATCTTTCATAAGCAGTCAACAAACAAATAAACATCCCAAAATCGACGAAATAAAAATATTTTATAAAAATGTAATGGTCAAGAATTATGTCTTTGAATACTCTACAGACAAATTATTATTAAAAAAAATTAAAGAGATTAGTACGGATACAACAAATAATATTAATCAATATAGTTTTGATTACTACAATGAAGCTTTTAGAATTGATAAAAATTCTTATGCTGTTGACTATTTCGGTTATTATAATGGACAAACAGCTAATCAAAGTTTAATTCCTAATAAAACAGGAATTTTTGAATATGTTGAACCAACTTGGGAAGAAGTTTGTGATGCTTCTGGAGATTGTTTTTTAAATTCTAGTGTATATTTTAATTTAATAAAATCAACTATTGGCAAAAAATCCAATAGGGAAATTAACCCCGCTGTTTTAAGCAATTTATCATTGCAAAAAATAACTTATCCCACAGGCGGAAACCAGATGTTTTATTATGAACCCAATTCTTTTGATAACAAGGAAGACTATATTGACAAGTCTGCACAATATCTAACCTTAGCAACTTCAAACTCCACTAATCTGCCTTCTAATTTTAGTGATAATTTCATAGTAGCAGATAACAATACTCCTGTTTCTATTTACAGTGTTAAGTTTCAGAATTTTGATACTATTTTTCCACCTAATCATACATCAACCGCCAAAGTTGAATTTATTAATACTAGCAATAATCAGGTAGTTTATACTTTTACTCATGCAATGAGAAACCAAAACCCGCTACCAATAATTACTCTTAATGCAGGTACATATAAATTAAAATTTTATTATGCCACACATTTTAATATAATAAACGTGCGTTTAGGCTATAGCAACTCATTAAATATAGGAAGAAATAGATTAGTTGGTGGCCAGCGAATTCAAAAAATTGAAATGAATGAACCTGCTACAAATTCTATAATGAAAACGGAATATGTATATACACAGTTTGATAATAATTTACTCTCAAGTGGTGAGTTTCCTAAAGAATTATACAATTTGAATAGTTTTATTCGTAAAATCCGTACGCCAAATTTTTATGTTGATGCTTTTATTTCTACTTCAAATAAACCAATGCAAAATTCTCGCAATTCTTTAGTGGGCTACACAGATGTACAATTAATCAAAACAAATACTATTAATAACGCAAAAATAGTTTCAAAGTATAAATATTCTTATGAGCCAGATTTTTTTAAAGGAAAAATTGTTTTTGGCACACCTCACACCAGTATGGATCACAAAAGAGGTTTGTTGTTATGGGAAAAGCATTACAGTGATAACACTACATTAATTAAGGAAATTAATAACAATTATATTTTTAATGATAATAGACAAACCATTAGAGGTATGGCAACAACAATAGAATCTGATAATCAGGGTATAACTCAGGGAGGAATTTACCCAAATACAGTTCGAAACTATAATGGTGATTTGACATTCAAATATGAATTTTATATATATAATTCCAACTGGGTATATAAAAATTCCGAAACTACCACCGAATATCATCCTAGTGGAAATATTATTAAAAACACTAATTATGTTTATAGCAATCCCAATCATTTTCAATTAACCTCGCAAAATACATTGGATTCCAACAACCAAACTCTAGAAACTAAATATTATTACCCGCATGATTTGCCTAGTGAACCTTATGTGGCTGATTTGATTAGTAAAAATATGATTGCTGTACCATTAAAAACAGAAAGCTATAAAAATACAACCAAACTTTCTGAAAGACTTTCTGAATATACCAAAACTATAGATAATCTGTTATTGCCAAAATTTATTTATACCAATAAAGGAGCAGCAGCTATTGCTAAAACTACAGATAAGAAAATCACTTACGACCAATACGATGATAAAGGAAACATTTTGCAATATACTCCTGAAAGCGGTATGCCAGTTTCCATAATCTGGGGTTACAACCAAACCCAGCCCATTGCAAAAATAGAAAATGCTCCTTATGCCAATGCAAGCAGTTATGTAGCTAATTTGCAATCGTTGTCGAACACGGGTACGGAAGCCAATTTGATTACAGCATTAAACAGTCTGCGAACTAATCTGCCCAATGCTATGATAACCACCTATACTTACCAGGCATTAATAGGTGTTAGCACTATTACCGACCCCAAAGGGGATACTATATATTACACCTACGATGGTTTTGGACGTTTGCAGTATGTAAAAGACAAAAACAGCAACTTGCTATCGGAGAATCAGTACCACTACAAAAATTAAAAAAAGCACTCCAAATCTTGTTCAGGAAAAGGAGCAAAAACAGATAAAAATGAAAAACAGATTTTATTATATAGTTGTGTTTTTTTTGACAAGCTTTTTTGTTAATGCACAAACTGCTATACCTACCACTGTAGTCAAAGGTGTGGGCTATAGCGGCATAACCAACGATCAATTGGTAGCGAGTCAAAAAATAACACTAGGTCCGGGAGTTCACATTCAGGCAGGCAGTAGTTTTTCTGCAAAAATTGTTAGTAATGCCTTTACCGGAACCGATTTTAATTCCACAGTCGGTCCTACAGCACTTCAGGGTGAAAACTATATTTATACCCGGAAATTTAATACGCCAATGACTACTCCTGCAGGCATTACTAAAAATAGCGATGTGACTGAATCTATAACCTATTTCGATGGATTAGGCAGACCCAAACAGCAAATAGCCATTAAGGCATCTGCCAATGATCAGGACATTGTAACCCACATAGAATATGATGGTTTTGGACGTCAGATTAAAGATTATTTGCCTTATCCTGCCTCCCAAAATACGGGAGTTTATATTGATGGTTTTAGTACGGCACAACCAAATATCTTAAGCTATTACCAGTCCAAATATGGGGATGCCAATCCATTCTCCGAAAAACTATTGGAAAATTCACCCTTAAATCGGGTTCTCAAACAAGCTGCTCCGGGTAACGATTGGGCAATGAATGCCGGGCACGAAATAAAACTAGATTATCAGACCAATACCGCCACTGAAGTAAAGAATTTTGGAGTAAGCCTCGTATTAGGAAACAATACATATACACCTACTATTGTAGCTAATGGAAATTATGCTGCTAACCAACTCTATAAGACAATTACAAAAGACGAAAACTGGACTTCGGGTACTAACAATACTACTGAAGAATTCAAGGACAAAGAAGGTCGTGTACTACTCAAAAGAACCTACAATGCAACCAATCCCCATGATACCTATTATATCTATGATAATTACGGTAATTTAACCTATGTTTTGCCTCCATCAGCAGAAGGTAATTATACCCCAACAATACTTGATGGACTATGTTATCAATACAAATACGACCATCGAAACCGCCTTGTCGAAAAGAAATTGCCGGGCAAACAATGGGAATTTATAGTCTATGACAAACTAGACAGAGTCATTGCAACAGGGCCAGCCTTTTCGCCCTTTAGTGATAATGCAGGTACTGCTGGCTGGATGATTACCAAGTATGATGTCTTTAACCGTCCGGTATATACAGGCTGGTATGCTTCCAGCGCTACTTCCATCGCAAGAGAAACCTGGCAAAATGCCCAAAACATTCAAACCACTGCCTTAAGTGAAAATAAAACCAGTTCGGGCAATATAGATAGTATTCCGGTAAACTATTCCAATGCTGTAGCACCTACGAGTTTAAAACTCTTGACCGTCAATTATTATGATGATTATTTGTTCCCCCATGCAGAGTCAATTCCCGGTACAGCCGCAGGACAAGCAGTCTATTACAACAACAGCCGTAAACCCCAAGGAATACCCACTGCAAGCTGGACCCGGATTCTTGAAACGACCATACTAAATAATGCCGAGAAAAGCATTATCTACTATGATGAAAAATCCCGTGCGATACGCACTAAACTCCTGAATCATCTAGGTGGTTATGCTCAAACCGATACTGCATTTGATTTTGCAGGCAAAACCCTATATACAGAAACCAGACACAAACGTACCAATGCCAATGCCGAGTTATTGATTAGAGAAGAATACACCTATAGCAATCAAGGGCGTCTGCTTGCACAAACACATCAGATAAATGGTGGTAGCAAAGAATTTTTGGCACAAAACACCTATGACGATTTGGGACAGCTCAAAGTGAAAAACGTAGGTGGGAGTGGAAGCAATGGACTTCAAAAGATTGATTACACATACAATATCAGGGGCTGGCTCAAAGAAATTAACAAATATGATAATTTGCTAATAGATCCTGGAGTTTCCGATTTATTTGCTTTTAAAATCAATTACAACGACAACGCCACTACAGCCTTACAAGGAGAAACCGTAGTCAGCAGACTTTATAACGGTAATATATCCGAAACGTTCTGGACGGTAGCAGGAGGTAAAAAACAAAAATACGGTTACCTGTACGACAACCTAAACCGATTGGGCAGTGCCATTTATCAGGATCCTGGCAATGTGATAGTAACCAATGCCTATAATGAGAGTCTGACCTATGACAAAAACGGAAACATACAAACCCTTGTACGCAATGATGTAGCTCCAATTCCCCAAAACAGCACTCAGATAGATAATCTGGTCTATACATACAAGACAAATAGCCCTAATCAATTACTAAGAGTAATCGATAATAGCCCAAATAATAAAGGCTTTAAAGACGTATCAGGCGATGATTATACCTACGATGACAATGGCAATATGACACTTGACAACAACAAAGGCATAACGACGCCAATACAATACAACCATTTAAACCTGCCTACAAAAATTGTTTTTCCAACAGGAAATATTACTTATATTTACAATGCCTTAGGACAAAAGGTAAGCAAAATTGTAGTTGAAACAGGAAAACCGATAGAAACCACCGATTATTTAGGTGGTTTTCAATACAAAAATACTGGGCTTTTGTTTTTTCCAACAGCGGAAGGATATGTAAACAACACGGCAGGAGTATATAATTATGTTTACAACTACACCGACCATCTTGGGAATGTTAGGTTAAGTTATACGCAACAAAGCGGGGTATTGAAAATCCTGGAGGAAAACAATTATTACCCTTTTGGGTTGAAACACGAAGCGAGTGGTGCTAATAATTATCAGAAAGATTATAAATATAAATACAATGGGAAAGAACTGCAAGACGAGCTGGGGCTTAATGTTTATGACTATGGATTTAGACTATACGACCCTGCAATTGGCAGAATGCAAAATCCTGACCCTTTAGCAGAATTAGCTTATGACCTAACTCCAAATCGTTATTGTTTTAATAATCCTGTAAATTTCATAGACCCAAGTGGATTATGGGAAACAACAGCAAATGGATATAAAACGGACAAACCTGAAGATATTAAACGTTTTATGTCTTATATGGATACTGAAAAAAATGCTTTAAATAATACTCCAACAACTGGACAAACATCAACATTTATTGAAGGAGAGATGTCCGCAGGAGGACATGGTAAAACAAGTGATGGAAATGTTTTAGCTGACGAACTTTCTATAACAACTTATAATCAAATCGGAGGTGGTTCAAAAGGGTATGCTGATGAAAAATCATTTAGTAATTTTTGGCACGGTGTGCAAAAAAGTCTAACGCCAGACGGTTTAGATACTAGAACAATTGGACAACAGTTTGGTGGCTTAGGTGGCTTAACTTATTCAGGTCCATCAAATCCAAAAACATATGCAGGTAATGATGATTATTCTTTTGCACCTAATAGACCAGAAGACGTTCCTGGAATGATTCACGATTTAACATATGACCGATTAGGTATTACAGGCGCAGGAGGTTTATTTACCGCTAAAAAAGCAATTGGAGCTGACTTTAAATTTGTAACACAAGAATTAGCAATTGCCTTCTCTCCTTATTCATTTAGTATAAGGAGCAGGGTAACAGCTGGAGCTGTAGGTATCGGATTGGGTGCAGCAGCAGTACCAAAAACTATATATACGTTTTCTGAATATTTAGTACAACATTGTTACTCTATGCAACCTAATGCATCAGGACATTAAAACACAAAAAAGATGAAACTAAAAACAAATTTATGTTTATTATTCTTAATACTTATATGTACTAATTGTGATGGCACATTAGGGGGATTTAATATTATAAGTTTTCCTGTATCAAAGAAAAAAATAGAAACTGCATTTAATAGCTTGTATTCTGAATATAAAATTCCGAAGAAATGGGAAGAGTATAACAATTGGTCTAAAAGAGGGTATAACTTTTTAGAAAGTCGTATATTTTACTTTAAAGAAAAACCAGAAGAAATGTATTATATTTCATTTATTGGTGATGAAGAAACTTTTAAAGACACTACTCATATAGATATTGCTATTCGTTCTGTTTTTATAGGAAGTAAAAAGAAATGGTTAAAAAAAGAAGATTTAAAAAAAGAAGAAGAAAATAGAATACAGTCAAGATTTAAATCCGAAATAATTTCAAAACTTGAAAAATATACTAGTAGTAATGCTAAAGATTTAGGTAATTAAAATGCTACTATTTCAGATTTAGTGATATAAGATTTTATATTGACAACTCAGCTACTCCGCTCTCCGAAGTGTTCATTGAAAAGATAAACGTTCTTAAAAGCAGGTGTTGCTGTGCATTCTATGCTTGTTTTAAACAATATTAGATGCAAACTTATAAGTAGAGTATTTGCCCTTATTAATCGTGAAACACCATACATCAATACTTATAAGTTTGCATCATAATTTTTAACAAATTTCACTTGTTTTTCATCATAGAATGCACAGCATTTTGAAAATAACATTTGCTTGTTCCATAGGACTTCGTGGAGCGGGAATAACTACAATTTAGTAATCAGGATTTCCACTCTTCTGTCGGGGGCATCACCTTTTCCAAGCGGGAAACGATTTCCATAGCCTTTATACGACATCCGATACGGGCTTATTCCTTTCGAACGAAGATAAACAAAGACATTCTTAGCCCTGTTTATTGATAAATTCCTGTCTTGGGTTTCCTGATCAATTGCATCAGAATGTTTGTTTGATGTGCAGCATACATGACCTTTAATTTCAAATCGCAGTGATTTGTATTTCTTTAATGAAATAATAGTTCGGTCTAATTCAGCCTTGGCTTTAGAGGTAAGAGCACTGGAACCCATTTCAAAGGTAACGCCGCTTAAAAGAATAACATCCCCAACTTTTGGATTAGCAGGGAAGAAAATATGAACTGATTTTTTAAGAAAAAATAAATCCACACGCCGGTTTTTATAACGGATTTGATGCAAATCATGTATGGTATCTTTGTCCACATTCACACGTCCTTTACCCTCGCAGATAAAAATCTTGTTGGGCAAAATACCGCTCGAAATCAATATTTTCTGAACGGTGGCTACTCTGTTATCAGATAAGATGTTATTATATTCCTCTGTCCCTCTGTCATCGCAATAGCCATAAAGCTGGATGGCGTCAAATTGTGAAAAATCAGGGGAACTAAGAAGGGTAAGAATTTTACCGGTTTGCGTCTTATCTAAAGAATATTTATCAAATTCAAAATAGACAGATTCTTCCGTTTTTTCCTGAGCGGTAATGGTACAGCTAAAAAATAAAAAGAATATTATTTTGAAGCTGTTTTTCATCACATTTTGAGAATGCTTTTATATTCGACACTATTATTCAAGACACTCACGGCTTTCTTGATTTCGGAGTTGTTTTTCAGGTAATACTGATACAAGCCTTCCTGATATTGATAGCGTTTGATGATTTCGTCAGTGATTAAGTCTTTGATTTCCTTTTGGCTTTTATCCAGTAATTTTTCTTCACTTTTTTGAAGTGCCGTAAGTAATTGCTGGTATTCAGCGCTAATACTTTCATCTACTTTTTCTTTTTTGGCAACAGCCAGAGTGTTTTTCAGCGCCAATTCTGTTTCAGTATTAAAAGAAAATTTCTGAACTTTCAAAAACTGTTTGAAATCAAGGAAATCAGTATCTGTAAATGTTGGGATTTTGTCTCCAGGATTCGGATTTTTATAATAATAAGAGGTGACATAATTGAAAATCCCGTCGTTTTTTTGCAAAGCTTCGGTAATTGGACTCAATTTAGTTTCTTCCAGTTCGATGTCCGGCTGAATTCCACCACCATCATAAACGGTTCTGCCTTTTCTGGTTTTGAAAGCATTGTAGTTCTTGGCTTCGGTTTTTTTGGCGATACCATTTTTGTCTTTATGAGCATAATCAAGTGCCTGAATACATCTTCCGGAAGGCGTGTAATAACGGGAAATAGTTACTTTTAACTGTGTACCATAGGTTAAATCCACAGGTCTTTGGACCAGTCCTTTTCCAAAACTTCTGCTTCCAATAACCACTGCACGATCCAAATCCTGCAAAGCTCCCGAAACAATTTCCGATGCCGAAGCACTTTTTCCGTCAACCAAAATAGCCAAAGGAATTTCAGTATCTACAGGCTCTTTGGAAGTTTTATACGTATTGTTGTGTTTTTCAATTTTGGATTTTGTAGTAACGATAACTTCATTTTTTGGAACAAATAAATTACAGATATTCACCGCTTCGTTCAAAAGTCCACCCGGATTTCCTCTTAAGTCCAGAACAATTCGTTCAGCACCGTCTTTTTTTAATTGTTCTAATGCCTGTTTGGTTTCAAAAGAAGCTTTTTGATTGAAACGTGCCAAAACGATATAACCCGTTTTCTCATCGATTTTTCCATAAAATGGTACTGATTTGATTTCTACTTCATCAAGAACAACTTGTGTGGTGTTTGTTTTTCCCTGGCGAATGTATTTGACTTCGATTTTAGTGTTTTTGGCACCTCTGAAAAGCTGTGAAGCATCATCCTTAAAATCAGACAGAAGCACATCGCCTATCTGAATTATTTCATCCCCGGCTTTAAGCCCAGCTTTATCGGCAGGAAAGTTTTTATACGGTTCCTTGATGATTAATTTATCATCTTTTCTCGTTATCATGGCGCCAATTCCAGTGTATTCACCGGTATTGTTGATTTTGAATTTGACAACATCCTGTTCATTGAAATATACGGTATAGGGATCGAGACTAACCAGCATTCCCTTGATGGCTTTGTCCATTAAATCACCCGGATTGGTTTCGTCCACATAATTCTTGTTCAGCTCTTTGAAAAGGGTGGTGAAAATTTCTATCTGTTTGGCAACTTCAAAAAAATCGTCTTTGAAACTAACGCCTACAAACAAAAATGCCGAAGCTATAACAGGAAGGATGAATTTTTTTTTATAAAAAGGGATCATGATTGGCTTTATTTTAGACCACTAAAATAAGAATAAATAGCCAATAAAATACAAAACCGGTTATTCCTGATTTTTCATCTGCAGAACAAACTTTTCAAATAGTTGTATCGTCTTGGTGTTGATTTCCTCGTAAGACAAACGGTCTTTGGTTTGGTAAAAAAACATAAAAGCATAGGGTTTGTCAAGATGGTCAACCAATAAGTGTTTGTTCAATCGGTAGGTTTCGCGAAGTACACGTTTGAAATAATTGCGG
Organism: Bacteroidota bacterium; assembly: GCA_040387175.1. Classification (GTDB taxonomy): domain Bacteria; phylum Bacteroidota; class Bacteroidia; order Flavobacteriales; family Flavobacteriaceae; genus Flavobacterium. The sequence continues at coordinate 124,609 of JAZKED010000025.1, read as the reverse complement.
TCAACAGCGTGTTTGAAATATTTTTTAGAAACCGAAACACCCATTTTTATTTTTTGGTCTGAAGCTTCGGCAATGCCAAAATCACTTTCCACATACACCAGTCTCAAAGGATATTTGGACACAGATTTGCCTTTGGAAAAAAGCAAATCTATCGTGATTTTACTTTTAAGCTTTTCGTTTTTGGGATAAGTGAATTTCATTTTGTTTTGAAAAATAGCAAATATTTTTAAGGAACAAAGGTACAATTAAACCCTAAACGGCATAATTGTTCGGGATTAAAATCGAACTAGAAATATATTTCTTATTTTTGATTATAATTTTATAAGAATGAAGACGATTTTATTATACCCTATAACGTTAGTATATTATTTTGCTTATTTAATTGCTTTGTGCACAATACATCCAACACAGTGGCTTGCTTTCAAAATTTTTGGAGATCGGGGATTAAAAATATCCTTTGATTATGTGGCTTATTTTAGTTTAAAATGCAATAATATTTTAGGTACCCGGTTTACTTTTGAAAATATAGATTTTATTCCAAAAAATGTCCCGGTTATATTTGTTGCTAATCATCAGAGTTTGTTGGACACTGCCGGAATTATTTGGTATTTGAGAAAATTTAATTGTCTTTTTGTAACCAAACAGGAACTTGGAAAAGGAATACCAAGTATTTCCTATTTTTTGCGAAACGGAAAATATGTGATGATTGACCGGAGTAATCCGAAACAGGCCATTCCAAAAATAAAATCTTTAGCAGAATATATTGAAAAAGAGAATTACTCAGCGGTTATTTTTCCTGAAGGAACGCGAAGTAAAACTGGAGTGCCGAATGAATTTGCAGAAAGCGGTTTGAAAATTTTATGTAAATATGCACCATCAGCTTACATCGTTCCCATAACTATCAATAATTCATGGAAAGTGTATCGATATGGTTATTTTCCTTTAAGTGTTGGGAATCATCTTTTCTTTACCGTTCATAAACCTTTAAAAGTAAGTGATTATACATTTGATGAGGTATTCAAAAAAACAGAAAAAACGATAGTTGATGCCATAAAGATTTAAAATCTTCTTAGAATTTGGCTTCTTAATTTTTTTCCTTTTCCTCAAAGAAAGAACAAGTGTGTTAATGAAAAGCTAGTGTTTTAGGAAATAATGGTAAACAAAAATATATTTACTATTTTTGCAAAAAAAATACATAATGCAAAAAATCATATCGTATCCAATATCCTTTATTGCAATTTTGTTGTTCCTTTTGACATTAGTAATTTTCCATCCAATTCAATGGATTTGTCTTACTGTTTTTGGCTATCAGGCTCATAAAAAGAGTGTTGATTATCTGAATTTGGTGTTGTTGAGAATTGGGCATTTGATGTTTAATACTTTTAAAATCGAGGGAAGAGAAACCATCCCGACTGGAGTTCCTATTATTTTTGTAGCGAATCATCAGGGAATGTATGATATTATTGGAATGATTTGGTTTTTGAGAAAATTTCATCCTAAATTTGTAAGTAAGGTAGAATTAGCCAAAGGAATTCCGAGTGTTTCTTATAATTTAAGACATGGAGGTTCCGTTGTAATAGACAGGAAAGATCCAAAACAAGCCATTCCATTAATTAAAGGAATGTCAGAATACATCGAAAAACACAAGCGTTCAGCAGTTATTTTTCCGGAAGGAACCAGAAGTAAAACAGGCAAACCAAAAGAGTTTGCACAAAGCGGATTAAAAATACTGTGTAAATATGCGCCTTCGGCTTATGTTGTGCCGGTAACCATCAATAATTCCTGGAAGTTTTTTAAATTTGGAATTTTCCCTTATGGTTTAGCAAATCATATTACCTTTACCATTCATGAAGCGATGGCTGTAAAAGACTATACTTTTGAAGAGATAATGGTAAAAACGGAAAACGCAGTTACTCAAAATATAAAATATTAAAATAAACAGATTTCCTGTATTCAGTAGAAATCTAAATCTAAAATTACAATGTCTATAAAAAATATTCGTCTGGAAGTTATGCAATTTCTGGAAAATAAAGTAGAAGGATTTATGGACCAATATCTTATCCCTGTGGAGCAGATATGGCAGCCTTCAGACTTTTTGCCTAATTCCGAAAGTGATAATTTTCTGGAAGAAGTCAAAGAATTGAGAGAGATATCCAAGGATTTACCATACGACTTTTGGGTTGCTATGGTAGGTGATATGATTACCGAAGAAGCTCTGCCAACCTATGAAAACTGGTTGATGGAACTCGAAGGAGTAGATAACGAAGGCAGAAATGCCTGGTCTGCCTGGGTACGCCAATGGACTGGTGAAGAAAATCGTCATGGTGATTTATTGAACAAATACCTTTATTTGTCAGGTCGTGTCAATATGCGTGAAATCGAAATGACAACTCAGCATTTAATCAGCGATGGTTTCGATATTGGAACCGGAAGAGATCCGTATAAAAACTTTGTTTACACCAGTTTTCAGGAATTAGCGACTTATGTTTCTCACAACCGGGTTTCGCAATTGGCTAAATCGTATGGAGATAAAAAATTATCCAAAATGTGCAAAATGATTGCCGGAGACGAAATGCGTCACCACCACGCATACAGCCATTTTGTTACTGAAATTTTCAAATTGGATCCAAGTGAAATGATGCTTGCTTTTGAATATATGATGAAAGCGAAAATCGTGATGCCAGCTCATTTCCTGAGACAATCCGGCGAAAAAATAAGTTCAGCTTTTGAACATTTTTCAGATTCAGCACAACGAATTGGAGTTTATACTGCCAATGATTATGTTGATATTATGCAAAAATTAATCGAGAAATGGGAAATTGATAAAGTTACTGGTTTGACTGCCGAGGCTGAAAAAGCCAGAGATTACTTGATGAAATTGCCTGCTAGAATGGCTAGAATTTCTGAAAGACTGGTTATACCTCAGGAATCATTCCAATTCAAATGGGTAGAACCGGCTAGATTGTAGTTAGCAATCGGCTATGAGCTGTCAGCTATTGCATTGCCATTAATTTATATTGCTGATTTTTGAGGTGTAGACTTTAAAAATCAGCTTTTTTTATAAATACATTTCAAATTTATGAGTAACTCAGACTTAATAAACAACACCATCCTTTTTGTCAAACAAAAACTGGAAAACGCCGAAGGCGGACACGATTGGTTTCATATCGAAAGAGTCTATAAAAATGCGTTGTTAATTTCGGATGGTGAAGTTTGCGACATTACGGTTGTAAAATTAGGAGCCTTGCTTCACGATATTGCTGACAGTAAATTTCATAATGGAGACGAAACTATTGGTCCAAAAATAGCTCGTGAATTTTTAGTTTCGAATGATGTTGATGAGGTAACAATTCAACACATCATTAATATCATAGAAAACATCTCTTTTAAGGGAGGAAATACCGAAAAGCTATTCTCTTCAGTCGAATTGGATATCGTTCAGGACGCAGACCGTTTGGATGCCATTGGAGCCATTGGCATTGCCAGAACGTTTAATTATGGTGGTTTTAAAAACAGAGCCTTATACAATCCTGAAATTGCTCCAAATCTTAACATGAGCAAAGAAGAGTATAAAAACAGCGAAGCACCTACAATCAATCATTTCTATGAAAAATTATTGTTGCTAAAGGACAAAATGAACACCGAAACCGGGAAACAAATTGCACAGGAAAGACATTTATTTATGGAAAAATTTCTTTCACAGTTTTATGCGGAATGGGAAGGGGTGAAGTAAGTTGGCGGTGTTCAGATTTTGAGTAGTCAGTTTTTATCCTTGTAAAACTGTCAAACTTTTGACAATTTCATTTTCAAAATCTATTATTAAAGAAGCTGTATTAATTCCAGTATGGCTATATCCTAGATAATATCTAAAACTTTTTTTATTAGTAAAATTCTCGTCAGGATTTCCAAGTAAACTAATAATTTCTTTTTTTGACATTCCGACAAGCTTGTAATTATTTCGCAAATTATTCATCATATCCCAACGCAAAGATTGGTTGTATTCATCATTTAAGTCAGCGGTTTTCCATTTTTCAGATACAAATTTTTCTCCCGATATTTTTCCACGTAATACAAAGCCACAAAGAATCAGAATAAAGAAAAGAATAAGTATTACTAAAGGTTTTTTCATAAATTAATAATTTTTTAAAGTCCTTTTTCCTGCATCGCAATAATCACATCCGAAGCATTTTTGAAAGTTGGTGCTTGTTCAATAATAGTCCCAACACGTTTTTTATTGAGCTTAAACGTAATGTCGTTTTCTGTGGTGAATAATAATGCCGTCAAAAACGGATTATTCATATACGGAGCCAAAACAAAAAATGCTTCTTCCAATGAATGAAAACTTTCTATTTCTTCGGTTTTGTAGCGGGCGATAATCGAAAGCTTAAACTCATCATTTTCCAATAAAACAGGACGTACATAAATGTTTTTCAATTCAGTGTCGCCAATGGTTTTGGCCAAAGTTAATTTGGCGTAGGTTTTATTTTCAATGCTTTCTTTTACTTTTTCCCAGAATTGGGCAAATACAGGCTGGAAGGACATAATTTAATTATTTGATGAATTGTTTTTGGAAATGAAGTTTCAAAATTACAATTTTTTATACTGCTAACTGCCACTGAATAGGGAACACTTTTTATTTGCCTTTAAACGCTGCTTTTCGCTTTTCTAAAAAAGCTGTTGTCCCTTCTTTGAAATCTTCGGTAGCAAAACATTGTCCAAAATTCTTGATTTCCACATCAAATCCATTGATGCCGGTTTTAAAATTAGCATTTACTGCTTCAATGGCTTTGCCAATTGCAACGGGAGAATTTTTCATAATTTTATGGGCAAGTGCTGTATAAGTTTCAGCCAAATCAGTTTGTGGAACCATGTGATTTATTAATCCATAATTTTTTGCAGTTTCGGCATCAATCATTCCAGCAGTTAGAATCATTTCCATCGCACGGCCTTTGCCAACCAATTGTGACAAACGTTGTGTTCCTCCGTAACCAGGAATAACGCCAAGTGATGTTTCCGGTAATCCCATTTTGGCATTATTTGAAGCGATTCTGAAATGACAAGCCATTGCCAGTTCCAGTCCGCCACCAAGAGCAAAACCATTAATTACAGCAATCACAGGGGTTTTCAGGTTTTCTATAAAATTGAATAAAATACGCTGTCCTTCAGAAGCCAATTGAGCACCTTCTTCAGCCGAAAAATGAGCGAATTCGGCAATATCGGCACCGGCAACAAAAGCTTTTTCTCCGCTTCCGGTGATGATAATGACACGCACTTCCGGATTGTTTTCGACCAATTGCAAAGTATCGTGCAATTCACGAATAGTAGCTTTGTTCAGGGCATTCAGTTTTTCGGGACGATTTATATAAATGGTAGCAATGCCTTCTGCTTGTTCCAAAATGAGGTTTTCCAGTGCCATAATTCCGAAGTTTATTGGTTGATAATCGGCAAAGAAACGGTAAAAGTGGTTCCTTTTCCTTTTTGAGATTCGAAGGTAATCGTTCCGTTATAATTTTCTATAATGTTTTTGATGATGCTCAGACCCAATCCCATTCCGCTGGTTTTGGTGGTAAATTTAGGCTCGAAAATGCGATTGAAATTTTCAGTTCCAATTCCAATTCCATTGTCGGCAACATTGATGATGACATTGTTCGACACTTTTTTGATGTTGACACAAACCGCCTTGTTTTCCTGATTTTCGGGAATAGCCTGAATAGCATTTTTAACCAAATTGGTAATAATTCGGATAAGTTGTGTTCGGTCTATTATTGAAATTATTTCTTCTTCTTGTGCTTTAAAATGAATATATTCTTCGTTGAAAATATCCATTGTCAATTCTACCACATCCACTACATTCAGGGTTTCATTTTGTTGAGCCGGCATCGAAGCAAAATTAGAAAATGCCGAAGCCACTGAACTCATCGTATCAATTTGCTGAATCAGGGTTTCCGAATAATCATTGATTTTTTGTTTCAGATTTGGGTCATTTTGGTCAAATTTTCGCTGAAAACTCTGTACCGTCAATCGCATTGGTGTCAACGGATTTTTTATTTCGTGTGCTACTTGTTTCGCCATTTCACGCCAGGCTTCTTCCCGTTCGCTTTGGGCTAATTTCAAGGCACTTTCTTCGAGCTCATCGACCATGCCATTATAGGCGTTTATCAAAAGATTGATTTCTTTGCTGTTGGCTTCCAGAACAATTTTTTCGTTTTTTTGATTCAAAGTGGTTTCACTCAATTTATCCGAAATGGTTTTCAGTGATTTTGTGATATAAGACGAAAGGAAATAAGCTACGGCAAAAGCAACCAAAAGCATAAAAGAATACACTTGCGCCAATCGAATCAGGAAATTTTGGAGCTCGGCTTGGTAATAGCTGTCATCTTCTACATAAGGCAAATTCAGAATTCCCAAAGGTTTGAATTTGTCGTCTTTTATCAGACTATAAGAAGAACGTTTCTTTTTTCCGTTGCTGTTTTTGATATCCACAAAGCGTTTTTCAACTGAAGACTGAACGAGTTTCAGAATGTATTTTGGAATGGGTGGAGCAATCGGGTCAATCGAAAACCGTGATTTGGAAGATTTTAAAAGTTTTCCATTCAGGCTGTAAATGTTGATTTCAAGATTGTGAATATCGGACAATTCGTGAATTTTATCTTTGAAAATCAGAGATAAATTTCCTGGAGTAAGCGGATAGGTAGTATTGGAAAGCACATAAATAATATTCTCTTTTATGGCGTCTTCTTTGTGTTCTAATCGTTCCTGATGATACTGTTTTGCTTCATTTTTGAATTGAATAATCGAAATTGAAGCCAATAAAACTGAAGCTACAATAATCAATACAATCATCGAAAGGAAAATCCTGGTTCGCAAGGAAAGTATTGATATCTTAGAGTCTTTTAGCATCTTTTAGTGATTAGTGAATAGTGATTAGTGAATAGTTATGAGCTTTAAGCTAATTACTATTCACTAGTGACTAATTACTTTTTTCTCTTATTTTTTTGTAAAACTTAAAGCCGAGCATAATCAAAACCGAAAACAAAACAATTCCGATTACACCATAAATCCAGTTCACGGCATTTTTCAGAATGACCAAAAATACTATGGCAAACAAAATAATGGTAGCACCTTCGTTCCACAAACGCATAAAATTGGTGGTATATTTTACTTGGTCGTTTTGTAATTCTTTGAATATCCTATGGCATTTATAATGGTACAAATACAACACAAAAACAAAGCCAAGTTTTACGTGCATCCAGGGCATTTTCAACCATGCATTTCCCATTTCTGTAAAAAATAACATCCAAAACGCAAAAAAACTAGCCAAAAATGCTGAAGGCCAGGTAATAATGTACCACAAGCGATAAGTCATTATTTTGTATTGTTTCTGCAGAATTTCTTTTTCGGGAGAAGGTTTATCATTGGCTTCGATTTGGTAAACAAACAAACGCACAATATAAAAAAGTCCGGCGAACCAAGTAATGACAAAGATGAGGTGCAGGGATTTTAGGTAGTTGTAATACTCCATTTAAAAGTCTTTTTTCTTTACTCTTGATTCTATTCTCTATTTTGCCCACTCATTTATCCAATTCCCAACCGTTTCACACCATTCATCATCATCATTCAAACAAGGAACTGCTAAGAAATTCTCACCTCCGTTTTCTTCGAAATCTTCTTTGGCGCGCATGGCAATTTCTTCCAATGTTTCTAAACAGTCCGAAACAAAAGCAGGAGTTACAACAGCTAAACTCTTAATTCCTTTAGCAGGCATTTTATTGATTTCGATATCGGTATAAGGTTCGAGCCATTTATCACCAGCTAATCGGGATTGAAAAGTCAGGCTGTATTTGTCTTCTGGAATTCCTAATAGTTTTATGACTTGTTTAGTTGTTTCATAACATTGATGGCGGTAGCAAAAATCGTGTGCAGGTGATGGTGTGTTGCAGCACGAACCATCGATTTTGCAATGTGATTTGGTTACATCGGTTTTGCGAATGTGACGCTCGGGAATTCCATGATAAGAGAACAACAAATGATCATAATCAAATCCTTCTAAATGCTTTTTCACTGAATCCGCCAGGTTTTTGATATAATCGGGTTTGTTGTAAAAGGCAGGAACATCCGTAAAAGTCATTTGAGGAAATTTCTTCTTGCGAATTTCTTCTGCTTTAACCAAAATCGTTAAAGTCGAGGCCATCGCATATTGTGGATACAAAGGGAAAAGTAATACTTCGGTAACACCTTTGTCGTGCAATTCCTGAAGTCCTTTTTCGATAGTCATACTTCCGTAACGCATCGCCAAAGCGACAGGAACATTTACTAATGGCTGTACTTTTTTCTGCATTCTTTCGGAAAGAACAACTAATGGCGAACCTTCATCCCACCAAATTTTTGCGTAAGCGTGTGCTGATTCTTCGGGTCTTTTTCGCAAAATGATGCCTCGAACTAATAAAGCACGCAACAAATACGGAACATCAATCACGTATTTATCCATCAAAAATTCGTCTAAATACGGTTTTACATCTTTTGGTGTTGGACTATCCGGCGAACCCAGATTGACTAATAATACTCCTTTCATTTGCGAATTTTTGTTGTTTTTTAAATTTTCGTCAAAAGTAGTACAAGACACTTTTTAGAAATATGATAAATGTTATTTTTTACTTATTTTTTAATATCTAAAACGGATAGTGTTTTACACATTCGTATTTATTGACATCAAATATTTTTTGGGAGTGGTTCCGAATTTTTTTTTGAAAGCAGCTATAAAATGGCTTCCGGTGCTGTAACCAATTTTCAAGCCTACTTCGTTGACATTATAGGAGCCGCTGTCGAGTAATTTTCGTGCATGGTCCATTTTATGATCAAATAGAAAACCGTAAACCGTGTCGCCATAAATTTGTTTGAAACCCATTTTTAGTTTTTTCAGATTTAAACCAATTTCATCGGCTAATGCTTGTAAACTTGGTGGTTCGGCCATATTGGCAATAATGATTTCTTTGGCTTTCTTGATTTTTAGCACATTTTCTTCATCGACTAAAAATGGGCATTGTTCTGCATCCGGATCTTCATTCCTATTAAAAAAAAGACTCAATAACTCGTAGCCTTTGCCTTTGTAATACAGGTTTTTTATGGATGGATTCAGATTGTAATGAAACATCTGGTTCAAAACAATGGCCATCGAGGGACTAATATCACTTTCGTTATAATACTTTTTCTCTTGATTTTCTTTGCTCAAAAAAGGAATATGTTCGGCATCAGTAGTGAACAGTCCATGAAATTTTCTAATGGAAACGAATATAGAAATCAACCAGGTTTTAGGCGCAATTTCAAGGTTTAAAGGTAATTCTTTTTCTGTGTTATAGAACAATAATGCTTTTTCTTCTTTTAGATTGAGCACATAATTGCCTTGATTGAAAATATAATTGGCACTTCCTTTTAACCCAAAATGAAATTGTATCAAGCCCAATTGAACCGGACGGTGGAAAGTTAAAACCTCGTCAGTATTGTTTTGAAAACGAAATAAAATAAAATCATCGTCAATTTTTATTTCTTCCTCCATCTTTTGATTTACTTAATTCAGGTTACTATTGTCGTTTTTTATCAAACGAATAATTGGTCTTTCAAAATTAAATCTTTTTGATGGTATATCGTTTACTTGCTCCTAAATTTATAAAATCTTTATTGTTTGTCTGGTTATTTCAACAGGGCATCGAGGCTAATATTAACTTTATTGGATACTTTGTAACTAACAGCAGTTATTATAATACCAAAATCAGTCACTTTCACTGAAAAATCAGTTGCGAAAATAATTCCCTTAGGAGATTTACTTATTTTGGCAATAATTTTTATGGTTTGTGTTCTTCCGTGTAGTTCTAATGTGCCATTGATAATAAAATCCTGAGGTGTTTCGGTTAAATTATTGACATCAAAATCTTCTATTTTTCCTTTAAAAACAGCTTTTCGATACTTATCACTTTGCATATAACTCTCATTGAAATGTTCTTCCATCAGCGCGACTTTAAATCGGAATCCTTTCATTAGTGCTAAACTGGCTATTTGTCCTGTTTTAGGATTTATAACTACGGTAACATTATTGTTAGTCGCTTTTACTTCTTCAAAACCAGGTATAGAAGCTTCAAAAGTGAGAACTCCCGTTTTGCAAATCATTTTCTGTTGAGCGCTTGCCATACCTGATGCCAATATTAGTGCTAGTAGTATAATTTTTTTCATGTTTTCTTTTTTTTAATATTTAATTTTCTAATAATCCGTCTTGTTGCCATTTTACTATAACATCAATTGTTGCCTGAGGTAATCTTGGGCCTCCTTGTGGCATTAAAGAGCTATTGCCATTGTTTAATGAAATTCGATTCAATAATCCCCGATTTTGAATGGCTTCTTTTACCTGATTATAAGTTACCAAAGACATTGGTGCACCATTTAGTGGCGTTGATGCGTGGCATCTAATGCAATTGTTGTCAATAATGGATTTTACATTTCGATTGTAAGTAATCGTGCCTTCGATAGGTATGTCTTCCATCAAAGTTTCAGGATTGTCATTGGTGCAAGCTGTCATTAAGCTTGAAAACACCAGTAATGGAAAAAGTTTTTTTAGATTCATAACAATTGGTTTTTAGATTAAAAATGATTCAACAATTCGTCGGAATCATAAAATCAACTCTGTAGAATCATTTACGTTGAAACTGTCAATCTAGTTTTTGTTAAGCAATTCTTTTTGCAATTAAAACCAATACTTATTTTTTAGCGTAGATAGTTATACACTTCTAAAAACCAAATCATGAAAAGAAAAATACTATATGGAATTTTAATCGTATTGATGATTTCCTTTTTCGTCTATCGCTATATCTATAAAAGCCATAGAGATATAAGTGCCGAAACAGCTACTTATGTTATCAGCATTCCTGAATTAGAAAAAGAATTTGATGCGAATGATAGTTTGGCTTCCATTAAATATCAGGATCAAACTATTGAAATAACTGCCAGAGTAACAGAAATCGATGCCGAAAACAAAGCCATTATTTTAGAAAATAAAATATTTGCAACCTTCGATACTGTTTTACCTGCAGCCATTATTTCAGGTAAAACAATTAAAATCAAAGCACGATTTCTGGGCTACGATGAATTACTGGAAGAATTCAAAATGGATCAGAGTTCCATTATCAAATAAAAATTACTTACTAACTACACCAAAATTATATCTCATGAAAAACTTTATCCTACTATTATTGTTATTGCCTTTAGTATCATTCGCACAAGAAGATTTACTCGAAGGCATTGACACAACTGCTACAAAAGAAAAAGTAGTATCTGCATTCAAAGCCTTGAAAATTGTCAATTTAGAATCGACCAAACTAGCAGGTAAAGGAGATTTGTATTTTGTTGTTGCCCACCGATTCGGTTCTGTAAAAGATGGTTTCGAAGGTTTTTACGGATTGGATAATGCCAATACACAAATAAAATTCATCTACGGATTAACAGATGGACTTCACATCAGTGCCGGCAGAAGTGAGTATGCTTATGATTTTGCGGCAAAATACACTTTGTTTCCTCAAATAAAAGAGGGATTTCCTTTTACTATTGCCGGTTTTAATAGCTTATCAATAAACAACACCCTCAAAGAAAGCGACTATCCAAAGCTAAAATTTGAAAATCGGCTGACTTATGTTGCCCAATTATTAATCTCCAGAAAATTTTCTGACAAACTCAGCTTGGAATTAGCACCCACTTTCTTTCACGAAAATTTTGTAGAAAACCAAACGCAAAGCAATTCGCAGTATGCTATAGGTTTTGGAGGCAGGTATAAATTTGCTAAACGCTGGTCTTTCAATATTGATTATGCAGCGCATTTGAACAGAGCCTCTAATTCTATTTACAACAATCCATTATCTATCGGTTTTGATATAGAAACGGGCGGACACGTTTTTCAAATGCACTTTACCAATTCTCAGGGAATTGATGAAGCGGGATATCTTGGAAGAACGACAGGTGACTGGACGAAAGGCGATGTGTTTTTTGGATTTAATCTTTCCAGGGTATTCTAAAAGTATATCAATTTAACTATTTGGTATTTATAATAATTCTAAACTAAGGTTTTAACTCTTTCCAATAAAACCAAGTCACAAAATCAGCCGTATATCATTTTAAATCAAATTCATTTTAAAACCATCGGTATGAAAATTAACAAAACAATAAAAAGAGGACTTTTAGCAGTATTGATATTGGCTGTGTTATTCTTTAGCATTTTAATTTTTCACATTATTACGGCAAAACCAGCAGTTTATGAAAATTCAAATCTACAAGTGAGCCGCATCGATTTTAAATCCAATATCGATTCTGTTCAGACCAAACAAATATGTTCGGATTTAAGATCTATCAAAGGATTAACCTCCGATTCTATTATTGTAAAAAGAAATGTCGTTGTCTATTTTCATAATAATACAATCACTAATTCAGAAAAAGTATATGACGAATTAATGAATAAAAGACCGTATGAGGCACAACGCTATATTTTACCTGCAAATATGGTAAACAAAGAAGTTTGCCCTGTAAATCAAAATAGTTTGAGCTATAAAATGGCTAAATCAATAAATCAAATTTTTAATTAACCTTTAATACTTTTTATTATGAAAAATTTCTCTAAAATTACACTTAGTGTATTATTTGTTGCATCCGCAACTTTGATTTCCTGTAATAATGATGATGATCCGGCAGCAAAACCGTCTATTTATGACCGATTGGGCGGAACAACCATGGTTGCCGATCCAGACAATTCAGGGCAAATGATTGAACAAGGACGCTTATCATATCGTAAAGTTGTCAATTCAACTATAGGACTGATTGTTGCAGATGTACAATCGAGTGCTTCAGGAAATTTAGGGGCACATTTTGCTCCCGTTTTAGCAGAAACAGGAAGTACTCAGGCTACTAATATTGCTAAATTATCAGATAACTTAACTGATTTCTTCTCTTTTAATACAGGAGGGACAAATCCGGTAAATGCCTATTCAGGTTTAAACATGGTAGCAGCTCACGATCCAGCAACAAATCCTCGTATGGGAACAAAATCAAGCAATGCTGATTACACTAAATTTGAAGGTTATGTAGGTGCTGCAGCAAATGCGAATGGCGTAGCGTCAAATACAGAACTTTATACTGATATTGTTGCTGTTTTAGAATCATTGAGAACTCCGATTGTTCAAAAATAATTAGTTTGCTAAAACGCTGTCTGAAAATGACAGCGTTTTTATTTAAAAATCAATTACTTGAGCCTCAAAATAAGCTGTTATATTTTTTGAAAAATAGTAAAATATAGATGTTTTAATAACAATTTTCAGAACCCACAGCGATGTTTTTTTGTGAAGAATTGAAAACCTAAGCGAATGTTTTATTTAGAATAAATCTACATAACTCATTATTAAAGGCTTGATTTCATTAAAAAATGACAATAAACACTATTTAAAATTGCTATTTATTCCATAGCGATATAAAAAGTACCTCTAGCGTTGTTTTTATAAATTACTTAGTAATAATTTTGTCGAACTTTTTAAGGAAAGTATAAATGGAAAATTTTAATATGTCCAGAACCACCACTTTTTACGCTTTAGGTTTAAGTTACAAAAAAGCAGATGCAACAATCAGAGGAAAATTTAGCTTAGATGCTAAAGCACAATCTGCATTGCTGGCACAAGCCAAAGCCGAAGGCATAGAATCATTGATCGTCACTTCTACTTGTAATAGAACGGAGATTTTTGGTTTTGCAAATCATCCTTATGAGTTAATCAAATTACTATGCGACAACAGTAATGGAACCGTAGAGGAATTTCGTGAAGTGGCATATATTTATAAAAATCAGGAAGCTGTCAATCACATGTTTCGCGTTGGAACCGGTTTAGACAGCCAAATTCTGGGTGATTTTGAAATCATCAGCCAAATTAAAATCGCTTTTAACCAAAGTAAGGCGCAGGATTTAGTGAATACATTCCTGGATCGTTTGGTAAACTCGGTAATTCAAGCGAGCAAAAAAATAAAAACAGATACTGAAATTTCTTCTGGTGCAACATCCGTTTCGTTTGCATCCGTTCAATATATTATCCGAAATGTAGAAGACATTGGCGACAAAAATATTCTATTATTCGGAACAGGCAAAATAGGCAGAAATACTTGTGAAAACTTAGTAAAACATACTAAAAACGGTCATATTACTCTGGTAAACAGAACCAAGAATAAAGCCGAAATATTGGCAGGAAAACTAAATGTGATTGTAAAAGATTATGCTAATTTACAAGAAGAATTGCAACAAACCGATGTTTTGGTAGTAGCCACTGGTGCTAAAAACCCAACAATTGACAAAGCGTTGTTGAATTTAAAAAAACCATTGTTGATTTTGGATTTATCCATTCCAAGAAATGTGAATCCGGATGTAGAACAAATACCAGGTGTAACCTTAATACATTTGGATTATTTGTCTCAAATGACAGACGATACTTTGGAAAGAAGAAAACAGCATATTCCTGCCGCAGAAGCCATTATCGAAGACATAAAATTAGAATTTAATACCTGGATGAATGGACGCAAATATGCTCCAACTATCCACGCATTAAAAGCAAAATTAAACGATATTGTAGCCAGTGAATTGGCCTTTCAAAGAAAGAAAACATCTAATTTTGATGAAGAACAGGCAGATTTGATTAGTTCCAAAATTATTCAGAAAATCACCAGTCATTTTGCCAGCCATTTGAAAGATGAAAATACTTCGGTAGACGAAAGTATTGAATTTATTGAAAAAGTATTTCAAATCGGGCAATCAGCACCAAAAAATATTCCTTCTCCAGCTGAAGAAAAATATAAAATCAATCTGTCATAAATAGTTTAAAAAACAGTGTTCCTTAATTCCTAAGGTTCCAAAAATAATATGGCTCAAAAAGTTATTAGAATAGGAACTCGCGATAGCGAATTAGCACTTTGGCAAGCTCACACCGTCGAAAAAAAACTAAATGATTTAGGCTATAAAACCGAAATTATTGCCGTAAAATCTCAAGGAGATATTATTCTCGACAAACCCCTTTACGAACTCGGAATTACCGGAATTTTTACAAAAACCCTTGACATTGCTATGATAAATGGCCAGGTTGATATTGCTGTGCATTCGATGAAAGATGTGCCAACGGCTTTACCAATTGGTATTGTTCAGGCGGCGGTTTTGGAAAGAGCCAATACCTTGGACATTTTAGTTCACAAAGGAACCCTTGATTTTCTGGAAGAAAAAGGCACAATTGCTACAGGAAGTCTGCGTCGTCAGGCGATGTGGCTGAACAAATATCCCAATCATAACGTGGTAGATTTGCGTGGAAACGTAAATACCCGAATGCAAAAACTAAGCGAAAGCGATTGGAACGGAGCCGTTTTTGCCGCCGCAGGTTTAGAAAGAATTAATCTGAAACCAACTGATTTTATCGATTTGGATTGGATGATTCCTGCACCGGCACAAGGCGCAATGGTTATCGTGGCAATGCAAAATGATGATTTTACTTTGGATGCTGTTTCTCAGCTTAATGATGTTGAGACTGAAATCTGTACCTACATCGAAAGACAATTCCTAAAAAAACTCGAAGGCGGTTGTACGGCACCAATTGGCGCTTTGGCAACCTATTCTGAAGTAGAGGACACTTTTACTTTCAAAGGAATTTTGTTGTCTATTGATGGAAAACAGAAATTGGAAATTGAAAAAACAGTTGATGTCAGCGAATGGAAAAAACTAGGTTTCAATTCTGCCAATGAAATCCTAGAAAATGGCGGAGCGGAGCTGATGAAAACGATTAAGGAAAGTTTAAAAAAATAAGGAGCGAAGGATTTGGCATTTTTGCCAAGATGGATTCCCGCTGTCATTCCAATCTTTTTTGAACCGAAGAAAAATCGGTTCAAAAAAGGATTTTCCCTTCCATCGGGGCTAAAAGAAAAACATTGGGCTTTTTCAGAATGATTCAAAAAACAAAAAATGAGTAAAATCACCATATTATCTACCAAAATTCTTTCTTCAGTTCAAAAACAGGAATTGATAAATGCAGGTTTCGAAGTAACCGAAGCCAATTTTATCAAAACTGAAAACTCGGATTTTGATTTAAAAGGAATCAATGATAATTTAATTTTCACGAGTCAAAATGCGGCTCAAAGCGTATTGTTTCATCCTAAATCATCAGCATTAAAATCCAAAACGGTTTTTTGTGTTGGTATGAAAACCAAAGCATTATTAGAAGAAAACGGTTTTACGGTTGAAGTTTACGTTGATTACGCTGCCGATTTAGCCGAAATCATCACTTTGATTTACGCGAACCAAAGCTATACTTTTTTCAGTGGGAATCTCCGAAAGGAAACTTTGCCAAAAGCCTTAAAAGCAGCCAAAGTCAATTTCAATGAAATTCAGGTGTATGAAACCACTTTGACACCACAAAAAATAAAAACTCCTGTTGATGGAATCCTATTTTTTAGCCCCTCAGCAATCGAAAGTTATTTGAAAGATAATAAAATAAAAAACGAAATTTGCTTTTGCATTGGCGAAACAACAGCCGAAGCATTAAACCATATAACAAGAAATATAATAGTCGCAGATCAGCCCTCGGTTGAAAATGTGATTGAAGATGTAATCGAAGAATATAAATAAAAAGCTTTGCGCCTTTGCGCCTTTGCGGTAAAAACTTAGAAATGATAAAGAACGACCTATTTTTAAAAGCATTACGAGGAGAAACAGTTGAACGTCCGCCAGTTTGGATGATGCGTCAGGCTGGAAGATATTTACCGGAATTCAGAGCTTTGCGTGACAAATACGATTTTTTTACCCGTTGTGAAACTCCGGAATTAGCTGCCGAAATTACCGTGCAACCGATTCGTATTATCGGGCCGGATGCTGCAATTTTGTTTTCGGATATTTTGGTAGTACCAAGAGCAATGGGAATTCACGTGGAATTGAAAGACAATTTGGGACCAATTATCCCAAACCCAATTCGTACGATGGAACAAGTAAACCAAGTGTATATTCCGGATGTAAACGAAACTTTAGGCTACGTTTTTGATGCTATCAAATTGACCAAAGAAATGCTGAACGATGAGGTGCCATTGATTGGTTTCGCAGGTTCACCTTGGACCATTTTCTGTTATGCTGTGGAAGGAAAAGGTTCTAAAAGTTTTGATACAGCTAAAGGATTTTGTTTCTCAAACCCGGTAGCTGCACACACTTTATTGCAAAAAATTACCGATACCACTATTTTATATTTAAAAGAAAAAGTAAAAGCAGGAGTAAATGCTGTTCAGATTTTTGATTCCTGGGGCGGTATGCTTTCACCAGTGGATTATCAGGAATTCTCATGGAAATACATCAACCAAATCGTTGAAGCTTTGGCAGATGATGCTCCTGTGATTGTTTTCGGAAAAGGATGTTGGTTTGCCCTTAACGATATGGGGAAAAGCAAGGCTTCTGCACTTGGTGTCGATTGGACTTGTTCGCCTAGAAATGCCCGTTATTTGTCAGGAGGCAAAGTTACTTTACAAGGGAATTTCGATCCATCAAGATTATTGTCGCCCATCCCAACCATCAAAAAAATGGTTCACGAAATGATTGATGAATTCGGAACAGACAGATACATCGCTAATTTAGGTCACGGAATTTTACCTAATATTCCTGTGGATCACGCTAAGGCTTTTGTGGATGCGGTGAAAGAGTATCAAAAGAAATAGTTGAGGGTTTACGGTTGATAGTTGGTGAGAAAATCATTAATGACTGTCAGCTAACAACCAATAACTGACAATTAAAATAAATGAAAAACAAATTTTACCAATACATACAAAATCTCCAGGATGCAATAGTTTCAGGATTAGAAGCTGTTGACGGACAGGCTAAATTCCGTGAGGATATTTGGGAACGTCCAGAAGGCGGTGGCGGAAGAACGCGTGTTATTGAAAACGGAGCCGTTTTCCAAAAAGGTGGAGTGAATATTTCGGCAGTACATGGAAAATTACCCGAGAGTATGCAGAAATTGTTCAACGTAGGCGAAGCTTATTTTTTTGCCTGTGGGCTAAGTTTGGTTTTGCATCCTAAAAATCCAATGGCACCAACAGTTCACGCGAATTGGCGCTATTTCGAGATGTATGATGATAATGGAAATGTGATTCAGCAATGGTTTGGCGGCGGACAAGATTTAACGCCTTATTATTTGTTTGAAGAAGATGCAAAACATTTTCATCAAACCTGTAAAACCGCTTGCGACAAACACAATCCTGAATTTTATCCAAAATACAAAAAACAATGTGATGCCTATTTTTGGAACGCACATCGAAACGAAGCCAGAGGAATTGGCGGATTGTTTTTTGATTATTGCAAAGCAACTGATCAAATGTCAATGGAAAACTGGTTTAACTTTGTTACCGAAGTAGGAAATAGTTTTCTGGAAGCTTATGTTCCAATTGTCGAAAAAAGAAAAAATTTATCCTATACTCCTAAACAAAGAACCTGGCAGGAAATCCGAAGAGGACGTTATGTTGAATTCAATTTGGTACACGACAAAGGCACTTTATTTGGTTTAAAAACCAACGGAAGAATAGAAAGCATTCTGATGAGTTTACCGCCCAATGTACAATGGGTTTACGATCATCATCCGGAAGCTGGAAGCGAAGAAGAAAAGTTATTGAAAGTATTAGAAACCCCAGTTGACTGGGTATAAAAAAGTCCCGAAATTTCGGGACTTTTTTATTTATATAGTTTTTTTATTTGTTGATTTCTTTCAGTAAATCTAAGGTTTGTAACATAACGTTTTTATCAGATTCAACCGTGTTTAATCGGAATTCAACCAGCAACTTATTATCCGTAATTTTTTTGGGAGACAACAACACAATATCCTTAAATTTAGAAGCCACTCTCGTAAAGGTTTGGCTGTTTTTTGTAGTTGTTTTTTCTATGCTGGCGTAAGTTTCAACCGCTTTTTTGATGTTCAGTTTGGACATGAAATAATTGTGTTTCAACTCTTTTTTCAACTCTTTTACAAAATCACTTTTGTTATTTTTAATATTTTCATAGCTATTGCTTACTACAATTACGTCTTTATCTTTTAGTATAAAGAAATTGCCATAAACAGAATCACCAACAATTTCATAATAGTTTTCCTTTTGGATTAATAGTTTCTTACGAAGCCCCAATTGGATTAATTTGTCCCCAAAACTTGGGTGTGTTGAAGTGAAAATTGCCGAAAATAATGGAACAGCTTTATCTACTGTTTTTTCAACTGTTGCAGCTTCAAAATTATCATCATATTCAGTAACTTTAGTTTTTACAGCTTTGTTTTGAACATCATGTAAAAACAAAGTCAAATCACCATCAAATAAAGTGGCAGTGGCTTTTTCGTCAACTATGGTGCTAATTAAATCAGTGACCAATGAAAAATCCTCTTTAGAAATGTAGGCGTTTGCTAAAATCTCACTGGTTAACTGAGGGACGTTTTTTAGCATTTCTTCAGAGTCAAAATGATAAGAAAGATACGCTAAAGGCTCTTTTTCAGGAAAATAATTAAATATTTTCTTGTTGATTTTCCTATGATTTATTTTGCATATAATATCAGCCACAGACTCCGAATATTCTACGATTTCTTCAATGCGGGCATTATCATTATCAAAGTAAAAATCAAAATTTACTCCTTTTATAAAACTGCCAAAACCTTGTTGCATTGGGAAATATTTTCCATAATTACTCATTCTGGTCAATGCACTGAAAGCCGAACTAAAATTAGATAAAACACCACCATAATCGACCCAGGACGATATGTCGGCATTGGAATTTATTTTGGTTGATGCTGGTACTACATATCCTTTGTCAAAAAGAGATTTCAAATAGTCTATTTGTTTTATTTTTTGAATACTGTCAAAGGCTTTTTCTTTAATTTCATATTCTGCATAATATTTGGTGTCTTCTGCAAATGTGTTTTCTGATTCAAGGCTGTCAACTGGAGCGGCTGCATCTACAACTACTTCTTCAACAATTTCTGCAGGAGCAGTTTCTGTAGGAGATTCGTAGGTGTATTTTGGAACTGGGGCAATGGCAATTGTGTCGGAAACCATTGCGGGTTCGTCAACTAAAACCGTTTCGTTAGCATCGCTGTATTTTTTAGTAAATTCTAAAATTACCAGATAAGAGTCATTCCAAGCCATTGAAAACCTTTCACTGCTGGAAGTAAATAGTGAATAATTTGAAAAATCCTGAATTTCATACTTTGCCAAGGAGTCTGAAGCCAGTTCCTTTTGTTGCTTTTTAATCAAAAACTGTTTGATATTTTCTCTGTTTTTAATTGGAATGCTAATTCGATAATAAGGAATACTATCAGTAAAATTCCCCACAATACTGGCGGTTTGGTCTAATTTAAACAGTGCTGAAAATTCCTTGCTGCCAAAATCAGAAGAGTCTTTTTTTAATTCGGTTAAAAAAGGATGGTTTACAATTTGATCAAAATTTACTTTTTTGGCAAGTGTATTACCATTGTATTGTACAAAATAATCGTGTTTATTGGAAGGCGTTTGGCAAAAACCAAAACTACTAATTAATAAAAATAAGGAGCTTAAGAGATGTTTCATAAATTATGGGGTTAATTGAATGGAGTTATTCATAAGTGCTGATTTTTTAAGCACATTATAGACGTTATGTTTTAAAAAGATTGTTTTTTTGTTCTTCGAAATTTTACTGTTTCCATTGTTTACCGAAGCTACTTCGCGGTCAAAAGTATAAATAGCAATAACATTTGCTTCTTCTAAATCGGGTTTTTTCCTGGGGTCTTTGAGTAAGTTTTCTGGAAATGGGTAAGTAGTAATCCGTTGAAAATTATTTTTATCACCAGTAAAATAAACCTGATTTTTTTGTTTGTTGATGCTGTTCAGAGCGCTGTTCAATGCTTTTAGATTTTGATAATCAAGACGGATTGTAAAAATATAATTCTCAAAATCAGTTTTGGTAATTACATTCGAAATACCTTCAATCTTTGATGCTGAACTTTTGAAATTGGCTAATTTTTGAGTGATTTCCTGTTCGCTTGGAATTTTTACGCCATCAACTTCCTCTAACAACATAGCCGATTTCGTCTTGAACCAGGATTTCGAAAAATCGACAGTGACCGAGTATTCCCCACTTTGATTGTCATGATGCTTTATTCTTTCTGTAATTTCAAAACAACTACAGAGTAATAAACAACAACATAAGGCAAGAAATTTTTTCATTAAGCGAATTTGAATTTTCAGGAATTAAGCACGTTTTACTTTATAAAAAGGTAAATGTATTACAAAAATCAAAATAATGATTTCTAATCCTGTGACAAATTCCGAAATTATGGCTTAATTTCTGTAAATTTACGACCTCTTTCAAAATAATAATAAATGTTTCCATTACACAGAGGTAGAAGATTAAGAACAAATGAATCCATTCGTTCTTTGGTTCGCGAAACCAGTTTAAGCCCCACCGATTTTATGTTTCCAATGTTCATTGCTGAAGGCGAAAACGTAAAAGTCGCCATTCCGTCAATGCCGGGAATTTTCCGCCGTTCGATTGATTTAACGGTAGAAGAAGTCAAAGAAATCTATGCTTTAGGAATACGGGCAGTCAATATTTACGTAAAAATAAGCGAGGATTTAAAAGACAATGAAGGTGTTGAAGCCTGGAATCCAAACGGATTAATGCAACAAGCCATTCGTGCTATCAAAACAGCTTGTCCGGAAATGATTGTAATGCCGGATGTCGCTTTGGATCCCTATTCAATATACGGTCACGACGGAATTATTGCCAATGGCGATGTCGAAAACGATTCTACCGTAGCCGCTTTAGTTAAAATGGCAGTTTCTCATGCCGAGGCTGGTGCCGATTTTGTAGCACCCTCCGATATGATGGACGGACGTGTTTTGCGTTTGCGAGAAGGATTGGATACTGCAGGTTTTCACAATGTGGGAATTATGAGTTATTCTGCTAAATATGCTTCGGCGTTTTACGGACCTTTTCGTGATGCCTTGGACAGCGCACCTAGGGAAGCCGATGTTGTTGTTCCAAAAGACAAAAAAACGTACCAAATGGATTATGCCAACCGCATAGAAGCCATCAAAGAAGCTTTGTCTGATGTAGAAGAAGGTGCCGATATGGTAATGGTAAAACCGGGAATTGCTTATTTGGACATCGTTCGCGAAGTCAAAAATGCTGTGAATGTTCCGGTAACCGTATTTCACGTTTCGGGAGAATATGCGATGATCAAAGCCGCTGCTGAAAGAGGCTGGCTGGACAATGACAAAATAATGATGGAACAATTAATGTGTATCAAAAGAGCAGGAGCCAGTTTGATTTCGACCTATTTTGCCAAAGAAGCTGCTATACTTTTAAATAAATAAAAATGAAGAAAGTTATATTCTTATTTGCCGTTTTGACATTACTATCTTGTAAAAAAGAAAGCGAAGAACCTTTTGAAAAACCCGAAGAAATTACGACAGAAGAAACTGTTGCTGCTCAAACACCAGAAGCTCTAGGACAAGAAATTTTCCAGGGCAAAGGAAACTGTGTTGCTTGTCATCAATTGGATCAAAAAGTAATTGGACCAAGCATTCAGGAAATTGCCAAAATTTATAAAGATAAGAATGCGAATATGGTTAGTTTCCTTAAAGGCGAAGGCGAAGCTATCGTTGATCCAAGTCAATATGAATTAATGAAACCTAATTTAGAAATTACAAAAACCTTTTCAGACGAAGAATTGAAAGCCCTGGAAGCTTATATATATTCAAATTTGAAATAATAATTTTCAGGAGCTAATCCCGCTATCATTCCAAATCTTTTCTTTTTAAAGAAAAAAAGAAAAGGATTTTCCCTTCTATCGGGGCTAAAGCACAAAACCATTCATTATCCCCGAATGGTTTTGTGTTTTGAACTTTGTGGTTAATCTACTTTATCCCGCCAAAAGCCCCAAAACAACTGTTTTTATGTAAAATTTCAGTACTCGAAAAACCGACTTTTTTCATTAAGTCCAATTGATAAGTCATTGATCTTGGAGTGTCTTCTTTTTCGATATAATCAAAGACTTTTTGTTGATAGGTGTCTCCGCCTTGCTGCTTCAAATAATTGCCATACATTTCCCAGACCAATTCATTAACAGCCGGATTTTCCTGAAAAATCAAATCCGAAATCATCAAGCAACCACCCGGTTTTAGACTTTTGAATAATTTTTGAAACACAAATTCCCAGTCCGGGTCTTCTCTTAAATGATGCAAAACGGCTCCTGCTAAGATAATATCAAAGTGGTTTTTAGGCAATGCTATATCCCGGATATCACCCTGAATTACTTTAATTTTTCCGGAACTAATTTCTGAAACCCGCTGATAGGCTTTGTCCAGCATATTTTTACTTAAATCTACCAAAGTACAATCCAGATTTGGCAATTTAGACAACATTTTCAAACTGTAATTTCCGGCACCGCAACCCAAATCCAAAAGAGTTGTAGCATCGGGTTTTATGACTTTAGCTGCCGAAGTCAAAAGCTCTAATGAAAGTGCAGCATCTATTGTGGCAACCTGACCGGTTTTTAAATTGGAGAAGCGTTCTACCTCATTATCAAAACGTTCTCTGATTTCTGTAACTGTTGATTTTTTCATGATTGTTATTTTTTAACAAACCTATTATTTTTATATATGACTTAAAAATACTTATTTTGTCATTAATCGATACTTAAAAAGTATATATGGAATTACGTCATATAAAATATTTCCTGAAATTGGCTGAAGAGTTAAGCTTTGTTCGTGCGGCTGAAAAGCTATTTATTTCACAACCGCCCCTAAGCCGGCAAATCAAAGAATTGGAAACCGAAATTGGCGCACAACTTTTCGAACGCAATAATAAACGCGTCATTCTTACCGAAGCCGGAAAATTCTATGAAAAAGAAATGCGTGAAGTATTGAAAAACATTGAACTAATCAACATTAAAACCAGAAAAATAAGTGAAAATCAAAGTGGCGAATTCCGAATTGCCTATGTGAGTTCTACTTTTTCGGGAGATATTTCAGCTTTGATTCAATATTTATCTGAACAATTTCCGTATGTAAATTTTAGATTGTATGAAGTGCCGACAGTCAAACAAATCAAAGCTTTAGAAGAATTCAAAATCGATTTAGGAATTGTTCGTGCCCCTTTACATTCACCCAAAATAGAAACACAGCTTTGGTTTAAAGACAGCTTCTCCTTGGTGTTCAATAAAAATTTATATCCTATACAATCTGAACATCAAATAGAATCATTGAGTCAAACTACTTTTGTGTTTTTCAACAAAGAATATTCACCACAGTATTATGATAATTTACTGGAAATCTGTGCTCATTTTGGCTTTGCTCCAAAAGTGGTGCACGAGTCCAATAACATTTCTTCGATTATTCAATTAGTCAAAAATGGACTAGGTGTTTCCATTGTTCCAACGGCCATTTTGAAAAGCCATAATTATCCCGAAATTGGGTATATTGAAATTAAATCGATAAATCTTTTCACGGATATTCTATTGGCAATACCAAAAGGGCATCAATCTGAAATAGCCAAAACAGCCATTGAGTTTTTGAAAAGAAAATAGACAAAATGATAGAAGCCGTTTCAAATCAATTTTGAAACGGCTTCTTTATTATTGTAAAAAGATGATTTATTCCACAACCACTTTTTTGGTAGTTGAACCATTTTCTGTTTGTACTTTTAGCAAATATACACCAGATGATTGGTTAGATAAATCAACTGTATTTGTTTTGCTAGTAGAAACCTGTTTTCCCGTAACATCAAAAACTGTAATAGCTTTTACCTCTGTATTGCTATTTACAGTAACAATACCGCTAGTTGGGTTTGGAGATACTGAAACGCTGTCCGACTCTACTGTGTTTTCTTCTAATCCTAAAGCAGGGTTTTGGTATAAAGTGGTTGGAACTGTCAACCCTGTTAAAACATAGGCAGCATTTCTCCAAATAGTTAATGCCTCAGAACTTATGTTTGTGCCATCTCCCATAATAATTGGTCCATAATTAAAAGCAAAAGCAATCATTCGCGAACCAGTTGGAATTTTATCTGTAACGGCTGTTCCAAGCTGAGTGCCAGCTGGAATATCATTAACTACTACTGATTTATTAACATTAGTAACATCTGAAGGGATTGAACTGGAAGCTAGTAAAGTACCTGTTGTAGAAATATCCAATTCATTCAGTACATCAAGAGAACTAACACCCGTTATTCCAGTATTAGCTGCAGTATTTTCGTAAAGCTTAATATTATTTCCTCCTGAAAAACTGATTCCACTAAATAAAGGATTGGATTGTTTAGATGGGTCTACAGTAATAGATAAAGCTGAGGAAACTACTATAGCTGCATCAGAATCAGTAACTGCTCTTGTATTTCTTAAAGCAAAAGTCTTGTTGTAAATAACTGGAATTGTAAGATTCTTGATTCCAAGTGGTCCAGTTGGTTTCAAGGCAGCATCTCCAGATCCAAACGTTTCCTGGACTATAACTAAATCATAACCAGTAAGAGAAACTCCCGTTCCTGCAGCGTCTGTTGTAGTTACTGTAAGAATGAAATTAGCATCGCTGTTAAACATTCTAATGATAGGATCATTAGTAATTGCAGAAGCACCAGCACCTGGAACGAAAGTGCTTTTTGTTACATAAAGAATATTTTTCTGTGCCATTGTATGAGTTGGCATCATTACAGTAAATAACAAGCATATAAATGCAGTTGTTAATTTGTTTTTGGGTAAAATTTTTGTCATAATTTCAATAATTTTTGATTAATAATTAATTTATATTATAAATGTAAAAATTACATTTATAATATAAAAGTATAAAATATTTGTTTAATAAAAACAAAATCAGCATTTTAAATTTTATGTAAAATAACATTTCTGTTTTTTATCAAAACTTTATGTACTTTGCAGTTCATTAATTTTTATGGAAACAGCCTATATCAAAACACCTTTAGGAATCGCCAAAATAGTGGGTGATGAAAATGGTATTTCTGTTATTTCGGTTGCTGACGAAGCAATTGTTTCTGCAGAAATTCCATCAGTTTTACAAGAAGCTATTTCTCAGCTCCATGATTATTTTGAAGGTAAGAGAAGTGATTTTACCTTCAAATTAAATCCAGTTGGAACTGAATTTCAGCAAAAAGTCTGGAAAGGATTACTCGAAATTCCTTTTGGTAAAACAATGTCTTATTTGGAATTATCCAAGAAATTAGGTGATGTCAAAGCAATTCGTGCTGTGGCTTCCGCCAATGGAAAAAATCCGCTTTGGATTGTTGTTCCCTGTCATAGAGTGATTGGAACGGATGGCTCACTTACGGGATATGCCGGTGGACTCTGGCGTAAGAAATGGTTGTTGGAACACGAAAATCCTACTACTCAGCAAAGTTTATTTTAAATTAGACTTTTTAGATTGTAAGATATTTAGACTATCTTAGATTTTTGATTTTGTAAATCTAAACAGTCTAAAAATCTAAGTTGTCCAACGAAAGTCTAAAAAATGATCGAAAAAATAAACCTGAATAATATTCTATTTCTTGATATTGAAACTGTTCCGGAAACGGAAGATTTCAATTTTCTGGATGATGAAATGAAAACACTTTGGGAACTCAAAACGCAATACCAACGGAAAGACGAACATACTCCGGAAGAATTTTATGATCGCGCCGGAATTTGGGCTGAATTTGGAAAAATCATCTGTATTTCTGTGGGTTACTTTGTCATCAAAGGTGATATTCGGAATTTTAGAGTGACGTCTTTTTTTGGTGAAGAGCCACAACTTTTGAAAGATTTCAATAATCTGCTGAACAATCATTTTAATCAGCCACAACATGTTTTATGCGGTCATAATGCTAAAGAATTTGACATTCCATTCCTAGCCCGCCGAATGATTATCAATCAGATTCCTATTCCCAACAAATTGAATTTATTTGGCAAAAAACCTTGGGAAATTCCACATTTGGATACTTTGGAATTGTGGAAATTTGGTGATTACAAACATTTCACTTCTTTAAAATTAATGTGTAAAGTACTTGGAATTCCTTCACCAAAAGGAGATATAGATGGTAGTCAGGTTGGTCACGTTTTTTATGTAGAAAAAGACATAGACCGAATTGTAACTTATTGTGAAAAAGATACTATTGCTGTGGCACAGATTTTACTTCGATTAAGGAGAGAGGATTTGTTGATTGAGGACGAGATTATTCATGTATAATTCATACCTCAAATGACACATCAGGAAATTGCAAATTATAGACTTGCTTCACAAAAGCTTTTAAAAGAAAACCAGAATACACCACAAGATATAGTGAAGCATTTAGGTGCAATTCAGGCGCAGGATTACCCAATGGCAAAATGGGCAATTGGTTCTCGATGCAATGCTACTGAAAAAGGAATTGAAGAAGCGATTAATTCAGGTAAAATTATTCGAACGCATATTCTGCGCCCAACCTGGCATTTTGTTTCTGCTGAAGATATTTATTGGATGCTGGATTTATCCAGACCACAAGTTAAACGTCTTTTTACTTCATTAGCTACACAACACGGCTATGATGAAAAGAAACTGGATCAGGTTAATTCGTCCATCGAAAAACTACTTACTGGGAATAATCATTTAACACGGGACGAAATTATGCAGGAGCTTAATATTCAAAAGGGTTCTGGTGACTTGTCTCCAGTTATTATTATGATGAATGCAGAGTTAGATGCTGTGGTGTGTAACGGCAAAATGAAAGGCAAACAGATTACCTACGCTTTGCTGGAAGAACGGGTTTCAAGACCCACAACTATTTTTACTAAAGAAGAAGCATTGGCTAAATTAGCCAAACGCTATTTCGAAAGTCATGGGCCTGCAACTTTGCTCGACTTTTCTTGGTGGTCCGGTTTTTCTGCTACCACGGCTAGATTGGCGATTAATTTAATAGAATCTGATTTGAAATCGGTTGAAATTGACAATAAGAAGTATTGGTTTGGAAGTGATTTTATTGAGGTAGATAATTTTTGTGAAAGCATACATTTTCTGCCAGCTTTTGATGAGATTTTAATTTCGTATAAAAGTCGAGAAGCATCTATTTTATTGGAACATCAGCCTAAAGCATTTACCAATAATGGTATTTTTAAACCCATTATTGTAGAAAACGGAAAAGTCATCGGTACATGGAAACGGACGATCAAAAAAGACCATATAAAAGTAGAAGTTCAGTTTTTTTCAGTCCTGAATGAAGCTAAAAAAATCCTTATTTTTGATGCTATAAAGCCTTTTGAAAATTATTTGGAAACTAAAATTATCATTGAATAAATTGGTTTTACAATTCTTAAGATTCTTTCAAACAATATTAATTGACAATTGAATTTGTAATTGTCTTTTCAATTGATTTATTACATTTACAAAAATTAAATAATTATGGTATTAAGTAGATTTTGGCTGGTCATTTTCATTTCGTCGATTGCATTTGTGATTTTCAGTTTGTTTTCTGGGAACAACTATACAATTGATCACGTCTTGAACGGAAAAAAAGACGATCCTATTTTAATTTCTGAAAGATATATAGATCAGATTCCTGCTTTTATAAAAGACAGTATCAACAAATCGGAAGATAAAGCTTTTAGTATCAACAGAGATACGCTAAATGCTGATACTACTTATGTTTATAAAAACAAAACAGTAAAAATCTTTAGCGGAGTCCAAAAATCAGATGGTTTGTTGCCAACCTGTAAAAGCACATTACTGGATTTGATTTTACCATTGATGGCTTATTTGGCTTTTTTCTGTGGATTGATGGAACTTTTAATTATTTCCGGAGTGTCTGAAAAATTGGCAAAAGCATTGAGTCCTGTATTTGTAAAAGTGTTCCCGAGTATTCCCAAAAATCACCCATCGATTTCTTATATGACCTTAAATTTTGCTGCTAATTTTCTAGGATTGGATTCCGCAGCAACTCCTTTTGGGCTAAAAGCGATGGAAAGTTTACAGGAAATAAATCCTGAAAAAGACAAGGCAAGTGATGCTCAAATTATGTTTATGTGTCTGCACGCTTCGGGACTTACCTTAATTGCAACTTCTATCATTGGTTATCGTGCAGCTGCGGGTGCAAGCAATCCTGCCGATGTAATGCTGCCTTGTATCATTACCTCTTTTATTGGTACAATTGCTGCTTTTCTTATTGTTGGAGTGAAACAAAAAATTAATTTCAAAAGCGCTTCTTTGGTTCTTGGACTGATTACATTAATTGCTGCGATTATTGGTTTATTAATGTATGTAAATCATTTGGACCTGATAGGTAAAAATTATTTCACCTCTAATCTTTCGGCTTTAATATTGGTTGGAATTATTCTTGCTACTTTGATTTTTTCTTTTCTGAAAGAGAAGAAATTTACCGAAGCAGATACAACTGTTTATGAAGCCTTTGTAGCAGGAGCTAATAATGGTGTTAAAACGGGAGTTACTATTTTTCCTTATGTTTTGGGAATGTTAGTGGCTATTTCTTTATTCAGAAACAGTGGTTTGTTTGAAATTATTAGCAACGGAATTGCTTTTGTTTTTTCTAATATTGGCGTTAGTAAAGGTATTACCGATGCTTTGCCGGTAGCATTGCTAAGACCATTTAGTTCTGCCGGATCACGAGGGTTTTTGATAGATTCCATGAATACTTTTGGCGCCGATTCCATGACGGGAAGGTTAAGCAGTATTTTTCAGTGTAGTGCTGAAAGTACTTTTTATGTAATTGCGGTTTACTTTGGTTCTGTTAATATAAAAAATACCCGATATGCATTAGGAACGATGCTTTTGGTTGATGTGATTTGTGTCATTACGGCCATTTTCGTAGCAAGCTGGTTTTTCTAATTCAATTTAAAAAATTATAAATCAATAGTAACTTAAATCAAATAAAAAATGTCAAAATACGCAAAATACATCGCTATAGTTTTAATTATTTTATTCTTGCTTACAAGTATATTAAGTTAAAAACGACCTAAATCAAGCCGGTTAATTCCAATTTATCATAAAGAACAGGATAACCCTTTATAATTTCTAAATAAAAAAACCACTCATTTTGAGTGGTTTTTTTTAATTTGTTGTTTGTGAAGTTGCTATTTTTACACTTACCTTAATGTGTGCCACTAATGATACTTGAAACAAAGTACATTTCAATCAATCCATTTTTTGCTATAGAAAAAATATTTTTTGATGAGCTTCTAAATGATAGTGCTTATTAACAGTAACCCGCTAGCCCACAAATATCGTTTGCTATTAAACTAAATGCTACAGTGCCTGATGCAATTAAGGCATTTAGCAAAGCAACCACTGACGCCACTGATAAAGTTACACCAAGAGCAACTGATAAACTAGCTGTAAAAGCAATAACTAAAGGGTTTGAAATTGTAACAGCACTAGTAAGTAAATACGCTAAACCTGCTGTACCAATCATAACTGTATATGCAATTGTTTTACATGTTTCACAACTTAGTCTTTGAGGTGAACTACTTCCAATAAGATCTAAATTTTTTCTTACAAAGAAGATTAATTCTGGATTATTTTCTTCTTGGAATGGTAGTCCAGAATCAGAAAAAATTTTCACTGGATTTTCATACAATTCTTTTAAATATGCAGAATCATTTTGTGCTTTTTGGTAAATATCTGTTATAATTTTACCGTATTCAGAAGGGTTTTTCATAATAAATTATATTAATTATTCAAATTTGTTTTACAAATATAATTTTTTTTTAGAAATTTCATATAATTGTATAAAAAATTGCAAAAAACTTTAGTAGCCTCAAATCAAAATCAATTATTTATTCTAAATTGTAGAGAATGGAAAAAACTTTTTTATCTCTAATGTTTCTAAATTGACATTGGTTGAATGTAATTATTGGTTTTCTTTGATAAAAACAACCATCTTTTTAATTTAAAATATTTTTAATTGATGTTTTCGAATTAGGTTTCTCTTAATGCTTGATTTTTAACAAAAAAAGTGTTTTTTAGTATTAAACCCATTCAGCAAAAACAATTGCTGCGGCAAATATTTTTTATATTTGCCAAAAAATAAAAACCAATGGACTTTATATATCAGGATCCTTATCCAATTTTAAAAGACGATACCCAATACCGCAAAATCAGTTCTGATTTTGTAAAATTAGAACAATTCGGAGATAGAGAAATCTTAACTGTTGACCCAAAAGGTTTAGAGTTATTGGCTCAGGAAGCTTTGAAAGATGTTTCTTTTATGCTGCGTACTTCGCATTTAGAAAAACTAAAAGCTATTCTTGACGATCCGGAAGCAACAGACAATGACCGTTTCGTGGCATATAACTTATTGCAAAATGCAGCTGTGGCTATTGATGGTGAATTACCTTCTTGTCAGGATACAGGGACAGCGATTGTAATGGCCAAAAAAGGGGAAAATGTATACACGGGAGCTGATGATGCTGAATGGCTTTCCAAAGGAATTTTTAATACTTATCAGGAAAGAAATCTTCGTTATTCTCAAATTGTGCCAATCAGTATGTTTGAAGAGAAAAATTCAGGTTCGAATCTTCCTGCTCAGATTGATATTTATGCTAAAAAAGGAGCTTCTTATGAGTTTTTGTTTTTAGCAAAAGGAGGAGGTTCTGCCAATAAAACCTATTTGTACCAGCAAACAAAATCATTATTGAATGAAAAATCATTGGATGCTTTCATTCGTGCCAAAATAATGGACTTAGGAACTTCGGCTTGTCCGCCTTATCACTTGGCTTTGGTTATAGGAGGAACTTCAGCAGAAGCAAATTTAGCAGCAGTTAAAAAAGCATCGGCAGGTTATTTTGATCATTTACCAACATCTGGAAATATGTCAGGTCAGGCTTTCCGTGATTTGGAATGGGAAAAAAGAGTACAATTGATTTGTCAGCAAAGTGCTATTGGAGCACAGTTTGGTGGAAAATATTTTACGCATGATGTCCGTGTGATCCGTCTGCCGCGTCACGCGGCTTCTTGTCCGGTTGGATTGGGAGTTTCCTGTTCAGCGGATAGAAATATCAAAGGAAAAATTACCAAAGACGGTATTTTCGTAGAACAATTGGAAGTAAATCCAAAACGTTTGCTGCCTGAAACTGCACCGCATTTGGAACCAGCTGTCGAAATTGATTTGAACCAGCCAATGGCTGATATTCTTAAAAAATTATCGCAGTATCCTATCAAAACCCGTTTGAAATTAAACGGAACTTTGATTGTGGCTCGTGATATTGCACACGCCAAAATCAAAGAATTACTTGATGCCGGTAAACCAATGCCGGAATACTTTAAAAACCACCCCATCTATTATGCAGGTCCAGCAAAAACACCGGAAGGAATGGCTTCAGGAAGTTTTGGACCAACAACTGCCGGTAGAATGGACGTTTACGTAGATGAGTTTCAAAAGAATGGAGGAAGTATGGTAATGCTTGCTAAAGGAAACAGAACGAAAGACGTTATGAATTCTTGTAAAACTTACGGTGGATTCTATTTAGGTTCTATTGGAGGTCCAGCAGCTATTTTGGCCAAAGAAAATATCCTTTCTGTTGAGGTAGTTGATTTTGAAGAATTAGGTATGGAAGCTGTTCGTAAAATCACGATTAAAGATTTCCCTGCTTTTATCATTACTGATGATAAAGGGAATGACTTCTTTTCTAATTTGTAGTTTTTAACCGCAGATTCGCAGATTTTTTTTAAATAATGAAACCGCCTTAATTGGGCGGTTTTTGTTTTTTAGAAGCTTTGTCAAAGTTTAAAACTTTGACAAAGCTATTCGGATGTTTGGGATTTAATCAATCACCATTTCCGGAATTTCGCCTTCGATGATTAACGTAGCTTCGGTAGAAGCGATGATATGTGCTACAGAAATGCCTGGCGCTCGTTCTAAGAGTTTAAAACCTTTTGGAGTTATTTCGAGAACGGCTAACTCGGTTACGACTTTTTTAACGCAGCCAACACCTGTTAATGGCAAAGTACATTTTTTAAGAATTTTGCTTTCCCCTGCTTTGTTAACGTGCATCATAGCGACGATTATATTTTCGGCTGAAGCGACTAAATCCATCGCACCACCCATTCCTTTGACCATTTTTTCGGGGATTTTCCAGTTGGCAATATCTCCGTTTTCGGCAACTTCCATTGCACCAAGAATGGTCAAATCGACGTGTTGACCGCGAATCATTCCGAAACTGGTTGCGGAATCAAAGAAAGAAGCGCCTTCTAAAGTCGTGATAGTTTGTTTTCCGGCATTGATTAAATCAGCATCTTCTTCTCCTTCAAAAGGGAAAGGTCCCATTCCCAGAACGCCGTTTTCACTTTGAAATTCCACTTCAATTCCCTTTGGAATATAATTGGCTACCAAAGTGGGAATACCAATACCAAGATTGACAAAGTATTTGTCTTTGACTTCCTGGGCTATTCTTTTGGCGATGTCTTCTTTCTCAAGTGCCATAATCAGTCTCTTTTTCTGGTTGTACGTTTCTCAATCCTTTTCTCATATTTCTCTCCTTGAAAGATGCGCTGAATAAATATTCCAGGAGTGTGAATTTGATTGGGGTCGAGAGTTCCGGCTTCTACCAATTCTTCAACTTCGGCGATAGTGATTTTTGCTGCACCAGCCATACAGGGATTGAAGTTTCGGGCAGTTCCTTTGAAGATGAGGTTTCCTGCGGTATCGCCTTTCCAGGCTTTTACAATGGCAAAGTCAGCTTTGAAAGCCAATTCCATTACGTGCATCTTTCCATTGAATTCGCGGGTTTCTTTGCCAATAGCAACTTCGGTTCCGAAACCGGCTGGAGTGAAAAAAGCAGGAATTCCAGTTTGTGCGGCACGACAGCGTTCGGCCAGAGTTCCTTGTGGAATGAGTTCTACTTCGAGTTCGCCTGTTAGCATTTGGCGTTCGAATTCGGCATTTTCTCCTACATAGGAAGAAATCATTTTTTTGATTTGATGTTTTTGTAAAAGCAATCCCAATCCGAAATCATCGACTCCGGCATTATTGGAGATGCAGGTAAGGTTTTTGGTTTCTTTTTTGACCAGTTCGGCAATGGAGTTTTCTGGAATACCACATAATCCGAAACCACCAAGCATCAGTGTCATTCCGTTTTCGATTCCCTGAAGTGCCTCTTGAACGTTATTTACTTTTTTGTTGATCATATCGTGTTTTTAGCCCTGATGGGAACGGCATCCTTTTGGGGCGGGGTTCGCCCTAAAAGATATAGTGTACAGCAGAAAATAGTTACTGAAAACTTTAAAACTCGAATTCTTGTGTATCCTGTTCTACTGCAGTGGTATCTTTTACTTTTGGAGCAGTATAACAATCTACTTTGATAGAAAGATTAGCAGGTCGGTCAAATTGTTCTTTGGAAACTTTTAGGTTTGGATCTTCATAACACAGTTTCATAAAATAACCCCAAACCGGTAAAGCAGCAGTTGCTCCTTGTCCGTAAGTTAAGCTTTTGAATCGTGCGGAACGGTCTTCACATCCTACCCAGACTCCAGTTACCAGATTTGGCACCATCCCCATAAACCAACCGTCTGACTGGTTTTGAGTTGTTCCTGTTTTACCTGCAATTGGATTTTTGAACATATATGGATAGCCTGTCCAACGATTATCACCGCTTCCGCCACCTTCAGTTCTTAATCTTGCTCCAGATCCACTTTCGGTAACTCCTTCAAGTAATTTGATTACAGCAAATGCAATGTCTTTATTCAGTACATCATGAGATTCAGGAATTGGTTCGTAAATCACAACACCACTTTTATCTTCTATTCTGCTAATGAATTGTGGTTTTACGTAAACGCCCTGATTGGCAAATGTTCCATAAGCGGCAACCATATCTTCTACAGTAATATCAACGGCTCCCAATGCAATTGAAGGCTGTGCCGGAATATCTGATTTTACTCCTAATTTATGAGTTAATTCAATAACTGCTTCTGGTCCAGTTTTGTCAATTAATTTAGCAGAAATTGTATTAATCGAATTGGCTAATCCTTGTTTCAGAGTAACCATTCCGCGGTAGCTGTTATTGGAGTTTCTTGGTTCCCAGTCTTCGGTAACGTGGTGACGTCCTTTGCGGATCATAAATGGTCCGTCAACTATAGTATCACAAGGTGACATTCCTAATTGTTCGATTGCTGTTGCGTAAACGAATGGTTTGAATGTTGAACCTACTTGTCTTGCTCCTTGTCCTACGTGATCGTATTGAAAATATTTGTAATTGATTCCACCAACCCAGGCTTTTATATTACCAGTTTGTGGTTCCATAGCCATAAGACCTGATTGCAGGAAGTGTTTGTAATAACGGATAGAATCCAGAGGTGTCATTATGGTGTCTCTTTCACCTTTCCAGGTAAAGACTTTCATTTTTGTTTTTTGACTGAAGGATGCTATGATTTCTTCTTCGCTTTTCTCCATTTCTGTCATAACGGTCCAACGGTAAGAGGCTTTCATGGCTTGTTTTAGGATGCGTTGGGTTTCGGCATCCGTGATGTTTACAAATGGTGCATTTTTATTGGTTTTAGCTTCAATAAAAAATTGCTCCTGAAGATTTGCCATGTGTTTTTCAACGGCTTCTTCGGCGTGTAATTGCATTCTGGAATCGATGGTAGTATAAATTTTTAAACCGTCTTTGTAGATATCATAATCAGAACCGTCTGGTTTTTTGTTTTCTTCTGCCCATTTTTTCAGATAATCACGCAAATATTCTCTGAAATAAGTAGCAGTACCTTCGCGATGGCTTTCTAATTTGAATTTTAAAGTAATAGGTAATGCCTGTAGTTTTTCTTTTTGTTCCTGTGTAATGATTTTTCCTTTTTCCATTTGAGAAAGCACCACATTTCTACGGTTTTTTACTCCTTGAGGATTACGAACGGGATTGTATAAACCGGAGTTTTTGAACATTCCGACTAATATTGCCGATTCGTCTATGGTTAAATCTTTTGGTTCTTTGGAAAAATAGGTTTTTGCTGCTGAACTTACTCCAACGGAATAATTACCAAAATCATAGACATTGCAGTACATGGCAAGGATTTCGTTTTTGGTATATTGTCTTTCCAATCGGATGGCAATAATCCATTCTTTGATTTTTTGAACGATTCTAAAAGGTAAAAATTTAGACCCTTCTCCGTGAAATAATTGTTTGGCTAATTGCTGTGTCAGGGTACTTGCACCACCATTGGTTCCTAGAGTAAATATGGCTCTCAGGGTTCCTCTGCCGTCAATTCCGGAATGCTCATAAAAACGTTCGTCTTCAGTAGCTACTAATGCATCTACCAGATTTTTAGGTAAATCAGAGTATTTTAATTGTGAACGATTGGTCTGGAAGTATTTTCCAATAACTACTCCATCTGAAGAAATAATTTCGGTTGCCAAATTAGAATCCGGATTTTCTAAGTCTTCGAAAGAAGGCATAGCACCAAAAAGCCCCCATGAAGCAAAGAGGAAAAATACCATAAGTCCACCCAATCCATAAAAGAAAATTCTCCAAAATTTCCCTTTGTAGTAATTGATGTCTTTATCTACGTTATTTCCCTGATTATTATTTTTTCGAGTAGCCATAATTATGTCTTAATCTATTGTTTCTATTCTAAAACCTACATCTGTAATTCCTGGTAAAGCTGTTACTCCAGGAACTTTTCCACTTTCGCGAACGGCTTGTTTGATG
This sequence comes from Bacteroidota bacterium, assembly GCA_040387175.1. Taxonomy (GTDB): domain Bacteria; phylum Bacteroidota; class Bacteroidia; order Flavobacteriales; family Flavobacteriaceae; genus Flavobacterium. Next base: position 87,914 of record JAZKED010000025.1, on the reverse strand, counting down.
TGTACTTTGTAATTTCCTCTAAAGCGTACTTTTTCTTTGTAAAAAAGTTTGCTTTCCTTGATGTCTGAAAAACCATCGCCTAAAAGCGTCCCGTCCACATCTGCCATTTGATATTCCAGAGTGTCAACTTTTGTGAAGCCGTTTGGCATTTCCAAAGCAACGATTAAAAAGAGATTATTGAACGGATAATCGTTGTTGTCTCTCAAATTTACGAATAAATTGTATCTTTTTGTTGAATCCAATACAGGTAAATCGAAAGTTACGATGCTGTCCTTGTTCCAGGCTGTTCCTACGGATTTGTATTCGTCAAAAACTCTTTTTTTATCACAGGAAGAAAAGAGTATCACAACTAAAAGAAGTAAGATGCTATTTTTTATTCTCATTTTTAGTGATAATTATTGGTTTTCTAGGTTCTGCAGGCTTATTGTCTGCAGGTTTTTTATCGTTTGAAATAGGACGGTTATTGTTTGAAGGCTTGTTGTTATTTGGTCTGGGACCATTCTGTTTATTGTTAGGATTGTTATTGTTGTTTGTTGGATTTGGATTATTATTGGCAACAATCAGATTTTCTCCACCACTTTTTTTCTTTTTCTTCTTATTTGGCTTTTTCTTAGGCTGGTCAAAACGGGTTAAACTTTCCTGACCCATTGCATTGTTAAAATGCTTTTCCGGTTCCTGAACTACTTCAATCGCAAAGTCTTCCAGTGAAGCTACTTTGTTTTTGAGTTTGTTTTCGGCGATGATTTCATTAACATGCTCTATTTTTAGCATGTGCCAATTGGCATAATCATTAGTGTATGCAAACCACATCAATCCTTTGAAAATATCCTGTTTTTGGCAAACAGCATCTCCTTTTTCAGTTACCAATTTGGTATCCATACTCGGAAATCCTTTTAGGGCATCCATATAAGTATCCAGTTCGTAATTCAGACAGCATTTCAATTTTCCGCATTGACCTGCCAGTTTTTGTGGGTTCAAGGACAATTGCTGGTAACGCGCTGCCGATGTGTTTACACTTCTGAAATCCGTTAACCAGGTAGAACAGCACAATTCTCTTCCGCAAGATCCGATTCCACCTAAACGAGCGGCTTCCTGACGAAGACCTACTTGTTTCATTTCTACTCTCGTACTGAATTCTTTGGCAAAATCTTTAATTAAAAGCCTAAAATCGACTCTGTCGTTGGCAGTATAATAAAAAGTTGCTTTTGACCCATCGCCCTGAAACTCAATATCTGAGATTTTCATTTCCAGTTTTTGGGCAATTGCCAATTCTCTGGCTCTAACTTTCATTGGTTCTTCCTTATCACGGGCAGTTGACCAGATATCGATGTCTTTTTGAGATGCTTTTCGGTATATTTTAGTAACCTCTGCACTGGCTGGATTCACTGATTTTTTCTTCATCTGAATGCGAACCAACTCTCCGGTTAGTGTCACAATTCCGATGTCGTGTCCTGGAGAAGCTTCAGTAGCTACTATATCTCCAATGCTTAAAGTCAGTTTTTCGGTATTGCGGTAAAACTCTTTTCTACCGTTCTTGAAACGTACCTCAACACAGTCAAAAGGAGCTTCGCCATTAGGCAAACTCATATTTGAAAGCCAGTCGAAAACCGTTAATTTATTGCAGCTATCGGTGCCACAAGTCCCATTATTTTTGCAACCCTTTGGTGCGCCACCATCAGAAGTTGAACAACTTGTACATGCCATAATTTATATGTAGTATTGCTATAAAAAGCAATTTAAGTTCTTAAAACGTTTAATGGGTAAAGATAGTATTTTTTTGGTTTATGTTACAAGAGGTTAAAATGCCAAAAAAATGTAAATTTTTAATAAAAAAAACCATTGCAACTTTTAAATCACAATGGTTTAATATAGTTATTTATACTCTTTTTAATCGTTCAAAATTTTATATAATTTATCCGATAATCTCACTCTAAAAGGAACTGAAAATGTAATTCTATCTCCTTTTTTTGCAACAGTATCTTCAATTTCGTTGACTATCATTTTTCCTAAAACCAATTCCTGATTTCCGGTTGTTGGTCCTGAAATTAAGATGGTATCACCCGTATTCAATTCGTGGTTTTCGATAGTAAAAAGTCCCACCTGGGCTTTTACATAATAATGCTCTGCTTTACCTAGCAATACTTTTTTAACTTTTATTTTTTGGCGAATATCGCTTGGTTTTACTGCTGTTGCCAAAGCCTTATCTGACAGTTCTCCGGAATGTTTGAATTTCAGACTTTCTGATTTTCCTTTTCTAAATACTTTGTTTCCGACCTGTTTTCCGGTTCTCAATCTTACCTGATCTACTAAAGGCATATGGATGATTTCCAGACATTCGGTGGAACAGCAATTTTCCATAGCCGATTTGCATCCGTCACATTGAATAAATAGCAGATGGCATCCGTCATTTTCACAATTAGTGTGGTTATCACAAGGTTTTCCACATTGGTGACATTGGGAAACGATATCATCTGTAATTCTTTCGCCCAGACGATTATCGAAAACAAAATTCTTTCCGATGAACTTGCTTTCCAGACCTTCTTCTTTAAGTTGTTTGGCGTAATTGATGATGCCGCCTTCTAATTGAAAGACATTTTTGAAGCCCTGATGTTTGAAATAAGCACTCGCTTTTTCACAACGGATTCCGCCTGTGCAATACATTACCAGATTTTTATCTTCTTTGTGTTTTTGAAGCTGTTCGTTGATTATCGGCAGACTTTCTCTAAATGTTTCCACATCTGGAGTAATCGCATTTTTAAAATGTCCGACTTCACTTTCGTAGTGATTTCTGAAATCGACTACTATCGTGTTGGGATCATCCAGAATTTCATTGAATTCTTTGGCTTTCAGGTGAACTCCAATATTGGTTACATCAAAAGTATCGTCGTTCAGACCGTCAGCAACAATCTTGTGACGCACTTTAATCGTTAGTTTCAAAAAGGAATGATCGTCCTGATCTACGGCTACATTCAATCGAATGCCTTTCATGAAATCATAGACTTCCAAAGTTTCACGGAAAGCTTCAATATTTTCGGCAGGAACACTCATTTGAGCATTAATTCCTTCGTGGGCTACGTAAATTCGACCCAAAGCATCGAGTGCGTTCCAGACTATAAATAAATCGTCGCGAAATTTTTGTGGGTCATGAATTTTGGCATACGCATAGAAAGACAACGTTAGTCGTTGTTTACCCGCCTGATCAATCAGTTCAGCTCTTTCTTCTGCGCTTAAAGTGTTGTACAGTTGCATGCTATAAACGTTTAAGTGAGAAATATGTTAGAACTCTAAATGGAAGAATTCGGGTGCAAATTTAGCTAACTTTTGCGGTTTTTCAAGAGATGCGGGATTATTTTTCTGCCAATAAGGTTTTCTTTATGGTGTTTAATTCGGCTATTTTTTCTTTGCTTACTGTTGGATATTCCAAATCCAATTCGTCTAATGTGTGAATAATTGCGGAGGCAATCGCAATTCGGGCATAGGCTTTATTATCAGCAGGTATCACATACCAGGGTGATTTTTCGGTTGAGGTATTTTTGATTAACTCTTCGTAAGCATGCATGTAATCTTTCCAGTAAGCTCTTTCTTTGGCGTCTGACGGACTAAATTTCCAGTTTTTATCAGGGTTGTCAATCCGTTCAATAAAGCGTTCTTTTTGTTCGTCTTTTGATAGGTTCAGAAAAAATTTGATGACAATAGTTCCATTGCGGTGCAAATATTTTTCAAAGTTTCGAATGTCCTCAAAACGATCTTTCCAAATATTTTTGGTAATCAGCTTTTCAGGAAGCTTTTGACTTTTTAGTATTTCTTCATGTACGCGAACGACTAGTACTTCTTCATAATACGAACGGTTAAAAATTCCAATGCGTCCGCGTTCCGGCAAATGCTTTTGACAGCGCCACAAATAATCATGGTCTAATTCTTCGGAACTGGGTGCTTTAAATGAGGAAACCTGACAGCCCTGAGGATTTACACCAGACATTACGTGCTTGATGGCCCCGTCTTTTCCTGCGGTATCCATCGCTTGAAAAATGATCAGAAGCGACCATTTATCCTGAGCATATAACATATCCTGCATCGCTGCAAGAGCTTCAACACCCAATTCAAGGGTTTCTTTTACCAAAGGCTTTTCTTTAGTTCCTAGATTAAAACTGGCTTCAGTTTCATAATCTTTAAGCTTAAAACCATCGCCTTTACCAACACAATATTGTTTGGAGAATTTCTTGGCTCTTTGGATTAATTCTTTTTTACTTAATGATTTTAAATCTATCAGTTTTGAATCGGTGTCGTTGGATTCTCGTTGATTGGTTTTTGCCATGATTTCGTATATTTTTAATGATTAAGTATTTGAATGTGATTCATATAAAAATAGTTAAAATATGCGAGAGTTGATTTATAATTTTATCAGGCATAAAAAAACCACGCGATTTGCGTGGTTTTTATTTTATCTAGATTTGCGTATTAGCAATATTCGTTGAAAGCATCTTTCAGGTTTTCAGCGATTAATTCTGCTGGACGGCCTTCGATGTGGTGACGCTCTAACATATGAACCAATTCTCCGTTTTTGAATAAAGCCATACTTGGTGAAGATGGAGGGAAAGGAAACATGTGTTCTCTTGCTGCACCAACTGCATCTTTATCAACTCCTGCAAAAACAGTGATTAAATGATCTGGTTTTTTAGCACCTTCTAAACTCATTGCTGCTCCCGGACGTGCATTTCTTGCAGCACAACCGCAAACAGAATTTACTACAACGAATGTTGTGCCTTCCGCTTTAATTGCATTAGTAACGTCTTCAGCACTATGTAAATCTTGAAAACCAACTGCTGTTAATTCAGCTTGCATTGGTTTTACCATTTCTTCTGGATACATATTTTTTTATTTAAAGATTATTATTTGAAACATGCAAAGTTACAAAGTTTCAATTCAAGATATTAGTTTGAATTATAAAGTTTTGTTATAGTTTGATAAGAGAAGGTTTCAATTTAGAAAATGATTTGTAAAAGTGACCTTTTTTTACCTTTTGTAGTATGATGAGTAAATCTTTGCTACTTAAAAAAGAATGCTTTTGAAATACAATGGAATAATCTGTTTGCAAAATAGTAACTGTTGGATAAACTACTTGAGAATTAATGGTTGCCAATGCTGTGGCGAGTTCGTGAATCCCTGTGTTTTGTCCTTTTGGTATAAATTGAAATGTATGATTATTGAAATGAATGTTTTTTTTACTTTCGGCATCCAATGAAATAAAGTAGAAATCAGCATTTAAAATATTGATGATTTCTGGGTTTTTAAAAGTGGAATTTTCCATCATCTTGCAATACTTACACCAGGAAGTGTGGATGAAAACCACAAAAGGTTTTGGATTTTCTTTGGATAATTTTTCGGCTTCTTCGAAAGTGTAGGTTTTTAGTTGGGCAAAACCAGATGGAATCGCACTAAAGAATATCAGTAGGATGTAAACCCATTTTTTCATCTAAAATAAGTTATATCGCAATCCGAAGAAACCTCTGATTCCCTGATTGGGTCCGTAAACATAAGTCGTGTCAAAGGTTAGACCATAAGGATTATCTGGTGTAGCAACTATTTGACCATTTGGAACTGTGTTACCATTCATATCAACGGAAGTACCATCGGATGTCTGTACGTTTTTGTCAAAAGGATCTTCAGTTCTTGAAATCAGGAATGGATTGTTTCGTTTGGGAGTAAAGTTGAGGAGGTTTTTGATTCCAACATACAATTCAAAATTTTTCCAGCCCGAATACGTAAATTGAATGTTTTGCAAACTGTACCAGGGCGAATTCGGATTTCTTGGATCGGTTTCGCTTAACAGCGGTAATTTCATTGGACTGTATACATTTCCAGTGTAGTCAATGGCTAGATTAATTGGGTTTATTTTATACGAAACGGTCCACGTTCCCGTAAAATTCTCAGTTAAATACGGTCTTGTTTTGATGCCGTTTTCTATATTGGAAACATCCATATAGGTAGCTCCTAAAATAAATTTTAACCCGTTGGTGAAATTGATATCCGTATTACAGCTAAGTCCCTGACTCAAAGCATATCCATCAATGTTGTTGTAAATGATTTTGTTGGGATCAGTTACATAATCAGATACAATCTTATTGCTAAATCGGGTGTAAAATGCAGTGGTTTCAATCCCTAAAAAGGTACCGTTCGAAAAGTATATTTTCTTGATATAATTCAAATTGGCATTAACTGATTTTTCCGGGTCTAAATTATTGGCTATTACCACTTGGCGTGAACCTGTTAAAGCAGCGTGATCTTCCGTAAACAAATTGACAACTCTAAAACCCGTTCCGGCATTGAAACGGAGAATGTTGTTTGGGTCTATTTTTAATTTATATGCAAATCTTGGTGTAATAATATTTCCGTGAATGGAATTATAATCGTATCGTAAGCCAAATAAAACTTTGTGTTTTTCATTAAAAGTAATTTCATCCTGAACAAAAACTCCGGGAAGCCATGTTTTTTCTGGATTGTTTTCATTTAAAGTTGCTGTAGCGGTTGTATTGTCGTCATAGTAAGTATAACGGAAAGCAATTCCTGCCAGTAAATCATTTTTGCCTAGTTTTTTATCCCAGGTCAGTTGTAGAAATCCAATTTTTTGATTGGCAATATAAGAAGTAGTTCCGTAGCGACTGTCCTGAAAATGCATCGTTCCCGAAAAGGAAAGCATTAGTTTTTCGGTTGTAGGCAATTGATAACTTCCTAAAAGTTCGCCACGTTTGGTATAAATACTTTCGCCGTAAATTTCATCGCCACCACGGTATTTTTTCTCCCAGCGCACGTCGCCACCCCAACGATCTTCATACATTCCCCGAACGGCAACCGTGAATAATCGGTTTTGTTGGCGGGTGAAATTCCATTTGTTAAAAATGGAGATTCTGTTTTGAGCCGTTACATCGGTAAATCCATCATTATCATTGTCAATGGTTTGACCATAATTGTAATAATTGAATCCTAATAAAGAAGTTGCTTTTTTATTGATGTTAAATTTCAACCCTAAATCGGCGTTGGTCTCCAGCCAGGAAGTGGTGAATACATCGGCAGAAAATAGCGGAGCATTACTTGGATTTTTGGTAATAATGTTGATTAATCCACCAACGGCTTCACTTCCATACAAAGAAGAAGCGGGACCTTTCACGATTTCGATGCGTTCTACTAATGAATTCGGAATTCCCGACAATCCATAAACGGTAGATAAACTGCTGACAATTGGCATCCCGTCAATCATCACCGAAGTATAAGGGCCTTCCAATCCATTGATGTGAATATCACCGGTGTTGCAAACGCCACAATTGAGCTGAGGTCTTACTCCGTTTACATTTTGCAAAGCTTCATATATACTGGCTGTTGGGTTTTTTTTGAAAAATACGGGCGAATATACTTCAACAGGAACAGCACTTTCGAGTCTTCTTATGGGTTTCAAAGTTCCGGAAACAACTACTTCGTTGAGTTCGTTTTCTTGGTTTTTTTTGACAAGGCTATCCTTTTCCATGTTTGGAATTTTGCTTTGTGAAAATGAAAGTTCGAATGCAAATAGAGATAGTATTAAAAACAAATATTTCATTTGAGTAAAATTAATTTTAGGCAAATCTAAAAAAATAATTACTCAAACAAAATCTTTTTGTATATATTTGTCTTTATAATTCAAATTCAGCTATGAGTAAATCTTTAGAAGAAGTAAATCAATCTGTCCAGACTCAAAATAAATCCTCAATTTTTAGAAAAATATTGGCCTTTTTTGGTCCTGCTTATTTGGTAAGTGTCGGTTATATGGATCCGGGAAACTGGGCAACGGATATTGCGGGAGGAAGCCAGTTTGGTTATTCTTTACTTTGGGTTTTACTGATGAGTAATTTAATGGCGCTGCTGTTGCAAAGTTTAAGTGCAAGACTCGGAATCGTAACTCAGCGTGATTTGGCACAAGCTTCAAGAGAAACCTACTCAAAAGGAATTAATTATATTCTATACTTTTTAGCCGAAATTGCTATTGCAGCCTGCGATCTTGCCGAAGTGTTGGGAATGGCAATTGGAATCAATTTATTATTTGACATTCCATTAATTGAAGGTGTTTTAATCACCGTTTTGGACACTTTCTTATTACTCTTTTTAATCAATAAAGGCATCCGAAAAATGGAAGCTTTTATTATAGTTTTGGTTGCTATTATTGGATTTTCTTTCGTTTTCGAAATGATTTTTGCACAACCGGAAATAGACAAAGTGATTTATGGTTTGATTCCTTCGATACCAACAGAAGCGGCTTTGTATATTGCTATCGGAATTATTGGTGCCACTGTAATGCCACACAATTTGTATCTGCATTCATCATTAGTGCAAACCCGAAAGTTTGACCGAAGTACAGCTGGAATCAAACAGGCTTTGAAATATAATTTTATAGATTCGACTATTGCTTTGAATCTGGCATTTTTTGTAAATGCAGCTATTTTGATTTTGGCCGCAGCCACATTTTACAGAAATGGAATGTTTGAAGTGGCCGAGATTCAGGATGCACATCAGTTTTTAGAACCGCTTTTAGGAACTAAATGGGCGCCGATTTTGTTTGCCGTTGCTTTAATTGCTGCAGGACAAAGTTCAACAATAACGGGAACTTTGGCGGGACAAATTGTAATGGAAGGCTATTTAAATTTAAGAATCCAGCCTTGGGTTCGAAGAATTATAACTCGTTTAATTGCTATTGTGCCTGCCGTAATTGTTATTTTAATTTATGGCGAAAGCGTAACTGGAAAACTATTGATTTTAAGTCAGGTCATTTTGAGTTTACAGCTCGGGTTTGCGATTATTCCGTTAATTCATTTTGTGAGCGATAAAACCAAAATGAAAGGATTTCATATTTCCAAAATCACTCAAATTGCGGCCTGGATTATCGCAAGCATTATAGTTTCATTGAATGCAAAACTGGTTTATAATGAAATTAGCGGCTGGCTTGAAACTTCTGAAAATCCAATTGTATTATGGCTTACGGTAGTACCATTAGCATTTTTCTTTTTAGGATTGTTACTTTACATCGTTTTCAAACCTTTTATTACCAAAGCAAAACTTGATATTCAAAACCATTCGCCACACAATTTAAAATTGCAATTTTCTAAATCGGGAAGCTATACTAAAAAGAATATTGCCGTTTCGGTGGATTTTTCTTCAGCTGATGAAGTGGCTATAAATAGTGCTTTCGAATTGGGCGGAATGGATGCCAAATACACTTTAATCCACATTGTAGAAACGGTTGGAGCTATGGTGTATGGGGAGAATATTGACGACCATGAAACACTGATAGACAAAAGATTATTGAAAGAATACGAGGAAATGCTTTCGCAAAAAGGATTCAAAGTTCAAACAGAACTAGGATTTGGTGAACCCAACAAAGTAATACCGTCCATTATCAATGCAGGAAATTTTGATGTTTTAGTTATGGGAACTCACGGTCACACTGGTTTCAAAGATTTAATTTTTGGTACTACGGTCGATAAATTGCGTCATAAAATTTCGATACCTTTGTTGATTGTAAAAAATTAAAAACAGAATTAAGTATCAAAAATCTTCAATCTAATGACTTTTTCAGAAGAAAATTATCTTAAAGCTATCTATCATTTAACGGTCTCATCAGATGCTGAAGTGAGCACGAATGCCATTGCTGAAATGATGGAAACCAAAGCGTCTTCGGTGACTGATATGCTTAAAAAACTGGCGGAAAAAGATTTAGTCAATTATAAAAAATACCAAGGCGTTTCCCTTACTGAAAATGGAAAATTGGCTGCTAAAATGATTGTGAGAAAGCACCGTTTATGGGAAGTTTTCCTGGTCGAAAAATTGGATTTTTCCTGGGATGAAGTTCACGATATTGCCGAACAATTGGAACACATCAAATCTGAAAAGCTCATCAATAAACTGGATGATTTTCTGGGAAATCCTACCGAAGATCCACACGGAGATCCAATTCCGGATGCGAATGGACAAATTATCAATACCGAAAAGCACTTGCTTTCTGAACTAGCCGAAAACCAAAATGGAATTTGCGTTGGTGTGAAAGATACTTCGTCAGAATTTCTGAAATATCTGGACAAACAGGAAATTTCCCTTGGTTCAAAAATTGAAATTATCGGAAAAGAAAGCTTCGATTTGTCTCTAAAAATCAGGCTGAATGGTCAGGAATTAACCATTTCCAATAAAATTGCAAGCAATATTTTTGTGAAAGTGGTTTAGTTAAATCTTTAGGAAGTAATTTTTAACCAAAATCTATTAACAATTTCAAATGTTACAAACTCTGTAATTCTATTAACCTTTCTATATTTTGATAAATTAAAATTTTATTTGTTTCTTTATAAAATTAACATTTAATGTAGAAATAATTTATGAATTTACACAAACAATTGCGTATTGTCATTTTTCACTTTTTTATTTTAGTTTGCCACATACTTCAAGCACAAAATGAAACTTTTACAATGACCCAGATTGGAGCCAATAATTTGTTAAGTGCTCCGTGGGATTTGAATTATGGACCCGATAATTATCTATGGGTTTCTGAAAAAGTAGCTGGAAAGGTAGTTAGAGTAAACTCTGCAACTGGTCAGCGTGATGATTTAATTCAAATATCTGGCACTTACTCATCAGGAGGTTAGGATGGTCTGCTTGGCATGGCTTTCGATGATGAATTCCTTACGGGAAGTCCCTATGTTTATCTATCCTATACGGTTGGAACTAGCATGTTCAATGAGAAGCAAAGATTGGTTCGATACACTTATAGTTTGAACGGAAATGACGGCTCTTTGTCTTCCCCAGTAGTTCTAATTGATAACCTTCCAGCAAATTATGACCATCAATCAGGCAGATTGATTTTTGGTCCAGATAAAAAATTATATTACACTATTGGAGACCAGGCCAATAAAGTATGTAATACTAATTTAGCTCAATTTTTACCTACCCAGCAACAAATAGATGCAAAAAACTGGGCAAATTATCCAGGAAAAATGCTGAGACTTAATCTCGATGGAACAATTCCTTCGGACAATCCAACTATTAATGGAGTACAAAGTCATATTTATACGTATGGTCATCGCAATCCGCAAGGGCTGGTTTTTGGAACGAATGGAATATTATATTCTGACGAACAAGGGCCAAGTTCAGATGATGAAATTAATATTATGAATGCTGGAAAAAATTATGGATGGCCTTTTGTGGCAGGTTTCAAAGATAATCTCCAGTATGATAATGATGGCTGTCTTGCCGGTAATGAAACTTCATTTACAGCTCCTAATTATCAGGATCCCATAATGTCTATGTTTGTTTCTAATATCTATAAAGACCCGGCTTGTATTGACACTTGGATGTGCCGTCCGAATATTGCACCATCCAGTATTGCCATTTATGAAAGCAATGCTATACCAGCCTGGAAAAATTCATTATTAGTTACCAGTTTGAAAAAAGGCAGAGTGTATCGATTAAAATTAAGTGCAGACGGAACAACTGTGGATCAGAATGATGTTACTCAGTATTTTTATACACAAAACCGCTATCGTGATATTGTTGTTTCTCCTGACGGTAAGTCTATTTATATCATTACCGATTCATCAGGAAAATTATCAGACGCATCAGGTATGACTACTGCTTCTACCATGCTAAATCCTGGAGCCATTTTAAAATTCACTTTAAATGAATCTCTTTCTGTAAATAAGGAAACGGAAACTTTTTTTAGAACATGGCCAAATCCGGTTTCAAATACTTTATATATTGAATTAAAAGATTTTGCCGAAAAAAACATTAAAGCTCAATTAATAAACTCTTTGGGACAAGCTGTTACTGAATTTACAGATTTGAAAACAGGGGTAAATGAACTGAAAATCAATAATTTTCCAACAGGAGTTTATATCTTAAAACTTTATTCTAAAGGACATTCCTGGCAAAAAAGTGTAATACTTAATTAATAATCTGATAGTTTTTTTTGGGTTTTATAATTTCAAAACTGGCATTATAAAGCCCAAAATTATTAAATGTTTTTTTAATTACACCCACAATCTGTCCCGCCACAATTTTTATCTGATTTTTTCTTTTTGAAAAAATACTTTTTGATCAAAAATCCAATCGCGATTCCGAGTATGATAAAAGCTATAATTTCCTGAAAATCCATAATTATAATTTTAAAAATAAATTCCGCCGCCAATACCAATCAAATTATAAACTGGTGATGCAATTTTTAATCGTTCGTAACTCAAACTTCCAAAAAAGTTTTTGCGAAAGTATTTTCCTTTCAATTCCAAGCTATTTACTGGATTATGATTTATGGATGACCATTTTGAATCTATAGAAACACTGATGTTTTGTCGCAAAAAATAAGTTGCGTTTAAGCCGCATGAAAATCCTGTTTTATTAACTCCACTGCCTACATAACTCGCACCAATAGTCCAGCCTAAATTAAAATTATCTAATCGAACCCTATCATAAGCAAGATTAAAGTAGCATAATGAAAGTCGGTCTGTTTGGTTTGTAAACCCATTTTTTTCAAATAGTTCAAAATAATCTGTTTTGAAATAAAAATATTTTGAAGGTCTTATTTTTACATCCAAGTGATTTCCGTTTATTGAACCACCTCCTGTAAGATAATGATCTTCTAAATCAAGTCTGAAATTGTTTGTTCCCAAAGTATCTGTTCTAGAATAATTCCCTTTACCATTTAAGGAAAAAGGGTGTGAATTGAGATTATTGTGTAAGTGATCTTCATTATTATAATCTCCAATTAATCCATATTTGAAAGCCCCGAGTGCCATATAGCCAAAAAGCTCAATAAAAAAACCTACATCATCTGAATCAACATGACTTGAATCTGAATCATTTGATTTTCGGGTGTTTTTTGAACTTTTAGATTTGCTTGAATTTAGTTCTTTTTTTGATTTATCGATTGCTTGTGCATTCAAATATAAATTGTTCCAGAATAATAGAATTATGATTAGGTAGTTTCTTTTCATTAGAATCCTTTTTTTCAATAATTATACCAAAATTATTTTAAGATTTGAAAAGCTATCAAAGCTACGAAATAAGCCAAAGCGCTCATAAAAATGAGTTGCATTGTCGGCCATTTCCAGGAATTGGTTTCTTTTTTGGTAATCGCTAATGTACTCGCACATTGCATCGCAAAAGCATAAAACAGCATTAAGGAAATTCCGGATGCAAAATTGAAAACTTTTTCACCTGTTTCAGGATGAACTTCGGCGGCCATTTTGGTTTTTATTGTGGCTTCGTTATCACTACTTCCCACGCTGTAAATGGTGGCTAAAGTACCCACAAAAACTTCTCTGGCCGCAAATGAACTGATAATCGCAATACCAATTTTCCAATCGTAACCTAATGGTGAAATTGCTGGTTCGATTGCTTTACCCATAATTCCGATATAAGAGTTTTCCAGTTTTTGAGAAGCTACAGCGTTTTCAAATTCTGTTTCGTTTAAGGTTTTTTCAATGGTCCTTTCTTTTACGATAGTTTCTGCTTCATTAAAATCTTTTCCAGGTCCATAAGAGGCTAAAAACCATAAAATAATCGATATTGCCAAAATGATTTTACCGGCACCCACAACGAATGCTTTTGTTTTTTCCACTACATTGATTCCAACGTTTTTGAAAAGTGGTAATTTATAGCTTGGCATTTCGACTACGAAATACGTTTTGGTCTCTAATTTTAATACTTTGTTCAAAATATAAGCGGATAAAATAGCTGTTCCAAATCCTAAAAGATAGAGTAACATTAAGGATAATCCCTGCATATTTAAAATTCCAAAAACACGTTCGTTTGGAATAACCAAAGAAATAATAATGGCATAAACAGGCAATCTAGCTGAACAGGTTGTGAAAGGAGTTACCAAAATTGTAATGAGACGTTCTTTCCAGTTTTCGATATTTCTTGTGGCCATAATCGCTGGAATAGCACAAGCAGTTCCTGAAATTAAAGGCACTACACTTTTGCCCGAAAGGCCAAAACGGCGCATAATTTTATCCATCAAAAAGACGACGCGACTCATATAACCGCTTTCTTCCAGAATAGAAATGAACAAAAATAAAAAGGCAATTTGTGGAATGAAAATCAGAATTCCGCCAATTCCCGGAATGATGCCCTGCGAAAGCAAATCAGTTAAAATACCGCTTGGTAATTTTTCTGATGCCAAACTACTCAAAGCAGCAAACGTACTGTCAATAAAATCCATCGGAATGGTTGACCAGCTAAATATTGATTGAAATATGATAAATAAAATACCTAAGAAAATAAAATAACCCCAAAATTTGTGAGTCAAAACATGATCTAATCGTGCTCTAAAATCTTTTGCCATCGAAGCATCTACTTTTAGGCCTTCTTTTAAAACATCATTGATAAATTGATATCGTTTTATCGTTTCTTTTTGTTGTAAACGTTTGAGTTCCGAATGCGGTTTGGTAAACGTACTGCGAATTTCATTTCGCTCTAAATTCAAAAAGTTGACGTCCTGCGTAATCACCAGCCATAATTTGTACAACAATTGGTTAGGAAATGCTTTTTGTAAATTTTCAAAATAGGCAGAATCAATTATTGACGCATTCAAACAAGGTTCATGCGGAATGCTTTTGTAAGAAACAATTAAGTTTTTTAATTCTTCGATTCCTGAACCTTTTCTTGAACTTACTAAAGCAATCTTCGTTTTTAGTTTTTCTTCCAGATAAGGAATATCCAGTGTAATTCCTTTCCTTTCCATACGATCGGCCATATTGATGACTAAAATTGTTGGAATTTCAAGGTCTTTTATTTGGGTGTAAAGCAGTAAATTTCGTTTCAAATTCTCCACATCGGTAACTACGATGGCTACATCCGGAAACAATTTGTCATTTTTGTTCAGCAAAAGTTCAATCACCACACTTTCGTCCATTGAACTGGCGTTTAAACTATAGGTTCCGGGTAAATCGAGAATGTTGGCTTTAATGTTTTGTGGCAGTTTGCAGAAACCCATTTTTTTCTCAACGGTAATTCCGGGATAATTCCCCACTTGCTGGTTCAAACCGGTAAGCTGGTTAAAAACGGATGTTTTCCCTACGTTTGGATTTCCAATTAATGCGACATTGATATTTTGCTTGGTCATTATAAGTTGCTTTTAATAAGTTCAACTTCAATGTCACGGGCAGTTTCTAAACGAATGGCAAGATGCGAGCCATTGATGTCCAAAAACAAAGGATCACCAAAGGGTGCAATTTGAAGTAATTCGACCAAATTTCCAGGCAAGCAACCCATTTCCAGAAGTTTTAATGGAATAATATCGGCATCAAAATCTTTGATAATGGCTTTCTCTCCTTTTTTTAGGCTGGCTATCGTAGTTTGCAATTCTTATTTAGATTGATTTTAGATTGCAAAAGTACATAATTATTATTATGAATACGAATAATAAAAATCATTTTCGTATTTGACTTTAATGAAATATGAAGTTGATTTATAGTTTTAATATTCAATAGAAGATTGTAATATTTGTAGACAATTCATCTCTAAAATTTAGAATATTTATTATTTCTTGAGTAAAGTATTTCTCAAGAATTTACAACTTAAAAATAATTTTATTCCATTTCTCCAAGAGAAGTTTCATAAACTGATTTATTGTTGGAACCGAAACTTTTATTTTTTTCAGAGAAATAAACTTTTTGAGATATTCTTTCTTTTGAGGTAATTCCTCCTTTGGTAATCGAAACAGAATAGTTTGTTTTCCAGAAATTATAGTCAACAGAATCGTATTGGGTTTCATTTGAAACCTTAAATAAAATGGGTGATGAATATAATAGTCTTTGAATAAATTGTTTTAGAGGGATTTTTTCAAAATTATTCGATGTAAAATCTACGACTAAATCATTCTCAGTTTTATATAAGGAATAGATATTTTTAATTATTTCTGATTTTAACTGATCATCAATATTTATATCGGTAAGCATCTGAAAATAGGTAAATACATCTTCGATTTTAGATTTTGAATTTTCCTGATATACATTTAAAACTTCATAAGAAAATTTTTTATTCAGGCTTACGTAGTTTTTATTCATAGCACTTTGAGCTTCAATTGTGAAACTGTAAAGTAAGAAACCGATAAATAAAAATTGTTTAATCATCTTATTCCTGTTTGATTCTGATGAATTGAATTTTATTGTTATCATCATTTTTAATTTCAATAATTTTCATTTTTTTGATTGATGCTGTTGGCACAATCAATTTTTGTGAAAATTCTTTTTTGTCAAAATATTCCGCACCCAAATCATTTTTCAACATTACAATAACTTCCAAATTATCAGATAAAATAGTATTTAGCTTTTCTTTTCTAGTTTGCCAATTTTTAATATCCGAAAGCATAAAAGCTTTTAGCATCATAGCATAATCATCCGGTTTTAAATCTATTTTTTTAGCTTCGGCTGAAGTAGTTTCTTTTGTGTTTAAATCAATTGTTTTGGGTTTGTAGAATGGACTTTGAATTATCAATTTTGATTTTTTATCGTCATAATTATCCACTTCAATCTTGCCTTCTTTCACAACAAGTTCTTCTTTTACAGCATTTTTTACCTGAAAAACTTTTACTTCATCACTTTTTACTTTTTCATTCGTAAACTCATTTTTTAATTCGATTGTTTTTGTTGTTTTACGATTGGTGTAAAAAAGAATCAATACAATCAGAACTAAAAAAAATAAGGAGATTAAAAGTAATTTACGGTTTTTTAATCCCTTGGATTTTTCAATTGGAACTAGATCTTTCCTCTTAAAAACAAATTCATCCCAACTGGAAAACCCTACAAATTCACACAAGATATTTAGCATATCTTTTCTTGGAATTTTGCTATTAGTTTCTGGTTTTAAATGGGTGTAAATCCATTTTTCACTAATAGTTTGTTTGCATTTTTTTTCAATTAAATCAATAAGATTTAAAATATCCTGAGAACTAAAGCTTTTCCAATTGCCATTAAAAAAAGGATAATGCTCTTGATATTTCAAAAGCACTTTTTCTTTTAATAGTGAAAAATGTTCTAATTCTGTCATTGTGATTTTCGTTTCAAAATTAGTTTTTCAAATCATTTCTATTACTGAAAAACCACTGTAAAAGCCCTGTAAATGTAATTAAAAAACTTTACAGTGAGTAGAAAGCTGATTTACCAAACCAACTTCGAACGCTGATAGTACTATTGCAGTATTAATTTTAAAAATATAAAAATCATGGAAAAAAGAATTAAAAGTTATTTGGTTATTATTACTCTTATTTGTCAATTAAATTATGCTCAAATAGGTGTGTCATCGGGTTCAGTTTCTTTATTGAGAAGTAATGGATTTAATTCAACAAATGAAAGAGGGAATTTAAACGATAGGACTGTTATTGTAGAAGATTTTATGAATTTTCATAAACACAATATTGTAATTCCAACCCAATCGGATGTAGCATTAAGCATTGATTATAATAATAAAATATTAGATAATCCTAATGAATTTATACTTCAAATAGGCTTGGCAACCAAAGATATTAGAAAACAAAGTCGACAAAACCGGGTAAATGTTTGTTTGGTTTTAGATAGAAGCGGTTCGATGGGAGGAGGTAAAATTGAAAAAGTAAAAAATGCGATGAAGAAATTTGTAGAAGGGCTGAATAGTAATGATTATTTATCCATAGTTTCTTTTGATACTAATGCACAAGTAGCTTTAGGAGCAACAAAAATCGGAAACGACAAAACAAGAATATATCAATTGATTGAAAATATTCATCCGGGTGGTAGTACAAACATTAATGGAGGAATGATGCTTGGTTACCAGGAAGCATTAAAAAATCACAAACAAAGTGTAAATTCCCGAGTGGTTTTGCTTACTGATGGCATGACAAATTCTGGTGAAACTAATATTGAAAAAATAATTTCAAATTCAAAAGAATACAATGACAAAGGAATTGAAATTTCTACTATTGGTGTTGGTAGCAGCCTTGATTTTGATTTGCTAAGACAACTTTCAGAATCGGGGCATGGCTCCAATCATTTTATTGGTGAGAATGAAGAAGATATTCAAAAAGTATTTATTGATGAATTACAAAGTTTATTGTTTCAAATTGGAAAACAACCAAAAGTAACTATTAAACTTCCAAATAATTTTAAGATAAAAGAGTTCTATGGGTATCAGCCACAATTTTTAAGCGAGAATGAAGTGACTTTGAATACTGAAAATCTTAATTCAGGTGTAACACAAATTTTTCTTTTAAAGGTAGAAAAATCAGATGGTGAAAATAATGAAATTAGTGTGCAATTGTCTTATTCTAAAAACAATAAAAATATTAATGTAAAAAAAAAGAAAAATTATGCTTCAAATGTAGCATTGACGAATGAGGAGTTGAAAAAGAATTATCAAATAGCTTTAATGGCAAATAATTTAAAGAATGCCTGTAAAGAATTTTCAAAAAGTAATTTTGGGAATAGCAGTTCATTAATTACACAAACTATTGATTATATAGAGCTTAATTCGGATTTAAAAGATAAAGACATCAATAGATTGCTTTCTATTGTGAAAAATTATTCTCCTAAAAAAAATCCGTGATCCATAATAAACTATAATAGTTTTAACTGTTTATGTGAATTAAAAATATTGTTATTTCTGATTAGATATAGCAGGTTTTTTAACCTGTTATATCTTTCTTGAAAATCAAAAAGAGATATTCGACTTGCTTGTCAGATTTATTACTGTTGCTGTACATTTTATATGTGACAGTTACTCAGAATCGTCGTTGGTTAAAAATTTAATGTCTTCAATCAATCGTTCAATATCCTCTTTTTTGGTTCCGTCATAAAAACCACGAACCCGTTTTTTGGTATCTACGAGAACAAAATTTTCGGTGTGAACCATATCGTATTGTTCTTCCGGTTTTCCTTGTTTTACGGCTAGATACGATTTCCTCGCCATGGTATAAATTGCTTTTTTGTCGCCGGTTACCAGGTTCCATTTGCTGTCAATAACTCCGTTTATTTTGGCATATTCTTTCAAGACAGAAACACTGTCAACATCAGGCATTACTGTAAAGGATAGGATTTTGACTTTTGGATTATTTAGAAATGCTTTTTGTACCTCAACCAGATTGGTGGTCATTTTGGGACAAATAGAACCGCAAGTCGTGAAGAAAAAATCAGCTACGTATACTTTGCCTTCATAATCTTTTTGGGTAATTGTTTTGCCATTTTGATTGGTAAACGAAAAGTCAGCAATATGATGTTTATTGGCAATATATTGAACGGTAGAATCTACCAATTCAGGGTTGACATCCGATGGGTTGAAAATAGGTAATGTTTTTTTAGGTTTTAATGCGGTGTAAAAAAGGGAAATTACAATGGCTGAAAACACGAATAGCACTCCAAAGAATTTTCGGTATTTATAGAAAAAAGTCTTCATAAGAATAATTTGGTGCAAAAGTACAAAAGCGAGTTATATTTTGGCTTTTCTAAAGGAATAATTAACTAAATACAAACCGAATAACGTAATGGCTCCTCCTATAGCAATGGCTGTTGTGAGTGGTTCTTCAAAAATTATTGTTCCCAGCAATACGGCAACGACAGGATTAATGTAAGCATAAATACTGCTTATTTCCGGAGGCAGGTTTTGCAGGGCATATATAAAAGCAATGAAGGTCAATACGGAACCAATAACGGTTAAATACCCAATTGCCCACCACGAATTGGCTGGAATTTCGGTCAGGCTGATTCCTGTGCCTGTTGCTCCTGTGATGGCTAAAATGATGGTACTCGAAATAACCATTTGCAACCCCAAACTGAAATAAGGATTGAAACTGGTTGCTTTTTTTCGGGTATATAAACTTCCAAAAGCCCAGGTTATGGTGGATACTATCGATACAAAAATCCCGAATCTAAAATCAGGTTCTAAAAAATCATTCAGATAATCGTAGAAGACAA
This sequence comes from Bacteroidota bacterium, assembly GCA_040387175.1. Taxonomy (GTDB): domain Bacteria; phylum Bacteroidota; class Bacteroidia; order Flavobacteriales; family Flavobacteriaceae; genus Flavobacterium. The sequence goes on along the minus strand of JAZKED010000025.1, from coordinate 67,965 downwards.
CGCAAACTCCTGTGAAACTGATAATTAGTCCCAGTATGGATAAACGGGCTATTTTTTCTCCTCGAAAAAGGGTGATAAACACAATCCACAGTGGGAAAATGGCACCAATGATTGCTCCCAAACCACTGCTAATGTATTTCACGCCCCAGGTGCTTAATCCGTTGCTGAGGACAAAATTGAGAATAGCGAGGGTAAATATGGTTTTCCATTGTTTACCTTTTGGCCAGGGTGCTTTTATGTATAGGAAATACATAACATACAAAATCCCGCCTATAAATTGTCTGATTCCTGCCATTTGTAATGCCGGCATGTGACGTACTGCTTCTTTTGATGCCAGCCATGTGGTACCCCAAAAAAAAGAGACCCAGCATACTGCTAAAATAGGTAGTCCAATGTTATTTACATGCGTTGATACTGCTTTTTTTATTTTGGCTTTCACTTTATAATTTTGGTTTTACAAAGATATAGTTTAAAATGTTTTCAATTTTAGCACTTGAAATGGTTTTTCCAGAAGTGGTTTTATCATCATTGAATTCTGGAAGTTCCAAATTCAAATCGATGGCTTTTTGGGTGTAATATTCTTTTCGGCTGGGATGAAATGGTGTTACTGCATTCAGAGTTTCGGTCCAGAAATTATGCTTGATAATTTTTAGAATAATGCCAATGCAATCTTCCTGATGGATTAGATTTATGGGAGCGTTTGGGTTTTCCAGATTGATCTTTCCAGCCAGGAATTTTATTGGATGACGATCTTCACCAATTAATCCGCCGAAGCGAAGAATGGTCGTTTTGAAATTGGGATTCTTTTGTAAAAGCTGTTCGGTTTCCAGTAATTGTTTGCCACTTTCGGTTTCGGGATGTGCTGGGGTTTCTTCTGTAACTACTGAATTATTTTCGCCATAAACAGAGGTTGAACTAATGAAAAGTATATTGTCAATAGTTGATTTTTCTATAAAAGGGATTGTATTTTTAATCTTGGCAACAAAGTTTTCTTTTTCTGCACCACGTAGTTTTGGTGGTATATCAATAATCAGAATCTTAGAATTTTCTAAAAAATCGTCAAATTTTCCTGTTGTTTTGTCTTCTGAAAGTGAAATTTGGAAAGGTTGTATTCCTGCGTTTTCCAGTGTTGCTAATTTATCCGGAGAGGTTGTTGAACCTTTTATAGAGAATCCATCTTTGAGTAAGGCTTTCGCTAATGGGAAGCCTAACCAACCGCAACCAAGAATGCTAATTTGTGTCATATCAAAAAAATAGAGCGTAAAAGTAGTTCAATTACGCTCTATTTGAAAATCGATTGAAGTTAAGATTTTTTCTTTTTTTCTTGTTCTTTCAAAATAGTACTTAAATGTGGTGCTATTACTTTTTCGATTTCACTTTCTGAAATGGTTAGTGCTTTTGGATTTTTAACGAGTTGTAACCAAGGCTTAGGTGCATCAAAATTATAGCTTCCAAAGACTACTACGGGTGTTCCTTTGAATTTTACATTTTCTTCATCAGCAAGAACCCATTGGTCTGCCCATTCGTATAGATATTTTGCGTCTTTTTCCTGTAATCTCAGGCAGGAATGCGATGCCGGAAAACCGGGCAAATCGTATTGATGGAAGCCAACTCCCAATTTATTTTCGATGTTAAAGTTCCATTTCAGGTCCCATTCGTCATTGAAGGTACTTGTAGTTTCTTCGGCTTTCCAGTTGGTAAAGAATAATCCTGTTGGTGTTGGATCGTTTTTTCTACCCATATTCGTGGGTCCTGTATGTATTAAAATTCCGTTTTCGTAGGTGGCAAATGTCTGGCTTGGATAGGAGAAAATAATGATTTTATCGATACTATCTAAAGCTTTTACCTGAAATGGGAAAGGCAAATAATAGGCTATGTCACCTGTTAAATCTGTTGGAACGATAACAGAATCCATTTTGGTAAAAAAAGCTTTATCGGTTCTGTTTACGGCAAGGGCTATGTTGAGTTTTTGTTCGCTTTCGTTGGTCTTCAGCCATTCTTTGGCGTTGACTAATGTATAAGTAAAATTTTTGGGTGCTGTACGAACGGGTAGTTTTTTGGCTGTGTTTATTGTTTTATCAGTATTTGTTTCTTCTCCTTTTTTACAGGAGGAGCATATAAGGGCTATTATTCCGAATAGTATAATCGACTTTTTCATAAGGTTTTATTTTATGTAAAAATCATTAAAATGTGGCTGTAAACTGTTACATAATTTTTGGTAATTATTATGTCTTTTACAGTTGATAGATGCTGAATTGCTTATTATTTCTGATGAAATTGGTTGCTGTCTGTTGGTGCTTGTTGTCTTTCGTTCATTCCGTAATCTCTTATGACAGCTGCTATGCGTAATCTGTAATTGCTGAATATGGATTGTCGGCCTTTGTCTTGTGCTTCACGGTGCAATTCTATATTTCGCCACTGCTGAATACTTTGTTCGTCTCGCCAAAAGGATAGTGATAATATTTTCTCAGGATTACTGATGCTTTGAAAGCGTTCGATGGAGATAAATCCGTCTATTTTGGACAATTCGGGTTTTAGGTTTGCGGCGATGTCCAGATACTCATCGTATTTACCTTCGGCGGGATAGGTTTCAAAAATTACGGCTATCATTTCTATGATTTTTAGATTGCTTTTGTGTTATATGGGTTTTAATAAGGCACTAAAATACTATGTATTTCGTGTTATTTTATCTGGTTACTGCTTTTTTCTTGTAATTGCTTTTTTGTTTTGAATTTTGTTAAGCTATAATTTAATGGTATTATTTTATAATTGAACTATACTAAACTATAATTGAATGATAGAAATCTATAATTGAATGGTATTATTTTATAATTGAATTATACTAAACTATAATTGAATGATAGAAATCTATAATTGAATGGTATTATTTCATAATTGAATTATACTAAACTATAATTGAGTTATAGAAATCTATAATTAAGTGGTATAAAAACATAGTAGTTATATATAAAAATATAGTAGTTATATATAAATTTATATATAATTGGATTGTAAGGCAGGGAGTAATCATTAGATTATGTAAACTTAAAAGGCATAAAAAACCAACAGTAAGTCTGTTGGTTTTAGAATTCATTAAACAGATTATTGTTTAGTAATAAAACTTGTCTTGGGGTAGTAATTCAGGAATTTAAAAATGTTTTGAATAGAGGTGTTACAATAACCATAAGTAGGGGAGCACTACTTAATCATATTTCGGCTTGAAAAGTATCTCTTCTTTTTGATTTGTTTTAGTCGAAATTCTAATCTGTTTTAAACAAGTACTCTTTTCATCTTTGGCCGCACATTCGATTGAAACTTCGTCTATGATCTTATCATTTTTGTCTTTGATGATAATTTTAGAGAGTTCTTTGTTGGTGTAATAAAAATACTGTGTGTTGAAAGTTGTAAAATTGTCTGTTATTTTATCTATAGAACCGTCTTTATTATAATGATAAATGGCTTCATTTTCTTTGTGCTGTTTTTTGGTATAACAGCTGATGCGTTCCCGTTGATTGGGTTTCCAACGTGTTTTGCAGTAATAGGGTTCTTTATCCGGGTAGGATTCTACTATGAACCATAATTTCTTTTTGGTTTCCTGCAGTAGTTTGCCTTCGGCATCGACTGTTTTGGAGTATTTGATGCGGCCATTTTTAGTAAACGTCATTTCTTTTTTCTGCAACAATTTTTTCTGATTGTTTACTACAACATATTTTTCTTCAGTTGCTGATTTTATTCCTTTTGGAAGTTGTCGTTTGCTAATATCCTTTTTTGTAGCACAGGATTGTACAGTCAGGATTAGGATGAAAATATATAAAACTCTCATAATCGTAAAATTTAGGGAAATACTAAGTTACGGATTTTAGAGATTTAAAAAGGATGATGTTATAGATAATTGGTTTTATCTACTCTTATTTGTGGGCAAAAAATGGATTCTGCGCTATTCAATACGAGAAGATTTAATGTATTTCTGAGCGATATGGTTTTTGAATAACCTCATTTTACTTTTTTCAAGTAAAACCTTTTATTCTTGGTTGTTCCTTTTTTCTCAATGTACATTCTACTTCCAAAAATTTTCAAACTCATAGTATCGGCTGGAAATCCTGTTTCTGTTGGATGGAAGTAGCAAATTATCTTTTCGCCTTCTTGTTTCCAAGTTCCCTTAGAATCAATTCTGATTGTATGAATTTCATTTTTCTCAACAGTATAGTTTGAATCTATTCTGATTTGAAGTAATGCGCTTTTGTCTGTCAAATATCCACTATTATATATTCCATAAATATTTCTATTACATGAAACAAATATGTGTAATAAAAAAACAATAATTGGAAGCTTTAGTTTCATTTTCTAGGAAATATATAGGTTCTCGAAATGTAATTATACGCTATCCAATACGAGAAAATTTAATGTATTTATTAGAGATCTTGGTTTTAGTTTACGCTTATTTCAAAATACTTTCAAGCTTCCACATATCTCCAGATTGTCCCAAATTTTCAGTATTTCTTTTACTTCCAATTGTAGATTGAGTTCCACATTCAAAACATACTTTTGAAATTCCAATAACATTATTATTCTTTTTAAAAATAAGAATATCTCTGTAAAAAGGAGTACAAGCTGCAAATTCAGGATTTTGGTGTTTTTTTTCAGTATAAATATTTCTAATTGAATCTAGTTTTGTCGAACTAATTTTCACGATTTTTGGATAGAACTTTTTAAGGTTTACGATGAAATTTTTATCGTCAATTGTTTTTGGATCACTACCATTTAAGATGTTTAAAAATATTTTTTCATCAACTGATTTTTCATCTTTTTTTGAAGCTATTATGCTCCAATCTTCTAAAGTTATATCAACATTATAATGTTCAATTTCATCAAAATCAAAAAATTCTTTAGATTCTATTTTTGATTTTTGACAATTTATTAAAAGAATAGAAATTATTATTAAATATATTTTCTTCATAGTATTATTTTATGCAATGTTTGTAGCTATTACTAAATCGCATACATATGTGTATGTTTTAGTTAGCTAATAATTATTAATTTCCCACAGGAATTGTATCTCCTGGAATCACATTTACATTAATAGTATCAACAGGAATCATAACTCTAGGTGATGGTTTTATTTTCTGTTTAATAATGACAGCATCGTTCAATACGAAAGGCGTTGGCATCATCCATGTCAGTCTTTTTGCCATTGGAAACAACGGATTGCTCATCAAATCGAAAGAACTTTCCATTAATTCCAGATCTAAAACACTTTTGGCCGGAACGTTGAATTGTATTTCGAGGGGAAGATTATCGACCACATAATAGCTTATTAGTTTGTTGCCTTCACGTTCGTATTGGGAACCTTTTTGACCCAATAATGTCAAGCCATTGGCTTTGAAATTTCGAATCACTATATTTTCATTGGCAAAAACATCATAACGATTCACTTTTCGGTTGGGTGTAATTCGTATTTTAAGATAGCGGTTGCCACGAACTATAGTGTCTTTCAGGAATTCGACAGTTGGTTTTGACAGGTTTTTTATTGGTGCATCTGCCGAATATGTAAAGTCCGAATCGTACTTACTTTTCAAAGGTTTTGCGGTTAGATTTTTATTGGTCTTTGGATTTTGTCCTAAATAGAATTTGGTCCATTCGTCCAGATTTTTATCATAAGTTGCCCAACTGGCTTTGTTTTTGTCGGCATCCAAAATATACACCAGACTATTGGGTTTGGCTTTGCCTGATTCGTATCCGGATTCATAATTGGCTTTGGCAAAAAATCCAATGGCTGCCAAAAACAATAGCAGGGAGAAGATTCCTTTTCGATTGAATGATCCAAAAACGGGCAGTATTAAACCAAATGCCAATACGGTTAGAATGGCGCTTCCAAAGAGTGTTTTGAGTCCTAAGGCTATCGGAAACAGCTGAATGAATGGTGCAATGAGTACTAATGCCGGGATACTTAATACAACATTGAGGAACCAATTTGATTTTTGGGTGATGACATAGGAGGCAAGCATTAGTAATCCTGAAAAGACGGGAATGATTAGAAATCCTGCGCCTTCAAGAAATATGGCAATTAATGCGTTGATGATGATCCAAATGAATAAGGGTGCAAAATAATGACTCATTGTTACTTTTGGGCCGGAGTAACGCTGGTAAAAAGCAAAGCAGATGGTCAGCGTTAAGAGTATGAATCCGGTAATGTAATCGTGTCCGTTATAAGTAAATCCGTTCAGCAAGTCGTTGTACTGTGGATAAATCAATAAGACTATTTGCCATCCCAAAAAGATTACTAATCCAGCTCCTATTAGTGCTCCCAAAAAGGGAATGAATCCTCTTCCGATTTCTTCGACTGCTAAAATGCGTTTACCGATGCCGATGAATGTCAAAATTAGTAATAGTGCCAATGCTATGATTACCATTGGCAATATCCAGTCAAATGGATAACTGATGAATGAAAACGGAATGGTGAAATAGACTTTGTCTTCGGTGGTTTGTGCAGTGTTTAGATTGGCATTCGAATAATAATCTAACATCGGGATTAGGTATTCACCCTGATGTGCGAGGCTTTTTTTGGATAAATGTTTCACATCGTCCTGTGCGGTGTGAAAAT
>JAZKED010000025.1:0-61354 GCA_040387175.1 Bacteroidota bacterium | reverse complement strand
ATTGTAATGTCCATCTATAAAGGCAAAGTTATAGCCCTGGATATTGCCATTTTCTCTAAATATGGTCAGGTCTGTATCGTTGGGCAACATTTTGTAAATACTGTACATCAGTGAATTGGATACAGGATATTTGACATTGGCTGAGGCAAATTCTTTTACCAATCCTGCATTTCCGCTATTGGTTTCCATCAGCATAATGGATGATCCGGAAGTTCCCCGTGCTTCAAAATTTAGCACTAAACCAACTTCTTTTGCCCATTGGTGCTGACTTACAAATAGTGCTGCGCCATTTAAACCTAATTCTTCAGCATCTGTGAATAGAATGATGATGTCGTTTTTGTGGTGTTTTTTGTTGTATGTAAAGGCACGAATGCTTTCAAGAATAGTTGCTACCCCAGAACCTGCATCGCTTGCGCCGAATGAACCTGAATGTGGTGTGCTGTCGTAATGCGAAAGCAGGAGCAGGGCTTTGCTATTGTTTGTGCCTTTTATTCGGGCTAAGATGTTTTTGCATTTGGTCAGTGTTCCTCTGTCGGAAAAGGAAAATCCTTCCTGTATGGATGTTTCCAAATCCATGTTTTGCAATTCATTTACGAGATAATTGGCTACTGCATCGTGGTTTTCTGAACCTGTATAATGGGGTTGTTCAGAAATGTTTTTGACTTGTTCCAGGGCTCTTTTGGCTGAAAACTCCGAAAGTGAAACATCATCCGACACCCATTGTGGCATCATAGTAAAGAAAATAAATCCAAGAAACCCGAGGACGAACAAAACCGATAAAATAGAAGTGTAATTTTTTTTCATATATAGATTGGGATCTAAATTTCTTTTTTGACTAGCATATAATATTCCTCCTCTAAGGCTCGATAGCCCTGATCGTAAACAAAGTAGTAGGTGTTTCCGGTTTTGGTTTGCAGAATGTTGGTAAAAAACTCAAAATCGAAACCTTTGCTCAGTAGTTTGGCTTTGGTCGTTTTGCCTTTTCCATCTACATTCAATGCCGAGAGTATGCGGTAATTTTTGCGCAGTTTGTTGTTCACATTACGCATAAAATTAGTACTGTCTTTATTTATTTTGTTGTTGTAGGCGTTGCGACATCCGTCACTGCAAAACTTTTTGTCTTCGCGTCCTACAATTTTGTCTCCACATTCCAGGCAGGTTTTGTCCATAGCTTTCGTTTTTTCTTAAAATTGACCTTTGTTTGCCAAGGCTTGTTCTATATGTGCCAAATGATGGTTGCAATGCCATGCATAGGTTCCAATGGTTTCAGCAAGGCTTGAGATTTTGTTGTTGGCAGGATGAATGAATTGTCTCTTTAATTCTTCTTCGCTGAAAGATTTTAGTAATACTACCCAACGTTTGTGCAATCCTTCAATAAGTTGAAGGGATGGATAAATATCATCTGAATTTCCATCTGCCAGTTCTGCCCAAAGTTGTTCTTCATAGGGTTTTATGGTTGGGATGTCTTCTGTTAAAGCGAGTTTGAAACGAATCAGGCTATTCATATGGCTGTCGGCACAATGATGGACTACTTGTTTGATGTTCCAGCCTTGCGGGCGGTAAATCCAATTGAGTTCTTTAACAGAAAGATTTTCGGTTAAGTTCTTTATTCTGGATGGAAAGCTTTCAATATTGTTTATCCAGCTATCCAAATCATTTTGTGAAATGGTTTCCGGTTTTTGAAATTGTCCTATTGGGAACTTCAATTTTTCGAGGTTAAAAGTGTTTTTCATTATGCTTTTTTCTTTCTTTTGATTTCATATAAATCGGTTCTGCGGTCTTTCAATATTTTGACACTTCCGTGTTCGTGTAATTCTTTTAATAAATCCAAATCGACATCAACAATTAAAGTCATTTCTGTATTTGGAGTGGTTTCTGCTTTGATACCGTTACTCGGAAAAGCAAAATCCGAAGGAGTAAAAACGGCGGTTTGTGCGTATTGAATATCCATATTATTTACACGAGGTAAATTCCCTACGCAACCTGCTATGGCTACATAACATTCATTTTCGATGGCACGGGCTTGGGCGCAATGTTTTACACGAGTGTAACCATTTTGAGTGTCAGTCAGGAAAGGGACAAAAAGAATGTTCATTCCTTCGTCTGCCATCAATCTGGATAATTCCGGGAATTCTACATCATAGCAAATCATAATGCCTATTTTTCCGCAATCAGTATCGAATGTCTGAATAGTGTTTCCGCCTGTAATTCCCCAATGAAATACTTCATTTGGTGTAATATGAATTTTGGTATAGGTTTCGTAGGTTCCGTCTCTTCGGCATAAAAATCCTGAATTGTATAAAGTTCCATCAATTAACTGAGGCATACTTCCAGTGATGATATTGATGTTATAGGAAATAGCTAATTCCTGAAAACGCTTGCGAATAGGTTCGGCATATTTGGCTAGTTCTCTGATAGCATCGGCTTCGGATAAATGATTATAATCCGCCATCAAGGGAGCGATAAACAGCTCAGGAAAAACAGCAAAATCACTCGTGTAACCTGAAACTGCATCAATAAAAAACTCGGATTGTTCGAATAAGGCCTCCAAATTGCCTAAAGGCCGCATCTGCCATTGAATGAGTCCTAATCGAATAACGCTTTTATCGAGATTGATAATTTTTGGACTTTCGTTATAGTAGATGTTATTCCATTCTAATAAAACGGCAAATTCCTTTGATTTTTTATCGCCTTCCAGGTAATTTTTCATCACGCGCATCACGTGAAAATCATTACTCAGCTGAAAAGACAGCACGGTGTCGTGAATTTCTTTTCTTTTTACTTTGTCGATGTATTCTTTTGGATTTAATTCCTGAGCATATTGTGCATAATTAGGGATACGTCCTGCAAATACAATTGATTTTAGATTAAGTTGTTCGCAAATTTCTTTTCGGGCATCATACAAACGACGACCTAAACGTAATCCACGGTATTTTGGAACTATAAAAACATCAATTCCATATAGAATATCACCTTTCGAGGTATGGGTGGAAAACGTATAATTTCCGGTAATTTTAGCATAATCGTGATTTTGATCTACCAAATCTTCAAGCACAATAATAGACAATGCTGAACCAACTACCACATCATCTACTAGAATAACAAGTTGTCCTTCTGGAAATAATTTCAACAATTTTTTGATATCTGATTCATTCCAATAATTATCTACCATTTCCGGATAGGCTTCTATCATTGACTTTTTCAATTCTTTATAGTCGGCTATCTTTAAATTTCGCAGTTCTACTTTGTTGATTTCCGTTTGCATAAATGTTTAATTTCTACTAAGATAAGTAAAAAATATTATCCATTTACAAACGGTTACAAATAGTTACAACCGAAAGTAAGTAGTTATGAACCGAATAAAGTTTTGAAGCTGTCGCATCTTTGCCCTGTTGATTGAAACGAATCACTCAACAAATTATATATACTAACAATTTAAATTTTACACGCCATGAATGCAATGAAAAACACAGTACAATTAATCGGTCACGTAGGACAGGAACCAGAAATCAAAACTTTGGATGGAGGAAAAAAAGTAGCAAACATTACATTAGCTACCAACGAAGTTTATTACAAAGAAAACGGAGATAAAGTAGAACAAACAGAATGGCATAAAGTTGTTGCCTGGGGGAAAACGGCTGAAATCATCGAGAAGTATGTTGTCAAAGGAAAAGAAATAGGTATCGAAGGGAAATTAACCCACAGAAGTTATGATGATAAGAACGGAGAGAAAAGATACATTACAGAAGTAGTAGCGAATGAAATTCTGCTTTTAGGGAAATAGGGATGTTTACCTAATTGTATAAAAAATGCCCTCTCCAACGGAAAGGGCATTTGTATTATGAAGCTTTTTTAATTAAATCAAACATTGGGCATCTGGCACAACGCTTCTTTTCGCTTTTGGTGTATTTATCACAACACTTAGATTTGCAGTTTTCTGCAATCTTAAGGTCTTTAAGAAGTTTTTTCTTTTTATCTTTCTTCTTTTCTTTATCTTTTTCTTTCTTGCTCAAAATCTCTAATGAATTAAAAACTAGGGCAAATATATATTATTTTAATCCATTCTAAATAAAATTAACATAATAATTTCAATTTTATTTTAAAAGAAGGACTTGATAAAAAAGTATAAAGAAAAAACTTAAGGAATTGGTTTTGGTGATACAGTTATCATTTGTTGAATGTCTCTGTCAAATAAGTACAAACCTCCTTTGTCATCACCAATTAAATTGATTTTGTCCAAAATGTTTTTAGCAGTAGCTTCTTCTTCAATTTGTTCGGCAACATACCATTGAAGGAAGTTGTGTGTAGCATAATCTTTTTCGTCAAAAGTGATGTGTACTAATTCATTAATAGACTCAGAAACAAAAACTTCATGTTTGTATAATTCCTGAAACATTTCTTTGAATGTTTTATAACTGTTCTTTGGGGCTTTCAAGTCAGAAATTTGAGCAGTTGCTCCACGTTCGTTTACGTATTTAATCAACTTTAGCATATGAATGCGTTCTTCTTCTGATTGAGCATACATAAACTGAGATATTCCTTCAAGACCATGAACTTCAGCCCAACATGCCATTGATAAGTATGTTTGAGAAGATTCTGCTTCAATGCGAATCTGTTTGTTTAATGCGACTTCTATGTTTTTTGATAGCATAATTTTGTGTTTTCAGTAAAGTTAAAAAATAAATTTTGAACAGTTTCCAATCAACGTAAAATTTATATGAATTACAGTAAAATAAAAAAGCCTTAAAGGAAATTTCCTTTAAGGCTTTTATGAGATATATTAGTTTATTATTTTATTGTAAAAATAACTCTTCTAACTAATTTTCTTGCATCATCTGAAGATTTATCAACTGATTTATCTTCACCAGCAGCAATTACATTTAATCTTGAAGCATCTATACCAGATTTAATTAATGTGTTTTTCACATTATTAGCTCTTTCATTAGATAACTGTTGGTTGTATTGTGTATTTCCAATTTCGTCAGCGTTTCCAATAATGTCAACAGAAGCTGTAGGATTGTTTCTTAAATAAGCTAATATAAAACTAGTACCTCCGGTAGAGCTAGCAGTTGGAGTAGCTTTATTGAAATCAAAATAAACAGCTACATAACCACCATTAATTAAGTTTGTAATTACATCATTATTTGTCAAAACAGGAGATTTGTCTTCTGGATTACCATAGTTTTTCAGGATGTAAGCTTCTGTAGCATCAGGAACACCATTGTTGTTTTTGTCTAATGATCTTCCTTTAGCATCTACAACTGCACCAGCAGGAGTAATAGATTCTTCATCTATATAATCAGGAACACCATCTTTATCTGTATCTTGTGTTAGTTTAGTTTCTAAATCTGCAAGTTTAGTTTCAAGTTCTTCGAATCTGCCTTCATTTTCAACGAACCAGTCTGCATGTTTAGCATTTTTACCAATGTAATATGTTAGACCTACAGTTCCTGTAAAAAGACTTCCACTAAATCCTCTTTCAGTATTTATACTTGCAAAATCATAAGCATAAGCTTGACGGGCATTTCTAATTGCTGTTAAATCTCCAGTAACTACAAATTTGTTACTCAATTTGATTTGACCAGTTACACCAATAATAAAATTACCAATTTTATCTTTTCCAGAGGAATTATCATCTTCTAATTGTGCTACACCAAATCCAGAATGAGCTAATAAACCAAGGGTTTTAGTCCATGTTTCGAAACTCAAGATTCTTCCTAAGTTGGCTACACCTTGTATGTCTACTCTGTAATATTTAGATTCAAAAGAGTTATCTTTCCCTTTTAAACTGTTATACCCAGCATCAACTTTTAAACCAAATTTATTATTCAACATATATCGAACTCCTAAGTCAACAGTAAAAGGACTAATAAGTTCAGTTGAATAAGTTAAAGGTTTTTCAGGTTTATTAAAACCACCAGACAATTCAACAGACCACTTATTATAGTCAATAGAATTGGTTTTAGTTGCGTCGTCTTGTGCACTTATTGTGTTTAAGGCAAAAGCAGAAACTAACGTTAATATAATTTTTTTCATAATTTTCATATTTAAATTTACAGGAGCAAATTTACAATATATAGTTTAATAAGGCATGCAAAACGGTAAATTATGTAAGAATTAGTAATTATTATATAAAATAACATTTTTTTTTAGTTATTATCAATTTTAAAAAACTTTTTTGATAAATTAACGCAAAATTTGTAATATAGGTTATAAATTTTCAACCAAAATAGTAAAAAATAATCATTTCCGAAAGGAAATATCATAAATAAAGTAGAAAAAATTTAAAGAAAGTTCATAAAAACTAACAATCTTCTTACTTCTTAATTAATTTAATTTTTTTAAAACATCAGTTATCTTTTCTAAAGTTGAAAAGTTTTTGTGTTCTACTTTGTGATTAATTTTTTCATGTTCCCAAGTAGTATGAAATGGTATATGGACAGCATAACCGCCAATAGCCAAAACGGGTAGGACATCCGATTTTAAAGAATTGCCAATCATAAAGAATTCTTCAGGTTTTATTTCCAGACGTTTTAACAAATCTATATAGTCCTGTTCTTGTTTGTCAGACATGACTTCAATATGATGAAAATATTTGCCCAAACCTGAATTATGTAATTTTCTACGTTGGTCTAGTAAATCACCTTTGGTCGCCACAACTAATTTGTATTTTCCATGCAATGCCTGAAGTGTTTCTTCAACACCGTTCAATAACTCAATTGGCTTTTCGAGTAATTCTTTTCCGTATTCGATGATTTTTTCAATGACTTCAACAGGAATCGTGTTGTTTGAAATTTTCATAGCCGCTTCAATCATCGAAAGAATATAGGCTTTGATGCCGTAGCCATAGATTTTCAAATTTTCAATTTCAATCCTAAAAAGTTCCTGCGAAATCCCCTGATGCGACAAATAATCTTCCATCAAACCACAGAATTTTTCTTCCGTTTCCTGAAAATAAGGCTCGTTTACAAATAAAGTATCATCAGCGTCGAAAGCAATTACTTTTAGGTTCATAATATTGTTTGTTTAAAAAAATATTGCCACAAATTAAATAGTAATTTGTGGCAATATGTGTTTTTGTATTCTTAATTTATAGTCTCTCCATTTGCAACTCCATCTACATCAGGATTTACAAAAACCAGTTTGCCTTCAGCGTTGTTGGTCATCAAAATCATTCCCTGGCTTTCTACACCGCGAAGATTTCTTGGAGCTAAGTTTACCAAAACTGTTACTCGTTTTCCAATAATATCTTCAGGTTTAAAACTCTCAGCAATTCCTGAAACAATGGTGCGAATGTCAATTCCGGTATCTACTTTCAAAATCAATAGTTTGTTGGCTTTCGGCATTTTTTCTGCTTCCAAAATCGTTCCTACACGCAAATCCATTTTAGCAAAATCTTCAAACTGAATCAAATCTTTTTGAGGTTCAGCTACTTTGTTTTCGGCGTCATTGGCGGTTTTGGTAGCTTCCAGTTTGTCTATTTGTTTTTGAATTTCTTCATCTTCAATTTTGGCAAACAATAATTCTGCTTCGCCAATTTGGTGACCTGCCGGAATTAAATCAGAATCATCAGAAACTGTTTTCCAGTCAATCGCCTCCTTTATATTAAGTATTCGTGATAATTTTGCAGCTGTAAAAGGCAGAAAAGGTTCGCAAAGTGAACTCAAAGCCGCAGCAATTTGCAAAGCCACATACATTTGGGTTTGCACACGTGCCGGATCGGTTTTTACCATTTTCCAAGGCTCTTCATCTGCCAAATATTTATTACCCAATCGGGCAACATTCATCAATTCGCCTAAAGCTTCTCTAAATCTGTAACGTTCAATTGAACTTGAAATCACGGCTGGATAAGCTTTCAATTCAGTTAATGTTTGTTCATCTACTTCTGAAAGTTCGTTTGGACTTGGAATAATTCCTTCGTAATATTTATTGGTCAAAACCACCACACGATTAATGAAATTTCCAAAAATCGCTACCAATTCATTATTATTTCTCGCCTGAAAATCTTTCCAGGTAAAATCATTGTCTTTAGTTTCTGGTGCATTCGACGTCAAAGCATAACGTAAAACATCTTGCTGATTCGGAAATTCTTCCAAATATTCGTGCAGCCAAACCGCCCAGTTTTTAGAAGTGGATAATTTGTTTCCTTCCAAATTCAGAAACTCATTGGCCGGAACATTATCGGGCAAAATATAACTTCCTTCCGCTTTTAACATCGCAGGGAAAATAATACAGTGAAAAACAATATTGTCTTTACCTATAAAGTGAACCAGTTTTGTATCCTGATCTTTCCAATACGGTTCCCAGTCTTTTCCTTCTCTTTGAGCCCATTCTTTGGTAGAAGAAATGTAGCCAATAGGAGCATCAAACCAAACGTATAATTTCTTGCCTTCGGCACCTTCAACAGGAACATCAATTCCCCAATCCAAATCACGGGTTACGGCGCGAGGTTCCAATCCGCCATCAATCCAGGATTTAACCTGTCCGTAAACATTCGGTTTCCAATCGTTTTTGTGTCCAACAAGAATCCATTCTTTCAAAAATTCTTCATAACGGTCCAAAGGCAAAAACCAGTGTTTCGTCGATTTCAAAACAGGAGTTTCTCCCGTAATAGTCGATTTTGGATTAATCAAATCCGTAGCGTTCAAAGTCGAACCGCATTTTTCACATTGGTCGCCATATGCTTCCTCGTTACCACATTTAGGGCAAGTTCCAACAACAAAACGGTCTGCCAAGAATTGATCTGCTTTTGCATCATATAATTGTTCAGTCACTTCCTCGATAAAATCTCCCTTATCATATAGGATTTTAAAAAATTCCGAAGCAGTTTCGTGATGAATCTTAGCTGAAGTTCTTGAATAATTATCAAACGAAATTCCAAAATCCGAGAATGATTTTCTGATAATTCCATCATATTTATCGATTACTTCCTGAGGAGTGACCCCTTCTTTTTTGGCTTTCATCGAAATTGCTACGCCGTGTTCATCGCTTCCGCAAACAAACAAAACGTCTCTTCCCTGCAATCTTAAATATCTCGAATAAATATCCGAAGGCACATAAACACCCGCCAAATGTCCAATATGAATTGGTCCGTTAGTATAAGGTAATGCCGCCGTAATGGTATATCTTTTAGGATTTTGTAACATAATTCAGTTTAATTTCCGGCAAAAATAAGCAATAGAATTTTATTTGGAGCTATTTAGTTTCGCTGAATGTATGAAGTCCTCGCACAAAAATAAGGAACAGTTTTTTTAATTAAAACTATAAATTATTAGTTATCAATGAATATTATAAATAATACGAATAATTCTGTAACATTCTCAAAGCACTATGAAGCTAATTTAGCCATTATTAATTTTAAAAAAAATAAACATGAAAACTAAAAGCATATTAATTGCATTAGCATTGAGTATCGGATTATTTGCAACATCTTGTGATAATGAAGATAATGGAGGAAATACAGCCGCTCCAATTGAAGGAAAATGGAAACTTACCCAAACTGGAACAGTAAGTGGAAGTACAGAAACATTGATTGATGCCCCACAAGCAAGTGGATGTGACAAAGATTATATTAATCTGACTGTTAGTAATAACATAAGCGAAGTAGATTATACGTCTACTCTTGGTACTTGTGTAGAGACAACCCGCAATGGAACTTATACCAGACCAAATGATGACTTAACAACAGTTATTGATGGTGTAACTACAGTTTATACCGTTGTAAATCTTACAGCAACTGAGTTAAAGTTAAGAGAAGGGAATAATATCACATTGTATAAAAGATAATAATTTATACTAGATCCTAATTTTTTTTGGGATTATTAAGATGAAAACGGAAATGACTTTCAAAGTTGTTTCCGTTTTTTTATGGATTGAATATTTATATTTGCAAACAGAAATACAGAAGATTAGAAATTATGGCAAAAGGACCTGAAAAAAATACTAAAAATAAGGCTTTGCATACCAAATTACTCAATCGTAAGAAGACGAAGCTTCAGGAAGAGAAAAAGGAAAAAGCCTTGCGGTTGAAAGCTTTAGTGGCAAAAATGAATCAAAAAAAAGAATAGTGCTAACACCTTTATCAAAGTTCAAAACTTTGACAAAGGTTAAAGATAATTTCATTTCTGTTTTTATTTAACTGAAATTTGCCAAAAATCTAAACACAAAAACTCATGGAATTCGGCAGAATAATAGTTTCAGAAACAGCTTTCAATAGTGAAAATCTTCAGGATGTGATTCACTCGAATATTTCGGTAATCAACCTAATGCGTGAGGAAAAAGTAGACGATGAATTCATTCACGAAGATGCCTTGATGAGTTATTATTTAGACTATTATTATTCCCAATATGTTGCGGGAAATTTTGCTCAATTTGTACATCATTCGGGCTGGAATACTGAACTAAACGAATTGATTGAAGAAGGTTTAGCCTTAATTGGTGCCTACAACCATTTGGAATTATTCCAGCAACTATCCAAAAAAGTAAAACTAATGAGCAGTGTCAAGCTCAATAAATTTCTGACCGGGAAATTAGAAGGAGTAAATCCAACCAGAGATTTGCTCATCAATGACACTTTTTTCGAAATCGAAGAAAATCTAGTTACTCTGAACGCTAATTTTCTGAAATCACACCCCGATTTCGAAGTGCTTTCTGTAGATGAAATGTTCGCTACTCTAGAAGAATTTGTAGGTCACGAGATTAAAAGAGAGTAGCAAATTTTTCGTCAAAACTTTTGTCTTATTTCTACCAAACATTTCCTTAAATTTGCTACCGTTATTATAAAAGTTAGCGTTTAAAAAATCAGGATATGTTACAAATTGCATTTATTAGAGAGAATCAGGAGAAAGTAATCAAGGCTTTGGCAAAAAGAAATATAGATGCCACAAGCGTTGTTCAGGAAGTGGTACAACTAGACGAAACACGTCGTGCGACTCAAGTGGAGTTAGATAATACTTTAGCCGAATCTAATAAATTATCCAAAGACATTGGCGAATTGATGAAAGGGGGCGAAAAAGCAAAAGCGGCCATTCTCAAAGAAAAAACAGTTCTGTTAAAAGAAAAAAGTAAAGCATTGGCCGAAACAGCTGATCAATTAGCTGCCGATCTTTTAGAAAAACTATACACTTTACCGAATCTTCCGGCTGATATTGTACCAGAAGGAAAAACGCCAGAGGAAAACCTAAACGTTTTTGAAGAAGGTGCTATTCCAGTTTTGCACGAAGGTGCTCAGCCACATTGGGATTTGGTAAAAAAATACGACATCATCGATTTTGAATTAGGAAATAAAATTACAGGTGCAGGATTTCCGGTTTATAAAGGAAAAGGAGCCAAGTTACAACGTGCCCTAATTAATTATTTCTTAGATAAAAATACGGCTGCAGGTTACAACGAAGTTCAGGTACCACATATGGTCAACGAAGCTTCGGCTTATGGAACAGGACAATTACCGGACAAAGAAGGGCAAATGTATCACGACAAAACGGATGATTTGTACTTGATTCCAACGGCAGAAGTTCCGGTAACGAATTTGTTTCGCGATGTAATCTTAACCGAAAATGAATTGCCTGTTTTAACAACGGCTTACACACCTTGTTTCCGTCGTGAAGCAGGTTCTTATGGCGCTCACGTTCGTGGATTGAATCGTTTGCATCAATTTGATAAAGTAGAAATCGTGCGAGTGGAGCACCCTGATAAATCATACGAAGCTTTGGAAGGAATGGTTGAGCATGTGAAAAATATTTTGCAGGAACTGAAATTGCCTTATAGAATATTACGTCTTTGTGGTGGTGATATGGGTTTCACATCATCTTTGACTTATGATTTTGAAGTATATTCTACAGCGCAGGAGCGTTGGTTAGAAATTAGTTCTGTTTCTAATTTCGAGACTTTTCAGGCGAATCGTTTGAAATTACGTTTTAAAGACAAAGACGGAAAAAACCAATTGGCACACACCTTAAACGGAAGTTCACTAGCATTGCCAAGAGTTTTGGCAGGGATTTTGGAGAATTACCAAACTGCTGACGGAATTGTAATTCCTGAAGTTTTGCGTCCGTATTGCGGGTTTGATATTATTGACTAAATTTCAATATGATAAAAAAAATAACTTTTGGCTTAATTTTTATTGGAGCAATCTTTATAAGTTTTAAATTTATTGATAAAGTCAAAACGAAGAATTCGGCTAAAATTCTTGTCTTGAATGATGCATCAGAAAATAGACTTCAGGTTCAAATAAAAGAAGTAAAAAAAGTTATTGATGCTAATTCAAAATGCAACAACGAGATTGCTTTTTTTATTGATATGAAAATTCCGTCTGGGAAGAATCGGTTTTTTGTATATGATTTAAAGAAAGAAGCTATTGTAGATCAGGGTTTAGTTGCTCACGGTTCCGGATCAGAAACTGGAATTCAGGGAAAGCTAAAGTTTAGTAATACCAATAATTCGCTTGCGACATCATTAGGGAAATATTATATAGGCAGTTCCTATGTGGGGAAATTTGGGAAAGCTTACAGATTATATGGATTGGATAAAACCAATAGCAATGCCTTTGACAGAGCTATTGTTTTGCACAAATATTTTGATGTTCCTTATGAAGAACAAGCTGATTATATTTGTAATAGTTATGGTTGCCCAATGGTAAACGAAAAATATTTTAAAAGAATAGAAAGTATAATAGACAATTCTAAAACCAATATTCTTTTGGTTATTTACTATTAAAATTTCAAAATCAATGAAAAAACTATTTCTACATATCGCCCTGTTTTTTTCATTGATTTGTTTTTCGCAAAACGAACAATTAGCGCAGTATTATTTCGAGAAAGGTGATTTCGAGAAAGCTAAAATCAGTTACGAAGAATTACTAAAATCAGCACCACATAATCCTCAGTATTTCCAAAAAACGATAGAGTGTTACCAGCAATTAAAGCAATTTGATATTGCTGAAAAAGCCATTCAGACCAGATTGAATACTTATAAGCAAGGTACTCTTTTGGTAGAATTGGGTTATAATTATCATTTGCAAAAGAACGAAGCTTACGCCAAAAAGTACTACGAACAGGCTATCGACCGCATCAAAAAAAATCCCAATGAAGTTTATGGAATTGAAAATACTTTCGAAAGAAAAGTATTGTTGGAATATGCGCTGAAATCCTATCAAACCGCATTAACCGTAGAACCAAAGCATAATTTCAATTATCAAATAGCGCAGTTATACGGACAATTGGGCAATACCGAAATGATGATTTCCACTTATCTGGACGAAGCTTTTGCCAATCCTCAAACTTCGATACAAATCCAAAACCAGCTGGCTCGTTTTATGGCTGAAGAAGGTGATGAAAACTTCAACGAAACCCTGCGAAAAGCATTGATTACAAGAGCGCAGAAGAATCAGGATGTTTTTTGGAATGAATATTTGAGCTGGTATTATGTTCAGCAAAAAGAATTTGGAAAAGCCTTTGTTCAGGAAAAAGCAGTTTACAAGCGGAATCCCGATTCGCTTTCAAGTATCGTCAATTTAGCGCAACTCGCCATTGAAGAAGACGATCAGGAAGCGGCTAAAGAAATTCTGGGATTTGTTTTGGAAAACACCAAAGATTTGGATTTGCTGATTCAGGCACATTCGTATTTACTGGAAATGAAAATTGAAAAGGCACAGGAAAAGGATTTTCCAGTCATCAATACAGAATTAACCGCTTTGCTGACAGAATACGGAATAAATCCAATTAGCTTACCTTTGCAGCTGATTCAGGCACATTTCGTAGCTTTTAATTTGAAAAAACCGGAAGAAGGAAAAGCTATTGTCAAAAAAGCACTGACATTACAATTGAATGGTTATCAAGAAGCTAAAACCAAAATGGAATTAGCAGATATTTTCCTTTTTGAAGAGAAATACAATCAGGCATTAATTTATTATTCCCAGATTGAAGAGAATCTGAAAAACGATGCTGTGGCTCACGAAGCTAGTTTGAAAGCAGCGAAGACGAGTTATTTTCAAGGGGATTTTGTTTGGGCATCCAAGCAGTTTAAGGAGTTAAAATCAGCGAGTACACAATTGATTGCCAATGATGCTTTGGAATATTTTCTTTTAATTAGTGACAACACCGTTGCCGATTCCACGCAAACGGCTTTGAAACAATTTGGCAAAGGAGATTTTCTATTGTATCAAAATAGAAATAAGGAAGCCGAGGCTCAATTTCAGGCTATTTTAAAAAGCTTCAAAGGACAGGAAATTGAAGCAGTGACCTTGTTGCGTCTGGGGCAGGTTTACGAAAAACAAGGCGAGTATAATTTGGCTTTAAGCCAATATCAAAATATTATTGATCATCACGCAGATGGAATTTATATAGATGAAGCTTTGTTTTTTTCGGCAGAAATTGAGAACAAAAAATTACAACAGCCCGAAAAAGCGAAACTGCTTTATGAGAAAATAATTTTCAATCATCAGGACAGTATTTATTTTGTCGAAGCCCGAAAGGAATACCGACAATTGCGGGGAGATAAGAATCTATAAAATGGGGTAGAAGGTTTAGAAAGGTTATAAGTTTAGTTTCAAGCTATACTAAATATTCTAAACTTTAAACATCTAAACTTAAAAAAATGATCATTTACAACGTTACCACAAACATACACGAAAGCGTTCACGACAAATGGATGATTTGGATGCAACACAAACACATTCCTGAAATGTTAGCTACAGGAAAATTCGTTTCTGCAAAAATGGCCAGAGTTCTAATCGAAGAAGAAATGGGTGGCGTTACTTATTCTGTTCAGTATGTAACCGATAGCAAGGAAACTTTACTGAGATATTATATAGAAGATGCCCCGGCATTACGTGAAGAAGGGGAGAAATTATTTGGAGAAAAAATGCTTTCTTTCAGAACGGAATTGGAAGTGATTTCAGAACATTAGTTTAAAGTATTCAGTATTCAGTTAACAAGAATCTGCGACCATCAGTAAAATCCGTGTCATCCGCGTTCCATCGAATACAATATAAATTATAGAAAATAACACTTTGCGCCTTAGCGTCCTTGCGGTAAAACAACAACAATATGGAAAAAGTAACAGCCAAAAAACACCTCGGACAGCATTTCTTAAAAGACGAAAGTGTTGCGCAAAACATCGCCGACACATTGAATTTAGAAGGTTATGATGATGTGTTGGAAATTGGGCCTGGAATGGGGGTTTTGACTAAGTACTTATTGGAAAAACCAATCAATACCTATGTGATCGAAATTGATACCGAATCAGTTGAATATTTGGGTGTTCATTATGATAAATTGAAAGATAAAATCATATCTAAAGATTTCCTGAAATATGATATCAACGAAGTTTTCAAAGGAAAACAATTCGCTATCATTGGAAATTTCCCATATAATATTTCGACACAAATTGTTTTTAAAACATTAGAATACCGCGACCAGATTCCGGAATTCGCAGGAATGTTTCAAAAAGAAGTTGCCGAACGCATTTGTGAGAAAAAAGGAAGCAAAGCTTATGGAATTCTTTCTGTTTTGGCACAGGCATTTTACGATGTCGAATATTTATTCACCGTTGATGAACACGTTTTTAATCCACCGCCAAAAGTAAAATCGGGTGTGATGCGAATGCGAAGAAAAGAAGATTATAGCTTAGCTTGTGGTGAAAAATTACTTTTTACAGTTGTGAAAACTGCTTTTCAGCAACGTAGAAAAACCTTGAGAAATAGTTTAAAAACATTAAATTTGTCCGACAGTTTACGAGAAGATGAGGTTTTCAACCTGCGTCCCGAACAACTTAGTGTAGAGCAATTTATCGAACTTACTCAAAAAATAGAAGCCGATGGAATTTAAAGTCAGCAAAGAACTAATACACGAATTAGAGCAGCTTATTCAAAATAAAGATGACCAGCAACTGGAGCTTTTATTGAATGACTTGCATCACGCTGACGTAGCCGAAATTCTCGATGAACTGGATTTTGATGAAGCTACTTATATTTTCAAAGTTTTAGATTCTGAAAAAACAGCCGAAATCCTTCTGGAATTAGAAGATGATTTGCGGGAGAAAATATTAAGCAGACTTTCCCCAAAAGAAATAGCAGAAGAGTTGGATGAACTTGAAACCAATGACGCTGCCGATATTATTGCCGAACTTTCGCAAAGCAAAAAGCAGGAAGTAATCCTGGAACTTCAGGACGTAGAACACGCCAAAGATATTGTCGATTTGTTGCGTTACAAAGAAGACACGGCGGGTGGAATTATGCACAAGGAGTTGGTAAAAGTCAATGAAAATTGGGATGTTTATACTTGTATCAAGCAAATGCGGATTCAGGCCAAAAATATTTCCCGAGTGCATTCTATTTATGTGGTAGATGATGAAGATAGATTGTTGGGGCGTTTATCGCTTAAAGATTTGCTGACAACACCTTCAAAAAAGCCAATCAGCGAGGTATATATCAAAAAATTAAATTCAGTTGTAGTAGATACTGAAGATGTTGAGGTGGCGCGTATTATGCAGAAATACGATTTAGAAGCCATTCCGGTTACGGATGAATTGGGTCGGTTAGTAGGCCGAATCACCATCGATGATATTGTGGATGTAATCAAGGACGAAGCCGATCAGGATTACCAATTGGCTGCGGGTATTACCCAGGACGTAGAAGCTGGAGATAGTGTGTTTGAACATACCAAAGCACGTTTGCCTTGGCTGATTATGGGAATGTTTATTGAATTGATAGCCTCTTATGTGTTAAAAGGCAATGAAGCAACTTCGCAAACCTTTTATACTCTGATTATTTTTATGCCATTACTTTCGGCAACAGCTGGAAATATTGGAGTACAGGCATCGGCAATTATAGTTCAGGGTTTGGCAAACGGAACACTAAAAGGTTTTAGTAGAGAGTATTTTACCAAAGAAATTACCGTGGCTATGATTTCTGGAACTATTATTTCATTATTGGTTTTGATTTATCATACTGCAATGTACGGACAGTTTCAGGTAGGACTGGCTATCTCCATTTCCATTATAGCCGTAATTTTATTTGCCGCCATTTTAGGCACATTAGTACCGTTGTTTTTACATAAGAAAAAGATAGATCCGGCAATTGCAACAGGACCATTTATTACAACAACAAATGATGTATTTGGTATTATGCTTTATTTTACCATCGCAAAATTGATCTTAGGAGTTTAAAAAAATACAAAAAATGAAAGTACATATTATTGGAGGAGGAAATCTTGGCGTTTCCGTAGCATTAGGATTAGCAAGATTTTCAAAGAATAATCAAATCACAGTAACCAGAAGACATACAGCAAGTATTCTGCATTTGGAAGAATTGGGAATTACAGTTTCAACCGATAACAAACAAGGAATCCAGGAAGCAGATATTGTTATTTTAACTATAAAGCCATATCAGGTTGATACTGTTTTGGCGGAAATACTTCCAGTACTTTCCAATAAAGTAATTGCTTCAGGAGTAAGTGGATTATCGATAGAAAATTTACAAAAAAAGATAGGGGATTCTAACGTTGCCATTCGAATTATGCCCAATATTGCAGCTCAGTTTGGTGCCTCGGCAACTTGTATCAGCTTCAACGAAAAACATACAGCAGAAGCTCAAAATGTAGTAGCTCTTTTCCAGGATTTGGGAACAGCACCTATCATTGACGAAAAATTGATGGACGCAGCTACTGTTTTGGCGGCAAGCGGAACAGCTTTTGCCTTAAGATACATTCGTGCTTCCATGCAAGCCGGAATTGAAATTGGTTTCGACTGGCAAACGGCTTTGGCTATTTCAGCCCAAACCGTAAAAGGTGCTTCCGAAATGATTTTAGCAGAAAACATACATCCGGAACAATTAATCGACCGTGTAACTACGCCACAAGGCTGTACGATTGCCGGTTTGAGCGAAATGGAAACCCACGGATTCAGTTCGTCATTGGTTCGCGGAATTAAAGCAGCTTTAAAGAAAATCAAGGGATAATTTTTTTGGGCATTCCCTTTGGTTGGGCTGTACGTTTCCGCTTTTTTTGAGGCGAAGAAACGCGAGCGATAGCGAACAGGTGGAGCAAATCGCCTCAAAAAAGAGCTCCACTGCCATCCCTAATGCAAAAGAGCAACTTTAAACTTCACATTTTGAATACAGCAATAAAAATCCTCCACATTGACAGCAATCATCCCATACTTTGGGACCAATTGCAACAGGCAGGATTTACCAATCACGAAGATTTTACTTCCTCTAAAGCGGAAATCGAAGCCAAAATTCAAGATTATCAGGGAATTGTTATTCGTAGCCGATTCAAAATCGACAAAAATTTTCTGGACAAAGGCACCAATCTGCAATTCATTGCCCGAGTAGGTGCAGGACTGGAAAGTATCGATTGTGAATATGCACTATCTAAAAATATTCACCTTATTGCCGCTCCGGAAGGAAATAGAAACGCCGTTGCCGAACATAGTTTAGGAATGATTTTGTCGCTTTTCAATAATTTGAATCAAGCCGACAGTGAAATCAAATCTGGACACTGGAACCGCGAAAAAAACCGTGGTCATGAACTCGATGGGAAAATTGTCGGAATCATTGGTTACGGAAATATGGGGAAATCTTTCGCCAAAAAACTTAGAGGTTTTGAAGTTGAAGTTTTGTGTTATGATATTCTGGAAAATGTAGGCGATGAAAATGCACGACAAGTTTCACTAGAAGAATTACAGCAAAAAACCGATGTTTTAAGTCTGCACATTCCCTGGACTCCCGAAACTGATAGAATGGTTGATACTAATTTTATCAATGCTTTTACAAAGCCTTTTTGGATTATAAATACTTCCAGAGGGAAAAATATTGTCACTGCCGATTTAGTTGAAGCAATGAAACAAAACAAAGTTCTAGGTGCTGGTCTAGACGTTTTGGAATATGAAAAGCTGTCTTTTGAAACCCTTTTTCAAGATAAAGATACACCCGAAGCTTTTCAGTACTTATTAAGCTCAAAAAATGTGATTCTTTCTCCACACATTGCCGGCTGGACTTTTGAAAGCCACGAACGCCTGGCACAGGTTATCGTAAACAAAATCAAAAAGTTATATTTATAAAGTTTGTGATGCTTGCATTAAATTTTAGAAACAAATAACATGATTTTTCCGTAAATTTTATATATTAGCAATCATAATGCAGTTCTGTAACAGGAACAAGGAGTAACCGAAAATCCATAAGAGTAGGAATTAATCAACTAAATTTTATTAATTATGATTGAATGGTACAAAAAAGTAGTTTTTGAAAACTACGCAAATTTTTCAGGAAGAGCTAGAAGAAGTGAATATTGGTATTATGCTTTAGCAAGTGGTATAATTTCGATAGTTTTGGCGATTATTGATAATGTTTTAGGATTGACTTTTGGTGCTGGAGAAACTGGAATAATAGGTTCATTATATTCATTATTGGTTTTTTTACCAGGATTAGCAGTTATGGTTAGACGTTTGCACGATGTTGGGAAAAGTGGTTGGTTTTTATTAATTGCATTTACTGTTATTGGAATATTTTGGCTAATTTATCTTTCTTTTAAAGAAGGAGATCAAGGAACTAATGAATACGGTCCAGACCCTAAAAATGATTTTGATGAAATCAATGAAATAGGTACAGCTGAAGTTTAAAATTTTATCTTAAATAATACTGTAATCAATGGAAAATACTAGACCTGAAAATTGGAATAAGCCAAGCCCGACGTCTCAAGAAAATAAAAAAGTTCTTGCTGGAGTTTTTGCAATATTATTGGGAGGACTGGGAGTTCATAAATTTATTTTAGGATACACACAAGAAGGAATTATTCAACTAATACTTGGAGTTTGTACTTGTGGAATAACTGGAATCATTGGTTTTATTGAAGGAATAATTTACCTTACAAAAACGGATGAAGAATTTTATCAAATCTATCAAGTCAATAAAAAGGCTTGGTTTTAATAAATAACATTCTGTTTAAAATTTACGGAATCATTGGCGCTTTAATCACGCTGATGGTTCCGTTTTTTTTGATGCTTATAAATCCTGACAACCATCTCGAAACGGCCCAATCTTTATGTCCATTCAAGATGCTTACTGGTTTTCCATGCGCAGGTTGTGGAATAATAAAATCGATAGTTTATTTTTATGAGGGAGATATACAAAAAAGTTTGTGTTATCACGTTTTAGGACCTTTTGTGGTTTTATTTTGCATAATCACAATTGTAGTTGTTGGGGCAGAATTAATCACTAAAAAGGCATATTTCAGCAAATTCATTTTCAATAAAAAACTGGCTTATGGTCTGGTATTGTTTCTAATGGTATATCACTTCATCAGAATCATTTATTTTATCAAAAACAATTCTATGGATGCTATTTTAGTTCAGTCGATTTGGAGGTAAAATAAAAAGACAGCCTACAAAAAGTGACTGTCTTAAATTTTCTGTATAAAAAAAGTAAACTACTCTTCTTTCTCCGCTAATTTTCTTTCCAGTTCAGCCTGAAATTCTTCCATTACAGGCCTTACTGTACTGTCTGGAATATCGGAGATTCTGATGTACATTAATCCGTCTATAGCATTATTAAACAGAGGGTCAACGTTAAAAGCAACCACACGGGCATTTTGTTTGATGTATTTTTTAATCAAAACAGGCAGGCGTAAAGTGCCGGGCTCTAATTCGTCAATTAATTTGTCGAATTTGTTCAAATCGGCTTCAGCTTCATCAAAAATAAAATCCTTGTCGGCATCTTTCAGTTTTACCCGGAATGCTTTTTTAGGATGAATATATTGGGCAATATAAGGGTCGTAAAAATTAGATTTCATAAATTCAATCATCAGTGATTTCGAAAAATCCGAAAATTGATTGCTGATACTTACACCACCTAACAAGAATTTGTGTTCCGGATGATGCAAGGTAATATGAATGATTCCTTTCCAAAGCAGGAAAAGAGGCATTGGTTTTTGTTGGTATTCTTTGATAATGAAGGCACGGCCCATTTCGATGGAATGATGGAGCATATCGTGTAATTCGGGTTCAAAACGGAATAAATCGGTTAGATAAAATCCTTCAACCCCATATTTTGGAAAAATATCAGAACCCAAACCCATTCTATAAGCACCTGCTATTTTTTTGGCATCAACATCCCATAAAAATAAATGACGGTAATATTTGTCGTAGGAGTCAATATCAATTGATTCGTTTGTTCCTTCGCCCACTTCTCTAAAAGTAATCTCTCTTAAACGACCTATTTCATGAAGTACATTTGGTATCTCTTTTGCTTTGGCAAAAAACACTTCATAGTTTTTGCTTTGTAATAATCGGCAGTCATTTTCCCTTAAAGTATCTACTTCTGTAATGATTTTTTCAAAGCTTGCAGCAGTAACAATTTCTTTTGGATTTTTTGGTAGCTTTAAAGTAGGTGTGGGTAAAAATGGCGTTTCCTTTTCGAAAGGATTGGCAAGCATATAGGTTTTTCGTCTTAAAAACTCCGAGTACTCTTCAATAGATTTGTATTCGTTTTGTTCTGCTACGGAAATAGGTTTGCCGATACGTACTTTTATTGTACGGTGTTTTTGACTAAATACTTCTGACGGTAATTTTGCTGTTCGTAACGTGCCACTAATTTTCGAAAGTAAATAAAATAACCAACTGTTTTTGGCATGAAAATAAATGGGAACAACAGGAACCTGAGCTTTTCTAATTACTTTTATAGCACCTTCTTCCCATGGTTTGTCTACCATTAATTTTCCATCTTTATAGGTAGAAACTTCCCCTGCAGGAAACATTCCCAATGGTTTTCCGTCACTTAAATGGCGTAATGTTTCCTTGATTCCAATCACGCTTGATTTGGCATTTTTGTGATTTTCAAAAGGATTAACAGGCATTATATAAGGCTTCATTGGATCGATGCGATGCAAAAGGAAATTGGCAATAATTTTGAAATTAGGCTCTTGATCCAGCATTAATTTTAAAAGTAAAATGCCATCAATTCCTCCCAATGGATGATTGGAAATGGTAATGTATGCTCCATCTTTCGGTAGTCGTTTTAAATCTGCTTCGGGAATTTCAAATTTTATTTGTAAATCATCTAATATGGCATTCAGAAACTCCACTTCTTTTAAGTGTTTGTTCCTGTCGTATACTTTGTTAATTGTAGAAATTTTTAAAATCTTCATCAATAACCAACCTGAAAAAGTACCTAAAATACCATACTTATCAGCGTTTATTGCTTTTGCAACTTCTTTTGCGGTTACTAAACCCATATATTGCTTTTATTTTTGAGCGAAAAACAAAGATAGCAAAAAACTCCATTTTTCTTTCTTTTAAGGCAACCAAATCTTTGAAGTTTTTATTACATTTGAAACTCACAAAAAAACAACAATGAAGATTATTTCTTATAACGTCAATGGTATCAGAGCCGCCATTTCAAAAGGGTTTATTGGTTGGTTACAAAGTGCAAATCCTGACGTAATTTGTCTTCAGGAAATAAAAGCTACTCCGGAACAAATTCCACTATTAGATTTTGAACTCGCTGGTTATCCGTATCATTATTGGTTTCCTGCAACCAAGAAAGGATATAGTGGTGTAGCTATTTTGTCTAAAATAAAACCCAATAATATCGTTTTTGGAACAGGAATTCCACATATGGATTTTGAAGGAAGAAACATTCGTGTTGATTTTGATGAACTTTCTGTAATGAGTTTGTATTTACCATCGGGAACGAATATTGAAAGATTGAGTCATAAATTTATGTTTATGGATGATTTTCAGAATTATATCAACGAGTTAAAAAAAGAAATTCCAAATCTGGTTATTTGTGGCGATTACAACATTTGTCACGAAGCCATTGATATTCACGATCCTATTCGAAACAAAAAGGTTTCTGGATTTTTACCCGAAGAAAGAGCCTGGCTGGATGGTTTTATGAAAACAGGTTTTATTGACAGTTTCAGACATTTAAACAAAGAACCGCATAATTATACTTGGTGGACAATGCGTTTTCCGTCAGCAAGGTTAGAAAACAAGGGTTGGCGAATCGATTATTGTTTAGTTAGCGAACCTTTAAAAGATAAAATAAAAAGAGCCGTTATATTACCAGAAGCTAAACATTCTGACCATTGTCCGAGCTTGGTAGAAATAGAATAAATGAATTTCAAAAGCAATAAAAATAATTTCAAATACTATTAAATTTTAAAAAATGATAAAAAGAATTTCCCTTGGATTGTTAATTGTAGCATTAAGCACTTCTTGTGTTTCCAAAAAAATATACAATGATTTAGAAACCAAATTTGCGGATTTGAAGAAAGAAAACAGAACTATTTCTGATGAAAATGAAGAGTTGAAAAAATCAAAAAGCCAATTGGAATTAGATAAAGACGCTCTGAATAAAGAATTGGAAAAAGTAAAATCAGAACGTGAAAAATTACAGGCTGATTTTGCGGCTGCAAACAAAAACATGGATGTATTAAAAGCCTCTTATTCCGCTTTAGAGAAAAACAGCGATGAGTCTTTGAAAGCAAATATGGCTAAAAACCGTCAATTGTTAGAGCAATTGGCTGCGAAAGAAAAAGCATTGGCTTTGGAGCAGGATAAATTGAGTAAAAATGCACAGCGTTTGCAGGAATTAGAAGATTTAATTGCTGCAAAAGAAGCTAGTATGCGAAAACTAAAAGAAACGCTTTCAAAAGCTTTGAACAGTTTTGAAGGAAAAGGTTTAACAGTGGAACAAAAAAACGGAAAAGTTTATGTTTCTATGGAGAATAAATTGCTGTTTAGTTCAGGAAGCTGGGCTGTAGGTTCTGAAGGTAAAAAAGCCGTTGTTGAAGTAGGGAAAGTATTGGGCGATAATCCGGACATTTCTGTTTTGATTGAAGGTCACACTGATGATGTCCCTTATGGAGGTTCAGGTGCAATTGCTGATAACTGGGATTTATCAACTAAAAGAGCTACAGCAATTGTTGCAATTTTAAGTGAAAATAAAGCTATTGATAAAAAGAATCTAACTGCGGCTGGTAGAGGAGAATTTTCTCCATTGACAAGTAATGCGTCTGCGGACGGGAAAGCAAAAAACCGTAGAATTGAAATTATCTTAACTCCAAAATTAGATGAAATTTCTAAAATGTTGAATGATATAAATTAATTAATTTTTGTTCAAAGTCGAAAGTCATAAAGTTTTAAAGAATTGTCTTTAGCTTTATGACTTTCGGCTTTATAACCTTAAGACTTTATGAAATATACCACTTTGCCTAATACTGATATAAAAATCAGTAAAATTTGTCTTGGTACGATGACTTTTGGTCAGCAAAACACAGAAGCTGATGGTCATAATCAAATGGATTATGCTGTTGAAAAAGGAATTAACTTTTTCGACACTGCTGAAATGTACTCTGTTCCGGGACGAAAGGAAACTTACGGAAGCACCGAGAAAATCATTGGAACATGGTTTAAAAAAACAGGAAAAAGGGAAGAAATAGTTTTGGCAACTAAGATTGCCGGACCTAATCCAGGCTTGGCATACATTAGAGAAAATATGGATTTTTCTCCAGAAAGTATTGCCTTGTCCATAGACAAAAGTCTGACCCGTTTGCAAACTGATTATATCGATTTGTACCAATTACACTGGCCGGAACGCAAGACGAATTTTTTTGGACAACGTGGTTTCAAAGCCCAAAATGATGCCTGGAAAGATAATGTTCATTCAATTTTAGAAACTTTGGATGGTTTTGTCAAACAAGGGAAAATAAAATATATTGGACTTTCAAACGAAACGCCTTGGGGAATTATGCGTTTTCTCGAAGAAAGCAAATACCAAAATCTGCCTAGAATAAAAACGGTTCAAAATCCGTATTCGTTGTTGAACAGAACTTTTGAAACTGGTAATGCCGAAGTTTGTATCAGAGAAAATGTTGGTTTGTTGGCCTATTCACCATTAGCTTTTGGAAGATTGTCTGGTAAATATTTGTCTGGGGAAAGCCATCCTAATTCCAGAATTGAATTATTCCCGCAATTGGCAAGATACAATAGTGGAAAAACTGCCGAAGCAACTAAATTATATCAGGAAGTAGCAGTTAAAAACGGTTTGTCTTTAACGGAAATGTCTTTAGCATTTGTCAATCAACAAGCTTTTGTAAATAGCACAATTATTGGCGCTACAACAATGGAGCAATTAAAAGAAAATATTGCTTCTTTTGATGTCATTTTATCCGATGAAATCTTAAAAGAAATTGATGCTGTTCAGTCAATAATTCCTGATCCTGCTCCTTAAATAAATAGAAAACCCGACTGATTTTTGAAACCAGTCGGGTTTTGTTTTTTATAAATTATCAATCACTTTGTCTTTAGGATGTTTTATTCTGTAACTTATCCTGATTTTCTTGATTTCATTGGGTTTTAAATTCAAATCCCAGGATAGAATTCCTGTTTCTGCATTTACTTTTGCGCTGTCACTTTGCAGTAATTCAATTTCAATTT
Source organism: Bacteroidota bacterium (assembly GCA_040387175.1). GTDB lineage: Bacteria > Bacteroidota > Bacteroidia > Flavobacteriales > Flavobacteriaceae > Flavobacterium. The sequence goes on along the minus strand of JAZKED010000025.1, from coordinate 35,923 downwards.
CTTTGTCTGTACTTAATGGATATTGGTCTTTCAATAGTAATTGAGCAGCTTCTTTTTTGTTATTACGAATGGTAATATCATACGTGAAAGTTTGTTCTTTCTTGGAAGACAAGAATTTAGTTCCCGATTTATCGACTACTTTTTCACGCTTGATAGCGATTTTCTTGTCTCTTCCCATACTCAAACTCAAGGTGTCAGCAGTTTGACTTGTATTGATTTGAGTTTTGCCCACATACATTCCCTCAAAAATAATATTGGCTTCTCCGTTTAACAAATTGTATTTGGAGTAATCTATAATTTCTGCCAGAAGAAAAGCCTCTTTTTCCAGTTTTGGGGCAGCATAATATTTGAAAGTAGCAGGGATTTTTATTTCTTTCAATGCTACGCTATGGGCTTTTCCATTGGATAAAATATCATACGGAATATCAATATCGAAAGAAACATTGAGTTGGTTTTCGTTGACAGTTGTATAATTGGATATAGAGGAAACAGCTCCGGTTACATCCTTTTTTTTCACGGTACTATAGCCGATAGTAACAACTTCGCTTAATTCAGCATCTGCATTTCCCTTAAATTCCATTTGAGATGGTGTATTCTGATGTCTTAAAAACCATGGATTCACAGTTGGTGCCTGATTGTTTTGGTTGGGATTTCCACTAGACAAAGTTAGTTTTACTTTTTTCCAGTCGATTCCAGTGTTTTGAATAACGTTGGCTTTATACATCATATTAATTGGTTCGGCTACACTATTTGAACGTAAATCATAGAATGGTTTCCAAGAGGCTGAATTTGTCAAATAATTAATGTCAAAATCAACATTGCCAGCCAATTCATTCATAACCTGAATAATGATTTTGCCTTTCGAAGTTTTGTCTTCTTTTGAACTGTTAATTTCGAGTTTCGAGTTTAATTTGGTCAAAAGTGCATTGAGTTTGATATATTTTTCATCAAAAGCATCGTAATTATTGTTGGCTTCCGTTCTTTTGATTTTATAATAATCGACCATTTTTGTCAATTCAATTACATTCAAACCCGAATTCAAACCTGAAACTTGTTGATTTTTATCCAGTAATTCTATGACTTTGGCTTCTGAATCGCGGGCATTTTCGACTTTTTGAATTTCTTTTTTTACTAAGTTAATGCTGTCGCGTACTTTTTTTATAGCTGGATTACTTTCGTCCAATTCATATTCAGAGATATAATTATCAGTAAATTGTACCGAAAGTACCGTAACAGTTGATGGTGCGCCAATTTGTATGGTGTTTCTGTTTAGATAATTGGCTACATTTTTAATTACGATTTCGCTTGTTCCTTTTGGAAGAACAGCTGAGGTGGTTTGTGAGATTTCTGCTGAATTAAAATAAACAGTAGCTGTCTTTACTTTGGCAGAAACAAATATTGGTTTTTGCGCAAAAGCAAAGACAGAAATCAGGAATGCAAATAAGAAATAAATTTTTTTCATAATACATCAATTTAAGAATATATCTCTATAGATAACAAATAACGGGAAAAGGTTGGGAGGGATTAAAATTTTTATTAAAAACTGTATGAAATTTTAATTAATGGCTACTTTCATTAGAAAACCCGACAAGTTTTTAAAACCTGTCGGGTTTAAATAAAATTCTATTTTTCTACTGTATATCCTTTTACTTTAGCCAATGCAATGATTGAAGTATTGATTGCATTTCCCAAATCGTCTTGTGATTTTGTTTTTTTGGCTTCGGCATCAATATATTGTTGGCGTTTTTTTCCTAGTTCTCCAATTTCTTTCTGGATGGTTTCTCTTTCCTTGGTTTTTTGAGTAACAATAACTTCTAATTCCGCTTCTGATTTGTTTTTAAGTTCAGCTGGTAATTCTTCTTTTTTAATTTTTGCAATGGCTTTTGGATCTTCTTTTACTCTGTCTACTAAATCCCAGCTTTCATTTTTGTATACCGCTTTGGATTTACTTACAGTACGTTCGGCATAATTGGCAGATGAAACTCCTTGTGCATTTTTATCCTGCATTTCCTGATTCATTTTTTTGGCAGAACCTTTCGCCCCATAGCCAATATAAGTGTTGTTTATCATTACATTACATCTGGATATTTGGTCATCATAAGGTGTTGATACGTATTGTACGGATAAGTTGGAATCAATGTTGAAGTATTTGCCTTTTCCATAATCGGCTCCATCTTTCCAAAAGGTATTAATTCCCTCTAAACTGCTCCCGCAGAAAATTGTGTTTACGTAAATATCATTTTTCATCGCATCGCTTATGGCTTCTTTATAGCTTATTCCACCTTGATTGAAAGCTTCGTTTCCTGCAATATAAATGAGTTTCATATTGCTGTTGTCTTTTCCCCATTCCAGTTTTTTGGTGGCATCTTGAATGACTGCACCACAATATTCATTACCACCATTGGTTCTTAAAGCAAATAATTTTTCGGAAATCAAATCCAAATCAGTTGTAAGAGGAGTTATTTGTCTGATAAAATTGGATTGTTGAGCTAATCCATCATTACCATATTCGTATAAAGCAATTTCAATATCGGGTGTTTTTCCAGAATATTTAAGTGTAGTGAGCGTGTTTACGATATTCCAAAGTCTGGATTTAGCCTGATCTATTAATCCATCCATACTATTGGAAGTGTCTAATAAAAGAGCTACCTGAATTTTGGTGTTATCTGATGTTTTTGACGTTTGAATTGTGTTATTCTTTTTGGGTTTGGCATTCGAAGAATTACAACTTGCAAATGATAGTGTGGTTACCAAAAGTGCTGAGATAAATAGAGTCGATTTCATAATTTTTAGTTTTTTAAGGGTTAATTACAAATCAAACTTAAAAACTTAAAAAGCTGTTTTTTTGGACAAATGGTGAAACGTTATTTCCACTTGGTGAAACAAGTTGTAAAAGGGGTTTAAAATACTTTACTTTACATTATTAATTTGAATGGGATAAGAGACTGAAAATAAGATTCTAAAAAAAGCTGAATGCGTTTACAAACCATATATTTTACATTCCTTATTACAGCGTTATTGTTTCCTTTGGGGATTATGGCTCAGGATTCTTTGCCTCATAACTCAATGTATAAGTCAAAGATTAGTAAAGTAAGTAATGATTTAAAAAAATCTTTAGATGTAAATGACGAGGCTCAAATTGCCAAAAATTATGAGCGATTGGCAAATGAATTTCTCAAAAAAGGAGACAATCCAAAAGCAGAAGAGTACTTTAAAAAAGCCATCACAAGTTATACTAAATTAAAACTAGTTGATGATAAAACCCGTGTTACAAGAAGTCTTGCCAAAGTGCAGGAATCTCAAAAAGATTATGAATCGGCGATTAAGAATTATGAAGTAGCCGGTGAAATTTCCGAAGATAAAAGCCTGGAAAAAATCAATTCTAATGATGCCAATCGTTTGCGTTCTGCATCAAGTCCAGTGGTTCAGGAAAGTTATGTCAATTCTAATATCAAGATACTCAAAAAAGAAAACAAACTGGAAGAAGTATCTGCAGCCTATGTTCAAAAAGCGGAGAATTCTTTGCAACAAAAAAATAAGGAAGTAGCCATAGAAAATTACAATCAGGCGCTTGTTTACGCAAAAGGAAAACCAGCAGCAATTATCAAAATTAATAATGAAATTGCCAAAGTGTATGCGTCAGACAATCAGTTTGACAAAGCAATTGATATTAACGAAAAACTTTTGGCGGAAGCCGAATCCAAAAAGGATTTCAATACTCAGATCAAACAATTGCAATCGCTATCGTCTCTTTATTTCAAAAAAGAAGAGCCCAATAAAGCCATCAGCTCTTTAAAAGAAGCCTTTGTTTTGGCACTGGAAAAAGGAAATTCTGCCGAAGCCAAAAAGAGTTTGATTTCCTTAACGCAGTATTACAATGAAAAAGGGAATAATAAAGAAAGTCTGGCTTTATACGATCAATTTATTCAAAATTTTGACCAATTAGTACAATCTGATACAACTTTAATTGATGCCAAAACATTTCAGGTTAGTGAAGATAAAATCCGCCAATTAGAAAAAGAGAAATCATTGAAGGACGAGTTAATCACTAAGAAAAATACCTTCAATTATTTTCTTTTGGGTTCGATAGGATTACTTTTATTATTGTTCTTGTGGATTGTAAAATCGCTTTTTTCTATCAAAACCAAGAACAAAGAAATAGCATTGCAATCGCTGAGACGCGAAATGAATCCACATTTTATTTTCAACAGTCTCAATAGTGTCAATCAGTTTATTGCCGAAAATAAAGAGCGTGAAGCCAATAAATACCTGACTTCGTATTCGACTTTAATGCGAAATACGATGGAGAATTCCAACAAGGATTTCATTACATTGGATAACGAATTGGAACAATTGAAAAAATACCTGGAATTGGAACATTTACGTTTTCAGGATAAATTTGATTTTAAAATTAGTGTTGACCCGGAATTGGATTCTGAAAGAACGATGGTTCCCAATATGATTATACAACCGCATTTGGAGAATGCCATCTGGCACGGACTACGGTATTTGGACACTAAAGGATTATTGGAGTTACAAGTTCATTTGAGCAACGGAAAAGTAACCATTCGAATTGAAGATAATGGTATTGGTTTGACCAAAAGTCAGGAACTGAAAACCAGTAATCAAAAAACGCATGAATCCAGAGGGATGAGTAATACCAAAGAACGTATCAGTTTACTGAATGAGCTGTACAAAAAAAATATTACTTTTCAGATTCATGAAAAAGCCTTGCCGGAAACAGGGACGATAGTTGAAATTATTTTCCCATTAATTGATAAAATAGGATGAGTTTTCAAAAGATAAAAAGCGTTATTGTCGAAGATGAATTGGCAGCACGGGAAGTGCTCAAGAATTATTTGAGTAAATACTGTCCTCAGGTAGAAGTTATTGGAGAAGCTCAAAATATAAAAGAAGCAGTTCCAATGTTGCACGAATTACAGCCACAATTGGTTTTTCTGGATGTTGAAATGCCTTTTGGCAACGCTTTTGATGTTCTGGAAGCCTGTAAAGATTTGCATTTTGAGACTATTTTTGTAACGGCCTTTTCAGAATATTCTTTGAAAGCTTTGAACCAAAGTGCGGCGTATTATTTGCTAAAACCCATTAGTATTGAAGAATTAATTGTTGCAGTAAACAAAGTGCATCATCAAATCCTTAATCACGAGATTTTTAATAGAAATAAAATAATAGTTGCCAATTTTCACGAAACCAAACCCGAGAAACAACAGGTTATTTTACCAACTTTGGAAGGTTTTGAAGTGGTAAAAATGGAAGAAATCGTTCGTCTTCGTGGGAACGGAAATTTCACTGATTTGTATCTGAATAATGGAAGTAAGAAAATGGTCTGTCGTTTTTTAAAACATTTCTCAGAAATTCTTCCTTTGCCTTTTATCCGGGTTCATAAATCCCATATCATCAATTTGAATTGTGTGAAATCGTATAATAAAGGCGGTATTATTACCCTAAACGATTTCACTGAAATAGAAGTTTCCCCAACATATAAAGAAGAGTTCCTTAAGAATTTTAAATAATTGTAAATTATCAAAACTCGAATGGTACTTCCACAGCCAACGAATCTGCAGGAACAGAATCTTGTGCTTTTACATTCAGGAATGAGTGGGCATTTCCTGTAATTTTTAATGGAATGTATTGTCCAATGGTGTCTTCGGAAGTTAGAATTCCTCTTCGTAACATCAAATTGCTTAAGAATTTTTGCTGTTGTTTGGCATAGGATTTTAGATTTCCCTGATTGTCAAATTGCCACATAAACTTCTTTGGTTTTGGAACAATAGTAGCTAAAAACAAACATTCTTTCAAAGTTAACTCAGATGGTTTTTTCTGGAAATAAAAATGTGCTGCTTCGCCAATTCCGTACACATTTGGTCCCCATTCGATAATGTTGAAATAGACTTCAAGCATCCGTTCTTTACTGGAAATTCGGTTGTTTTCGAGAATATAAACCAATAGTATTTCTTCCAATTTTCGTGAAAGTGTTTTTTCCCGGGTAAGAAATACGTTTTTAATTAATTGCATACTAATGGTACTCGCACCTCGGGAGAATTTCTTGGTTCGAATGTTTTTAAGAATCGATTGCTTGAAGGCTTCATTGATAAAACCATGATGCGAGAAAAAGGATGGATCTTCAGAGGTCAAAACACATTTTTGCAAATAAGGTGATATTTGATCTAAAGGAGTATAATCTGGATTGGTAGTGCCAACAATAACGGGACGTTGTTCTACATTTTGTATGATGGCACGATAGACAAATTCATCGTTGAGTTTGTTTAGATCTGCTTCTCCGTATCTGGTAATCTTTAGATTTTCTTTTTTCAGCTTGCTGTCAAAAATTAGTCGGTCTGGTTTATTTTTATTAAACATAAAGTCCAGACTGTATTCGAAGTTACCTTCTGCTTCCATTCCCTGAAAATGAGTAAACAAACCGCGAGGAAGTGAAACAATAAAATCCTGTGCTTTCATCTTTGGAATCGCCACTTTGAGTTTGTAAATGGTGTCTTCTTCTGTTTCGTAAGCCAGATAAGGATGGAATTTTATTTTGTTGAACTGAACAGTGGAACTACTGTCAATCGAAATAAAGTCAGAACCCAATAGAAATCGATAATCGAATTTTGCATTTTTGATAATGACATCTTTACTGGCAATTTTCGGATGGTTAACCATTAAATTGGCAATTGAAGCAAAGCCATCAATATGCAATTCACCACCTGATTTGTCTATGTTTTGAATGTTTATCCTAATGGAATCAAAGCTCGATTTCAGGTTGAACCGTTCGTCTAGATATGGTACTATGATAGCACCGGTGTCAATATTGAAAAACCGAATATCAGCTTTTTTATTTCTTGGATCGGCAAAACCTTGTATTCGGATTCGTTGTGTAAAGGATTTGGTTGCTACCTGAATAGAAGTTTCTAATTGCTTGTTGACCAATCGTAGTTTTTGGAAATTGATGATCGTTTTTTTGCCATTATCGTCGAGTCGGAACGAAAGGTTTTCTACTTTCATATCTGTTGGAACCAAATTCAGTACTTTTGAAATGATGCTGTATGCTACTTTGGCATAATCTCTTTTTTCATTGGAATTAGTATTGGTTTCGTCTTTTTTTAGAAAAGCATCAAAATTTCGACCTTTTTTGTTTTTAACTAATTGTACATAACCATTCTCGATTTCTAATGTTCCTAATTGAACATCGCCTAATAACAAACGCCATAAATTGACACTGGTTTTCATTTTATGAATGTTAAAAAGAGTGTCTGCATTTTTTGGGACTAAAATAATATCCGAAAAACTAAGACCGGAAAGTCCAACAAAAGAAGCTTCTTTTACAGAAAAATTACTGTTGTAATCCTCTTCCATTTTATTGGAAACCTTTACAATTGCTTGTTGTAATAGTGCATCTCTAAAAACAAAAAGTGCAACAACCATAATCAGTAAAAGTGCGATTGTGATTTTTATTGCTAAAAAGATTTTTTGTTTTCGGGTTCTCATAAAATGTATTGCGATTTGGAATTATGGGCGGATAAAGAAAAGAAAAATAATAATAGCAGAAATATTTTTGTGATTCTCTTTGCAAATTTTTTTAATAAAATAGATTTTTTTGTAAAATAGTACTTAATAGCCTGTACCATTGTATAAGTTATATTTTGTTTCGGAAAGAACTTCTCCAGTTTCGCCACTTAATATTACTTGTGATCTATTTAATACTCCTTCTTTATTAATATATCTAATAATCCAACAACATTTCAAGAGATCTCTTTCAATTACTATTTTATGTGATTTAATTTCATTTAAATCCATATTCTTTGACTTAAGATATTCTAGAACATTTATTAAATTAAAATCGAAATCTTTGTCATAATTCGTTTCTTTTGTTAGGTTTCCAATTGAGTCATATTCTTTCCAAATACCTATTTGAGTATGAAAATAGGGTTTGCATTCCGAAATGTCTATTAATTTGTTCTTTTTTTCTTGATTAGGAATAATACCTTGACAATAAGTGTTTTTACTAATAAGGTTGCCGTGGATATCAAAACCCGAAAGTTCATATATCATACAAAGTTTTCCATAATAAAAATCTAGATACCTTTTTTCTTTACTGAATCCCCCTTTTGAAGAACCATAAATTTTTACTTCTGTATTGTTTGTTTTATCCTTTAAAACATACTCAATGTTTTTATCACCTTTATACTCCCATAATTTAATAGTTTCAGAACTAGATTTTTTCGCATTATACAGATTGTTAATATTTAACTTTTCTGTTTTTTCACCATTTTTTTTATTTTCAGAAGTTGTTATTATTTGCCTATTACATCCTTGTATGGATATAATAATTGTAAATAATAGTAATGTTTTTATGATTCTCTCCATAATTAACAATGTGCTTTTTAATTAAATACTATCAATTTGTAGTTGTTTAATTATAATAAATTATTTAAAGAATTTAGATTTAAAAATATCAATAATTGAATTGTTTTTAAAATTTTATTATCCAAACAATTCAGCGGCTACATCTTCAATTTTCGCTACTAATCGGATTTTTATTATGGTTTTTTTCAAAGCGATTTTATTGTATTTGGATACAAAAATAGTGGAGAAGCCTAATTTTTCTGCTTCCTGTATACGTTGATCTACACGATTTACAGGACGAATTTCGCCTGATAAACCAACTTCACCAGCAAAACAAAAATCTTTGTTGACAGGAATATCTTCATTTGATGATAAAATGGCGGCAACAACTGCTAAATCAATTGCAGGATCATCCACAGAAATTCCACCCGTTACATTTAAGAAAACGTCTTTGGCTCCTAAACGGAAACCAGCTCTTTTTTCTAAAACTGCCAAAATCATATTCAGTCTTTTGGCATTGTAACCTGTTGTGCTACGTTGCGGTGTTCCGTAAACGGCTGTACTCACCAGGGATTGAATTTCAATCATCAGCGGTCGCATTCCTTCGAGAGTGGTCGCAATCGCAGTTCCTGACAACTCCTCATCTTTGTGCGAAATCAATATTTCAGAAGGATTAGAAACTTCACGTAAACCATTGCCTAGCATTTCATAAATTCCGATTTCGGCAGTAGAGCCAAAACGGTTTTTTAAAGAACGCAAAATACGATAGACGTGATTTCTGTCTCCTTCAAATTGTAACACAGTGTCAACCATATGTTCCAGTATTTTTGGCCCGGCAATGGTTCCGTCTTTGGTAATATGACCAATTAGAATCACAGGAATATTGGTTTCTTTGGCAAATTTTATCAACTCGGCAGTGGTTTCCCGAATTTGTGAAATACTTCCCGGAGTCGATTCAATATAATCAGTATGAAGTGTTTGAATGGAATCGATAATTACGATTTCAGGTTCAATGGCTTCAATTTGTTTGAAGATATTTTGAGTTTTGGTTTCCGTAAGAATATAGCAATTGTCACCATTTGGCGTGATTCTTTCGGCGCGCATTTTTATTTGTTTTTGGCTTTCTTCTCCAGAAACATATAAAGTTTTATAAGGGAGTTTTAAGGAAATTTGGAGTAAAAGAGTACTTTTCCCTATACCCGGTTCTCCACCTAAAAGGATTAAGGATCCTGGAACAATTCCGCCACCTAATACACGATTGAGTTCTCCGTCTGTAGTATCCATTCGGATTTCCTGAGCGGAATCAATTTCGTTTATTCGTAAAGGTTTTGGTGCTTTGGTAGTAGAAGCCGATTCGCTTTTCCAAGCTGATTTTTCTTCTTTTTGGATAATTTCCTCGGCAATAGTATTCCATTCTTTGCAAGAATTGCATTGCCCTTGCCATTTAGAATATTGGGCACCACAATTCTGGCAAAAAAAGGAAGTTTTTACTTTGGACATTATTTCTTTTTTGGATTTTGAGCTTGCATTTCATCAAATTTATTAAACATCATTTCAGTGGTTAAATCACCAATTGGTTCCATTTGACTTGCTTTTTGATAGGCTTTAGCTGCTCTTTTTGGATCTTCCTTTTTTTCATACATCAAACCCAATTCATAACTTGCTAACATTGATTTTGGATAATTTTTATCAGCAATCTGAGCCAGTTCATCTAATTCATCGTAGGCTTTATTTTTAAGAATAGCGGCTTCGATAGCTTTGAAATCGGTTATGCGAACAGTAATTTTGTAGCCTAAATTTTTTTCAATTGCATCATATTTCTCCGTTAAATATTTTACATATCCACTTGGTAATATTGCTATCTTTTCGGTAAATTCATTCATAGAGATAGGTTTGTAGCTGTCGAAAAACTGATACAAAGCGCTAGGAATAGAGTAAAGTGCTGATGAATAATGGGATGCTCCTTTGAAGTGGTCGTAACTGTAATGCAACAATGGATTTGGTGTTGCTTTTATTTTTTCATCCAACTTTTTTACAGATTCTAATACGTTTTTTAAATCACCATCTGCTGTTGATTGGTAATAAAAAATAGGTTTTTTGATTTTTGCCAAATTTTCCGGAATTCGGTTTTCCATCTCCGGAGCCAGTTCAGGACTTAATGAAATATAAGCGTTAAATACAGGATTGTCTTTGTAGAGATAAAAATTTAAAAAACCAGCTGTTGTGTCTTGTCCTGCAATAATTCTAAAAGGTGCTACACGGTATCTTTTTTCAATATATGGAAGTAATTCGATACCGATGAATTCGAAAAACTGAGCTCCTTTTTCTTCAGGTAAGAAATTCAGGTCGTCATGTTTGGTGTCGAAAGTTCTTTCGTCATTCAGGTTCTGATCTATAGCAACAATAATGGTTTCTGGCAAATCATCCCAATATGCACCATAATTTAAGGCGCCATAAAAAGGATCAAATAAGTAATCTCCGTCAAGCAAAATTAGTATCGGATATTGTTTGCTTGTGTTTTGTTCATAAGAAGCCGGTAATCCAATGGTTATTTTTCGATTTTCATTCAATTTCATCGAAACAAAGGTTTCTGAAATTTTTTGTGGAATAGCAAGAGGAAGAGTTGGTGCAACAGCTTGAGTTGGTGTTTGCGAATAAACAGTTGCAGAAAAAAGCAACAATAATAGTATGTGTTTCATGTTTTTAGATGTTTTTAAAATTAAAATCCGCCTAAGTTTGGGGCTAAATAAAGGTAGCAATATAGTACTTTATTTGATTTTATTGAAAACAGGAATATTAAAAACAACAGATTTTGATCAAACCAAGTAAGACTTGTTGACTAAAGAGATTTTGTTGTTAAAAAATTATGTCAGAGAATTGTCGTTTTCGTTTGGAAAAAGAATCCATGGTTTGAAGGTTTTGGCTTCTTCAAAATCAAGTGTGGCATAAGAAATAATGATAATAATATCGTCTTTTTGCACTTTTCTGGCAGCTGGTCCATTGAGTGTTATTTCACCAGAATTTTTTTCTCCTTTAATAGCGTACGTTTCAAATCGCTCGCCATTATTGATGTTTACTATAGATACTTTTTCACCTTCAATAAGATTTGAAGCGTCCATTAATGCTTCATCGATAGTAATACTACCAATATAATTTAAATCGGCGCCAGTTACTTTTACGCGGTGAATTTTTGATTTTACGACTTGTATTTGCATTTTGCAAAAGTAAATTAATTTAATGAAATGGTGTCAATCAATCGGATATTATTAACAAATACGGCTATAAAAGCACGGTATTTCTTGTTTTTATTTTTTCTTAAACAAGGCAAAAGTGTCGCCTCATCAGCAATTTGAAAATACTCTAATTTAAAATCAGGATTTTTTTCGAATCTTTTTTCTACCCAACTCGTTACTGCAGTTGCACTGTCTTTTTTGAATTTTGTTTTTGCACCAATTAGGGTTTTATAAATAATTGAAGCTTCTTCTTTTTCTTTTAGTGATAAAAGAGTATTTCTGGAACTCATTGCCAATTTGTTGGGTTCTCTATAAATAGGGCAGCCGATTACATTGACATTCAAGTTATTTTTGGCTACCATTTTCTTTACAATTTGCAGCTGTTGGAAATCTTTTTCTCCAAAGTAAGCATTGGTAGGTTCTACAATTTCAAAAAGACGTTTTACAATTGTTCCAACTCCATTAAAATGTCCGGGTCTGAATTTTCCTTCCATTTGGTTTTCCAATCCATCAAAATTGAATGATTGTGAAACGGTTTGGCCTTCATAAATATCTTCTACAGTTGGAGCATATAATATGATTTGAGAGCTTAAAACAGTCATTTTTTTAATATCCTCTTCTATTGTTCTTGGGTATTTTTCAAGGTCTTCGGGATTATTAAATTGGGTAGGATTTACAAAAATACTGACAACCGTAGCTTGATTTTCCTGCATTGATTGTTCCATCAATGATAAATGTCCCTGATGTAAAGCACCCATGGTTGGAACAAAGCCAATAGTGGAATGACTGGTTTTAATCGATTTTAAATAATCTTTTAAAGCTGCTTTCCCGTAGAAAATATGCATAGGTGTTTTATTGAAATAGTTTGCAAACTTAATATTTTAGTCTATAACTGCATAAATTTTTGTAATTTTGCGTGGTTTTTATTGCCAATAATTAAGTAAATTTTAATATGGAAGATAAGAGGATATTGTATGTATCATCTGAAGTTGTGCCTTATCTAGCTGAAAATGAGGTATCTTCAATGTCTTATGAGGTGCCAAAAATGATTAATAATCAAGGTGGACAAATAAGAATTTTCATGCCAAGATATGGTAATATTAACGAGAGAAGACATCAATTACACGAAGTAATTCGTCTTTCGGGAATGAATTTGGTAGTAAATGACCTGGATATGCCTTTGATTATAAAAGTGGCATCAATTCCTAAGGAAAGAATACAAGTGTATTTTATCGACAACGATGAATATTTCAAAAGGAAAGCTACTTTTACTGATGAAGAAGGAGTTTTGTATCCTGATAATGACGAACGTGCTATTTTCTTTGCAAAAGGAGTTGTTGAAACTGTAAAAAAACTGAATTGGGTTCCGGATATTATTCATGTTCATGGTTGGCTAGCTGCCATGTTACCGATATATATGAAGCATTATTACAAAAATGAAGCTTTATTTTCAGAAACTAAGATTGTAACTTCGGTTTATGGTCAGTCTTTTGATGGAACTTTGGATAAAGAAATGATTAATAAAGTGAAATTTGATGGTGTTCCAAATGATAGTGTTCTTGACTTGGAAACCCCGGATTACGAAAATATTATGAAAGCCACTATTGCTCATTCTGACGCTGTGATTATTGCATCAGAGAATGTGTCTTCAAGTTTAACAAAATTTATAGAATCTTCGGGTAAACCTTTTTTACCTTTCACCCCGAAAGATAAATTCGCTGAGGCGTACACTAATTTCTATAAAAACTTTGTTCTTTAAATCTAATATATTTTCCACTAATATGCGTACTATTTTTTTTAAATCCCTTTTATTACTTGTAAGTATTGTCTTTTTCAGTTCATGTGATAAGGATTATAATGAAGTTGGAGATGCTTTAATAGGTGAGAACCATTTTGACTTAACAAGTAGTAAATATAATGTTACGTCTTATAATGAAAAAACAGGGCCTGTACAATCTAATAATCTCCCTGTAAATGCTTTAGGGATTTATGATAATACTGCTTTTGGAAAGACAACAGCAAGTTTTGCTACAGAATTAGTATTGGCAACAGAGAATCCTACTATTGGAGCGAACGCGCAAATAGAGAACGTATATCTTGATATACCTTATTTTGTTGATGGTACACAAACAAAGCCAATAGATGCTGGTGCAGGTGGTAATACTTATGTGTTAGATTCCATTTATGGATCACCTACGGCAAAAATAAAACTAAGTATATATGAGTCAGGTAGATATATGGGTAAGCAAAATGGTGTAACTCAATTGTTTTATACCAATCAAAATGCTGAATTTGATGGCTTTAAAATCGGAAATCGTTTGAATGATGATGCTAGTCAGGCTCAAAATGATGCTTTTTTCTTTGATTCTGCACAACATGTATTTACTACTACAGATGATGCTGGAAAAGTAACAAAAACTTATTCAGCTCCAGGCATGCGTTTGAAATTGAATGATGTTTTTTTTAAGAACAAAATCTTGAATGCACCAGCTGGTAAATTAGCAACAAATGATGTTTTTAGGCAATATTTTAAAGGATTATATTTTAAAGTGGAGCAATCAGGATCAGATCCTGGAAGTTTAGCAATGATAAATTTTGGTAGTGGAACCATTACGATAAATTATAAAGAAGATTCAGGGACAAATGATAATCCTACTCGCGTTGCTAAATCGATAGTTCTAAATATGAAGTCATTAAATACTACTTTACCAGTAAATACAGTAAGTTTGTTAGAGCAAACTAATGAAAATTCTGTTTATACTAACGCCATAAATTCTCCTGATAGAACAAATGGCGATGATAAACTGTATTTAAAAGGTGGAGAAGGTTCTTTGGCAGTTTTGGAACTTTTTGACAAAACGGATGTAATAGGATATGATGAAAATGGAGTATTGACTACTGGTCCTAATGGAGTTTCTGATGAGTTGGATGATATAAGAAAGAACAAGTGGTTAATCAACGAAGCTAATCTTGTTTTTAATATTGATGCTGATGATGCTGAATTTCAAAAAAGCTATGAGCCAAATAGAATATATTTGTATGACTTTAATAATAATCGTCCTATTTTGGATTATTATCTGGATGGTTCGTCAGCAATTAGACCTAAATTTGCAAAATATGTGTTTGGAGGAACTATAAAAAGAGATCCAAATTCTGTTAAAACACCAAAAAGAGGTTTGACTTACAAAATAAGAATTACCAATCATATTAGGAGTCTTGTAAAATATGCCGATTCAACAAATATTAAATTAGGTATTGCTGTTACAGAAGATATAAGTATCGCAAATTCTTATAAAGTAAGAACGCCAACATCTTTTCTTTCACAAGCACCAGCTGCCAGTGTTATGAATCCTTTGGGAACAATAATTTATGGAGGAAAGTCTACTGTTCCTGATGAAAAAAGATTGAAACTTGAAATTTATTATACTAAACCAAAACCCTAATTAACCAAAACTATGTGTGGAATTGTTGGATATATCGGTTACAGAGAAGCCTATCCTATTGTAATTAAAGGATTAAAAAGGCTTGAATATAGAGGATATGATAGTGCAGGTGTTATGTTATATGACGGAAATGATTTAAAACTTTCCAAAACAAAAGGAAAAGTTATTGATCTTGAGTCCAAAACATCAAAGGAAATATCTGTTAATGGTACTATAGGAATGGGACATACACGTTGGGCTACACATGGAGTTCCAAATGATGTGAATTCTCATCCGCATCTATCTAATTCAGGAGATTTGGCAATAATTCACAACGGAATTATTGAAAATTACGCTCCACTTAAAGAAGAATTAATAAAAAGAGGTTACATATTTCACTCGGATACTGATACTGAAGTGCTTGTAAATCTTATTGAAGAAATACAAAAAAAAGAGAAAATAAGATTAGGTAAAGCAGTGCAGGTTGCCCTAAATCAAGTAGTAGGTGCTTATGCGATAGCTGTTTTTGATAAGAAAAATCCAGAAGAAATAGTTGTAGCCCGTTTGGGAAGTCCATTAGCAATAGGAATTGGTGAAGGAGAATATTTCATAGCTTCAGATGCTTCGCCTTTTATTGAATATACATCAAATGCTGTTTATTTAGAAGATGGTGAGATGGCAAACATCAGGCTGCACAAACCAATGAGAGTAAGAAAAATTAAAGATGATACTTTAGTTGATCCTTATATTCAGGAACTTCAAATGAATTTGGAGCAAATAGAAAAAGGTGGTTATGATCACTTTATGTTGAAAGAAATATACGAACAGCCAAGTGTTATAAAAGATACTTACCGAGGAAGACTTCATGCCAATGAAGGAATCATTCAAATGTCTGGTATAGAAGATAATCTGGAAAGAATTCTTAATGCTGAAAGAATTATAATTATTGCCTGTGGTACTTCATGGCATGCAGGATTAGTTGCTGAATATGTATTCGAAGAATTTACCAGAATTCCGGTTGAAGTAGAATATGCTTCAGAGTTTAGATATAGAAATCCAATCATAAGTTCAAAAGATGTCGTGATTGCTATTTCGCAGTCAGGAGAAACTGCTGATACTATGGCAGCTATTAAGTTGGCTAAAGAAAAAGGAGCATTTGTATTTGGAGTTTGTAATGTTGTTGGTTCTTCTATTTCAAGAGAATCACATGCCGGTGCTTATACGCATGCTGGACCAGAGATTGGTGTTGCTTCAACAAAAGCTTTTACAACACAAATTACAGTATTGACAATGATTGCTTTGCGTTTGGCAAAAGCAAAAGGAACATTGACGAATGCTGATTTTCATAGGTATTTACAAGAATTGGAAATTATCCCTGAAAAAGTAAAAGAAGCTTTGGAAACCAATGATAGAGCAAAAGAAATTGCTGCTGTTTTTAAAGATTCACACAATTGCTTGTATTTAGGTAGAGGATATAATTTTCCAGTGGCTTTGGAAGGCGCTTTAAAATTAAAAGAGATTTCTTATATACACGCTGAAGGTTATCCTGCGGCCGAAATGAAGCACGGGCCTATTGCATTAATTGATGCGCAAATGCCAGTAGTTGTTATCGCTCCAAAACAAGGGCATTATGATAAAATAGTAAGTAATATTCAGGAAATTAAATCCAGAAGCGGAATCATTATTGCTGTGGTAACAAAAGGAGATACTCAGGTACGTGAATTGGCTGATTATATCATTGAAATTCCGGAAACTTCTGATGCATTGTCACCTTTGATTACGACAATTCCTTTGCAATTATTATCTTACCATATTGCAGTAATGAGAGGTTGTAATGTTGATCAGCCTCGTAATTTAGCTAAGTCAGTTACTGTAGAGTAGTTTTAAGATTTTATATAAATTAAAAAAGCGAGATATAATCTCGCTTTTTTTATGGAATTTTATTTTTTTTGAGACACTTTCTCATTATTAAATATTAAATAAATTGGATTATTATTCATGAATTATCAAAAATATTCATACATTTACTATGATAACCAATAAAATTTAACCAAATGAGAGCTTATTTATTTATTCTGTCTTTGTTTTTTTGCAGTATCACTTTCGCCCAAAATACTGTTACAGGTTCAGTTACCGATAGTAATAATCAGCCTATTCCTGGTGTGAATATTAAAATTATTGGTGACAATGCAGGAGCGGTAACGGATACTGATGGAAAATTTATTTTAAATTCATCAAAAGCACTTCCCTTTACAATTGAAGTCACAAGCGTTGGCTTTGAATCAAAAAAAATAAGCATTACTTCTAACAATCAAAATGTCGGTGTAAAATTGGCTGGAGAAGAAACCAAACTAGATGAAGTTGTAGTGGTGGTTTCTGCTTCAAGAACTCCAGAGCGGATTTTAGAATCTCCGGTTACCATCGAAAGAATAGGAATTAAAGATGTTAAGAAGACAGCATCTCCAAGCTATTATGATGGTTTAGAAAATTTAAAAGAAGTGCAAATGAATACAAGTAGTTTGACTTTTAAGTCTATAAACACTCGTGGGTTTGCTACAGTTGCAAATAGTCGCTTTATGCAATTAGTTGACGGAATGGATAATTCCTCACCGCTGTTAAATTTTGTGTTGGGAAATATGATTGGAGTTTCGGATATTGATGTTCAAAGTGTAGAATTGTTACCTGGAGCATCTTCCGCTTTATATGGTGCCAATGCTTTTAATGGAATTATGTTTATGAATAGCAAAAGTCCTTTTACTTATCAGGGGATTTCAACCTATTTAAAATATGGAGCTACTAGTCAGGAAGCCGCAGGAACAAATGAATTTCATGATTTTGGAATTAGAATGGCACATGCTTTTAATAAATATTTTGCTGCAAAAGTAAATATGACTTTTATGGAAGGAACGGATTGGTATGCTACTAATTACAATGAGTATCAAAATGGTGCTATAACTGGTCAAACAAGAGCCAATCAGGGTTATAATGGATTGAATGTGTATGGAGATGAGGTGGCAATTAATTTAGCAACTGTTGCTCCGGCATCTTTAGTTGCAGCAATTCCTTCTTTAAATACAGTTGTTTCCAGAACAGGGTATAATGAGGTTGATTTAACAGATAATAAAGCAAGTAATACTAAAATTGATTTTTCTCTACACTTAAGACCTTTGGGCGATGAAAGAATTGAGGTAATTTGGCAAAGTAAGTTTGGTTTTGGAAATGCAGTTTATCAGGGTGCAAATAGATATTATCTAAATAATTTTTATATGTCACAGCATAAATTAGAAGTAAAAGGGAAAAACTTCTTTGTTAGAGGGTATACTACTTCTGAAGATGGCGGAAAATCATATGATATGTTATTTACAGGAATCAATGTCAATAGAAAGTGGAAGCAAGATGCAACCTGGTTTTCGGATTATATTTCGAAATATGCTGGTGCCTATTCTGGTTTAGTGCCAGGTATAACTCCCGGAAATATTGTAGCTTCTCACGCTTTTGCGCGTAGCCAAGCCGATATTGGCAGATTGATGCCTGGAACTCCGGCTTTTCAAAATGCATTTAATCAAGTAATTGCTGATCCTAGTGTCTTAACAGGTTCGAAATTGGTAGATAATTCGAGGATTTATCATTCAGATGCCAATTATAATTTTAAAGACATTATTAAATTCGGTGAAATCCAAGTAGGAGGATCTTACAGAAAATATCAATTAAATTCTCATGGAAGAATTTATACAGATGCCAATGGAACAATTGATTATAGTGAATATGGAGTTTACACACAGTTGCAAAAAAAATTCATGGATGAAAGATTGAAATTTACAGGATCTGTTCGTTATGATAAATCCAAAAACTTTGATGGAAATTATTCACCAAGAGTTTCCTTGGTATATTCAGCAGGAGATAAAAAGCAACATAATTTAAGAGCTTCTTATCAAACTGGGTTTAGAAATCCAACGACTCAGGATCAGTATATAGGTTTCAATGTTGGGAATGCAGTTTTAATTGGTTCAGCGCCAGATAACTTATTGAGGTATTCAGAAACAAGACCTGTTGCTAATGGTACTCCTGCAATAGGACAAGTTTATGCGGGTGGTTCATCTGTAATTATGACTGGTGAAAATGCTTATTTTAATTCATATACATCAGAATCAGTTGCGGCATTTGCAGCATTTGCAGCAGCAAATCCTGGTAACACGCCTGGAGCAGCGGGAATGTTGAAAAAAACAAATGCAGGGTATGTTAAGCCAGAAGAAGTGCAGGCTTTTGAATTAGGTTATCGTTCCCAAATTAAAGATGTTAATATAGATGTTAGTGGTTACTATAATGTTTATAATAATTTTATTGGTAACTTGACTGTCGTTGCACCTTTGTATGGTGAGGCTAGTGAGTCTTTTGATTTTGTTGCGGGTGCTCCAACATATATTGCTAATCCTGCAGTTCAATCATTACATGCATTAGCAAATGGAAATTACAGAGCTTATCAATTATATACCAACACAGATTTAGAAATTCATTCATTAGGTTTTGGAATTGGACTTTCTAAAAAAATGTTTGGTAATTATGATTTTGGAATTAATTATAATTATGCTCAATTTGATTTTGATCAGGCAAAAGATCCTGGTTTTGAAGCAGGTTTTAATACGCCAAAGCATAAGGCTAAAGCTTCAGTTGGAAATGATAAACTATTTGAAAACTTTGGATTTAATGTTAGTATAAGATGGAATGACGAGTATTTATGGGAATCTACAATGGCAGACGGAATGATTGATGCGGCTACTGTAGTTGATGCCCAAATTAATTACGGTCTTCCAAAATTGAAATCAGTAATTAAATTAGGTGCAACCAATATTGCCGGAAAAGAATATACTCAGGTATTAGGTGCAGGAGCCATTGGACAACAATACTTTGCTTCCTGGACAATTAATCCATAATAATTAATTTATATTGTTTTTATAAACCATTACTTTAATGTAATGGTTTTTTGGTTTTTAAGTGTTTCTCAAGCCTTGTTATCCTTATAAAAATTGATAATTTAGAGTAGATTGTTTTTTTTATAACAAAAGGGTTGATTTTTATATTTTAAAAAATTACCTTTGCACTCTGAAAAACAAGGCTACTCGATTCATCTTGATTAGTTACGTTTCATAAACCTAAATAGCTATTTAATAAATACATAAGCAATGTCAAAAGTAATAGGAAAAGTTGCCCAAATCATCGGGCCAGTTGTCGATGTAGTTTTCAACGGTAAAGATGTTGAACTTCCAAAAATTTATGATTCATTAGAAATCACAAAAAAAGACGGAACTATATTAGTTCTTGAAGTACAATCTCACATCGGTGAAAACACCGTTCGTACTATCTCAATGGATTCAACAGACGGTTTGAGCAGAGGTTATGAAGTGGTTGGAACAGGTGAGCCAATCAAAATGCCAGTTGGAGCAGATGTTTACGGACGTTTGTTTAACGTAATTGGTGATGCTATTGATGGTTTAGGAAACTTGCCAAAAGATGGTGATAATGGAATGTCTATTCACAGACAAGCTCCAAAATTCGAAGATTTATCAACTTCATCTGAAGTTTTATTTACAGGTATTAAAGTAATTGATTTGATTGAGCCTTACGCAAAAGGGGGTAAAATTGGATTGTTCGGTGGTGCAGGTGTTGGTAAAACTGTATTGATTCAGGAGTTGATTAACAATATTGCAAAAGGTCACGGTGGACTTTCTGTATTCGCAGGAGTAGGGGAAAGGACACGTGAAGGAAATGACTTGCTTCGTGAGATGTTAGAGTCAGGAATTATAAAATATGGTGATGATTTCATGCACTCTATGGAAAATGGAGGATGGGATTTATCTAAAGTAGATATGCCAGGAATGAGAGAGTCTAAAGCTACTTTCGTTTTCGGACAAATGAATGAGCCTCCTGGAGCTCGTGCACGTGTGGCACTTTCAGGATTATCTATCGCTGAATATTTCCGTGATGGGGCTGGAACTGACCAAGGAAAAGATGTATTGTTTTTCGTTGATAACATCTTCCGTTTTACACAAGCAGGTTCTGAGGTATCGGCACTTTTAGGTCGTATGCCGTCTGCGGTAGGTTACCAACCAACATTGGCAACTGAGATGGGAGCTATGCAAGAGCGTATTACTTCTACAACTAAAGGATCTATTACATCTGTACAAGCGGTTTACGTTCCTGCGGATGATTTAACTGACCCGGCACCGGCAACTACATTTGCTCACCTTGATGCTACTACTGTATTGTCTCGTAAAATTGCGGAATTAGGTATTTATCCAGCGGTTGATCCATTGGATTCAACTTCTAGAATTTTGACTCCACAAATTATTGGTGATGAGCATTATAACTGTGCGCAAAGAGTAAAAGAAATTCTTCAAAAATACAAACAATTGCAAGATATTATCGCGATTCTTGGTATGGAAGAGCTTTCTGAAGAAGATAAATTATCTGTTTCCAGAGCACGTCGTGTACAACGTTTCTTATCTCAGCCTTTCCACGTAGCGGAGCAATTTACAGGTATTCCTGGAGTTTTGGTTGATATTAAAGATACTATTAAAGGGTTCAACATGATTATTGATGGTGAATTAGATCACTTGCCAGAATCAGCCTTCAACCTTAAAGGAACTATCGAAGATGCTATCAAAGCTGGAGAAAAAATGTTGGCAGAAGCGTAATTGGTTGTTAGTTGCTAGTTGTCAGTTGTTAGAAAGCAACCATCAACCATCAACCATCAACTATTAACTAAAAAATTATGATTTTAGAAATAGTATCACCAGAAGCAAAATTATTTTCAGGAGAAGTTATATCGGTAACACTTCCCGGAATTGACGGAAGCTTTCAAATATTGAATAATCACGCTCCAATTGTTTCTATTTTAGGAAAAGGTGTTGTGAAAATTGAAGCTTCAAGTTTCAATTTTTCTAAAGAAATAGCTGGTAAGTTCACGAAAGTAAATGACCACACTTACACATTAGCTATTGAGTCAGGAACTATCGAAATGAAAGACAATAAAGTAATTGTTTTAGCTGACTAAATACAATTTACAGATAAACTGAAAATGCCTAACAATCTTGTTAGGCATTTTTTTTGAATCAATTTTAGTCTTTTTCTACAAACTCCATAATGTCTCCGGGCTGGCATTCCAGAATTTTACAAATCAATTCTAAGGTCGAAAACCGAATAGCTTTTGCTTTTCCTGTTTTTAAAATAGAAAGATTGGCTGTTGTAATGCCAATTCGTTCTGCAAGTTCATTAGATCGCATCTTGCGTTTGGCAAGTATTACGTCAAGGTTTACGATTATTGGCATAAGCTTAAATTGTTAATTCGTTTTCTTCTTCTAATGCTCGTCCTCTTTCTACAAGTTTAGTAAATAATACTAATACAGCACCCAAAAGAACTATGTATATATTTATGTCAATCGTTGGATTAAAGTAGACTTCAATATTTTCGAAATAGCCATTTTTTAAAGATTCTAAAATTTGTGGTCGTACTCTTATGTTTCCAAATAATTTTATATCAATAAAGGCATAAATTATGGAAACTAATTGTGATAAAAGCATTAAATAGCCAAGTTTAGCAATATATTTAGAAAGGACTTTAGAGAAATAAATTTCTTTAGCCACTTCTTTTAAGATTAAGGCTAAAAAATACATTTCCAGTATATCGAAAAGGAAGTTTAGAGAATCTCTTAATGCTAAAATTATATTTGTAGAAGTGTCTTTGGTCTTTATTCTTAAATATTGAGAATCTCCGCCATTTACATATTTGATAAATTGGAAAGTACTTCGATTTTTATAATTACCACCTTCGTCAGTTCCAAATGTGTGATCTTCCATATCGCTAGGCGTGACGTCATATATATTTATTGCCTTTACTTTTTTGTTTTCTTTTAAAAATAGATTGTTTACACGAGGGTAAGAATCTTCTGCAATAGTGCCGAAGTAATTATTATTCGTTTTTCTGATGGAATCTGAAATTTGCAACGTTAATTTAACAGGGACTAATGATCCTTCAGAATTTTTACTTCCGATTGTTGTCCAAGAATTATCATCGTATTTATAAATATATTGCCCATCCTTACCAAAAAAAATTGCAGAATGAGCAATTATGAAATAAACTGAAGTGACAATAAAGCAAAATAGTACCACGAAGTATAGAAATGAGGCAATGTATTTAGTGGTTTTCATAATTTATTAAGTTATATTTTGATACAAATATATATAAATTATTGATAAACGATAATAAAATATATAAAAACAATAATTTTTTTGATCTTAATTATAAATTTCATCAAAAACCATTTGAAGAAATCTGTGTGGATCTGTTTAATCCGTTCCATCTGAGGTTCGTTTTTAGATAAATTAATTTCCTAACTTTGCATCTATGAAATTTCCAAAAAATCTCGCTGACAAACTTGAAATCCGTAAGCAAAACAACGCACTTCGGAAATTGCCCTCATTCAATAATTTAATTGATTTTTCTTCCAATGATTATCTGGGTTTTTCAAGAAATAAGGCTGTTTTTGAGGAAACACATCACTATTTATTAGACAATACTATTCAGAACGGAGCAACAGGTTCCCGATTGATTTCAGGAAATCATCAGGTTTATCAGGAAGCGGAAAATTATATTGCTCAATTTCATCAATCAGAAAGTGCTTTAATTTTCAATTCGGGTTATGATGCCAATGTGGGCTTTTTTAGTTCGGTTCCGCAAAAAGGCGATTTGATTTTGTATGACGAATTGTGTCATGCCTCTATTCGCGATGGTATTCAGCTTTCGAATGCGAAATCATATAAATTCAAGCACAACGATTTTGAGTATTTGGAACGATTAATTTCAAAATCAACA
The DNA here is from genome assembly GCA_040387175.1 of Bacteroidota bacterium. GTDB lineage: Bacteria > Bacteroidota > Bacteroidia > Flavobacteriales > Flavobacteriaceae > Flavobacterium. The sequence continues at coordinate 12,035 of JAZKED010000025.1, read as the reverse complement.
ACTAACAACCAGCAACCAACAACCATTTATATCGTTACAGAAACCGTTTTTTCTATGGATGGCGATTGCCCAAATATGGAAGAATTGGTAATACTTTCAGAAAAACACAATTGTTATTTAGTGGTTGATGAAGCGCACACATTGGGCGTTTTTGGTGAGAATGGTGAAGGATTGGTTCAGATGTTGAACTTGCAGGACCGTCTTTTTGCCCGAATTATGACTTTCGGAAAAGGATTGGGATGCCACGGAGCTGCCATAGTAGGGAGTCAGCAGTTGAAAGACTATCTCGTGAATTTTGCCCGAAGTTTTATTTATACCACGGGACTTTCACCGCATTCGGTGGCTACTATTTTAATAGCCTATCAGCATTTGAAAACAGAGAAATACACTCTTAATTTGTTACGGGAAAATATCGTTCATTTCAATCAGCAAAAGAATCTTTTGGGATTGAAACCCTTGTTTGTGCATAGTAAATCAGCCATTCAGAGTGCTATAATTCCAGAAAATCAAAAGGTAAAAGCCGTTGCTTCTCAACTTCAGGAAAAAGGGTTTGATGTAAAAGCTATTTTGTCACCTACAGTTCCCGAAGGGCAAGAGAGATTACGTTTTTGTCTGCATAGTTTCAATACCAAAGAAGAAATATCAGAAGTTTTAGGATTGTTGAGTACTTTTGTTTTTGTTTAATGACGCAGAGCTTCGCTAAGTATATTTTGAGTAAACTTTGTGAGTCTTCTTTTTTAACTTTGCGCATCTTTGTGTAATAAAAATCTATGAAATTATTTATAACAGGAATATCAACCGACGTGGGCAAAACTATTGCCTCAGCTATAATTGTCGAAGCACTTCAGGCCGATTATTGGAAACCTATTCAGGCAGGTGATTTGGACAATTCCGACAGCCATAAAATCAAAAGTTATATTTCAAACGAGCAAACCGTTATTCACGAAAACAGCTTTAAACTGAATACACCCGCGAGTCCACATTTGGCGGCCGAATTGGACGGAATTATTATCGATTTAAGACAGGTTAACGAACCAAAAACAGACAATCATCTTGTAATAGAAGGTGCTGGAGGTGTTTTTGTTCCATTAAATAATAATGATTGTGTTATCGATTTAATTAAAACAGATTATAAAGTAATTGTTGTTTCCAGACATTATTTGGGAAGTATCAATCATACTCTGCTCACTATCGAAGCACTAACAAACAGAAAAATTGACATCGCCGGAATCATTTTTAGTGGCGAGGAAAACAAATCTTCCGAATCCATTATTCTGAATAAAACTGGAGTCAAATGCATGGGAAGAATAGAACAGGAACCTTATTTTGATAAAAATGTGGTCAAAGAATACGCCGATTTGTTTCGGGAGAGTTTGTTGAAGCTTCAATAAGAAATCTGAAATCAAAAATCGTTAATCATCAATCTGCAATCCAATGAATTTAACCGAAAGAGACCAGAACAACATCTGGCATCCCTATACCCAGCACAAAACTGCAGCGCTTCCAATTGCCATAACCAGAGGGGAAGGAGCTTTACTTTGGGACGAAAACAACAAAGAATATATTGATGCTATCGCCTCTTGGTGGGTGAATCCGTACGGGCATTCCAATAAATTTATTGCTGATGCAATTTATAAACAGCTGATAACTTTAGAACACGTTCTTTTTGGTGGATTCACACACGAGCCCGCCGTTATTTTGGCTGAAAAGCTGCTGCAAATTTTACCTAAAAATCAGCAAAAAATATTTTTCTCTGACAATGGTTCGACATCTGTTGAAGTAGCGATTAAAGTGGCTTTGCAATATTTTTTCAATAAAGGAGAAAAGAAAACTACGATAATTGCTTTCGAAAATGCTTTTCACGGTGATACTTTTGCTGCAATGGCAGCGAGTGGAATTTCCTTTTACACTCAGGCTTTTGAAGGAATGTTTATCGATGTGGTACGAATTCCTGTGCCCATAAAAGGTCAGGAACAAGAAAGTTTTGATACTTTAAGAAATGTCATAAAAAATCACAATTGTGCCGGATTTATCTTTGAACCTTTAGTTCAGGGAGCAGCAGGAATGGTAATGTACGAGCCCGAAGCTTTGGATGAATTAATCAAAATTTGTCAGGAAAATAAAGTGCTTACTATTGCCGATGAGGTGATGACAGGCTTTGGAAAAACAGGAAAGATTTTTGCCTGCGATTATCTGGCTCTGCAACCGGATATGATGTGTTTGTCCAAAGCATTAACAGGCGGGACAATTCCGATGGCAATTACCACTTTTACTCAGGATATTTTCGAGGCTTTTTATGATGAGGATATTAATAAAGCCTTGTTTCACGGACATACTTTTACGGCGAATCCAACGGGTTGTGCAGCGGCTTTGGCAAGTTTTGAGTTATTGCAGAAACCAGAGATGCAGCACAATATTGCCCGGGTAAACCAAAGGCATTTGGAGTTTCAAAAACATATTGAATCCCATTCAAAGGTGATTACAACGAGAGTTTTAGGAACTATCTTTGCGTTGGAAATAAAAACCGAGAGTTCCGCTAGTTATTACGGTACCTTGCGAAATAAACTTTATAATTTCTTTATTGCAAACGGAATAATCCTGCGACCTGTTGGTAATATTGTTTACATTTTACCACCTTATATTATCACCGACGAACAATTGCAAAAAGTATACGATGTGGTCGAAAAAGCATTGGAAATAGTTTAAATTTGCAGAAAATAAAAACAAGCTTTGTCACAAATTATCTCCATAACGGCTTTAGCATCGATTTCTCCATTGGGTAATGACCCGAAAACCATTTGGAAGAATTATCAAAACACCAATCATTGTTTTACGAGTCATTTTTTAGACCATAAACAGACATTGGTTGCCAAATTAGATGAGAATTCAAAGGCAATAGTTAATGATTTAAAACAATCGGACATTAAATACAAATCCTTGGATAAATCGGTTTTGTATGCGATGGCTGCTTCACGCGTAGCTATTCAAACTGCAGGCTGGAATTCAGACGATGTTTTTGGAATCAACATTGGCTCTTCTCGTGGAGCGACTGACTTATTTGAAAAACACTTTCAGGAATATTTAGAAACAGGCAAAGCACAGACTTTGGCCTCACCAACAACAACCTTGGGGAATATTTCATCCTGGGTGGCACATGATTTGCAAAGTACGGGTCCGGAAATTTCACATTCTATCACCTGTTCAACAGCTTTACATGCTTTGTTGAATGGTGTAGTCTGGCTTAAATCGGGAATGGCTGATAAATTTTTAGTAGGAGGAAGCGAAGCACCTTTAACGGATTTTACGGTTGGTCAGATGCGCGCTTTAAAGATTTATTCCAATGGTGAAGAACAGTATCCAAATAGAGCTTTTGATTTAAATAAAACTCAAAATGGAATGATTTTGGGCGAAGGTGCTGCAGTTTGTTGTCTGGAAATTGGCAAAAAAGAAAAAGCGCTGGCTTTCGTCGAAAGCATTGGTTATGCCACTGAAATTCTGGAACACAATATATCTATTTCGGCAGAAGCGACTTGTTTTCAGAAATCGATGAAAATGGCTTTACAAAATATTGACTTTTCAGAAGTAGATGCCATTGTGATGCATGCTCCGGGAACTAAAGCAGGAGATTTAACCGAGTATAAAGCGATTCAAAAAGTTTTTGGAACTGATTTGCCAATGCTTACTACCAATAAATGGAAAATTGGACACACTTTTGGTGCTTCGGGAATTTTGAGTGTTGAAATGGCAATTTTGATGATGCAGCATCAGGAATTTATTGGTGTTCCATTTGCCGAAGCCCAAAAACCAAGAAAACAAATCCGTAAAGTTTTGGTTAATGCGGTAGGTTTTGGGGGAAATGCGGTGAGTGTTTTATTATCTCTGTAGTTTTTAGATAATAAACGAATCACTGTTCACTACTTTCCAATTCTTTTACTTTCTCGTAAACGAGATTACTTTCAAACCCTCGACGAAGGATATAATCACAGATTTTTTTTCGTTTTTTTAACGTATTAGTTTCGCGTATGGTTTCCCAATGTCTTTCGGCTAATGCGTGAAATGTCGCCATATATTCTTCGGGAGTGATTTCCTTAAGCGCTATATTGATTAGAGTTTGGGATATGTTTCTAAATTTTAATTCATTAGTAATTCTAATTTTTCCCCAATGTTTGATGCGGTGTTTTCCTCTGGCAAAACTGCAGGCAAAACGTTCTTCATTAAGAAAGTTTTCGGCGATAAGATGAACCATTATTTGGTCAATTTCATCCGAATCCATTTTCATACTTCGTAATTTGGAAACGACTTCCTCATGACAACGCTCCTGATAGGAACAAAAGTATTCTATCTTTTGAATGGCTTCTTTTACAGAAAAAATATCTTTCATGAGTTTGATTATCAATTACGCATTCAAAGGTCGTTTTTTTTATCGATTTATCAAACCATATTATTTCAATTCATAACCTAAGTAGTTCTACAACAGATAAAAAGGCAGTTTGACGACTTTTTTATTCTTTGATATTAACAACTATTAACTTTAATATAGATTCAGTTGAAAGATTAAATAAGCAGAGGTTGCAAATAGATTTTAATATAAATTATTAATTAAAAGATATAGAGCTATGTTAAAAAAAATACTTTTCACCGGTTTTTTAGTTATCAGTTTGTTCTTTTCCAATGTTGTTTTTGCACAATCAGTTGGTGATTATCGTTCCAATGTTACTTCAGGAAGCTGGACGACACTTTCGAGTTGGCAATATTACAATGGAACTGCTTGGGTAACTCCATCTGGCACTTCTCCTCAAGGATATCCAGGGCAGTATTTGGGAACTGGAACTGTTTTGATTCAGGCAGGTCATACAATTTCGATAGGAAATACAGGAATTTCTACCCAACCACTGGGAACAATTACAATAAATGGGGCTTTAAATTTGAATGGTGATAATACTCCAGGAGGAATTAATTATTTTTTTGATACCCAAAGAATAATTATTACTTCTGGCTTATCTCCCACAGCACACATAAACTTTTTAAATAAAGTTAATTTAAAATTACCTGCCAATGCAATTTTACAAGTTGGTACAGATGGTCTTACAGGAGGTTGTAATAATAATGTGGATATTTATATTGGAACAAGTGTATATGCTTATTGTACTGGTGGAGGATCTACCGTTCTTAATTTTTCAGATCTTATGAATGGTGGAGGTTCTTTAGACACAACGATTTCTTCCAATTCGCCTGTATGTGAAAGTGCGACTATAAATTTAGGTGGTGGGATTTCAAATACAGGTTGGACAATTATAAGTTATAGTTGGTCAATAACACCACCATCTGGGTCAGTAATTACTGCTTCAACTCAGAATGTCAGTATAACAAATGCACTTTCGGGTACTTACACAGCGAATCTTACAGTAACAGCCAAATACGGTTCTTCTAATAATTATACTAATTTGGAAACAGCTAGTGTTGTTGTAAATGTAAAACCAGGATTTCCAACAGTTTCATTATCACAACCAGCTTGCTCTGTTCCAACAGGTACTATAACGGTCACTTCTCCTGTGCCAGCGGCAGGAATTACTTATACGGTAGTTGGTACGAGTCCAGTTGTTGGAGGGGTAACAAATGCCACTGGAATATTTTCAGGTTTGACAGCGGGAAGTTATAATGTAAGTACAACTAATGCTTTGGGATGTGTTTCTACTGCAACATCTGTAGTGATAAACTCATTGGTTACTAAAATATGGAATGGTTCCTGGTCTCCGGCTGGCACTCCAACCAGTAGTGATATAGTTGTTATTAATGCAAATTATAATACCTCTAGTAATGGAGATTTAAATGCTTGTAGTCTTACTATTAATGCGACTAAAAATTTAACTGTTACTGCGGGGAAGTTTGTAATTGTCCAAAATGATTTAACCGTTAATGGAATATTAGATGTGTTTGACCAAGGTTCTTTAGTAATGGTTAATGATTTGGGAATAGTAACTAATAATGGCACAACCAATGTGCGAAGATTTACAACTCCTTTTAAAAAGTATGACTATACTTATTGGTCTAGTCCGGTTGTTTCTACTGCTATAGCTAGCACATTTCTAGGTTGGAACACAAGTTATTCTTATGAATATATACCAGCTAATTTTTTTGATAGTAATAACGATGGTTTGGATGATGATGGGAATGATTGGTCATTTGCCAGCACTATGACTCCAGGGAATGGTTATATTATTATGGTGCCAAATCCAACAACAGGTCCGGGTACTAATAACCCAAACCAGGTTGTTTTTAGTGGTAAAGTGAATAATGGTGTTCAAAAAATTACTAATGTGATTCCTGATAGTTCTTATCTGTTAGGAAATCCATATCCATCAGCATTGGATGCAGAAGCTTTTTTGGATTATAATGCTGGAGTTATAGACGGAACATTGTATTTCTGGACTCATAATACAGCAATTCAGTTGGCATCAGATATTACTAATGGAACGGCAGGTTCTGGAATTTATGCCTTTACTTCAGATGACTATGCTTCGTACAATGCTGTTGGAGGAGTTGGTGTAGGTTCTGGATTAGTTGCAATAAGTGGAGGTAATATTCCAACAGGAAAAATAGCTTCAGGGCAAGGTTTTTTTGCAACTAGTAATGTGTCAATAATAGGTGTGAATGAGATTGTATATAAAAATGCAATGCGTTTAAGTCCTGGAGGTACAACATTAGATAATTCTCAGTTTTTCAAAACAAAAAATTCAAAAGCAAAAACTACTAAAGTTACTGAAAAACATCGTGTTTGGTTGAATTTGTTTAATACAGAAGGCGCTTTTAAACAAACTTTAATTGGATATGTAACAGGCGCGACAAATGAAAATGACAGCCGCTTTGATGGGCAAAGTTTTGATGGAAATGAGTTTATTGATTTTTACAGTGTCAATCAGGAAAAAAATCTGGTAATACAAGGACGTGCCTTGCCATTTGATGAAAATGATGAAGTGCTTTTAGGATATCGTACTGCTATTGACGGAACATTTAGCATTGATATTGAACAAGTAGATGGCCTATTGACAAATCAAGAAGTATTTATTGAAGACAAACTGACTGATACAGAATTTGATTTAAAAACAGGCAAGTATACATTCACTACAGGAATAGGGACATTTAATGATCGTTTTGTCTTGAAGTATTCCAGTAAAACTTTTGCAACAGAAGACTTTGAAATACAAGGGAATAAGGTTTTGGTTTCAGTTAAAAATAAACAAGTAAAAATCAATTCATTTGCTGAAACAATTGATAAGGTTTTAATTTATGATCTTTTAGGAAGACTGATTTATAAAAAAGATAATGTAAACAGTAATGAATTATCAATAGCTGATTTTGTTTCGAGTAATCAGGCATTGATTGTTAAAACGATATTGCAAAATGGCATAATAACAACTGATAAAATTATTTATTAAGTTATTAATTTAAAAATAATTAGTCTTCATTATTAAAAATAAGAAGGCTTTTTCTTTTAATGATAAGCATGTATTTCAATTTTTTATGTAAAATTTCTTCAGTTTATATGTTGTAAGAAAAGCAGTTTTCAATAAAAAACTAATTTTTTTTATTGCTTTATCTTTAGCATAATGGCATTTATGTCAATAATAATTCATTCCAATTAACACAAAATAGTTCTATAACGACTAAAGACGCTTTTAATCGGTTTTATTATTCCTACTAATTTTTAATATTTAGTTTAGCACCATGAAAATGTGTTTTTTACTCTCCCCATTGAGTTTTAAAAAAACAAATTCAGTTCGCAAATTAGAAAAATATTAAGTAATAATTTATGAATAAAACCTACTCTAATTTTAAAATAAAATTACTTACTCCTGTAAATTTATTTAAAAACTTTAAATTTCGCTACGAAACAATTAGTAGTAACTTTTCACAAGAAGGTAAATTTTCTACTAGTGGTTTGTGCAGCAAAATGATTTTGTTTTGTATGTTGCTTTTAAGTACGGTTGTATTTTCACAAGCTATTGGAGATTATCGTTCAAATGTTACTACTAATCCTGGAAGTTGGACAACAGTAGCTAATTGGCAACGTTATAACGGAACAACATGGCCAACAGCAACGGTGGCTCAAGGATATCCTGGACAATATACAAGTACAGCAAACGTAACTATTGTAACTGGAGATATAGTTGAGTTGAATGCTAGTGTTCAGATTGCAAGTCTTACTACTGTGGGTACGGGGCAGTTAAGGGATTCAGGAGTTGATGGATATACATTGAAAATTAGTGGAAACATAGTATTAGCTGCCGGACTTGCCACGCCAGCAGCAGAGGTGGGTCCGATTAACATGAAAATTGGGACTGGTGGTGTTAATACAATAGAAATGAATGGAACTGCTCAGCAAACCATTTCAGGAACACCAGCTAATGGTCCTTTTTTTTATAATTTAGACATTTCTAATACATCAACAGCAGGGGTCGTTTTACAAACTAATGTATTCGTAGCGTCAAATTTAAATGTTGCTAGCGGAAGTACTTATGATTTGGGAACTTATACTTCTAATAAAAATTCTAGCCCAGCAGGTAACTCTACTTTTACACTAGCTGCTAATGCAAAATTAAGGTTGTCTGGTTCTACAGGTGGGGTTTCAGGAAGTAATTTTCCGAACAGAGCAGGAGGTAATACCCTTACCTGGTCTATAAATTCTGCGAGTACAGTAGAATATTATGGAACTACTCAAACTGTAGCCATGAATTATACAAATTCCTCTTTAACTACAGCTGATATTGATTATGGTAATTTAACTATTTCTGGAACCGGAACCAAAACATTGGGATATGATGGACTTGTTGCGCCAACAGGAGTAACTGTTGCGGGAGCATTAACGGTTAATGCCAATAATACATTAGCATTGTCAACTTATACTTTGGGCAGCCCTACCAGTACCATTTTGTATGGTGGTGCAACAACAGGATCTGCCATTACAGGTACTGGTCAGCTTACCTTAGGTGGTAATGTTACAGTAAATGATGCAACAACCGGTACAAGTGGTGCAACCATTTCTTGTCCAGTAGCTTTAGGAGCAACAAGAACTTTCACAGTAGCAGACGACGGAACTACCGCTACAGATTTGACAATTAGTGGTGTTATTAGTGGAGCAACTTTTGGTGTAATCAAAGCAGGAGTTGGAACAATGACATTGTCTGGCACAAATACATATACAGGAGCTACCACAATAAGTGCAGGAACTGTAAAAATAGGGGCTTCTTCATCTGTGCTAGGAACGACTGCAGGAATAACTTCTGTAACTTCTGGTGCTGTTTTGGATTTAAATGGTTTTACACTTTCAACAGCAGAACCACTTACGTTAAACGGAATAGGATTAGCATCTAGTCCTGCTGGAGCATTAACAAATACCGGAGGAAATGCTTCCTATAGTGGTGCTATCACTTTGGCTTCTGCAAGTACAATAACGGCAACGAGTTCAGGAACATTGACCTCTAGTGGGGCAGTTACAGGAGCGTATGTATTAACATTAGATGGAGGAACAGGCAGTACAGGTACTATGTCAGGAGTTATATCTACGCCAACATCAGTTATAAAAAATGGAGCAGGAACCTGGATTTTGTCTGGTACAAATACATATACAGGTCCAACAAATATAACAGCAGGAACCCTAAAAATAGGAGCATCCTCATCTGTGCTAGGAACCACAGCAGGAATAACTACTGTAAGTTCAGGAGCAGTTTTAGATATAAATGGTTTTAACCTTTCAACAGCGGAACCTCTTACATTAAACGGAACAGGATTAACCGCTAGTCCTGCAGGAGCATTAACCAATACTGGAGGAAATGCTTCCTATAGTGGTGCTATAACTTTAGCTTCTGCAAGTACAATAACAGCAACAACTTCAGGAACATTGACTTGTAGTGGTACAGTAGGAACAGGAGCGTTTGGATTGACATTGGATGGAGCAACAGGTAGTTCAGGTACTATGTCAGGTGTCATCTCTTCGCCGACATCCTTAACTAAAAATGGAGCGGGAACTTGGACATTTTCAGCTGCAAATACATATACAGGAATAACCACTATTAATGCGGGTGTTTTACAATTAGGAAATAATAACGTAATTGCTGCTTCTCCTATAAATTTGAACGGTGGTACTTTTAGAACAGGAGCAACTACTGGTTATACAGATACTGTTGGAACTTTAACAGTATCCAGTGCTTCAACTATTGCCCTTGGAACTGGTGTGCATCAAATAAATTTTGCTACGAGCAGTGGTGTAACTTGGCCAAGTGGAAATCTTACTATTACGGGTTGGACAGGAGTTGCAAGAGCATCAGGAACTGCAGGTAAAGTATTTGTTGGAGCTGCATCAGGAACTCTTACAGCTGGACAACTTGCTAAAATATTTTTTACGGGTTACACTTGTAGCGCTATGCAATTGAGTACAGGAGAAGTTGTGCCTTCAGATAATACAGTAGGGGCTGCTTCGTCGTCACCAGCTGCATGTGTGAGTGTCGCTATATCACCAGTTGTCACACATACTACTGCTGGAGCTACTGGAATTGCTAACGATGGAGTTTCAGGAGCCAATGGGCTACCAGCCGGAGTTAGTGCTACATGGGCTACAAATACAATAACTATCAGCGGAACACCAACAGCATCAGGATCATTTCCTTACAGTATTCTTTTAACAGGAGGTTGTGGAACCGTAAGTGCTACGGGAACGATTACTGTAACTGCTTTACCAGTTGCAAATGCAGGGGCTGATAATTGTAGTATAGCAACTGGTAGTTTCTCAATAACAACTGGTACTCCAGCTGGAGGAACATGGATTAAAGTATCTGGTACTGGAAATATTTCCACTGGAGGAAATGTTACAGGCTTTGGAAATAATAGTAGTGCAATTTTTCGTTACACGGTAACCAATAGCTGTGGATCAGCTTCAGATGATGTGTACTATGCAAGAGGTACTAATACGGTTGGTACTCCAACAGCAATAACAGTTATAGGAACAGAACCAAGTTGTCAGTTGACCAATGCTACTACCACCACCACTTATTCAACTACTGCTACAAACAGCTCGTCGTTTAACTGGTCTTTGAGTAATCCATCTGCGGGAAGTATTAACTCATCAGGTGTAATGACTTGGGCGAATGGATTTTCAGGAACCGTAAATATTCAGGTTACTGCAACTTCGTGTAGTGGTACATCTTCTCAAGTAACAAGAACGGTAACAATAAGTGCTGCACCAGCTATAACTGTACAACCTTCAACTCCGGCAGCTACTTGTTCAGGTAGTGGTACACAAACAATGACAGTTACAGCTACTGGAGCTGGATTGACTTATGATTGGAAATTAGCAGGAGTTTCTGTTGTGAATGGAGGAGTTATAAGCGGTCAGGGTACAGTAACTTTAACATTGACGAACCCAACATCTGCCAATGCGGGTAGTTATACAGTTGTGGTTAGTGGAACATGTGCACCTGCAGTTACATCAACAGCAAGAACGGTAACCGTAAATGCCTTACCATCAACTCCAACATTAGGAACTATTACTCAGCCTACTTGTGTACTTTCAACAGGAAGTGTAATCTTAAGCGGTTTGCCAGGTTCCGGAACAATAAATCAAACAGGAACGGCAGCGGCTAGTTATGCTATTACAGGAACTACGATGACTATTTCAGGATTAGCGGTAGGAAGCTATACTTTTTCCGCATCAAACGGAACTTGTAGTTCATTAGCGACTGGAAGTGTAGTAATCAGTTCAGCAGTTACTAAGACCTGGAATGGAACAGCCTGGTCACCAGTTGGTACTCCAACAAAAGATAATTTAGTGATAATCAATGGAAATTATAGTGCTTCTTCTAATGGAGATTTGAACGCTTGTAGTTTAATTATTAACTCCGGTTTTAAATTAACTATCGAATCAGGAAAATTTGTGATTATCCAGAATGATTTAACTGTTACCGGAACATTAGATGTGTTGGATAAGGGTTCATTAGTAATGGTTAATGACGCAGGAGTAGTAACTAATACAGGTACAACTA
>JAZKED010000024.1:0-91255 GCA_040387175.1 Bacteroidota bacterium | reverse complement strand
ATGATAGTACTTACTCATAGCCATGATCTGCGCATTTCTGATACAATAATGATTGAAATGTTTCGAAAGCAATCGTTTCATCATCATTGACAAAATACTTAATCAAAGCCTCTCCCCAATATTCTCCGTCGCTAAAATCAACGATAATCCAGCGGTGATTCAATACTTTCACTTTGTTGATTATAAACTTATTAGCTCCAATCTGATCCTGACCTACATACGGATTTCCTTTAGGATTTTCATTTAAATCCATTAATTTTTCCGTTACGACCGGAATTAACTTTTCTACCTGAATGGTTTTTGTAGCAGTTTCAGGATTGAAATAATTCTGAGCATTTTCATTTCTTTCCAAAGAAAAATAATTAGCATCTACTAATTTATCGTCTGAAGTTTTCAATTCCTTCTTCAATTTCGCGGCTGATTTTGCTGATTTATCTTGTTCAAAAGCCAATTGCTTACTGAAATACATGTAGGTAAAAACATTAAGAAGCAACACAAGAATAAAAAGATAAAGCAATAATGATTTTTTCATTTTTAATTAATTTTAAAGAGTAATTTCTAAATTATCGTAAGCCAGATAAACGTTTTCCGGAAGTCTTCTTTGTACTTCTTCGTGAAAACCCATAACGTGACTAATATGTGTCAGATACGCTTTTTCAGGCTGGATCAAATTTATAAAATCCAATGCTTCCTGCAAATTAAAATGCGTATTGTGCGGTTCTTCGCGTAAAGCATTTACAACCAATACTTTTAGGTTTTTCAATTTGGTAATTTCACTTTCGTCGATTGTTTTCACATCTGTCAAATAAGCGAAATCATCTATTCTGTATCCAAAAACAGGAAGATTTCCGTGCATTACGTTAATTGGAATTGCTGTTTTATTTCCAATAGAAAAAGAGTGATTATTGACTACTTCAATGGTTTTGACAGAAGGTGCACCGGGATATTTATTTACAGTTTTAAATACATAATCAAATCGCAGTTTCAAATTATCAATTACGCGTTGATGAGCATAGATTGGAATTTCTCCCTGCCTGAAATTAAACGGGCGAATATCGTCTAATCCAGCTGTATGATCGGCATGTTCGTGGGTATATAAAATAGCATCTACTTTTTGACAATTGGAAGTCAGCATCTGTTGTCTGAAATCAGGTCCACAATCGATTACGTACGAATGATTTTCCCAGTGAATCCAAACCGAAACCCGAAGTCTTTTGTCTTTTAAATCAGTGCTTTGGCAAACTGGATGATCACTACCAATGACGGGGATTCCCTGCGAAGTTCCTGTTCCTAAAAAATATACTTTCATCCAGCAGAATATTTGCTAATTATTTTTACAAAAATAGGATTAATTCTCTTTCATAAGAACGCTATTTAATTAACTTTGTAACAAATAAGCCCTATATTCAAAAAAATATGGATAAAAAGATAAAACTCAAGGGTGACAAAGTCATCGAACAAATTCCTTCAACCAAAGACAAAGCCCTTCGTATCAACCTGAACGAAAATATTTATGGGACTTTTGCCGAAATTGGAGCAGGTCAGGAAACTGTGAGACATTTTTTTAGAGCTGGAGGTTCTTCAGGAACCATTGCAAAGGCAACCTCTGCCTACGATAAGGACTTTAGTGATGTCATTTATGGAATTGAATCCGATGGTCGTTATGTAACGGAAAGTCGACTTAAAAAAATGCTTTCTCACGAAGTAAATCTAATTGAGAAACGATTAAGCCGCGAAAAACACCCGAATAAAATGTTTTTCAGCTACGCGAATACTGTTGCTACTATTGACTTTGCCAAACAATTTAAAGGACATGGCTGGGTTGGAATTCGATATCAAATTGAACCTGACGAAGCCTATAACGATATTATCCTTCACATTCGTTTTAAAGAAACTGATGTTCGTTTACAACAAGAAACGCTAGGAGTTCTTGGTGTAAACTTAATTTACGGCGCTTATTACAAATATGATGATCCTAAAAAATTCCTGCGTTATTTATACGATCATTTAGATAAAGACCAACTGGAAATTGACACTATTAATTTCTCTGGTCCACGTTTTGCAACTGTTGACAATCGTTTGATGAGTTTACAATTAGTAAAAAACGGAATGACAGATGCCGTAATATTTGATCCTCAAGCCAGAAACGTACTTCCTGCGGCCATTTTATACAAAAAAAATATTCTTACTTTGAGAGGAAGTTTTCGTCCTGTTACCAAGGTAAATATGGATATGTACAAAGAATCTTTGAAAATGTTCCTTAACGAAAATAAAGTAGATGTTAACAATACCCTTGTTATCTTCGAAATTACTTTGTCTAACCTGCGTTCGGATGGTGAAATTGATGAAAGGGATTTTATGGATCGAGCAGAACTATTGTGTTCCTTAGGGCAAACGGTAATGATTTCGAATTTTCAGGAATATTACAGAGTAGTTGACTATTTCTCTAATTATACCAAAGCCCGAATGGGATTAGCAATGGGCGTCAGCAATCTAATTGATATTTTTGATGAAAAATACTATCGCCATTTAAGTGGTGGAATTCTGGAAGCTTTTGGAAAATTATTCTTTCGTGATATGAAAGTGTACTTATACCCAATGATTGGCGAAAACGGGGCGATTATAAGTTCTGATACCTTAAAAGTGCATCCGAGAATGAAAGAATTGTATAAATTCTTCAAATTCAATGGTAAAGTAGTTGACATCAAGAACTTTAATCCTGAAAATCTGGAAGTATTCTCCCGTCAGGTATTGAAAATGATTGGCACTAATAAACCGGGTTGGGAAACCATGTTACCTCCAGGAGTTGCTGAAATTATCAAGAAAAAAACACTTTTTGGATATAAACCCAATACATTGATTGAGGAAAGTAATTAAACTCTTTATTCATTTTACACAGCAAAAACGCCAAGAAAAAATACATTTTCTTGGCGTTTTTGTTTTACTAGGACCAGTTATTATTTCAAAATCTGAGCAGCGTGAGCTTTTGTTTTTACGTCGGAAATTACTTCATCGACAATACCGTTTTCATCAATCACAAATGTGGTTCTGTGGATACCATCATAGGTTCTTCCCATAAACTTTTTTGGTCCCCAAACTCCAAAGGCTTCAATAACCGATTTGTCTTCGTCTGCCAATAATGGAAACGGAAAATTGTATTTGTCTTTGAACTTAGCCTGAGCTTTTGCACCATCAGCACTAACTCCCAAAAGCGCATAATTATTAGCCTGAAAGCGTTCGAAATTATCTCTTAAATCACAAGCTTCTGCTGTACAGCCTGGTGTACTGGCTTTTGGATAAAAGAAAACGACTAATTTCTTTCCTTTGTAATCTTCTAATTGATGTGGTTTTCCGTCTTGATCTACTCCAAAAAAATCTGGGGCTTGATCTCCTTTTTTTAATGTTGTCATAATTTGGGTTTAGATGTTTAGGAGTTTAGAAGTTTAGTTGTTAAATTGTACCCAAATTTAAACTAAAATGACCAAACAAGAACGTGTAACGTTTGTTATAAATACGTTAAAAGAATTGTATCCTGAGATTCCAATTCCTTTGAATCATAAAGATCCTTATACCTTATTAATTGCGGTTTTACTTTCGGCACAATGTACGGATGTTAGGGTAAACCAGATTACGCCTTTGCTTTTTGCTAAAGCGGATAATCCGTATGATATGGTCAAAATGTCTATTGAAGAAATCAAGGAAATCATTCGTCCTTGTGGTTTGTCTCCAATGAAATCAAAAGGGATTCACGGTTTGTCGCATATTTTGATTGATAAACACGGTGGCGAAGTGCCTCAAAGTTTTGAATATTTAGAAGAATTGCCGGCCGTGGGGCATAAAACAGCGAGTGTGGTGATGTCGCAAGCGTTTGGTGTTCCTGCTTTTCCAGTGGATACACACATTCACCGATTGATGTACCGATGGGATTTATCGAGTGGAAAAAATGTAGTACAAACTGAAAAAGATGCCAAACGCCTTTTCCCTGAAGAAACCTGGAATGATTTGCATCTTCAAATGATTTGGTACGGACGGGAATATTCCCCTGCCCGGGGTTGGAATTTAGAAAAAGATATTATCACCAGAGCGATTGGTAAAAAATCGGTTTTGGCTGAATACTATAAAAAAACGTCCCGATAATTTCGGGACGTTTTCTTAATTAGCTATAATTTCGAAACTCTTATCATTTACTTTTATTACGTTCAACGCTTTTGAGTAATTTAATAAAAAGGATATGGTCTCTTTACTTGGTTTCATTGGATTGATAGCTAATGGTTTTTTAGAGTAGATTTTTGCCATACTGTTATAAAAGTTTAGATTTTCTATTATAACGCAAGAATCTACACTATAGTATCAATTCGTTAAAATAATTTGATGTTTGTCAATCACTTTTCTCATATTCATCAAAGCGTAACGCATTCTACCCAAGGCAGTATTAATGCTAACGCCTGTTATTTCTGAGATTTCTTTGAAACTCATATCCTGATACATTCGCATCACCAATACTTCTTTTTGATCGGCAGGAAGTTCTTCGATTAATTTTCTCAAATCGACTTCAACCTGATTTTGAATAATTTTGTTTTCGATCGTAAGAGAATCATCAGACATTATCGAGAAAATAGAAAATTCCTCTGTTTCTCTAAACATTGGCATTTTTTTATTTTTACGAAAATGATCAATAATCAAATTGTGGGCAATTCGCATAACCCAAGGCAAAAATTTACCTTCTTCATTATACGATTTTGATTTTAAAGTTCGAATCACTTTAATAAAAGTGTCCTGAAAAATATCATCCGAAATATCTCTGTCAGCAATTTTTGAATAAATAAAACCGAAAATTTTCGATTGATGTCTATTGATTAATACACTCAAAGCGTTTTCATCGCCTTCAATATAATTTTTTACCAATAAAGCGTCTGGAAGTTGATTACTAGCCATAGTTTATACCTTTTAGTTTTCTTAATAAAATTGGAACAATTTTCTCTAAAAAGTAGTTTTATACTATAAGCTTTGTGTTTTTTGTAGTTAATTATAAATCAAATTTAACACAAAATTATATTAAAACACAACAAATTCAATAAAAATTAATACATAACCACAAAATAATTAGATTTCTGCATACTATTTCATCACTAAAACCGTTGTATTCAGCCAAAATAGTAAGATGTTTTTATTTATTTTAAATTAAAACAAACAACATTAGAATTAGTAATTTGGACATAATTGGATACTAATTCCCATTTTAAAATTGATTACTTTTGTGAAAATTCGGTTTTCCTATGCAAATTGACCTTTCAAAACTAGATCCAAAGAAAAACATCATCATTAAAGGAGCACAAGTTCACAACTTAAAAAATGTGGATGTGGCGATTCCCAGAAATAAATTAGTGGTTATTACCGGGCTTTCGGGTTCCGGAAAATCAAGTTTGGCTTTCGACACTTTGTATGCCGAAGGACAACGCCGTTATGTCGAAAGTTTGTCTTCGTATGCACGTCAGTTTTTGGGGAGATTGGATAAACCAAAAGTAGAATACATCAAAGGAATTGCACCTGCGATTGCTATTGAGCAAAAAGTAAATACTACGAATGCCCGTTCAACGGTTGGAACTTCGACTGAGATTTACGATTATATGAAATTGTTGTACGCCAGAATTGGTAGAACTTTTTCGCCAATTTCGGGACAAGAAGTCAAAAAGAATACAGTTTCGGATGTCATCAAGAATGTAAAAGAATTTGGAACAGAGAGCAAATGGCTACTCCTCGCTCCTATTCATCTAGAAAACGGAAGAGCTTTGGAAGATAAACTGAAAGCCTTGCTCAATCAGGGATTTTCGAGAATATTGGTCAATAATGAAACTGTTCGTCTGGACGATATTGATGGTCATACTTTAGACAACAAAGATATTCTTCTCATCATCGACCGAATTGTTGTCAAAGATGAAGAAGAATTCTACAATCGTCTTGCCGATGCGGTGCAAACTGCTTTTTATGAAGGAAAAGGAATTTGTCATTTGCAGGAATTGAATACACACAAACGTTTTTCATACAGTAATAATTTCGAATTGGATGGCATTAGTTTCTTAGAACCGAATGTGCATTTGTTCAGTTTTAATAATCCATATGGTGCTTGTCCGGTTTGTGAAGGTTACGGAAACATCATCGGAATTGACGAAGAATTGGTTGTTCCAAATACTGCTTTGTCCGTTTTTGAAAATGCCATTTATCCTTGGCGTGGCGAAAGTATGAGCTGGTTTCGTGACGAATTGGTCAACAATGCTTATAAGTTTGATTTCCCTATTCACAAACCGTTTTTTGAACTTTCTGATACCCAAAAAGATTTAGTTTGGACAGGAAACATCTATTTTCAAGGTTTGAATGGTTTCTTCAAAGAATTAGAAGATAAAAATTATAAAATTCAAAATCGGGTAATGCTTTCGCGTTATCGTGGCAAAACCAAATGTAATTCCTGTAAAGGAAAACGTTTAAGAATCGAAGCTTCTTATGTAAAAATCAATTCCAAAACGGTTTCAGATTTGGTTGATTTACCGATTAAACATTTGGTTACATTTTTCAAAAACATCGATTTGGATGTGTATGAACAGCAGATTGCCAAACGATTGTTATTGGAAATCAACAACCGCTTGTCATTTCTGACCGAAGTTGGTTTGGATTATCTAACGCTAAACAGAAACTCCGCAACACTTTCTGGTGGTGAATCACAACGTATCAACTTGGCTACTTCTTTGGGAAGCAGTTTGGTGGGTTCGATGTATATTTTGGATGAGCCAAGTATTGGTTTACATCCAAAAGACACTGAACGTTTGATTAAAGTATTGCAATCTTTACGCGATTTAGGAAACACCGTTATCGTGGTCGAGCACGATGAAGATATTATGAAAGCTGCCGATATGATTATTGATATTGGACCCGAAGCTGGAACTTTTGGTGGGAAATTGGTTGCTCAGGGAACTTTCGATGAAATCCTGAAATCAACCTCTTTAACCTCAAAATACCTTAACGGAGAACTAGAAATCAAAACGCCTAGAATTCGCAGAAAATGGAGTAATTACATTGAAATTCTGGGAGCAAGAGAAAATAATTTACAAAATATAGACGTCAAATTTCCTTTGGAGGTTTTGACCGTAATTACCGGAGTTTCAGGAAGTGGAAAAAGTACTTTGGTCAAAAAAATCCTGTTTCCTGCAATGCAGAAAAAACTGGATGGCGTTGGCGAAAAAGCAGGACAATTTACGGATATGCGTGGGTATTATCACAAAATCCAACATATTGAATATGTAGATCAAAACCCAATTGGAAGAAGTTCGCGTTCGAATCCTGTTACTTATATCAAGGCGTATGACGATATTCGGGATTTATTTGCTAAAGAAAAACTTTCGAAAATCAGGGGTTATCAGGCTAAACATTTTTCCTTTAACGTTGATGGCGGAAGATGTGAAACCTGTAAAGGAGAAGGAACTATCAATGTCGAAATGGTTTTTATGGCGGATGTGCAATTGCATTGCGAAACCTGTAACGGCAAACGATTCAAAAAAGAAGTTCTGGAAGTAGCTTTCGATGGCAAAAACATTCACGATATTCTGACGATGACGATTGATGATTCCATTGCTTTTTTTAGTACCAATAAACAAACTAAAATTACCCAAAAATTACAACCACTACAAGATGTTGGTTTGGGTTATGTGCAGTTAGGACAATCGTCTTCTACTCTTTCCGGTGGTGAGGCGCAGCGTATCAAACTGGCTTCGTTTCTGGTGAAAGGAGCGACGAAAGAAAAAGCACTTTTCGTTTTTGACGAACCTACAACAGGACTTCATTTTCACGATATCAAAAAACTATTGGCTTCGTTTGATGCTTTAATAGATAAAGGACATTCGATTTTGGTCATTGAACACAATCTAGACCTAATAAAATGTGCCGACTGGATTATTGATTTAGGTCCTGAAGGCGGCGAAAATGGAGGCCTATTGCTCGCCGAAGGAACTCCTGAAGAAATCATTAAAATGAAAAAATCGGTTACTGCTAAATATTTGAAAGAGAAATTATAATCTTTCAATTAATACTCATTATTCGTATTCTTTTAAGGCAATAAAGTCTTACTTTTATATAAAAATTTTACAATAAATAAGTGAAATTATATAAATTATTAAATTGTATTTTTTTACAATTTTGTAGTAGTGTATGACCACTAATTATTGACACTAATTAATCTAAAAGTGTTTTATTGACCTATGAATACGAAGCAAATTCATTTTCTTAAAAAAACACTTCGGGTGTTAGTTTGGTGTGTCGTTTCAATAATTGCGCTTTTACTTCTTCTTGTCATATTAATTCGAATTCCAGCGATTCAAAATTTCGCAAAAGACAAAGCCATAACTTATTTGCATAATAAGATTAAAACCCCTGTTTCCCTTGACCGAATTCTCATTAATTTTCCAAAAGAAGTTGTTCTGGAAGGATTTTATTTTGAAGACCAGAAGAAAAATATTTTACTTAGTGGCAAACGTTTAGAAGTTGATGTTGATTTGTTCAGACTTATTAGCAGTGAACTTCAAATCAATTCTCTTTCACTTCAAAATGTTACTTCTAATATTTACAGAAATAAGGATGGTGTTTATAATTTCGATTATATTATCAAAGCATTCGAATCGAAAGAGCCTAAAGATCCTAATAGTAAACCATTTACAATATCGGTTGTAAAAGTAAATCTCGACAATATCAATTTTAATTTTAAAGATGATTTTTCTAAGAATGATATTCGGGTAAAACTGACGCATTTTGATACTAAATTCAAGAAATTTGATTTGGACAAAATGGACTTCAATATTCCCAATATCAATTTAAACGGGTTAAAATTAATTTTAGATCAGGATGCAGTTGAACAAATAGCCGAAGTTTCTGTACAAACAGTGGATACTATTTCAAAACGAAAAGATTTCAAGTTGAAATTAGGGAAAATAAGTTTGTCTAAAATTGATATTTCTTACGACAATAAAGGCTCCAAATTGGGTTCCGGATTGATTTTAGGGAATTTAGATTTATCGGTTAATGAAATTGATTTGAATAGACAGCTTTTAGATTTTGATAGCTTCGAATTGAAAAACCTAAGAGGAAATCTGAAAATAGGTTCAAAAGACAAAAAAATCATCACTCCAAATTTAGATTCCACTTCTATCAAACAATCGGGATGGAAAGTAAAACTGAACGATGTCAACATTCAAAATATAGCTTTTAAATTTGATGATATGAAATCAAAACCTGTTAACAAAGGAATTGATTACAGTCATCTCGATTTGAAAAAGTTTAATCTTAAAGGAAAGAAACTGTATTATGGAAATGATACGATTTCAGGAAATATAAAATCATTGGCTATAAACGAAAAAAGCGGTTTACAAATTCAGGCTTTAAAAACTGATTTCTTTTATGGACCAAAGAATGCATATTTGAACAATTTGTATTTGAAAACACCACAAACGTTTTTGCAAAATAAAATTAAAATTGGATATCCTTCAATAGCTTCTTTAAAAAGGAATATCGAAAATCTTACTATTGATGCCAATTTAAAAGAGTCAAAAATAGGATTTAAAGACATTTTGCTATTTGCTCCGGAATTACAAAAAACAAATCCGTTTAAAAGCAATCCTAATGCGGTTGTATATCTGAATACCCGTTTGAACGGGAAAGTAAAAAACCTGAATATTCCTCAGTTTGAAATGAGTGGAATTGGAAACACAAAAGTTTCAATGTCGGGAAAAATTACAGGTCTTCCAAATGCACAAAAAGCGTATTATGATTTAGACATTAAGAAACTATCCAGTACTTCCAAAGATATTCTTTCTTTTGTACCTGCAGGAACGATTCCAAACAATATCCAATTGCCTACAAAGTTTGACTTATCGGGAAAATTTAAAGGCTCTGTTAAAAATTTCAAGACGAATTTAGCTTTAAACAGCAGTTTCGGAAAAGCAAAAATTGATGCTTTATTCGATCAGCGTATCAAAAAACAAGAGAAATACGATGCAACGGTTTATTTGCTTGACTTTGATTTAGGCAGATTAATCAAAAATGATTCGTTAGGAAAAATTACACTCAAAACGAAAATAAAAGGAAAAGGATTAGACCCAAAAACAGCGAATGCTCAATTGGATGGAATTGTGAAAAAAGCTGAGTTTAATAGATATACCTATCGGGATTTAACTTTAAAAGGAAATATCGCAAACGGATCTTTTGCTGTAAAATCAGGAATGAATGACCCGAATTTGAACTTTAATCTGGTTGCCAATGGAAATACAAAAAACAAATATCCAGCAGTAAAATTAAAATTGAATCTGGATATTGCTGATCTCCAAAAACTGAATCTTCACGCAGGTCCGATGAAAATTCGCGGAAATGTGGATGCGGATATTGCCAACAGCAATCCTGATTTCCTTAACGGAAAAGTATTTCTTTCGAACATTCAGGTTTTGCAGGATGAACTGATTGTATTGGATTCTATCAAAATTTTGGCTTTTTCTGATAAGGAAAGAAACAATATTAAAATCAGTTCCCAATTTCTAAAAGCAGAAGTTGATGGAAAATACAAACTGACAACATTAGCTTCTTCGATAAAAAAATCACTTTCTAAATACATCGATTTACAAAATCCGAAAGTAAACGGAGAATCGGATGAACAACGATTGGCTTTTACGATTTCTGTAGATAATGATCCTGTACTTTTTAAAATTTTACCAAAACTAACTGGTTTAGAACCAATTAACATTACAGGAAAATACAATAATGTAACCGACACTTTGGAAGTAAAAGGAACGATTCCGAGAATTGTTTATGCTAATAATACCATTGCCGACGGAAAAATAAATATCGAAGCCAAAGAAAATGCTTTGGAATATAATATTTCAGTAGCAACAATTGAAAGTGGAGAAATTAGAATTCCGTTTACGAGTTTAACTGGTAATGTTCAAAACAATATTGTGACTTATGCTCTTGAAGTTAAAGATTCAAAAGAGAAACAACAGTATTTTATTGCTGGAGATCTGAATCATAGCAATGCCAAAAATGTTCTGAAAATTAATGCGGAGAATTTTGTCCTTAATTATGACAAATGGAATATCAATGCTGAAAATGCTATTGAATTTGGTGACAAACGACTTTACATAAACAAATTTTATTTGGATAATGCCGGAAACGAGCTTAAGATTCAATCACAAGGCAATCAGGACAATGCTCCGTTTCAGATTGATTTTGTAAACTTCAAAATTGAAACGATTTTGAATATGGTTAAAAAAGACAGATTGCTAATGCAAGGTCTTATTAACGGTTCTGCTCTGGTAGATAATGCGATGACCAATCCAACTTTTACTTCGAATTTAAAAATAGACCAATTTGCTTTCAAAGGTGAGCCTGTTGGAGATATTACTATTAAAGTAGATAATAAAACCAATAATTTATTGGCTGCAAATGTTACCCTAAACGGAGAAGGAAATGATGTGAATTTGGTTGGAAATTACAGTATCAGCAATGGGAATATGGACTTCAATTTAGACCTGAATAAACTCAATATCAAAAGTATTCAAGGTTTCACAATGAGAAATATTACAGAAGGAACTGGTTATTTATCTGGGAATTTCAAAATCGTTGGTAATTCATCAAGTCCTAAAGTTTCGGGCGAATTGAACTTTAATGATACCGGATTCAGAATTACACAGCTTAATTCCTATTTCAAAACAGATCAGGAAAAAATCACTTTTAATAATGATGTAATCACTTTTGATAAGTTTACGCTTAATGATGAAAACAACAATGAATTATCAGTAGATGGAAGTATCCAATCTCCGGATTTTAGAAATTATAATTTTGGATTAACTGTAGTTGCAAAAAATTTCAGAGCTGTAAATTCTAAACCCGCAGATAACGATTTATTCTATGGGGATTTATTTTTAGATACCAAACTAAATATTAAAGGGACACTTAATAGTCCGGTTATTGGTGGAAATATCAAAATAAATGAAGATACCAAATTCTCGGTTGTTTTACCACAATCCGACCCTTCGATTGCTGATAGAGAAGGGATTGTAGAGTTTGTAAATGAAGATAATTTGTATCTGAAACAAACAGTTGAAATGCAGAAAAAACTCAATCAATCGGAGTTAAAAGGTATGGATGTAAGTGTTGCCATTACTATTGATAAAGAAGCCGAACTCACTTTGGTTATCGACAAAGGGAATGGAGATTACCTGAATCTTAAAGGAGAAGCTCAACTTACCGGAGGAATTGATCCATCAGGAAAAACTACTTTAACCGGTAAATACGAATTTTCGGAAGGATCATATGAAATGAATTTCAATATGATTCGTAGAAAATTCGATATCCAGAAAGGCAGTTATATTATATGGAATGGAGAGCCGACAATGGCTAATATAAATATTACGGCAATTTATAAAGTAAATGCAGCGCCAATCGATTTAATGGGAAATCAATTAGGACCAGTAACTCCCGCAATAAAAAACTCTTATAAACAAAAAATTCCTTTTCAGACTTTGTTAAAAATGAATGGAGAATTACTGAAACCTGAAATTAGTTTTGACATTAAACTTCCTGATGGAAATTATGGAGTTTCATCAGATATTGTATCGGCTTCTCAGACTAAACTAGAGCAATTAAGACAAGAACCTGCCGAGTTAAACAAACAGGTTTTTGCCCTTTTATTATTAAATCGATTCATTGGAGAAAATCCTTTTGCAAGCGAAAGCGGAGGAACTAATGCAGAATCACTGGCGAGACAAAGTGTAAGCAAAATATTATCTCAACAATTAAATGATTTGGCAGGAGAATTAATTTCTGGAGTTCAATTAGAATTCGATTTGGAATCCACAGAAGATTACACTTCCGGAAGTATGGAAAACAGGACTGATTTGAATGTTGGTGTTTCTAAAAAGCTATTGGATGACCGTTTAAAAGTAACTGTAGGAAGTAGCTTTGGTGTTGAAGGCCAGGAACGTGCCAATGAAGAAAGTACAAATATTGCAGGTGATGTAGCACTAGATTATCAACTTACTAAAGACGGACGTTATATTGTTCGTGCTTATAGAAAAAATGAATATCAGGTAGCTGTTGAAGGTCAGGTTGTAGAAACAGGAGTTGCTTTTATTATCACGATGAGCTACAATAAATTCAGGGAGCTTTTTCATCGCAGTGCTGAAGAAAAAGAAATGATTAAAGACGAAAAATTACGCAAGGAAAAAAGAAAACTCCAAAAACAAAAAGAGAAAGAAGAAGAAGAAGAAGAGGAAAATAAAATTGAAGAAAATGATCAAAAAACATAGCAATATGGAAATTAGATATATAAAATATTTTATAGCGCTATCCTTATTTTTTGTTTTTGGATGCAGCAACACTAAGTACTTGCCTGAAGGTGATTCATTATACACAGGAGCTTCTGTAAAAGTCGAGGACTCTGTTATTAAAAGAAAAGATAGAAAACTGTTAGAAAAAGAACTAGAAGGTTTGTTACGTCCTGAACCCAACAAAAAAATTTTTGGTTTAAAACCTAAATTATGGATTTATAATATGGCTGGCGAACCTAAAAAAGAAAAAGGATTCAGGCATTGGCTACGAAATAAAGTAGGTGAAGCTCCTGTCCTTTTTAGTCAGGTAGATTTGGATTACAGTGCGTCTGTATTGAGAAATTTTACAGAAAACAGAGGTTATTTCAAAACCAGAGTTAGTGCTGATACAACAGCCAAAAATAAAAGAGTCAAAGCTGAATATACCGTTTGGCCTAAAAGACAGTATAAAATAAAAAATGTTCAATTTCCTGTAGATTCATCCGACTTAGGAAAAGCAATTGCCCGAACAAGCCGCAGAACTTTACTGAAAGAAGGGAATCCTTATGATTTAGATATAATAAAAACCGAACGCGAACGTATCGATGCCCGATTGAAAGAAAGAGGATATTATTATTTTAATCCTGATTATATTCTGGCTCAGGTTGATAGTACAAAAGGGAATTATGAAGTCAATATCAAATTAAAAATAAAAGATGAAACCCCTGAAAAAGCGAAGATTGCTTATAAAATAGATAAGATTATTGTTTACCCAAATTTTTCAATTGGGAAAGACAGTGTTATCTATAAAAAAGAAGATGTTGTTCAACACAATGATTTCACGATTATTGATACAGCAAATACTTTTAAACCAAGAGTTTTTGACAGAGCAATATATTTTAAAAAAGGAGATTTTTATAGCCGAAAAGACCATAATCTTACTTTAAACCGTTTTGTAAATCTGGGGACATTTAACTTTGTTAAAAATGAATTCAAGGTTTCTGACAGCCTGAAAAACACTTTGGATACTTATTATTATCTAACATTACTGCCTAAAAAATTTATTCGTGTAGAAGTTTTAGGAAAAACCAATTCAGCCAGTTATACCGGTACGGAAGTTAATGTGAACTGGAACAATCGAAACCTATTTCGTGGAGCTGAATTACTAACGATATCCGTATTTGGCGGGGCCGATTTTCAGCTTTCAGGAGACAATAAAGGAAATAATATCTACAAATTAGGAACTGAAACCAGTCTGACCTGGCCAAGATTTATTACGCCTTTTAATATTGAAGGTACCACTAAATTTGTTCCCAGAACTAAATTGACATTGCGATATGAATATCAAAACAGAACACAGTTATATTCTTTAAATTCATTCCAGACATCCTTTGGTTATTTATGGAAAGAAAACATTCGAAAAGAACATCAATTAAATGTTCTTGATGTTACCTATGTCAGTCCCAATAACGTAACTTCAGAATATCAGGAAGATATTAATGACGACCCTGCCTTAGGAAAAGTGATTGAAAAACAATTGATTTTTGGACCAACCTATTCGTACACTTACACGAATACGATGCGAAAACGTAAAAAAAATACAATCTACTTTAACGGTGAACTTGACTTAGCAGGAAATGTTACCGGTTTGATAACAGGAGCCAATGTTAAGAAAAATGATACGATAAAAATATTCGACGTGCCATTTAGCCAATATGTTAAACTAAAAGCTGATTTCAGACATTATTTAAAACTCGGAAAAGACAGTAAATTGGCAAGCCGTATTATCGTAGGAACCGGATTTGCATATGGAAATTCAAGTACATTACCTACTTCCAAACAATTTGTTGCAGGAGGAACTAATAGTATACGTGCTTTTAGGGCCAGATCTCTTGGTCCGGGAAGTTATATCCCTGAAACTACCAATTCCTATTTACCGGATCAATCCGCTGATTTAAAATTAGAGTTTAGTACCGAATACAGAGCCAAACTTTTTAGTGTTGTAAATGGAGCCTTATTTCTGGATGCCGGAAATATATGGCTATTAAATGCTGACCCAAATAAACCCGGAGCTGAAATTACCAAGGATTTTATGAAAGATATTGCCGTTGGTGCAGGTGCAGGATTACGTTTCGACTTTTCTTTTCTGATATTGAGAACGGATTTGGCATTTCCGCTAAGAAAACCTTATTTACCTGAGGGAGAAAGATGGGTAGCCGATGATATTAATTTTGGAAGCAGTTCCTGGCGAAAAGATAATCTGATATTGAATATTGCTATTGGATATCCGTTTTAGGATAATATAAAAATTGATTATTGAGAATTATTAAAAGTAATCTCTACCTCTATGTAGAACAAAAGAATCATATAATTTTATTCAATCAAAAAAACTTAAACATTTGTTTTTAAGTTATTTAACACAAAACAAAATTCAAATTATTCTTTATATTTATTTAGGTTTTCTACTATTAAAAATAGATTTAAATTTATTAGGTTCTTTGTTTTTATTTGAGTTATTTTTGCGTCAATTATTAACATACGAACCAAACACAATGAAAAAAATTTTATGCCTTTTTAGTGCTTTAGCTTTAGTACTAACTTCTTGTTCAGGTGATGATTCCTCTTCTGACTCCTCTCCAGACTCATCAACCATATTGCTAAAAAAAACGATTTTAACGGATTCTGAGGGAGAAAAAACAACAGTAATTTACAAGTACAATGGTACTAAAATAGTAAGTGAACTCGACAATTATGGAGACGGAATTTTATATACTTATACAGGAGATTTAATTACCAAAATGGAATTTAAATATGATGGTATAATAGAGCAAACAAATACATATTCTTATACTGATGGAAAACTTACAACTTTTGTTAGAGAAGATCCTATAATGGATTGGGGTAATAAAGAGGTTTATACCCACAATTCTGACGGATCAATTTCTGTAAAAGAATATATTGGAGATGGTACAACACAAACTCAACTTAATTCAACTGGCACCATTAATTTTTTTGCAAATGGAGAAGTAAGCGAAATTACAAGCTCAAATAATTTAACTTATAAATACGTTTATGACACTAAAAATAATCCTTTTAAAAATGTTTTAGGATTTGGTAAAATTGCATTTGTTGATGGAATAGCTGATGGAATTTCACACAATATGATTTCTGAAACATATGGCACTGAAGTCACATATACTGCTACATATGTTTACAATTCAAACAATTATCCTAAAACAGTTGTTGATAATGAAGATGGTGAGGAAACGAAAATACAGTGTTTCTACTAAATAATTTTAGTTAATTGTCTACAAACAAAGAAGCCAGATAACATTATATCTGGCTTCTTTTTCTTTGTTTATTTATTACTTTTTTCTCCAACAAAATAATCGTTTGAGTTTTTGAACAATATATTGAAAGTGGTTAAACTTCCATAAATTCTCGTAATGTATTGTTGTAAATCGATTTTCTCTGTTTCATCCAGATTACTCGCATTAATCTTTTGTTCCATGACTCTTATCCTATCACGAACCATTGTTATTTTATGAAAAAAAGTATCAATTGGAACTTCTTTATTTTGTGTAGCAGTCCCTGGTTCTAAAATGATTTTCCCACCTTTCCATTTATCAGCGATTGGAACTATTTGGGAAACATCGCTCCATTTTTGCAATAATTTTTTCAATGATTTTTCTACATCACGAAAACTAACCGAATCTACTTCGTCTTCAACTGCTTCAATAACTTCAAAATTGCTGTCAATTTCGATTGTTTCCAATCCATCTTCTATAAAAGTAACCCAATATTGTTTTGAAGTTACATTCGTTACAACTCCTAATCCATAATCTGGATGTTTTATGCGTGATCCGATTCCTAAAATATTCATATTTCTGTTTTTTATTCAAATATAAAAATATAATCTTTCCAACAATAAAAAGTATAAACTTCGCCTAAAATCTAACTTAGCTTTAACGAACTGGTATAGTAAATCGAATGCAATTGTTGTAACTTTGCTTTTTGCCAAAATTTATGCTAGAAAACGATAACAACATTGAAGTATTGGGTGCGCGAGTACACAATCTAAAAAATATAGACGTCAAGATTCCAAGAGAGAAACTGGTAGTAATTACGGGACTTTCGGGTTCCGGAAAATCTTCACTGGCTTTCGATACGATTTATGCCGAAGGACAACGCCGTTATGTAGAAACTTTTTCGGCTTATGCGCGACAATTTCTTGGCGGACTCGAACGTCCAGATGTAGATAAAATTGACGGACTTTCTCCCGTTATTGCCATCGAACAGAAAACAACCAGTAAAAGTCCGCGTTCTACCGTTGGGACCATTACCGAAATTTATGATTTTCTTCGTTTGTTGTATGCCCGTGCCGCAGATGCGTATAGTTACAACACGGGCGAAAAAATGGTTTCATATGACGATGAGCAAATCAAAGATTTAATTACTCAGGATTTTGTTGGAAAACGCATCAATATTCTGGCACCTATTATTCGTGCCAGAAAAGGACATTATGCTGAATTATTCCAGCAAATTGCTAAACAGGGTTTTTTGAAAGTTCGTATTAATGGGGATATCAAAGACATTACGACCGGAATGAAACTCGACCGTTACAAAACTCACGACATCGAAATCGTGATTGACAGAATGGTTATTGAAGACACACCCGACAACGAAAAACGTCTGACTGAAAGCATCAAAACCGCAATGTATCAGGGCGAAAATGTCTTGATGATTTTAGATCAGGACACTAATGAAATTCGGTTTTTCAGTCGAAACTTGATGTGTCCATCAACTGGAATTTCATATCAAAATCCGGAACCGAATTTGTTTTCATTTAATTCTCCAAAAGGAGCTTGTGACCATTGCAAAGGTTTAGGAACCGTAAACGAAATCAATCTAAAAAAGATTATTCCAAATCCGAAGTTATCTATAAAATCTGGTGGATTTGCTCCATTGGGCGAATATAAAAGTAGTTGGATTTTCAAGCAATTGGAAATCATTGGCGAGAAATACGATTTTAAATTGACCGATCCAGTCGAAACCATTTCCGAGGAAGCAATGGAAATGATTTTGAATGGTGGAAAAGAAAAATTCTCAGTCGAATCGAAAGTTTTGGGCGTGACCAAAGAATACAAAATTGAATTTGAAGGAATTTCACATTTCATTAAAAACCAACACGACGAAAGTGGTTCTGCAACTATAAAACGTTGGGCAAAGGAATTTATGGACGAAGTAAAATGTCCTGTTTGTGAAGGTTCACGATTGAAAAAAGAAGCCTTATTTTTCAAAATCAATGAGAAAAATATTGCCGAATTGTGTGCGATGGATATTTCAGATGTAACGACTTGGTTTTTGGAATTGGACAAACATTTATCCGAAAAACAGAAAACCATTGCTACCGAAGTTATTAAAGAAATCAAAGACAGATTAGCTTTTTTGATGAATGTAGGTTTGGATTATCTGGCTTTAAGCCGAAGTTCCAAATCACTTTCGGGCGGTGAAGCACAACGTATTCGGTTGGCGACACAAATTGGTTCGCAGTTGGTTGGTGTTTTATATATTCTGGATGAACCAAGTATTGGTTTACACCAAAGAGACAACGATAAATTGATTCATTCATTGGAACAATTGCGTGATATTGGCAACTCGGTAATTGTGGTGGAACACGATAAAGATATGATTGAGCGAGCCGATTATGTCATTGATATTGGTCCGAAAGCAGGAAAATATGGTGGCGAAATCATCAGTATTGGAACACCTGCCGAGACTTTAAAATCGAATACGATTACTGCACAGTATTTGAATGGAAAAATGAAATTGGAGATTCCAAAAAAGCGTCGTGAAGGCAACGGAAACTTCCTGAAACTGACCGGAGCAACAGGAAACAACCTCAAAAACGTTTCGATTGATTTGCCTTTGGGTAAAATGATTTGTATCACCGGAGTTTCAGGAAGCGGAAAATCGACTTTGATTAATGAAACCCTCTACCCTATTTTGAACGCTTATTATTTTAATGGTGTCAAAAAACCGCAGCCCTACAAGAAAATTGAAGGTTTGGAGCATATCGACAAAGTAATTGATATTGACCAAAGTCCAATTGGAAGAACGCCACGTTCGAATCCGGCAACTTATACGGAGGTTTTTAGCGAAATCCGAAATTTGTTTACAATGACTTCAGAGAGTATGATTCGCGGTTATAAAGCAGGACGTTTTAGTTTTAATGTAAAAGGCGGACGTTGTGAAACCTGTGAAGGTTCTGGAGTTCGTACTATTGAAATGAACTTTTTGCCTGATGTGTATGTTGAATGTGAAACTTGTCAGGGAAAACGTTTTAACAGAGAAACTTTGGAAATCAGATATAAAGGAAAATCCATTTCGGATGTTTTGAATATGACGGTAGATGAAGCCGTACCTTTCTTCGAAAACATTCCGAAAATCTATAGAAAAGTAAAAACGATTCAGGATGTTGGTTTGGGTTATATCACTTTAGGACAACAAAGCACAACGCTTTCTGGTGGTGAAGCACAACGTATCAAACTAGCGGGAGAATTATCTAAAAAAGATACTGGAAACACCTTTTATATTTTGGATGAGCCTACAACTGGATTGCATTTTGAAGACATTCGGGTTTTGATGGAAGTGATTAATAAATTGGTTGACAAAGGCAACACTATACTGATTATCGAACACAATATGGACGTAATAAAACTGGCAGATTATATCATCGACATTGGTCCCGAAGGTGGAAAAGGCGGTGGCGAAGTTGTTGCCAAAGGAACTCCTGAAGAAATTAGTAAAAATAAAAAAAGCTATACAGCGCAGTTTTTGAAAAAAGAATTAGTTTAGTATTCAACTTTGTCAAAGTTCTAAACTTTGACAAAGATTAGAAACTATATTTGGACAAAAATTAGAAAAACACAATTTTATTCTTAATTTATTTTTAAAAAATCTCCCATTTATAACATTAAAAACAAATATTAACAACCAAAAATTTTATTCACCAAATAACTTTTGCACAATGAAAAAAACCAAATCAGGAATACTTTTAGTATTTTTTATGCAAAGTATTTTAGTTTTAGCACAACAGATTCCTGTAGAAATTCCTCTTTTTCCAAACGGTATAAAAGACAATCCAATTACCCATGAACAAAAAGAAACTTTTGCAGATTCTATTGTAAAACCGGGATCATTATCAAATAAAAATCGTGTTTTTCGCAATATTTCCGAACCAACTTATATGTTATTCCCTGCTTCGGAATCAAATAATAAACACGTGGCTACCATTATTTTTCCTGGAGGCGGTTTTCACACCAATTGGGTAGATAAAGAAGGAACCGATTTGGGTCTATGGCTTTCTGCACAAGGAATCACTTGTATGGTAGTGAAATACAGAACTAATTCAAAAGATGAAAAAGGAAAATATATAATTCCGATAGAAACTTATTTTGATGATGCATTAAAAATGGATATTAATACAAGTGTTATGACGATGATGGGATTAGCAGAGAAATTAAAATTCGACAAAGATAAAATAGGCGTACTTGGTTTTTCGGCAGGTGGCTTTATGGCTGAGTATTTAACTTTTACAAGTGTTAGTAAAAATTTACCTTGGAAACCAGCCTTTGTAGGTTTAATTTATGCAGGAGATAGATTAAAATTACTTGAAAGTGTAAAAGACAAATCTGCTTTACCTCCATTTTTTATGGCAATAGCAAGAGATGATAAAAAGTGGACCTTAAAACGAGCACTTCCCTTTTTATCAGCTGTGGTAGAACAAGTTGATAAATCAGAATTACATATTTATTCTAAAGGAGACCACGGTTTTGGATTAGCTTACAATGAAGGTCATTCAGTCGGAATGTGGAAAGACAGTTTTTATAATTGGCTATTAGATATTTATAAAAAATAATTAGAAATCCCTTAATTGGGATTTTTACTTTTATTAAAAAGAGTTACATTAGCAAATAGCATTGTATTAAAACAAAAGTATAATAAAAACAAAAAATGAGATTACAAGATTTTGATAATGACGACGAAAAAGTAATTCAGGATAAATTTAAAAGAAAAACCTGGAACGAGATTAGAACCAATGACAGTTGGGCGATTTTTAAGATTATGTCAGAGTTTGTGAATGGTTACGAAGCGATGAGTCGTATTGGTCCCTGTGTTACGATTTTTGGTTCGGCGCGTACAAAACCAGACGCTCCTTATTATTTATTGGCTGAGAAAATCGCTTATAGAATTAGTAAAGCAGGTTATGGCGTTATTACCGGCGGAGGTCCCGGGATAATGGA
Organism: Bacteroidota bacterium; assembly: GCA_040387175.1. Taxonomy (GTDB): domain Bacteria; phylum Bacteroidota; class Bacteroidia; order Flavobacteriales; family Flavobacteriaceae; genus Flavobacterium. The sequence continues at coordinate 69,612 of JAZKED010000024.1, read as the reverse complement.
AGCGGGTAATAAAGGTGCTCATTTGGGAGGTGGAACTTCAGTAGGACTTAATATCGAATTGCCGTTTGAACAGCATTTTAATCCGTATATCGATCACGATAAAAACCTGAATTTTGATTATTTCTTTGTTCGAAAAGTAATGTTTGTCAAGTATTCACAAGGATTTGTGGTAATGCCCGGAGGATTTGGAACTTTAGACGAAATGTTTGAAGCTTTGACTTTAATTCAGACGAAAAAAATTGGAAAATTCCCGATTATATTGGTTGGAACTAAGTTTTGGTCAGGTTTGATTGACTGGATTAAAACGGTTGTGATTGAACAAGAAAAAAATGCAAACCCTATAGATTTGGATCTTTTCAAAGTGGTGGATACAGAAGATGAAGTGGTTGATGTTCTGGATAAATTCTACAAAAAATACGATTTGTCTCCGAATTTCTAAACCAACTCATTTCTGTTTTCGTATAAATATTTAAAAAAGATACTTGAAATTATTCCATAGAAATACCGTTCTGCTACTTGTTTTACTGACTTTTTGGAAACAATATGGGCAACATCATTCCCATATAATTGCTGAAGCAAATGTGACGCAAAAAACATTGACCATTGAGCAGAAATTAGTGTTTTTTAATCAATCAGAAGATACTTTGACGACAATTGTTCTGAATGATTGGATGAATGCGTATTCTTCTAAATCATCGCCATTGGCTAAACGATTTTCAGACGAATTTTATAGAAGTTTTCATTTAGCCAAAGAAGAAGAACGAGGAAGTACCAATAATTTATCTATTTCAAATTCTGATAAAACAGTAGTTTCCTGGAAAAGAACTGAAAAAAATCCGGATTTAATCACCGTTCAATTAGCGAATAAATTAGCTCCTAATCAGAAAATTATTTTACAGCTTTCATATATAGTGAAAGTTCCAAGCAATAAATTTACCGATTATGGCTATACTGTAAATGGTGGGATGAATCTGAAAAATTGGTTTCTCACTCCTGCCCGATACGAAAATCACGCTTTTGTTGAATATAGCAATTGCAATCTGGATGATATTTCCAATGCAATTTCTGATTTTGAAATTGATTTCAGGGTTCCAAAAAACATGGAACTTACCAGTGATTTAATTAGTGAATTACAACAAGACGAAAACTACTCATTCTATAAATTGACTGGAATTAACCGAACCGATTTTAGTCTTTTTTTGGAACCCAAAACTACATTCAGCAGTTACAAAAATAGTGCTGTTGAAGTCCTGACGAATATAAATAGCTACAAGGCCGACGAAATTAAAAAAGCAATTACTATTGACCGAATCGTAAATTTCACCAACGATTTGATTGGAAAATATCCCTTTGAAAAAATAACCGTTTCACAGGCTGATTACAATCGGAATCCTTTTTACGGATTAAATCAGCTCCCTGGTGCTGTTGCTCCATTTTCTGATGAATTTCTTTTTGAAATTAAGTTTTTAAAAACCTATTTGAATAATTATCTAAAAAACACATTGAAATTAGATCCACGAAAAGACAGCTGGATTTATGATGGAATTCAGATTTATTGCATGATGCGTTATATGGATGAATACAATCCAAAGGCTAAAATGACAGGAAACGTTTCAAAGTATAAATTGCTTAAGGGTTTTAATCTATTGAACTTAGATTTTAATGAGCAGTACAATTATTTTTATTTGTTAATGGCTCGAAAAAATTTGGATCAGCCTCTTAGTTCTTCCAAAGACAATTTGATTAAATTCAACGAGCAAATTGCCAGCAAATACAGAGCAGGATTGAGTTTAATGTATTTAGACGAATACATTGGCGTTCCATTTATGTCCACCAGTATTCAGCAGTTCAATGCTCAAAATAAAGAAAAACAAACGTCCCGAAATGATTTTGAAACTATATTAAAATCTAATACGGATAAAAACATTGACTGGTTTTTTAAGACTATTATTGATACTCGGGACATTATTGATTATAAGTTTAAAGATGTTTCCAAAACGAAAGACAGTATCTCTTTTTCATTAAAAAGCAAAACCAATATTACCGTTCCAATGCCAATTTATGGAATAAAAAATGACAGCATTGTTTTTAAAAAATGGATAGAGCCAAAAAATAAAGACAGTATTTACAGCTTCGAAAGAAAAGAAGCTGATAAAATTGTCATCAACTACGAGAATGAAGTTCCTGAATTCAATTTAAGAAATAATTTCAAAAAATTAGACGGTTTTTTTCCGAACAATCGCCCTTTCAAATTTACTTTAATAAAAGATTTAGAAAATCCATATTACAATCAGATTATCTATACACCAATAATGACTTACAACGTTTATGACGGTCTTTCTCCCGGAATGCGTTTTCATAATAAAGCTATTTTAAATCGCCCATTTGTTTATGATCTCAATCCAACTTATTCATTAAATTCAAAAACGATAACCGGTAACGCTATTTTTATGGTTAACAAAGATTATAGAGATAGTAATTTGTTTAATGTTCGATATTCTATAAGTGGTAATTATTATCATTATGCCCCAGATGCAGCCTACTTAAGATTAAACCCAATGTTTTTAATGCAAATTCGCAAGGATGATTTTAGGGACAATACAAAACAGCTTATCGTCATCCGACAAGTAATTGTAGATCGGGAAAAAAGTGCTATTGTAGTTGATAATTCCCTCGACGATTATTCTGTTTTTAATATGAAATACATCAACTCAAAAACGGAACTTACCGATCATTTCAGTTTCGTGGGTGATGTTCAATTTTCAGGAGAATTTGGAAAAGCATCAACTCAGATTCAATTTAGAAAACTTTTTGAAGATAATCGTCAAATCAATTTACGGCTATATGCTGGTAGTTTTTTATACAATAATAGTAATTCCGATTTTTTCAGTTTTGCCCTGGACAGACCTACCGATTATCTTTTTGATTATTTTTATTTAGGCCGTTCATCCAGTACTGGTTTAGTTAGTCAGGAATTCATTATGGCAGAAGGTGGTTTCAAATCCAAGTTAAATACACCTTACGCCAATCAATGGATTAGCACCTTGAATGCAAGTTATTCCATTTGGAATTGGGTTGAAGTTTATGGCGATATAGGTTTTGTAAAAAATATGCAGCAAAAAAAGAATTTCGTTTATGACAATGGAATCCGATTTAATTTTCTTGCAGACTATTTCGAGTTGTATTTTCCAGTGTATTCCAACAACGGATGGGAAATAGCTCAACGGCATTATGGTGAAAAAATAAGATTTGTAGTTACACTTGATCCTAACAAGTTAGTTCTTCTTTTCACCCGAAAATGGTTTTAATAGTATCCGAAAATTACATTCGTTACAGTATCACAATCAATTAGTTGATTTACACACAAATAAGCATTGAATACTAAAAATAAATTATCAAAAATTAAATTGCATTTCATTTAATGAATTGTGAAAAATAACTGGTTTTTGAGTAAATTTGCCTCGTATAAGTTATACTTTCAATTATGATAAAAGAAAAAGCCAATACTACATTGACATTTGAAGACTTCAAAACCGAAGTACTAAATGATTACAAAATTGCTACAACAAGCAGAGAATGTAGTTTATTGGGTCGTAAAGAAGTATTAACGGGTAAAGCAAAATTCGGCATTTTTGGTGACGGAAAAGAAGTACCACAACTTGCTATGGCGAAGTTCTTCAAAAATGGAGACTTTCGTTCCGGATATTATCGCGATCAAACCTTTATGATGGCAATTGGAGAATTAACACTTCAACAATTCTTTGCAGGTTTATATGGTCATACAGATATTGCCCACGAACCGATGTCAGCAGGAAGACAAATGGGAGGTCATTTTGTAACCCATAGTTTAAATGAAGATGGAAGTTGGAAAAACTTAACTGAACAAAAAAACTCCAGTGCAGACATATCTCCAACAGCGGCGCAAATGCCTCGTCTTTTGGGATTGGCACAAGCATCAAAAGTATATAGAAATGTAGATGGAATTACCAATAAAGAAAACTTCTCTATTGATGGTAATGAAATTGCCTGGGGAACTATTGGCAATGCCAGTACTTCCGAAGGTTTATTTTTTGAAACCATAAACGCAGCGGGAGTGTTACAGGTTCCAATGGTTTTGAGTGTTTGGGATGATGAATACGGAATTTCTGTTCACGCCAGGCATCAAACTACAAAAGAAAGCATCTCGGACATTCTAAAAGGCTATGAAAGAGAAGGAAACAGCAATGGAATGGAAATTCTAAAAGTAAAAGGCTGGGATTATGCCAGCTTGATTGAAACTTATGAAAAAGCTGCCGATTTAGCACGTGAAAGACACACTCCAGTGCTAATTCACGTTTATGAACTGACACAACCACAAGGACATTCCAGTTCAGGTTCACACGAAAGATATAAAAACTCGGCAAGACTGGATTGGGAAAAGGAATTTGATTGTGTTCGCCAGATGAAATTATGGATGATTGCAATCAATATTGCTTCTCCGGAAGAATTAGACGAAATTGATGCCAATGCAAAAAAAGAGGTTCTGGAAGCTAAAACAGCCGCTTGGAATGCCTTTATTGAACCAATAATTGAAGAGAAAAAAGAACTGGTTGCATTACTTGGAAACATCGCTGCAAATAGTAAAAACAAAGAAGATATCCTAAAAATTGCTTCGGATTTAAACCGAATCAAAAATCCTTTGAAAAAGGAAATTTTAGTATCTGCACGTACTGTTTTACGAATAGTTGTCAATGAAAGCGGTCAGGCTGAATTGTCTAGCTGGATTAAAGCTTATACCAATAAGACACAACAAAAATTTAGTACTAACTTATTTTCAGAATCTAACCTGAATGTGTTTTCCGTAAAAGAAGTTTTGCCTGAATACGAAAAAGATACTATTGAAGACACGGATGGCCGAATGATTATACGTGATAATTTTGATGCTCTTTTTACAAAATATCCTGAAGCTTTAATTTTTGGTGAAGATGCCGGAAATATTGGAGATGTAAATCAGGGATTAGTTGGATTACAGGAAAAATACGGTGAAGAACGAGTTGCCGATACCGGAATCAGAGAAGCAACCATCATTGGTCAGGGTATTGGAATGGCTTTGCGTGGACTTCGTCCAATTGCAGAAATCCAGTATTTGGATTATATGCTGTATGCTATTCAGATTTTAAGCGACGATTTAGCCACCTTACAATACCGTACAGCAGGAAAACAAAAGGCACCATTAATCATCCGTACCCGCGGACATCGATTGGAAGGAATCTGGCATTCCGGATCGCCAATGGGAATGATTATAAATGCCGTAAGAGGGATTCACGTTTTAGTACCTAGAAATATGACTAAGGCAGCTGGTTTCTATAATACTTTATTGGAATCTGACGAACCTGCAATTGTAATCGAATGCTTAAATGGTTACAGATTAAAAGAAAAAATGCCTTTAAATTATGGCGAATTCAAAACTCCAATTGGTATAGTTGAAACTATAAGAAAAGGAACTGATATTACTTTGGTTGGCTATGGTTCTACATTGAGATTGGTGGAACAAGCAGCTAAATTACTTTTTGAAGAAAACGGAATTGATTGTGAAATCATCGATATTCAATCCTTACTTCCTTTTGATATACATCATAATATTACAAAAAGCCTAGCCAAAACCAATCGATTATTAATAATTGATGAAGATGTTCCAGGTGGAGCATCTGCTTATATTTTACAGCAAATTATAGAAGAACAGGAAGGCTATAAATACCTGGATAGCAAACCACAAACTCTCACCGCAAAAGCTCATAGACCAGCTTACGGAACTGATGGTGACTATTTTTCGAAACCATCAATTGAAGATGTTTTTGAAAAAGTATATGCTATGATGAACGAGGTAAATCCTTCGAAATATCCGGCTTTGTATTAGAAAATAATTTGATGAAAATTGTAGTTTTTGTCATTTCGACGAAAGAGAAATTGCATAACGTGAGCAACTAACGAGATTACTCTTTCGTCGAAATAACAAATTGACCCGAAAAGACCTACTTAATTACCTTCAACTTCCTCAACACCAAATCAATTACCTGATTTATTTCTGTAGAAATTACAAACTTGTAATTCAAATAAACATAAGCAATAGTTACCAAAATCGATTTTAATCCAATAGCAATTATTGGATGAAAAGGAAAATCCCAGAAGTAGAATACCAAAAACAAAACAGCAGTAAGGTATATTGAGTATAAAGTTTGTTTAGTAAAGGGATACAAATGCAGACGTTTAACGACAAAAAGCAATTTTGCCACACTATATAAAGTAATAGATAATAAAGTGGCGAATGCCGATCCTATAATACCGTAAATTGGAATAAAAATCATATTTAAAACTATTGTTAAAAACACTAAAAGCACTCCCAAAAACAATACCGCCCGATAGTATTTAGTATTGAAAATAATAGCATTATTATTGCCTAAAATCAAATCAAAATACTTAGATAATCCAATCATAAAAACGACCACAATTCCACTAAGGTATAGTTCTTTTTCTGCCGGGTCTTTTATACCTTGTATGATTATTTCATATAACATATTGATATTTACAAAAATACCCAACATTACAAAACCACCTACTACTTGTAAAGTAATAGAAGTTTTTTTGTATAAGATATTCATTTCATCGTGTTTGTTTTCATGCATTAATTTTGCTGTAATAGGATACACAATTTGATGCATAGCACGACTGGGTACAGAAATAACCAAAGCAATATAAGTTGCTACCGAGTAAAAAGCAATATTATCAATAATCATATATTGATTAAGAATCATTTTATCACCGTCCAAAAGCAAATTAGCCACACTTCCTGACAAAATAATATAAAAGGTATAAACTAAAACATCTTTTGTATTATCAGGAATTGTAAACTGAAAGTGGGGTTTTTGAACACTAAAAGCATAAAACATAGTTACCAAAAGCGCCAAAAAATAGACAATAGCTGTAGCATATACAAAGTCTTCTACAGACATCCAATTGTAATAAACAGCAATCAATAAAAATAAAGAAGCTAATCGTAATGCCACTTCCTTAATAAAATTTCCAAAAACTGAGTGCATATGAACCCTTAACCATGCATAGAAAATTTCAAAATAAGCCATACTAACTCCGATGAATGGAATAAGCCAAATAAAATTTTTAACGATGATATTCTTTTTTGACAGGAAGAACACAATCTCATCAAAAAAGAAAAATCCAATCAAACATAAGGGAATAATAAAAAGCAAAGGAAACAATACTGTAAAAGATAAAAATCGGGATCGCTCTTCATGGGTTTGATATTGCGAATAGAATTTTACCAGCGTATTTTGCATTCCAATAGCAAATAATGGCATAATAACATTGGCACTTGAAACAATATAATTAGTTAATCCGTAATAAGTTGCGCCAAGAAAAACAGGGTACAAATAAATGGTATTAAAGCCTCCAATACCAAAACCGATGTATGTTATTATTGTATTCTTTAAAGACTGATTTAATACGATTCCCATTTATGAGGTTAAAGGTTATAAGTTAAAAGTTGTACCAATTTCTCGGTCAGATTTTTTCTGGAATATTGCTGTAAACCAATAGCATTCGATTCTAATTTTCCTTCCAAAAACTGATTGTAATGGTTCAAAAGTACATTTTTTAATTTCATTTTTTCAGAATAATCAAAGAATACACCTGTGTTAGTGTTGGTAATAATTTCGGCAAAATCGGAACCGTTGGGACCAATAGCTATAATAGGTCTGTTAGAAACCATATATTCGAATAATTTGCCCGGAATAATACTTTTGGTGTCTTCCGAATTGATTTCAATGAGTAGTAACACTTGTGATTTTCTTTGATGCGCAATCGCTTCGGAATGCGAAACATAACCCAAATTATTCAGATACGGATTCAATCCAAATAGGGTAATTGTTTCTAAAACTTCCTGACTTACAGCTCCTATTAATTTTATCTCTAAATGTGACTTAAAATCAGGAATTTCATCTATTAGTTCTACTAAACTTTCCCAAAGTAGTTGCGGATTTCTTTCGGAAAGAAAAGAACCAATATGAGCCAAAGAAAATTTAGCATCTAAAGTCTGTTTTGCCACTTTTTCAGTATCATAACCATTTGTAATTACTTCAATTGGTTTAGTTGTAATGGCCTGAAATTGTGTTTTGGTGGTATTGCTGGTTACAATAATGGTATCAGCAGTATTAAGAACTTTATGCTCCAATACTTTATGCTTTTTAGCTGCATAATTAGATAGTCGCAAAGATTTATGATAACCAATTGTTGTCCATGGATCACGGAAATCAGCAAACCATTTTATATTCAGTTTCTGTTTTAACTCCAGTCCAATAAGATGCAAACTATGAGGCGGTCCTGAAGTAACAATCGTGTCAATATTATTTTCGACAATATACTTCTCTAAAAACTTTACTGATGGTTTAACCCAAAAAACACGGGCATCCGGAATAAACAAATTACCACGAATCCAAAGAAAAATTTTATCTAAAAACGACTGTTTCTTCTGATTAGGAATAATTCCAGAACTGATTTTTTTGGTTTTATTCTTCGAAAGAAACGAAGCCAATTGATAAGGCTCGAAAATATTTTGCTTAAGAATAATGGCTTTATCTGAAACTTCGCTTACTAAGTTATCATCGACAATTGGATAAGTCGGATTTTCTGGAATATAAACTATCGGCTGAACACCAAAATCAGGTAGATATTTAACAAATTTCAACCAACGTTGTACTCCTGGTCCTCCGGCTGGCGGCCAATAATAAGTAATTATAAGAAGTTTTTCTGGTTTCAAGTCGCTAACAATTTGGATTTTGAGAAATATCTTTTGTGTCTATTCTTTACTCTTGTACCTTTTTCCTTCTCTCTAAATAAACTCCACCAATCAATAAGAACAACATTCCCACAGAACTACAAAGGGTAATTGTACTTCCGGTTTGTATTACTTGCGGTTCAAATTTAAATTCTATGGTGTGTTTTCCTGCCGGAACACGCATAGCTCTTAATACATAATCTACAGGAAAATGTTCTTTTTTCTCCCCATTTATGTATGCATTCCAGCCATTTTCATAATACATTTCAGAAAAAACAGCCAATCCATTTCCTTTATTTTCAGAAGTGTATTTGAGGTAATTTGGTTTGTAAACATCTAATTTTATGGTACCACTATCGTCCCAATTTTCTTTTAAACGGGCATTTTTAAATTTTGAACCATAATCATGGACATTGAAAACAGCAGTAGTTTTTGTATCCAAATTATCCAGCGCTTTCATTACCAGATCAGGCTTATTTTTTAGCAAAACATCTTTTACAAACCAGGCATTTCCATTGGCTTCTGGGTTTTGAACTGGAAACGAAGCTCCTGTTGAATCGGTTTGGATAATATATTTCACATTCAGCATATTCAAAATCTCCAAATTGTTTTTAGCAATTTGATAGTCAAATAACTGTTGCATTCTTCTAGGTTTTACAGCGCTATACCCTCCTATCGATTTATGAAAATAAGAAGCTCTGGCACTTGATAAATTTCCTGCAACTTCGAAAACACGGTAATGTGTTGTGTCTTGTAAAATCTGTGTATCGGCAGGAGTTTCCTGAAAAGGAACTTCTACTTCACTTCTACTAACAAAATCTTTAATCGAAACATATTTTTTATCCACAAAAAACAAATCCGAAACCATCAATAATCCTACTATAATTATTGCAGTATTCTGAGCTAATTTTTCTTTAATAAACAACCATAAAGTTCCAGCTACAAGTAAAATAAAAAATCCGGAACGCAATAAATCTGCCGAATAAAGAGTCTTTCTATCCTCTTTAAGGGCATCTACAAATGCAGGTCCATAACTTTCTCTAAAATAACCGTCACTTGCTCCTGCAAAACTGAAACTTCCTTTCAATACAAACAAACCTATGATAATTCCAAAACCAACTGCGGCTGATTGCCATAAGGCTTTAAAACGTGCTTCTTTTTCTAAATTAAAAAAGGACTGAATTCCCATAACAGCCAAAACAGGAAAACACAATTCTAAAATAACCTGTATTGAAGAAACAGCTCTAAACTTATTGTACATCGGTACATTTTCGATAAAAAAGTCAGTCAGTGCCGGAATATTTTTTCCCCACGAAAGTACTAAGGCAACGATAGCACCAGAAAGAAACAAATATTTGATTTTTCTCTTATCTGTAAATAAAGCTAGAACTGCCAAAAAGAAAACTACAATTCCAATGTATGCTGGTGCTGCGACAATAGGCTGATCACCCCAATAAGTTGGCATTCCAGAAACAAAATCCTTTGCTTGATCTTCAGGAACTCCCTGTTCCATCATAAATTGAAACATTCTGCTATCTGTACCAATATTCTCATTGTTAGAACCTCCAAAAAGTCTTGGTGCAATTAAATTGAAACTTTCCCCAATTCCATAACTGTATTCCGTAATATAATCATGAGATAAAGCGCTATTTCCAGTACTTTTTGAACCATCAACATTAAAAGTTAATTCACTTTTTCCACGGGTACTGAAATCTGCATATTCGGCTGTGGCCAATAAATTAGTAGCATTGGCTCCAAGAGCAAATATTCCGGCTATTGCCAAAACCCCAAGTGAAACTAACAATGATTTATACTCCTTTTCTTTTATTGACAAATAGATAAAATAACCCGAAAGTAATATCAGAAAAATCAACAAATAGTAAGTCATTTGAAAGTGATTTGCATTGATTTCTAATGCTGTGGCAAACATAGTTAACAATCCACCCAAAATGTATTTCTTCTTATAAACCAAAATAAAACCAGCTATAACCAATGGCATATAGGCAATGGCATGTGCTTTTGCATTATGACCAACCCCTAAAATAATAATCAAATAAGTGGAGAAGCCAAAAGCCAAAGCGCCAAAAAAAGCTTTGAGCGGATCAATTTTCAATACCAAAAGCAGTCCGTAAAAACCAAGGAAATACAAAAATAAATAATCTGCTGGACGTGGTAAAAAACGTAACGCATCGTCAATCATACCAATATAATCGTGAGGATATTTAGCTCCCAATTGATACGTCGGCATTCCTCCAAAAGCTGAATTGGTCCAAAAAGGTTCTATTTTTTCATTTTTTCTAAAATCATTTTGCTCCTTTGCCATTCCGGTATATTGGGCAATATCTGATTGAAAAATTTGTTTTCCTTGTAAAACTGGATAAAAATAAATGAGGGATATTAATACGAATCCAATTAGGACTAAAACGTGCGGATAGAACTTTTGAAGTTGCTTCATTAAAATTGGTTGTTGGTTTGGTCTTAGGTTTGGGGTAAATTTAATCTATTTCTTCGTAATCAACATAATCCCCTACTTTTTTGGTTTCGCGAGGATTTTTGACATTGGTGGTATCAATAATGATTTCATCATTATTTCTAGTATTATTCCAATTCGCTTGTTGTGAATACTGCTGTTGTCTTTGAAAATTTTCACCAGCTTTTTCTACAGCTTTTTTGACTAATACTGGCAAAAAAATCCTAGCTAAAAATTTAAAAATATAGTAAAAAGCTATTATGTAAAATAATATTCTAATAAATCCTGAAAAAGATGCTTCTTGCATAATCAAAATAATTTTTGGCAAAATTAACAAATCCAACGTTCAAAATTAAAATATCATTCTTAAATAAATAATAAAATATAGTACTTTTGGAAAGCCTTATTACTTTTAAACCTAAAAACAATATGTATAAAACCAAAAACTTAATTGTCGCAGCCCTTTTTATGATTCCATTAATTCATTATGGACAACATACTGATGAAATCAATTCGAACAGACCAGGAGAAACTATGTCTGCTTTTGCAGTAGGAAAATCTGTTATCCAAGTAGAAACAGGTATTTATGGCATCAAAGAAGAACATAGCATACTAAACTATGATGCTAATGGAATAGGACTTGATATGACACTAAGGTGGGGATTATTTAAGGAAAAATTAGAATTTATTGCTGATCTTCAATACCAGCATGCACAATTTAATTCTGCTATGAGCAGCACTCAAAAATCAGATTTTAAACAAACGGTATTGGGGGCAAAATATTTGTTATATGATCCATTTAAAAATTACAAAAAAGAAGTAAACGTTTACAGCTATAAAGCGAATCATGCTTTTAATTGGCATCAATTCATACCTGCAGTTTCGGTTTTTGCAGGTGCCAATATTATGTTAGCGGGTAATCCGTATTATTTTTCTCCAGATGCAGGCATATCTCCAAAAATTATGTTGATTACCCAAAACCATTTGGGAGATGGAAGTTTTGTGTTCGTTACCAACATTATTGCTGATTACATAGGAACCGATTATCCAAGTTATGGTTATGTAATTACCTTAACAAAAGGGTTGAGCCAAAACTGGTCAGCTTTCGTAGAAAATCAAGGCTATAAAAGTGATTTTAACAGTGATTTCGTTCTTCGTGGAGGCGCAGCTTATTTACTCAACAAGAGTATGCAAATTGATGCTTCTATTGGTGGCAGTGTAAAAAGCACACCTTCTACACTTTACGGTGGCGTTGGGTTTTCCTGGCGGTATGATACAAAGTATAAAGAAGTGAAAATTGATACTGATGATAAAAAAGGTAAAGACAAGGGTAAAGGAAATGACAAATCTAAAAAGCGTAAAGACGCAGTAGAAACAACACCTAAAAAATAATAATGATTACCATAAAAGAAGCGATTACAAAAAAGGAAATGACGGAATTCGTGAAATTTCCTTTCTCCTTATACAAAGACAATAAATATTGGATTCCACCTATCATTGCAGATGAATTGGCAGGTTTTGACAAAACTAAAAATCCTGCTTTTGAAAATGCTGAAGCTTATTTTTATTTAGCCTACAAAGACAATCAAATTGTGGGACGAATTGCTGCAATTATCAATTGGGGCGAAGTCAATGACCAGCACAAAAAGAAAGTTCGTTTTGGCTGGTTTGATGTGATTGACGATATAGAAGTGACCAAAGCTTTATTGGAAAAAGCATACGAATTAGGCAGAAAAAACAATTTGGAACATGTGGAAGGGCCAATGGGGTTTTCCAATCTGGACAAAGTTGGTGTTCTTACTGAAGGTTTTGATCAAATAGGAACAATGATTACCTGGTACAATCATTCTTATTATCCAGGTCATTTCGAAAAATTGGGTTTTGTAAAAGAAAAAGAATTCATAGAAAGCATCTTTCCTTTTTCCAATGTAAAACCAGAATTCTTTTTAAAAGCACAAGCATTAATCAAAAAGCGATACGAACTAAGAAGTTTGACGTTTACCAAGACAAAAGACATTATGCCTTATGTGGATGAAATGTTTGATTTATTCAACAATGCTTATGCGAGTTTATCTTCATTTGTAGCCATTACTGACATTCAAAAAGAATACTTCAAAAAGAAATATATAGGTCTTATCAATCCGGAATACATCAAATTTGTATTAGACAGCAACAATAAAATTGTAGCATTCAGTATTGTAATGCCTAGTTTTTCGGAAGCATTGCAAAAAGCAAAAGGCAAACTCTTTCCTTTCGGATTTTATCATTTACTTAAAGCCAGAAAACAAAGCAAAGACGTAGTTTTTTACTTAATAGGTGTAGCTCCGGAATACCAAAACAAAGGGGTAACAGCCATAATATTTGATGAATATTTCAAAACTTTCAGTGAAAAAGGAATTATCAATTGTATCCGGACTCCGGAACTGGAAGAGAATCATGCCATCCATAATTTATGGAAAACCTTCGATCCAAAAATTCACTGCCGAAGAAAAACGTTTATTAAAAATTTGTAAAAAAATAATTCAATTCAAAAGAATACTAACATTAAGCCCTTTAAGAAAATTAAGATTTATAATTTTCTTAAAGGACTTAATAATTTAAAAAAATAAATAGTTACAACAAACCTTTATCTCACTTACAATCCACTTTTGATAAAACTAGTTTTCCAAATTTTAATTGTTTGGCATTTTTAAAAACCACTTTTCCATTATTTTCTACAATATCGCCAAAACCTTCAGTATAAGTGTTTCCTTTTTTTAGAAAAGCCACCTCACGAACAGAAGAAACTCCTTCGGATGTAAAAGTATAATCTGCAAAAAGTGTATCGCCTTTCAATTCACCAGCTAGAGTTCCTTCATTTTTATCTTTTTCAAAAAAATTATAATTTAATTCCCCTGAAGAAATCTCATTCCCTTTTATTTCGAGTGACATTGAAAAAGTATCTTTATTAATAATTCCTAAATAACATTCTTTAGAAAGGTTTTTTTCAACCACAACCGCTTTCCGTAAAACTGGAACTTCTTGTTCTTTTTTACAGGACACAAATAAAGCTATTAAAACAGTGCTTGCAATAGTTACATATTTCATAATTTCAATTTATTTATTGTTTCTAATAAAGATAAACAAAAAAATCCATTCAAAATTTGAATGGATTTTTCTTTTAAAATATGAGAATATTATTTATTCTGCGTCCAAATCTACTTTAGTTTTAGAAGCAATCTCTTTATAAGTTCCGTTTACTAATTTCTCACGAATCGCTTCAAAAGCAGTTAGCGTTTCATCAATATCTGACAATGTATGAGGAGCTGTTGGAATAACACGCAATAAAATCATTCCTTTTGGAATAACCGGATAAATTACGATTGACAAGAAAATACCATAATTTTCTCTTAAGTCATTTACCATTACCATCGCTTCCGGTACACTTCCTTCCAAATAAACTGGTGTAACACAAGTATTGGTATCACCAATATTAAATCCTTTGCTTCTCAAACCACCTTGCAAAGCATTTACGTTTTCCCATAATTTATCTTTCAATCCCGGGTTGTCACGCAACAATTGCAGACGTTTCAAAGAACCAATAGTCTGAATCATAGGCAATGCTTTGGCAAACATTTGAGAACGCAAGTTGTATTTCAAATAATCGATAATATCTTTATCAGCGGCTACAAAAGCTCCGATATTTGCCATTGATTTTGCAAAAGTAGAAAAGTAAACATCAATTCCATCCTGACAGCCTTGCTCCTCACCTGCTCCGGCACCGGTTTTACCAAGCGTACCAAAACCGTGTGCATCATCAACCAACAAACGGAAATTGTATTTCTTTTTCATTTCTACAATCTCTTTCAACTTTCCTTGCTGACCGCGCATTCCAAAAACACCTTCAGTGATAAAAAGAATTCCTCCACCTGTTTCTTCAGCTAATTTAGTAGCACGCTGCAGGTTTTTCTCCATACTTTCAATGTCGTTGTGCTTGTAAGTAAAACGTTTTCCGCTATGCAAACGAACTCCGTCAATAATACAGGCGTGACCATCAACATCATACACAATTACATCATTTCTTGTAACCAAAGCGTCAATAATAGACACCATTCCCTGATACCCAAAATTCAACAAATAAGCCGATTCTTTCATTACAAAAGCAGCCAATTCATTCTCTAATTGTTCGTGATATTTAGTATGACCTGACATCATACGAGCACCCATCGGGGCGGCAGCACCAAATTCTATAGCCGCATCAGCATCTGCTTTACGAACTTCTGGATGATTTGCCAAACCTAAATAGTCATTCAAGCTCCAGTTCAAAACCTCTTTTCCCTGAAATTTCATTCTTGGCCCTAAGTCTCCTTCTAATTTTGGAAAAACAAAATAACCTTCTGCTTGTGAAGCCCATTTTCCTAATGGCCCTTTATTGTTCTGAATTCTTTCGAATAAATCTTTTACCATAATATATATCTGTACTACTATTAATTTTAAGAGGTTGCAAAAATAATTATTTAAAATTTATTAGCATCTTTAAAGCAAATTTATTTTTCAGGAGCTATTTCCTGCTATCCACTATATCTTTTGCTTTTTAAAGAAAAAAGCAAAAGGATGTCGTTTCCATCAGGGCTAGGCATCTTTAGTAAAGATAAACTTTGTACATTTGAAGACTATATTTCATTTGCAAAATCCTATCAACAAAATATGTCACAAACCACCAAAGAATTAAAACTCGCAGTACTTATCGATGCTGACAATGTTCCTTACAGCAATGTCAAAGGAATGATGGAAGAAATCGCCAAGTTTGGAACTCCTACCACAAAACGTATTTATGCAGACTGGACAAAACCCAATGCTAACGGTTGGAAATCAGTTTTACTCGAACACGCGATTACTCCTATCCAACAATACAGCTATACTGTTGGAAAAAATTCTTCGGATTCTGCGTTGATTATTGATGCAATGGATTTATTGTATTCAGATAAATTGGATGGTTTTTGTATTGTTTCCAGCGATAGTGATTTTACAAGATTAGCCATTCGATTGAGAGAATCCGGAATGAAAGTCATTGGTATTGGAGAAAAGAAAACACCAAGTGCTTTTATCGCCGCTTGCGACCGATTTGTCTTCATTGAAGTCTTGGATGGTGCCATCAAAAAGACCCGAAAAATAGCTAACGTTCAAAATAAATCTCCAAAACCAACTGTAACTCCTGTAGCTGAATCTAAAAAGGTGGTTGAAAAAGAAGCTCCAAGCAAAATCGACAACCAAACGATAGAACTCATCGAAGATACACTAGATGCTATTGGAGACGAAGATGGCTGGGCATTCCTTGGCGATGTTGGTAACCTCATCGTAAAGAAAAAACCCGAATTCGATCCCCGAAATTATGGTTTTTCTAAACTAACTCCAATGCTAAAATCACTAACTGACATTCTCGAAATTGACGAAAGAGAATCGGATAAAAAAGGAATTAAGCACGTGTATGTACGCTTGCGTTTCGCCTAAAAATTAAAACCAAAAATTTATAAAAATCACAAACTATTTATAGCAATGAGAAAACAATTATTTGCAATAGGTATAACATTATTGAGCATTTCTATTCTTTTTAATTATTTCCTCCAAACAGGATTTGTCTTTTCGGGAATAATGGTCATTCTAATTATTGTTGGAATTTATAATACCATTCAAAAGAAACACACTATCCTTAGAAATTTTCCTGTTTTAGGGTATTTCCGTTATTTGTTTGAAAGCATTTCCCCAGAAATTCAACAATATTTTATCGAACGTTCTACAGACGGAAAACCTTTTTCCAGAAACCAACGCTCTTTAGTGTATCAAAGAGCTAAAAATATAGATTCCAATACCCCATTTGGAACACAATTAGACATAAATCATAACAATTACGAAGGCATCAAACATTCAATGTTTCCTGCAGTAGTAAATGACGAATTACCTCGGGTGTTAGTTGGTGGAAAAGATTGCAAACAGCCTTATTCTGCTTCTTTATTGAATATTTCTGCTATGAGTTTTGGTTCTTTGAGTGAGAATGCCATTGTAGCGCTCAACAAAGGAGCTGAAAAAGGAAAATTTTATCACAATACAGGAGAAGGCGGATTTACTGAATTTCACCAAAATGGAGGCGATATTACCTGGCAAATTGGTACAGGTTATTTTGGCTGTCGGGATGACCGAGGCGGTTTTGATGGTGGAAAATTTGCAGAAAAAGCCAATCTACCCGAAGTAAAAATGATTGAAATCAAACTTTCACAAGGAGCAAAACCTGGTCATGGCGGAGTATTGCCTGCGGCTAAAAATACAGAGCAAATTGCCCGAATAAGAGGTGTTCAACCTCACACAACAATTCTTTCTCCCCCTTGTCATAGCGCTTTTTCAGACGCCAAAGAATTGGTTGAATTTATTGATCGTTTACGTCAATTGTCTAATGGAAAACCTATTGGCTTTAAACTTTGCATCGGACAAACGAATGAATTCGAAGCGATTTGCCACGAAATGATTGCAGCCAATTGCTATCCCGATTTCATTACCGTTGATGGTGCGGAAGGCGGAACAGGTGCTGCACCTTTGGAATTTTCAGATGGTGTAGGAATGCCTTTTGAACCTGCCTTAATTTTTGTTAATAAAACATTGATCAATTTGAATATTCGTGACAAAATAAGAATCATTGGCAGTGGAAAAATAATTTCGGGTTATTCTATTTTGCATGCCATTGCCTTAGGAGCTGATATGTGTAATAGCGCCAGAGGTTTTCTATTTTCGCTGGGGTGTATTCAGGCTTTGCGTTGCCATAACAATCAATGTCCAACCGGAGTGGCTACTCAGGACAAAATGCTTATGAAAGGTCTGGTAGTAAGCGATAAATCAGAACGTGTCTATAATTTTCATAAAAATACTTTACACGCTGCCAACGAATTATTGGCTGCAGCCGGAAAAACAAGTTTTGCTGATGCCGATATTAATATCTTTATGCGTGGCGATGAATTCTCCAATCTTTCCAATAATTATTTCCCGGATAATTTAACTAATGTGAGTAACAGGCATTAGAAAAACTTCATAAAAAAAGGAGGACTTTTACAAGTCCTCCTAAATTATTGATTTTGATTTACTACCTTTTACTCGTATCCTATTATACAGCCAATTGTTTTATAATTTTCTGTTTTTTAGATCATTTCAAACAAATAATCAATCAAAATCATATTCAAATATACAAAAGCATTTAATTAAAATACAACGTTTTAACATCAAATTAACACAACCTTTATAGCACAAAATAAAGATTACTCTCTTCTATTTTAGATTCTTTTTTAGTTTCTAATTCATTTGAAAAAGCAAATTCTTCTCTATATTCGTTGACCATTTGCATTAGATTTTTTTCAATTGTATTAGCAATAGCAGTAACAGGCGTATCTGTTGGCCTGTTTTCAAATGGGTCCTGCAAATGAATTGCCATTTTCTCAATTAAAACAAAAGCCGCAGAAATAGCTGTAATCAACGGAATAGCAAACCAGCTTAATACACTGGTTAATCCAAAAGGCAATAATAAAATAAACAAACACAACGTCAATCGAATATAAAGGCTATAAGTGGTTGGAAAAATCGTGTTTTTAATTCTTTCACATTTTCCCATTTGATCGCATAATCTTGATAAGGTATTGTCGATTTCTACTTGCTGATACATATTAATTCGCTTGTCGTTTCGAGCATTTCGAAGATCACGGGCGTGTAATACCAAAATAGCATTTGGGACGTTTTGATGATTTTTTACATATTTAATTTCCTCTTCTGTCATCAAACCTTTCAATGGTTTTATAGCATCTTTATTTCGAAGTGACTGACCTAAACTGTAACACCAGGCAATTTGTCTTTTGGTAAAAGTTTCTTTGAAATCATTCGCCTCAACAGAAAAATCGGGATCTTTATAGAATGTCATCACCTGACGAATCAATGTTCGGGAGTCATTTACAATCGCTCCCCAAACAATTCTTGCCTCCCACCATCTATCGTAAGCCTGATTGGACTTAAAAGCGAGTAATAAGGAAATAATTGTTCCAATCATCGTTGGAATCGCAATTGGAATATCTACAGGAAGATTAATAAAATAATGATGGAAAATTTCGAATACTACAGTATAAGCTAATACAAGAGCCAATTCTACTTTGATTTTTCCCAGGACATATTTAATTGGAATTCTTTTTCTTAACAACATCTTCTTCTTTTTTTAATTACACTTCATTTTAGAAAAATTATTTAGGCAAATTCTTCGTAGAGCGATAGAACCGGTAATCCTAAAAACTCATTAATCTCTTCTTTCTTCTTCTTTTTGAATTTGATTTTTTCGCCTTTTCGGGTTTGAATTAGCAAATCGATATCATATTTTGAAATAGCTTCTGATAGATGAGGAGCAAAATCAGTTAAATCATTTTGATAATTAGTAGTTTGGCTGACAATTTCAAACGAAAAGTTTTTGCTTAAAAATTGCTGAATATCTTTCACATGTGCATTAGCAGCAGCAGTTTCTATATAAAGTGCTTTATTGAAATCGTCTTTAATCTGTTCGTTGCCTAAATGAAGAATAGGGCATTTTTGATTTCCTGCCAATTGTACAAAATACTGATGAATTCTTTTGGTTTCCTGCTTATACGAATGCGTTAAGATGACTAACTTTACACTAAAGGCATCAACAATTCCTCTGAAGATTGGAGAGGATAGTCCGTATTGATTATGTATTTTTAGGCGGCAATTATCTGTTTGGGAAATAATTTCTCTGCAGTTATTAAGAATGATTTCCTGACTTGAAGTAAGTCCGGTTTTCATTTCACGCAAAAAATGAGAAGAAGAAAAAGTATCCGGAGCATCGGAAACAAGCATTAAAATAATCTCACTCTGATTTTCTTTTGCCTGGTTAACAGCTGATTTTACAGCACAAATAGTATCTTCTTTTAAAGTCGTAGGAATTAAAAAATTTTTCATAAGTATAAATGATTTAGTTTATACATACAAAATAACTTCTCTTAGATTAGAAGAGTCTTAATATAAAATTAGAATTTTCTAAGATTAAACATTAAAATTTTTAATGTTGGATTTTTTAAAAACAATTGTCACAATAGTTCCTTTGTTTTCTTCTGATTGCACTTGGAGTTCTCCATCGTGCATTCGGATAATTTTCATTGCCAATGGAAGCCCCAAACCATAACCCGTATATTTAGCAGCAATTTTCCCTCTAAAGAAAGGTTCATATAAATGTGGAATGTCTTCTGGAGGAATTCCAATTCCAATATCATTTATTGAAATTTTAATCTGGTCTTTATTGGCAGAAAGCGTAACGAATACTTCATTATTATCAGAGTATTTTACGCCATTAGCAATAATATTATTAATCGCTAATTCTAATAAGGGTTTGTTACAGGGAATCAATAAAAAATTAGAATCTTTTGGAGCAAAATTAAGTTTGATACTAACTCTATTATTTGGAAAAAGTTTATCAATATCTGATTTTACATCCATCAGTAATTCATCAATTCTTGCAATGTCCAGAACTTGCTTTTTACCATCGTAACCTGTTTGGGTTAATTTCAATAAACTCTCGGTAAGATTGCCTAATCTGGATGCCTGACTATAAATATTCTCTAAAGACTGAACATATTCCGGAACTGCTCTTTCTTTTAGAAGCATAATTTCAGACTCCGCAATAATAGTAGTAATAGGTGTTTTTAACTCGTGTGAAGCATTATTAATAAAGTTGGCCTGAATCTCAAACGAAGTTTCCAAACGATCCAGCATATTATTAAAAGTAGCCGTAAGATCTGAAATTTCATCAGAATTTGCTACCTCAGGAAGTCTGTTATGAAGATTTGAAGCACTAATTCTATTTACTTCTTTTGTAATTCTCGCCACTGGATTAATAACACGTTTTGCCAGAAATCGTCCTAAAAAAAAGGCTAGAAAAACAAATCCTATCCCTCCGAAAAGCATTATTTTTACAATAAAAATTGTAGTTGTATTTCCTCTTCTGTCTCTGGCTCCAACAATTACAATATACTTTTGATCGCCTTCTGTAAAGGTTTGTCCGAGGTAATATTTATTATCAATTTCAAAAAAGTCTTTTCCTGTTTTTAAAACATTGGTATAAAACTCATTAGGCAAGTTGAGTTTGGTATTGTATTCAAAACTATTCTCGCTATTTATTTTTAGAACAAACTCTTCTTCTTCAATTAGTTCTTCCAGTCCATTTTTCTTAAGTTCACTGTAATATTTGGTTTTTTTAGGATCTTTTTGAAAATGAATGGAAGCGACAATTTTCGCCCTGTCTTCTAGCCTTTTTAAAAAATAATATTGATTGTTTTCTGTAAAAAAAACAAAAATTATAATACTCAATAACAGCGTACTAAACGTAGAAAGCGCCACATAAGTAACCGTTATTTTTTTTCTGATATCCATCTTTATGATTTAATAACATAACCTAAACCTTTCATGGTATGAATAAGCTTAGTTTCAAAAGGTTTATCTATTTTTTTTCGCAGGTAAGTAATATAAACATCAACAACATTGGTATTCATATCAAAATTAATATCCCAAACATTGTCCAGAATTTGATCACGGGATACAATTCTTCCAGTATTTTTAGCCAAATAATAAAGTAATTTGAATTCTTTGGCGGTTAAAACAATAGATTCTCCTGCTCTGGTTACCGTCTTTGCTCTCGCATTAATTTCTAAATCACTAATAGTAATGGAATCTATTTTTTCAACTTCCTGACTGGCTCTTCGGTTTAAGGCATTTACTCTTGCATCCAATTCACCAAATTTAAAAGGTTTAACCAAATAATCATCAGCACCTGCATTGAGTCCGGTCACAATATTTTCTGAAGTTCCCAGAGCTGTAAGAAGCAAAACAGGTACAAAATTTTTGCTGGCACGCAATCTCCTGCAAATTTCAATTCCGTTGATATCAGGTAACATTACATCCAAAATAACAACATCAAAAGAATAATTATGAATCATTTCCAAAGCCGTTGTACCGTCAAGAGCAACACTTACTTCATTGTTGTTTTCGGCAAATCCTTTTCGTAAAATGGATAAAAGATTGGGCTCGTCCTCGACTATTAGTAATTTCATTTGGAATAATAATGTGTGGTTAAACAAAATTAATAATTGAATTTAAAATAAAAATTACATCAGTAAGAATTATGATTTAATTATGAATTTGGGTTTAAAAACATTTAGGAAGTGGGTATTTAATAAGGGTATAATACATAATTTGAAGGCTAATTTTATAATCACCCTCTCTTTTTGAATAGGTACAAAAAAAGGAGGGCTTTTACAAGTCCTCCTAATTGTTGATTTTGATTTACTATCATTTTACTATTCTATTGTCTACAGTTGATTGTTAAAAAATCTTCTGCTTTTAGATTTATTCAAATCTAATAATTAATCAAAATCATATTCAAATATACAAACAATATAAATACAAATATTTAAAATCCAACTATTTAACAACACATTAACGTATCTATTGTTATTTTAATAAATCATAAATTATCAAAAAAAGAGGGCTTATAAAAGCCCTCTGAATCTAACTTTGAAGTTCTGATTTATCATTATCAAGCTTATACTTAAGCCGTAGCATAGCTGACTATTGAGATACTTTTTCTATATAGTAAAATTTGAGATATTATATCTCAAGTAATTAATCAGAACCACACTCAAATTTACGATTTATTTTAATTTAATATTTTAATTTTCAACACTTTAACTATTTATTAACGCTTAGATTTTCTTCTATTTTAAATCCCGATTATATCTCCTTTTAAAACTTCATATCTTTGTCATTCATCAATTCTAAACCAAAAAAATGAAACTTGTCTTCGCTACCAACAACAAAAATAAAATTCTTGAAGTCCAACAATTGCTTCCTTATACCATCGAAATCATTAGCTTAGAAAGCATTGGTTGTTACGAAGAAATCTCAGAAACTGCTGATACTATAGAAGGAAATGCCATTCTAAAAGCGAATTATATTACTGAGAAATACGGTTACGATTGCTTTGCAGACGACACAGGACTAGAAGTAGATGTATTAAATGGAGAACCTGGTGTTTTCTCCGCCCGATATGCTGGTGAACAGCGTAATGCCGATGATAATATGAATAAATTATTAGAAAGCTTATCTAATAAATCCAATAGAAATGCTCAATTTAAAACTGTAATTGCCTTAAATACAAACGGACAACAACACCTTTTTACAGGAATTGCTCGCGGGGAAATCACTTTAGAGAAAACAGGAAATCAAGGTTTTGGCTACGATCCTATCTTTCAACCAGAAGGTTTTACAGAAACTTTCGCACAACTTTCGCTCCAAGAAAAAGGGCAAATTAGCCATCGTGGTAAGGCTACAGAGCAACTTATCGCCTTCCTAAAAACTAACTAATTGATTTTCAAATATTAATAAAAAGGTAAATGTGAATTTTCTATTAGATTATATGGTTTTTTAAGTGTACTTTTGCACCAAATTTTAAAAACATATATGAATAAATTTGAACAATTAGGATTGAGTGAATCGCTACAACGTGCGATTATCGATCTAGGATTTGAGAATCCGACCGAAGTACAGGAGAAAGCGATTCCCCTATTATTGGAACAAGACACAGATTTAGTTGCGTTGGCTCAGACAGGGACAGGGAAAACGGCAGCTTTTGGTTTTCCAGTCATTCAAAAAATTGATGCCGACAACAGAAATACACAGGCGTTAATTTTATCACCTACCCGCGAACTATGTTTGCAGATTACAAACGAACTTAAAAACTACTCAAAATACGAAAAAGGTATTAATGTAGTGGCTGTTTATGGTGGTGCGAGTATTACAGAACAGGCTAGAGACATCAAAAGAGGTGCGCAGATTATTGTGGCTACTCCAGGTAGAATGCAGGACATGATTAACAGAGGATTGGTAAACATCTCTCAAATTAATTACTGTATTCTTGACGAAGCAGACGAAATGTTAAACATGGGCTTCTACGAAGACATCGTAAACATCTTATCTACTACGCCAGACGAAAAAAACACATGGTTATTCTCGGCTACAATGCCTGCAGAAGTAGCCAGAATTGGAAAACAATTCATGACTAACCCAATTGAAATTACAGTTGGAGCAAAGAATTCAGGTTCAGCTACTGTTTCTCACGAGTTTTACTTAGTAAATGCACGTGACCGTTACGAAGCTTTGAAAAGATTGGCAGATGCTAATCCAGACATTTTCTCGGTAGTTTTTTGTAGAACAAAACGTGATACACAAGCAGTTGCCGAAAAATTAATCGAAGACGGATACAGCGCTGCCGCTTTGCACGGAGATTTATCTCAGGCGCAACGTGATGGAGTTATGAAATCTTTTAGAGGCCGTCAAATTCAAATGCTTGTTGCTACTGACGTTGCAGCTCGTGGAATTGACGTTGATAATGTTACTCACGTAGTAAACTACCAATTACCTGACGAAATCGAAACTTACAATCACCGTTCAGGTCGTACTGGTCGTGCTGGAAAATTAGGAACTTCTATCGTTATTGTAACTAAAAGTGAAATCCGTAAGATTTCTTCAATCGAAAGAATCATCAAACAAAAATTTGAAGAAAAAACAATCCCTTCTGGAATTGAAATCTGCGAAATCCAATTGTTGCACTTAGCTAACAAAATTAAAGATACTGAAGTAGATCACGAAATTGACAACTACTTACCTGCTATCAACAGCGTTTTGGAAGGTTTATCGAAAGAAGAACTAATCAAGAAAATGGTTTCTGTTGAATTTAACCGTTTTATTGCTTACTACAAGAAAAACAGAGACATCTCTAATCAATCTTCAGGTTCAGAAAGACGTGAGCGTGATGACAGAGACGGAGCTCCAAGAGAAAACAACAATAGTGGTGCTACAAGATATTTTGTAAACATCGGATCCAGAGATAATTTCGACTGGATGTCATTGAAGGATTACCTGAAAGAAACATTAGACTTAGGTCGTGATGACGTTTTCAAAGTAGATGTAAAAGAAGGATTCTCTTTCTTTAACACTGATCCTGAACACACGGATAAAGTAATGGAAATATTGAACAACGTACAATTAGAAGGACGTCGTATCAATGTAGAAATTTCTAAAAACGACGGTGGCGGAAGACGTGATCATAACGGAAGAAGCTCAGGAGGTTTTGGTGGTGGAAGAAGTTCAGCTCCAAGAAGAGAAGGAAACTTTGCTCCAAGACGTGAAGGTTCTGGCGGCGGATTCAGAAGCGACAGAAGTTCTGCTCCAAGAGAAGGCGGTTTTGGACCTAGAAGCAATTCAGCTCCAAGAACTGGAGGGTTTTCTTCAGACAGAGCCCCAAGAACTGACGCTCCAAGACGTGATGGTGGTTCCTCAGAAAGACCAGCCAGACGTTCTGAAAGCTTTGGAGATGCTCCAAGAGAAAGAAGACCAAGAAGAAGCTAATACCTTCTGTTAATTTTCTTATAATTATACTGAAACTACAAAATATTTAATCCTGTTTTATTACTTTTAAAGTTTTAAACAAGTTTATGAAATATTTTGTAGTTTCTTTTTTTTTAATACTTACCTCAACAGCTTTCTCTCAAGTTTTTGAAGCTGCCCAAACTGTTACAGGGACTATTCTTAATGACAATACAAAATTCCCTTTAGCGAATGTAAACATCATTAACATCAACAAAGTAAGAGGAACTACCACAGATGACAAAGGTAATTTTGAATTAGCAGTATCAGTAAATGACACCCTTCACATCACCTGCATTGGTTTTCAATCTTTGAGAATCAGAGTAACCAACGACTGGGTAAGAACCAAAACTACTACCATTCAATTAACTGAAAAAGCCTATGCTCTTGAAGAAGTAATCATTGGGCGATACAACTTAACAGGTTATCTTGAAGTCGATTCTAAATTAATACCAACCAGAGAAAATTACCGCTATAGTATCAATGGTCTAACAGAAGGCTATGAAACTGGTGACACTTCTCCCGGTGCATTTGGCAAAGTAATGGGAGCTATTTTCAATCCAGCCGATAAACTCTATAATTTCTTTGGTAAGAAACCCAATGAGCTTAAAAGGCTGAAAGAAATGAAAAAGGACGATACGGTTCGCAATCTCTTAGAAACCAAATTTGACAGAGAAACTATTTCTGTCCTTTTAGGTATTGACAAAAAAGAGATTGCTGAAATTCTTGAACGATGTAATTACTCCGAATCTTTTGTAAAAACTGCAAATGACCTTCAAATTCTGGATGCTATTAGTGGATGTTATGAAGAATACAAGATTTTAAAGAAGAAATAGTTTTCAGTTTTAAATTCCAGTAAAAACAGCAAAAATAGAATTATCATAAATAAAATATATCCCTAATTGGTAAAGCAATTAGGGATTTTTTATAATTTGATTATCGCATAAAACTTATTTTTTCATCACTAAATAAACTCCTCCTACAATTAACAAAACTCCTATAAACCGAGTGGTTTCAATAGGTCGGACAGTAACATTAAAAAGACCAAAGTGATCTATAATTATTGCAAAAAGTATTTGTCCTGTTACAATAAAACCAATCGCTGTTCCAACCCCAATACGTGGTACTAAAATGGTAATCATAACTACATAAGTGGCTACAATTATTCCGCCTAAATAACCATAGGAAGGCGCATTAACTAATTGCTGGGTAGTTGGTAATGATACTTTCAAAATAAATGTGAAGAGTATCATTCCTACTAATCCAACGATAAAAACCATCAAACCTGTGACATAAGGATTCCCAATGCTTTTGCTAAACGCAGCGTTAGTAGCAGCCTGAATAGGAATTAATGCACCTGTTATTAATGCCAAAACGATAAACAGTATATTACTTTTCATATAATAATTAAATTTATGTTCCTACAAAAATAACTCTTTTCAGCATCAACTTAAATGGATTTATCTCCTCTTTAACATCAAAAGTATATTACTTTTGCAATAGTAAAACACAAAGTTGATAATGCAAAAAACACAATAAAATCACTCAAAAATCATTATTCAGAGAAGTGGCTTATTGTTATTTTTCAAAATAGCGCTGATTTTTTTCATAAGAGCACTGTATAGAATTATTAGCCAAGTGATATTATAAATAGTACCAGCTAAAAAATATGAGATTAGAACAACTAACATTCACTAGATTTGTTGCGGCAATATCCATTGTAGTTTTTCATTATGGAACAACTATTTTTCCATTCAATTTAGATACAACTAACTTTTTATTCCAACAGGCAAATATAGGAGTAAGTTATTTTTTTATCCTTTCTGGCTTCGTTATGATTATTGCATATGGAGATAAAACAAGAATTATATCCATAGAATATTTAATAAAAAGATTAGCCAGATTATATCCAGTTTATCTTTTAGGAATTATTATATATTTAACCTACATCATTATAGCACAAAGACCAATTGATTACACTGGATTATTATTTAATCTTACGATGATACAAAGTTGGATACACGGATATGCTTTATCTTTTAATGGTCCCGGATGGTCATTATCTGTTGAATTATTTTTTTACATATCATTCCCCTTTTTATTTAATCACTTCTATAAAAAATACTCCTTTAAAACACTTGTAATACCTATCATTTTGATTTTTGCTGTTAGTCAGATTATTTTCCATTTTCTAATATACCTCTCATTTGAAAGTGAGTATAAAAAAATACAGGATACAATTCTCTACTTTCCTTTACTGCATTTTAACGAGTTTTTAATTGGAAATCTGGCAGGACTATTTTTTATTAAGGGAATAAAAAATAGAAACTATGACTGGTCAATTATTATTCTAATCGTTCTATTAGGGATTTTATTAAAATTTGATATTGGAGTGAATTATCATAATGGTTTGTTGGCAATTATTTTTGTCCCATTGATTTTATTGATTTCTTCAAATAATGGAATATTAACCAAAATTTATCGGCATAAATATCTCATATTTCTTGGAGAAATTAGCTATGGTATTTACATTCTTCAAAATCCAATTCATAAATGGGTACATGAGATTATGAAATATCTAAGAATAGATAATACAACAATAACCTTTTATACTTTTTTAGCTGTTTTAATATTATTTTCTGCGCTTAGTTATAAATACATTGAAAGTCCATCAAGAGTAATGATAAATAAAATGTGTAAAACTCGCATTCATGTTTAATCATAAAAACAAAATAAACAACAACTAGAGTTATTGGCTTTGTTCATACAATTAAAAAAATATTTAACTTAAATGCACCCTCCTTTTACACTATCATAACACAAACCAACAATGCAGGAAACACCATCAGGATCAGACCCAAAAGAACCTAAAAGTAAACTTTTAGATAAAAACATCACCATCAGTATTACTACCCGTGAAGTGATTTTTTTGCTGGCCTTTGTATTTTGCCTGTCACCGCTCATAACACCTCCTATTGCACTTTTAATGGGGTTGATTATTGCTCAGTTTATCGGACATCCTTATTTGCACCTTAACCATAAAGCCACTCATATTTTATTACAAGTTTCAGTAGTAGGCTTGGGATTTGGCATGAACATTCACAATGCTATGAAAGCAGGAAAAGATGGTATTCTATTTACTGTCATTTCCATTATTGGAACTTTAGTTATTGGTTATTTTATGGGAAAATATTTAAAAATAGAAAAGAAAACATCTTATCTTATTTCTGCCGGAACTGCTATTTGCGGAGGAAGTGCCATCGCGGCAATCTCACCAGTAATTAAAGCCGAGGAAAAACAAATTTCGGTGGCTTTAGGAACTATTTTCATTTTGAATTCTATTGCATTGGTACTGTTTCCTATCATTGGACATCATTTGAACCTTTCTCAAAATCAATTTGGTTTGTGGTGCGCTATTGCCATACACGACACCAGTTCGGTAGTAGGTGCTGCCAGCAAATACGGAACAGAAGCCTTGGAAATTGCAACAACAGTAAAATTAGCCAGAGCCTTATGGATTATTCCTATTGCTTTTTTGTCAACTATATTATTTAAAAACAAAAACAGCAAACTAAAAATCCCTTACTTCATTGGATTATTTGTACTGGCTATGACTGCCAATACTTATCTCCCATTAGTACAAACATATAGCAGTTATTTAGTAGCTATTGCAAAAGCCGGACTTACAGTGACTCTTTTTTTAATTGGCTGCGGATTATCCAAACAAGTATTATTGTCTGTTGGAATAAAACCATTGCTACAAGGTGTCGCTCTTTGGCTAGTTATCTCTGTATCCGCATTATGGATGATTATGTATTTAGCTCAATAATCTTCTTACATCCAATAGATTGGTTAATTATTTTTATCTTAGCCTAAGAAATACTCATTGCAATAATTTTACTAAAACCGGTCTAAATATGTTTCAAAAAATCATTCATACTGACAATTCAAAAACAACCATCATTATTCGTTTAATAGTTGGAGTAGTATTTTTATCCGAAGGCATTCAAAAATTCTTGTTTTCTGAAAAATTAGGTGCCGGACGATTTGAAAAAATAGGCTTGCCTTCTCCTGAATTTTTAGGCAATTTTGTTGGTTTTTTGGAAATCCTTTGCGGTAGCCTAATTTTAATCGGTTTGTTTTCACGATTGGCAAGTATTCCATTACTATTAATTATGCTAGTTGCATTTACTACAACTAAATCCACCATCTATTTGGAAAAGGGATTTTGGGAATTTCTACACGAAAGCCGAACCGACTGGTCAATGTTATTGGGCAATATTTTTATTTTAATTAATGGAAGTGGGTTATGGTCAATTGACAAAATATCAACCCAAAAATTGGAATAAAATTAGCATTCAAAGGGCATTTTTATTTATCAAAATTAAGCCTTAAATAACAGGAAAACTGCTTCTTTTTAGAAAAAATCTCACATAAAACAAGTATAAATAGCTCGATTTACTTTGAATTTTGACTCTCCTTTACTATCTTTCGCATTCGAAAAAAAATTAATGAACACTTATACATTGAAAAAATGTTAGAAGAACAGAATGATAACCTGCATGAAGCAGATGGAAATTTAGAGATCAATTCGACAGAAACGATTCAGCCCGACACAGAAATTTCAAATGAAATTGAAGCTGTTGAAACTACTAATGAAGAAACCGCTGAACAAGTAGCAGAAGTTTCCTCTACAGTTACTGATGGAGAGTCAAGCGATAGTAAACAGACGGAGCAATTATCAGAAAACAATACCATAATAGATGCAATCGCTGATACTAATGCAGCCGAAAGTGAAGACGAAACTTTAAAAGAACGTCATGATATTCCAATGTTGGATTACGAATCTTTACCATTAGATGCACTTGTAGACGAATTGAAAAAATTGGTTACCAATGAAAAAGTGATGTCTGTAAAAGATCATGTAGAGGAAATCAAAAAATCATTCTTAGCAAAATACTACCACCTATTAGAAGAAAAAAAAGAAGAATATCTAGCTGAAAATCCAGATACGACAGAAGAATTTCAATATCACACTCCTTTAAAAACACAATTTGACCAATATTACACCTTATACAAGGACAATAAAAATACACATTTCAAAAGTTTGCAAACCAACCTAAAAACTAATCTGGAAAACAGATTGGCAATTGTTGAAGAATTGAAAGAACTGATCAATCCGCAAACAAACATCAAAGACACTTTAAAACATTTTAATGATTTAAGAGAACGATGGAAGAATGCGGGACCAATTCCAAAAGATAAATATAATCACGTTTGGAACAATTATCATTTTCACGTAGAAAATTTCTATGACTATCTACACTTAGACAGAGAAGCAAGAGATCTTGATTTTAAACATAATTTAGAGCAAAAACAGAAAATAGTTGCTCGTGTTGAAGAGCTAATCAATGAAACTGATGTCAATAAAGCTTTTAGAGAATTACAGGATCTACATAAAATCTGGAAAGAAGATATTGGTCCGGTTTCCAAAGAACACCGTGATGAAATCTGGAATAAGTTTAGTGATTTGACCAAACAAATGCACGACAAACGTGAGGTTTTGTTTGAAAAACTAAGAGGAACTGAATTAGAAAATTTAGCTGTAAAAAAAGAAATCATTGTCAAAATTGAAGTCTTAGCAACTGAAAAAGTAAATGCTCATTCGCAATGGCTGGGTCAAATTGAAAAAGTAGAAGCTTTAAGAACTGCTTTTTTCAATGCTGGAAAAGTTCCTACTGAAGTAAACGAAGAAACCTGGGCGGCGTTTAAAACTGCAGTTAGAAATTTTAATACTTTCAAAAATTCATTTTATAAAGACATCAAGAGAGATCAAAATAACAATTTGAATAAAAAGATTGCTCTTGTTGCCAAAGCCAAAGAATTACAAGAAAGCACTGATTTTTCTGCAACAACTCCTGTAATGAAAAAAATTCAGGAAGAATGGAAACAGATTGGTCACGTACCAAGAAAATATTCAGATAAAATATGGGCTGAGTTTAAAGAAGCCTGTAACCATTATTTTGACAAACTAAAAGAACAGAAAAACGAAGAAAACGTTGAAGAAATTGAAGCTTTTGACAAGAAGAAAGCATATTTAGAAACGCTTAAAGATTTTCAATTAACAGGAGAACATAAACCTGATTTAGATGCTATAAAAGCACATATTGAAACATGGAAAAGCTTTGGAAAAGTTCCTTTCCCAAGAAGACATATTGAAGGAAAATTCAATAAAGTATTAGACGCTTTGTTCGAAAAATTAAGTTTGAGCAAAAAAGACAGCGAAATGATGCGTTTTGCCAATAGAATTGACAGTTTATCTGAAAACAACGATTCCAGAAAACTGGAAAACGAAAAGATTTTCCTGATTCGTAAAATTGAAGAAATCAAAAATGAGATTTTCCAATTGGAAAACAACATTCAATTTTTCACCAATACCCGAAATGCTAAAAAAGAAAATTCTATAGTTTTAGAGGTCCGTAAAAACATTGAAAAACACAGAGAAGAAATGGAGATTTTAAAAGATAAACTGAAACAAATCAGAAACTTGGATCAGGCTTAAAATCAAAATCTTTAATACTACGTCAAACCTCAATTCATATCCTGAATTGAGGTTTTTTTTTGTGAAATAAAATAAATCTGATTTCAAATTTTAACTTTCATTTATCAAAAATAATAGATCCATGTTGCCTACAAATTTTAACTTTGCAATATGAATTGGATTAAGAAAACCATTATTTTTATTGGACTTACCATAGTTTTTGCATTTGCCTTCAGCGCAAACGAAAGTACTGTAGAAAAAATCCAAATAGAAAAACAGGATTCTTCATTTTCTGTTGACAGCAATCATTCTTCGGTTTTTATTGAGCCTCAGACGAGTAATATAGTTGCTTCTCCTCAAAAAACAGCGGATTACTTAACTGTAAAATATTTTGAAAATTATCTGGTAGTTATACCGGATTTTAAAATCAGTACTCATCTTACTGATTATACAAACCAAGACATCAATCGATGTGAGATGGTTTCACTCCTACTCTTTCCTTTCCATTATTTTTGGTGATTTAAGGCCTTTGTTTTCGGTAATTAGAAGACAACCATCTTCTTCATTGAGCTAATATCTACAGATATCAAGTTCATCTTATGCTATACAATAACTTTAAAAACACAAAAAAATGGATACATCAGTAACTATAATAGGTCTTTTTATAACTGTATTGATTGGGATTCCGCTTTACTATGCTATGAGATCAAATTCAATAAATCAGACTAAAATAAAAGATATAAAAAATAAATTCAGTCAAAACAACCGTCTGAATTTTGAAATAACTGAAGCGCAGAATAAAAAAGTGCTGGCTTTAGACGAAAAGAATAAAGGATTTCTTTTAATGGATTTTAATTCTAAAGAACAAGAAGTTGTGAATTTTATAGATTTGAGTACTGTAGATTTCTGCAAACTGGCTATAACAGCGGAGGGTAATTCGAATACAATTGCAAGAATTGATTTTGAATTTCAACATAACAATAAAAAAATAGAAATCGTTCCATTCTACAAAATTGAGAACGATCAAATGAATCAGGTTTGTTTGTATGAAGACCACCAATTGGCAAAAAAATGGAGGGAAATACTTCAGGATTGTATTGTAAACTAATACGCATTTTTACTTTTTGATTATTAATTCACTAAAAAAGAGGTATTAAAACGATCTCTTTTTTTATTCTTAATTTTTCATCTGATTATAACTTCTTAGCTTCGTTCCAAAAAACATCCATCTCTGCCAGAGTCATATCCATTAGCGGTTTTCCTAATTCGCCAGCCTTACTTTCCAAATATTGAAATCTTTTGATGAATTTTTTATTGGTTCGTTCCAAGGCATCTTCCGGATTGATATTCAAAAACCGGGCATAGTTTATCATCGAAAACAATACATCTCCAAATTCGGCTTCCATTTTGTCCTGATTTCCAGCTTCGACCTCAACCTGAAGTTCTGCTAATTCTTCCTGAACTTTATCCCAAACCTGATGTGATTCTTCCCAGTCAAACCCTACTCCTTTTACTTTGTCCTGAATTCTGCTCGCTTTTACTAATGCCGGTAAGCTTCTTGGTACACCTTCTAAAACAGATTTTTTACCTTCTTTTAGTTTTAATTTCTCCCAGTTTTGCTTCACTTCTTCCTCATCTTTTACTACAACATCACTGTAAATATGCGGGTGGCGATGAATTAGTTTTTCGCAAATTTCATTACAAACATCAGCCATATCAAAATCATTTGTTTCGCTTCCTATTTTGGCATAAAAAACAATATGCAGCAACAAATCTCCCAATTCCTTTTTGACTTCATTTAAATCATTATTCAAAATAGCATCGCCTAGTTCATAAGTTTCTTCGATAGTTAAATGACGTAAGGTTTGCAAGGTTTGTTTTTTATCCCAAGGACATTTTTCGCGCAAATCGTCCATAATGTTCAATAATCGTTCGAAAGCCTGAAGTTGGTTTTGTTTGGAGTTCATTGTATTTGGTTTTGTGTAAAAATAAGAAATCCTGTCAGGAAAACATCTTGACAGGATTAAAATATGTTTGAGAAAATAAATTACTCTTTCTTAGCTTTTGCTTTTTTAGCTGGAGCTTTTGCGGCAACTACTTCTTCAACTACGCTTTCTTTGATTTCTTCAGCGTTCTCAATCTTAGGCTCATCTTTAGAAACCAGTCCTTTTGACTGAAGTAAGTTATACCAATTCAAAACTTTCTTTATATCTGAAGCATATACTCTTTCTGAATCATATTCCGGAAGAATTTCTGAAAAATAAGCAACTAACTTATCATTGTCTTCTTTGTGTGAAAGTGCTGGCCCTTCATTTTCTTTGATAGCAATGCTTCTCATTATTTCAGTCAAAGGTTTTTCTGCATCAACAGTGTAAATAGAGATTTCAGATAATAAACTTACGTTTGCTTTCAAACCAACTGTGCTTTTTTTACCGTCAAGCAATGATTCTGCTACAAATCCTGTACGGGTTTGAACTTTTAATGCATACAAACCTGGCTTTCCTGAAATCGATAATATTTTTTCTAAATTCATTTTTTATAAATTATATAATTTTTATTTATTTTTTGAGAAACTGAATATTGCTACCGCAAATTGAATACTTTTTTATCTTCCTTTTTTATTACAAAATTTCATTCTATAATCAGGTCTTGATTTCCCGTCCATAATATTTTGTAATTTTTTCTTAATTAATTGTTTCTTCAATGATGAAATCAAATCAGTAAACAGAATTCCTTCAATATGGTCGTATTCGTGCTGAATTACTCTGGCAACCAGACCATCGAAAACTTCAGTTTTAACGTTAAAGTCTTCATCATAGTATTCAATTGTAATTTTTTCATGTCTGTAAACGTCTTCACGCACATCAGGAATACTAAGACAACCTTCGTTAAAGCCCCATAATTCACCTTCTTCTTTCAATATTTTAGCATTGATAAAAGTACGTTTGAACCCTTTTAATTGTTCTTGCTCTTCAATTGGAAGATCTTCATCATCGCCAAAAGGTGTTGTGTCAATTACAAACAAACGAATGCTTAATCCTACTTGTGGCGCAGCAAGCCCCACTCCATTAGCATTATACATCGTTTCATACATATTAGCTATAATCTCTTTCAAGTTTGTATGCTCTGGGGTAATATCCTCAGCTACCTTCCTTAAAACCGGATCACCATATCCTACAATTGGTAAAATCATTTGTTTTGTATTAAGTATTATCTCTGCCTATTTCAGTCCGCAAAAATAGTAAAAAAATATGCATTCAATTATCCTTGATTAATAATTAAATTTAGTTAAGAAATCATAACCTTTTATTATGGATATAATTTAACACAATTCTTACCTTTGTGTTTTACCACAACCTTATGATTGCAAAAATAAAGGAATTCACTCTTGGCACTAATTTTACTAACGCTATAAAAGTTGGACTTTCTGTAGCTATACCTACATTATCGTTTGCTTATTTTGATAATCTTGCCGATGGCCTTATTATTGCTCTGGGTGTTTTATTTACTTTCCCAAGTGATATTCCCAGTAATTTAAAACATAAAATTAATGGGCTTTTAGTAAACATTTTGATTGTTGTTGGTGTCAACTTACTAATCAACATTACCTATCCCTATCCTTTTGCATTTTACCCAATATTTTGTTCTTTAATTTTCATTTTGTCAATGTTAGCTGTATATGGACAGCGAGCAACAATGGTAGCCTTTTCCGCATTAATGACTATTTCTATTTCGTTAGCTCATATCCACTCGGGATGGGAGATGTTGCATCACGCAGGACTTTTACTTGCAGGAGGATTATTTTACTTATTGGTATCCGTTATTTTTTTCTACATCAATCCACATCGTTATACAGAACTGGAAATTGTAGAATGCATCAAATTGACCGCGAAATATTTGAAATTAAGAGGTGATTTATGGGAATTGAATTCGGATCGAAAAGAAATTACAAAAAAACAACTGCTCTTACAGGTTGATTTGAATGAAAGACATGAAAACATCAGAGAAATTTTAGTCAGGAACCGAACTAATTATGGTTCTTCCAATCAAAACCGAAAAATGTTGATGTCTTTTATCACTTTAGTAGAAATAATGGAATTGGCCATATCCACTTCATTTGACCATAACAAATTACATGAAAAGTTTGATGAACATCCAAAGGTTTTAATGACCTATCAAAGTCTGGCTTATAATTTGGCAAAAAACTTAAAGTCATTATCAAAAAAAATAAGAAAAAGGAAAAGCTATATTCCTAAAAATAACCTGGTCGAAAACTTATATACTTTTGAAAATGCGATTGCGGAATACGAAAGAAATCTAGGAAAACTAGAAGCTTCAGAAGGTGTGCTTATGCTAACCAACATGTTGCATTACGCCGAAAAACAAGTTGAAAAAATTAAAACGCTGGAGCGCGCTTACACTTCCAATGTAAAATTAAAAGACCTAAAAGGAAGGGATAAGGATTTAGAAAAATTAATTGAACCTCATTATTATCCACTCAATACATTAGTCGAAAATTTTAGTTTTTCTTCCATGGAGTTCAGACATTCCTTAAGAATTACGACAGCACTATTAGTAGGTTTTATTATTGGAAGAATTCTTCCTTTCGAAAATGTCTATTGGATATTACTGACTATTGTAGTGATTATGCGTCCAGGTTATGGACTTACAAAAGAGCGAACCACACATCGATTTATAGGAACAATAGTTGGATGTGTTTTTGGTTTTGCTTTTTTAGCTACAGACCCAAGTGGAACTATTCTTGGTGGGTTAACACTCCTTTTTCTCGTTTTAGGACTTACATTTAATCCTTCAGATTATAGAATTGGAACTAGTTTTATAACGCTACATGTGATTTTTATTTTCGCAATATTAAATCCTACTGATGAAAACATTGTACTGTTTCGAATTTTAGACACCTGCGTCGGTGCAAGTATAGCTATGTTAGCCAACCATTTCTTATGGCCATTTTGGGAATTTCTGAACACTAATGAAAATATCAAAAATTCAGTCGAAGCCAATAAAAATTACTTACAGCAAATTTCTATTCTGTATAATAAAAAAGGAGGAATTGATGCCACTTATCGATTAGCCCGAAATCAGGCTTTTATTGAAATTGGCAATCTGATGGCTTCTTTTCAAAGAATGTTACAGGAACCTAAATCAAAGCAATATAAATTACAGCAGGTTTATAAATTCACGGTAATCAACAATGCTATGCTCTCGTCTGCGGCTTCATTAAGCACTTATACGCAATCACACAAAACTACCGAAGCATCAAAATCATTTAATGTTGTATTTGACCGAATCATAAAGAATCTGGATTACGCCATTGATCTTCTAAAAGAAGAAAATAAAACTCTTCTAATCGCTTCAAAAATCGATGATAGCTTTAATCAAAGTTTCATTGAACTAAAGAAAATCAGAGAGAAAGAATTAATGGAAGGTGCTGATGTAAATAGTAAGGAATTTAAACTTCAAATGCAGGAGGCACAATTAGTAATCGAACAATTAATTTGGTTAACTAATTTATCTGAAAACATTGTAAAAACCACCAAAGTGCTGTTGAAATAAAAAGAAAGAGCCTGTTTAAATTTTAAACAGGCTCTTTTTACAAATAGATTGTTCAGTCTATAACTTCAATACTTTTTCGGTATGTTGTCTAATTTGCTCTAACAATTCTGGATTATCATTCAATTTTTTTCCATAAGAAGGAATAGCTGTTTTTATTCTATTCTGCCATTCCGGGCTGTTCATTTGGTCTTTGAAACATCTTCCTATTACATCAATCATTATAGAAACTGCTGTTGATGCTCCAGGAGAAGCACCTAGCAAAACAGATAGTGTTCCATCTCTGGAAGTAATAACCTCTGTACCAAATTCTAATTTCCCGCCTTCTTTTTCATCCTTTTTAATCACCTGAACTCTTTGTCCTGCACGTTCTAAAACCCAATCCTTAGATTTAGCATTTGGCACATATTCCTTTAATGCTTTTATTCTGTCCGCTGGCGATTGACGTACCTGCTCGATTAGATATTTCGTTAAGGGAAGATTTTTATATCCTGCGATAAGCATTGGAATAATGTTGTCTTTTTGTATTGATAATGGTAAATCCGAATAAGAGCCATTTTTCAAAAACCGGGTTGAAAATCCGGCAAATGGACCAAACAACAACTCCTTCTCTCCATTAATCATTCTGGAATCAATATGAGGAACAGACATTGGTGGTGCTCCAACACTAGCTTTACCATATACTTTAGTTTTATGCTGAGCAATTACTTCCGGGTTAACACATTTTAACCACTGTCCGCTCACTGGAAAACCTCCAAAACCTTTTCCTTCAGGAATATTTGCTTTTTCAAGTAAGGGTAATGAACCTCCACCAGCACCTATAAAGACGAATTTAGTATATACTTTTGTTTTTTGTCCAGTTTCTAAATCGGTAATTTTAATTCTCCATCTTGTATCTTCACGTTGTCTTAGTTTTTTTACTTCGTGATTAAAATGTATGGTTACACCATCCATTTTAGTTAAATGATTAAACATACTACGAGTCAATTCTCCAAAATTAACATCAGTACCTATTGCCATGGAAGTTCCTGCAACTTTCTCTGATTCTTTTCTTCCTTCCATAACCAAAGGCATCCATTCTTTCAATTTCGAAAAATCTGTACTGAATTTCATGTCTGCAAAAAGAGGATTGGGCTGTAAAGCTTCATATCTTTTCTTGAGATAGTCAACATTTTTATTACCCCATACAAAACTGATGTGAGGAATAGTTTTAATAAATTCTTCTGGAGAAGAAACAATATTTTTTTCTACTAAATAAGCCCAAAATTGTCGGGAAACCTCAAAGGATTCCGCAATTGAGATTGCTTTTTTTGGATCAATACTTCCGTCAGCACCTTCAGGAGTATAATTCAATTCACAAAAAGCAGAATGTCCTGTTCCTGCATTATTCCATGCATCAGAACTTTCGGCAGCTGCCTTATCTAATCTTTCGAAAATTTCAATTTTTATATCTGGTTGTAATTCTTTTAAAAGTATTCCAAGAGTGGCACTCATTATTCCCGCTCCAATAAGAACTACATCAGTGTTTGTGGATGTTGTTACAGACATTGTAATTTATTTTTAATGGCTGCAAAGGTAGTTTTATAAAATCTTAAAAAAAAGAGATATAAATGTTAAAAAAATAAATTTTAGAACATTTTTCGCGTCAAATAATCCTGTAACATGATAGTTGCAGAAATTTCGTCTATCAAAGCTTTATTTTGGCGTTGTTTTTTACTCATTCCGTTATCAATCATTGACTGGAAAGCCATTTTGGAAGTAAAACGTTCATCTACACGAATGACTTTCATATCCGGAAAATGATTGGTAAAATGAGTTACAAATCCTTTTATAATAGAAGCACTTTCAGAAGGCTGTCCGTTCATTTGTTTAGGTTCGCCAATAAGTACTACTTCTACCTTTTCTTTAGAAAAATAATCTTTCAAAAAATCAATGGCTGTGGAAGATGGAATTGTTGTCAGCCCTGAAGCAATAATTTGCAATTCATCGGTAACAGCAATTCCTGTTCGTTTTTGTCCGTAATCTATAGCGAGTATTCTTGGCATGAATAAAAATTTATGCTGCAAATATATGCAAAGAATTTATGAGAATGATTTTCACAGTTTTGGCAATCCTAATTAATCCTCTTAAAATCAGTCTTAAAAAGTGTATCTAAAAATTCAATTTTAAAAGCAAAATCAATAAATATGTGAGTAAAACCAAAACAAACTAGTTTTAAAAAAAAATCCCCTTTATATTTGCCAAAATTCCTTAATCCTGCATCAAATAATCAACCTGCTTTCTAAATAAAATCATAAAAGACAATGAGTTCAAAAACCTCCTACAGACCGGATATTGATGGTCTAAGAGCAATAGCTATATTGCTAGTAATCATTTTTCATTCAGGATTTTCTTTATTTTCGGGAGGTTTTATTGGGGTTGACGTTTTCTTTGTTATCTCTGGTTTTTTAATCACTTCAATAATTGAAAAAGAGATAAAGGAAAATTCTTTTTCTTTTAAAAATTTCTATTTACGTCGCATTAGACGAATTATTCCGGTTTTAGTTTTTATAATGGTTATAATCACTATTCCTGCTTACTTTATTCTGTTTGCTAATAATCTAGAGGCCTACTCCAGAACTTTACTTTACACTTTCTTATGTACTAATAATTTCCATCTGTATTTTAATTCAGGGGACTATTTTGCAGAAAGTTCAGACTTAATTCCATTTTTACACACCTGGTCTCTATCTGTGGAAGAACAATTTTATTTCTTTCTTCCGCCTTTTCTTCTTTTGTTGCATAAAAAATTCACTTTGTCAAAATGTCGTTTAATAATTACATTGCTTTGTATTCTTGGATTATTGTTCTCAATTTATCAGACATTTATCAATCCAAGAATGGCTTATTTTTTACTGCCTGCAAGGTTATTTGAACTTCTTATAGGATCATGTCTTGCGGTATATTGGGAAAAACTACCTACCTTAAATCAGTTCAAAAACAATATTCTTTCGATTATTGGAATTCTATTAATACTCATCCCTTCTTTTGTACTTAAAAGTACTAGTTTATTTCCCGGTCTCAATGCCTTCTGGCCTTGTTTAGGTACTGCACTTTTATTATTTACCGGAAAAACGAAAGAGTACAAAGGAGTAATAAACAAATTAATTCAAAATAAAGTAATGATTGGAATTGGGCTGATTTCCTATTCCTTATACCTGTGGCATTGGCCAATTTTTGTATTAATAAAATATTCTGGAATAAATCTTGACGGGTGGGTAAGGATTATAGCTATAATTGCCACTTTTATACTTTCTTATCTAACATGGAAATTTGTAGAACAGCCTTTTAGAATTAATTTAAAATTTGATTTTAAAAAAACCGTATTAGTTGTTTTTGCACCCTCCTTAATTGTTATTGCTCTAATTTATGGGGTCCTAGATGCAAGAGATGGTTTTCCGGAAAGGCATCCTGAACTAACTGAATTTATTCCTACTAAAAATCATCCTAACAAATTAAGAAGTCAATGCTTTGATAAATTCAAAGTAGGAAATTGTGAAGATTGTTTTTTGGGTATCAAGAAAGACACTTTGGACGGCTTGCTTATTGGAGATTCTTTTGCTAATCACACAGCTGCCTTTCTTGATGTTTTAGCCAAAGATGCTGATTTATACATTCATGATAGTGCCGCAGGTGGATATCCGCTGATGAACAATATAGATAAAGATGGAAAAAAATCTTATCCTGAAAAATATGCTATTGAACGATTAAATTATGCCAAAAAGTTTAAGAATATATTTATTTCAGCCAACTGGGAGAATATTTCTCATCCAAAAAATATAAAAACATATCAATCTACTCTAAAGACTTTGGATAAATTAGTTAAAAGTGGAAAAAAAATAATTATTTTTGACCCGTTAAGAAAAATGACCGACTTAAATTTGCACAAAGCTAAATTGGTAAAGTCGAAAAGAACGGTCTATTTTTCTGAAAAAGATTTTTCTATAACAGAATATAAAAGGCCAAATAATTATATTATTAA
The DNA here is from genome assembly GCA_040387175.1 of Bacteroidota bacterium. Classification (GTDB taxonomy): domain Bacteria; phylum Bacteroidota; class Bacteroidia; order Flavobacteriales; family Flavobacteriaceae; genus Flavobacterium. The sequence continues at coordinate 27,692 of JAZKED010000024.1, read as the reverse complement.
TGAAATAAAAAGAAAATTTCCTTCTATAATTATAATCGATTTGAACAAGCTAATGTGTAAAAATGGAAAATGTGATATTGAATTAGAAAACACAATAGTTTATAGAAACTCAGACCATCTCAATACTAGTGGAGCAAGATTACTTGGAGAACTTTATTTAAAAACATATGGCAATCCTCTAAAAATATTAAATCATAATTAACAAATATATAATGAATCAGTTACAAACTATTATAGAACAAGCTTGGGAAAACAGAGCTTTGCTGCAAGAAGAAACAACTACTAACGCTATTAGAGAAGTTATTGAATTATTAGACTTAGGGAAATTACGTGTTGCTGAACCAATAGGTGACAAATGGCAAGTAAACGAATGGGTCAAGAAAGCTGTAGTTATGTACTTTCCTATTCAAAAAATGGAAACTTGGGAAGCTGGAATTTTTGAATACCATGACAAAATGGAATTGAAAACAAACTATGCTGAAAAAGGAGTTCGTGTAGTTCCTGGAGCTTCTGCTCGTTACGGTTCTTTTATTTCAAGTGGTGTTATTATGATGCCAAGTTATGTAAACATTGGAGCTTATGTTGATGCTGGAACTATGGTAGATACATGGGCTACAGTAGGAAGTTGTGCTCAAATAGGTAAAGATGTCCACTTAAGTGGTGGTGTTGGAATCGGAGGAGTTTTAGAACCATTACAAGCAGCTCCTGTTATCATTGAAGATGGTGCATTTGTAGGTTCTCGTTGTATTGTAGTTGAGGGAGTTCATGTAGGTAAAGAAGCAGTTCTTGGAGCAAACGTTTGTTTGACCGCTTCTACTAAAATTATTGATGTTACCGGGGAAACGCCTGTTGAAATGAAAGGATTTGTTCCTGCTCGTTCAGTAGTAATTCCAGGAAGCTATACCAAAAAGTTTGCCGCTGGAGAATTTCAAGTTCCTTGTGCTTTAATTATTGGTACACGTAAACCTTCAACAGATTTGAAAACATCATTGAATAATGCGTTAAGAGAATATGACGTTGCCGTTTAAAAAATTCTGAAGTCAATTTGTGCATTCGATAAAAAACAAGTAATGAAAATATTGGTAATTCAACAAAAGATGATTGGCGATGTTTTAATAAGCAGTATCTTATGTAATAATCTTAGAGCCGCTTATCCAGATGCACAAATTGATTATTTAGTTTATGAATCAACAACTCCAGTTTTAGAAGGCAATCCTAATATTGACAATGTTCTTTTATTTCAGGAAAAACACCGCAAAAGCAAAAAAGAATTCCTGAAATTGGCCCTCGAAATTAGATCCAATCAATATGATGTGCTAATCGATGCCTATTCTAAAATCGAAAGTTGGATAATCGTTTTTATAAGTGGTGCCAAGAGAAAAATATCATATAAGAAGAAAGGTAGAACTTTTTTATATACAGATAACATTCCTTTTACAGCTCCAAAGACGAATTGGGGTTTAGCCATTGAAAGGCGAATTGACTTATTAAGTCCTTTAAATTTATCCACACCCATTAATCCCTTACCCAAATTATTTGTAACAGACAAAGAAAAAAAGGATGCTGTCGCTCTTTTTGACCACCATTCAGTAAAAAAAGACAGAAAAACAGTAATGATTAGTCTTTTAGGAAGTGAAGTCCTAAAAACTTATCCGCTGGAATATATGGCAAATATTATTGATATCATAGTAGAAAACCATAACGTAAATATTCTTTTCAATTATTTTCCAAAGCAAATTAAGGATGCTAAAATTATTTTTGACGCATGCAAACCTTCGACGCAAGAAAAAATCTATTTTGATTTATTAGGCAATGATTTAAGGGATTTTATTGCTATAATGAACCAATGCGATTTAATTATTGGTAATGAAGGTGGTGCTATAAATATGGCAAAAGCACTTGAAAAACCCACATTCGCAATTTTCTCTCCTTGGATCAAAAAAGAAAACTGGAGTACATTTGAAGATGGAATCAAAAATACCGCTTTACATTTGAAAGACTATAAACCTGAATTATTTATAGGAAAATCAAGAAAAGAACTAAAAAACAATTGCATTAGCTATTATAATGAATTTATCCCTGAATTATTCCATTCTGAATTATTACTCTTTCTAAAAAACAATTTAAGCTGATTAATCATAATTAAATATTTTCGACCAACAAATATCCAATATAGTGGTAAAAATCAAAAGTTTGCCATAGCTGAAAATAAATAAAATTACTAATATTTATCCCTCAGGACTTTTTAATATAAGTGATGGTCGATTAAAATCATTTAATGATAAAGAATCAACTAAGACTTACTAACAGAAGCATTAAGTGAAATGAATCGTTTTTTGATGAAAGTTAAAAATAACCTATTCTAAAAAAAATATTGCCTAAAATTTACATACTTTTGTTATATAAATTCAAATCAAATGAGCGTCAAGAATTTCTTAATCCAACAATTCACCCATTTCAACAGATTAAGCAGAAAAAACAAAGTTATCAATGGCATTCTAAATAATGAACATTTTGAAAATAACGGCGTTATTAATGTTCATAGAACTGATTTAAGAAACGCAGGCGATTTCTATTGTGGCCCACATCATTATTTTGAACAAATCAAGGGAAGAGAACTAGATATTTTTGAATACAAAGACTCTGATCAAAAAATTTTAGACAACTACCATAATTTAATTGTAAACAACTCATTAATCATTGGCGGAGGTGGATTATTGAACCGTCCGAGCTTTGAAAAACCCATGAAAATGTTTGAACAACTAGCCGAAAAAGGAAAGAAAACTGTTCTTTGGGGCGTGGGTCATAATGAAAAAAACAGAAACACTTTTGGAAAAGTAACATCCTATAATGTTGACACTTCAAAATTTGGGCTTGTAGGTGTTCGTGATTATGATATGGGTAAAGAATGGGTTCCGTGTGTTAGTTGCCTACACCCAATTATGGACACCAAGCTAACTGTAGAAAACGAAGTCGGTTTAATTTATCATAAAAAGACTTTGAAAAACAAAAGAATTCTAAATAGTTTAAATGACTACCCATCTACTTCAAACACAACCAATATTGAAGAAATCATAACATTTATAGCCAAATCGGATACTATAGTTACGGATAGTTATCATGCTATGTATTGGGCAATGCTATTGAATAAAAAAGTAGTGGCTTTACCAAATTCTTCAAAATTTTACAGTTTTAAATATAAACCTACTTTCTCTGATTTTGAAAACTTCAAAAATGATTTGAAAAAAGCAGAAAAACATTCAGGTATCTTGGAAGAATGTAGAGAAATCAATTTAAAATTTGGGAAAAAAGTATTTGATTACTTAGGTAAATAATTTTGAATGAGGAATAATTCCCTACCTGACCACTGTTTAGGGAATTGGCTGCAATGCGACGAATACTCAACTCTCTTTCCTGTTAGAAAAAACACATATCATTAAAGAAGCGACAGCCAAATAAAAACTATACTGGTTTCTATAAATAAAAAAATGCAAAATTTCATTTTAGAATGGATAAATAAAAGAATAAACTAAATCTTGATTAATATAATATGTCTTTTAATAAAAAGCCTATTCATTAATTCAGATTCAAATCAAAATATTTAGTTATGAAAACAATTCTTGTAGATGCTTGGAACACTTTTATCACAGAAGACGGAGTCAATCTTGAATTAAAAAGTATTTTAGATTCTTTTCCAAACAAGAAAATCATACTAACAAATGCTACATCTGAAGAATGTCAAAAATTTGGTATAATAAATATGCCTTATGAAGTTTTTAGTCTTCAACATAATCCTAATAAAACAGATAGTGCATACTTTCAAAAAATGCTGGCTCATTTTGATCTAAATTCCAACGAAGTAATTTATTTTGAACATAATATTGAAGCCGTCGAATCAGCCATTTCTGCTGGAATTACAACTTTTCACTATAATAACTTAATTGGTTTAGATAAGCTAACTGATTTTCTAAATTTAAATTTATAACCCAACACAATGGCATACGATATTACCCTTGAAGGAAAAAACATGGTTATTGCTGAAAGAATGTTAGAAAACATTGCTAAGACTTTCAATTCCTGTGGAATAGAATACTGGATTGAAGGAGGAACACTTTTAGGAATACGAAGAGAAAACAGGCTATTACCTTGGGATAATGACATTGATTTTTCTGTAAAATCAACTCAAATAAATAAACTGGACAACTTAATAATCGCTTTAAAAAAATCGGGATATCGAGTAAAAACCCGACATTTTTCTTCAACTAATACATTTTTTAAATCAGGAACCATAAGAATGATTAAGATCAGAGAAAAGCGCTTTTGGGGACTATTTAAAGGAAAAGTATGTGCCGATATTTTTATTAAATATCCTATCGAAGATAGACATTATTGGGAAATTGCCAACAAAACTAAATTTGTACCCAGCAAATTTTATGAGGTTTTTACAACGATTCAATTCAAAGGATTTGAATACAGTATTCCTGAATCAACAGATGACTATTTAACCTATCGATATGGTAATTGGGAAACACCTGTTAAAGACTGGAACACAGCCACTGACGACAAAGCTTTAGCTTAAGGTTTGGTATCTAATTTTAATATATCTTTCAATATTGTACTACTTACATTTTTTGTATAAGTAAAATATTCAACCGGGCATGAAGTAGCAGGAAATTTACCTCTCCAATCATCTCCAACAGAGATTGCATCAATTTGGTAATCATCTACAATTTTTTGTTTATTTTTATCTACCTGCGGAATGACCTCATCAACATATTTAATCGCTTTTACTACATTGATTCTTTCGTGAAATGGTATTACTGGAAGTCTTCCTTTTTCTTTTTTGATTAACTCATCAGTAGAAACTCCGACAATCAAATAATCACAGATTTCTTTAGATTGTTTCAAGATATTTAAATGACCATAATGAAAAATATCAAAACAACCAGATGTGTACATCTTTCTATATTTTTTAGGCGATTGTACTTCTTTAATCTTTATTTGGTAAGTTATAGAATTAGTAATCTCTATTATATAATTTTTATCATTAAAAACTTCTTTTAATTCCCTCAAAATCTCCAATAATTCATTATCATTATCCGAAAGTTTACTAATCAATAAAAAACTAAAAGTTATTTCAGAGTCGTTCTTCAGTGACCAGTTTGGGAATTTTAGAATTAAATCTTTAACGAGTGTAGCTACTGCCATAAATTATCAGAAATTCACATATTTATATAGTCGCAAAATTACACAAAGATTTTTAGTATTAACGAGATGTTAAAAAAAATTTTCTTTAATAGAAAATAAAACTACCTTTGAATTTTAGTTATAAAAACCTACCGTATGAAAATTGTAATCCTTGCTGCAGGAATGGGCTCAAGATTAGGAAATCCATTTCCAAAACCATTAACACTTCTTAAAAATGGAAAAAGCATAATGGAGTTTCAAACCGACAATATTATTTCTAAATACAGCGCTGATGATATAAATGTAGTGGTTGGATTTAAAAAAGATTTAATCATGGAACGTTTCCCTGATTTGACCTATATATACAATCCATTTTTTGACAGAACAAACACTTCAAAAAGCTTATTATTGGCTTTAAAAAAAAACAAGGACAAATCAGTTTTATGGTTTAATGGAGATGTTGTATTCGACAAATTAATTTTAGACATATTAGATCCATACATACAAGCCAACGAATCATTTGTAGCTGTAAACACCAGTAAAGTTGCAGACGAAGAAGTAAAGTATACTTTGAAAAATGGTTATATTGATGAATTATCCAAAATAGTAAAAAATGGATTAGGAGAAGCGGTTGGTATCAATTTCATTTCGTCTGTTGATATTCAAAAATTCATTACGAGACTTGAAGAATGTGATGACAATGATTACTTCGAAAGAGGTCTGGAATTAGCTATCGAAAAAGATGGTATAAAAATAAAAGCCGTAGATATTTCTAAATACAATTGTATGGAAATTGATTTTGTAGAAGATTTAGAAAACGTCAATAATATGCTATAAAATGAAGTGTGTTCTTTTTTGTCAAAATAATTATGCCTTTGGAATTTTCGAACCAATTAGAAACCATTTAAAAGATAATGGACACGATTTTATATGGTACGTCAACGAGAAAATAAGCAATGATTTTCCATTTAAAAACGAAAAAAACACCTCCCTTATTTCTGATTTAGAGCTTTACAAAAGTGATGTTATTTTTGTTCCCGGTAATGAAGTTCCTCATTATTTGAGAGGTTTGAAAGTACAAATATTCCATGGTCTGGCTGGAGAAAAAAAAGGTCATTTCAGAATTCGGCATTATTTTGATTTATATCTTACTCAAGGCCCCTACTTCACAAAAAAGTTCAACGAACTTAAATCCATTTATAAAGATTTTGAAGTTATTGAAACAGGCTGGCCTAAATTAGATATTTATGGGACTAATAAATTTATTTATGATGAAGAAAAAAATAAATTATTAGAAAAATTTAATGCAAAAAAAATCATCCTTTATGCACCAACATTTTCACCTAAATTAACATCTGCTCCTCATTTAACAGAGCAAATAAAAACTTTATCAGAAAATAAAGATTATTTAATTCTAATGAAATTTCATCCGTTGATGGATAAAAACTGGTTATCGATATACAAAGAAATAGCCGATAAAACAGATAATATTATTTTTGAGTCTGAAAAAAACATTGTCAAGTTTTTGTTGATGGCAGATATATTAGTAAGTGACACCTCTTCTGTTATTTATGAATTTTTACTCTTAGACAAACCTGTTATTTCTTTCAAAAACATTTCAGAAACTATTTTATGGGAAAACAGTATCGATTATTCAGAACTGATTCCATTAGTCGAAAAAAACCTTAATACAGATCCATTTTCAAAAGAACGAAAATTCATTTTCGAAAACTACCATCCTTACAATGACGGAAAATCTGCCCAAAGAATGGTTGATGCTGTAGAAAATTATATTAAAATTAATGGAGTTCCCGAAAAACGAAAAATATCATTATTCAGAAGATATAAAATTCATTCTATTTTTAAGAAGTAGCATAGAAAATTACAAAAAATCCGGAAACGCTATTTCCAAAATTTCAGTTTCTTTTTAAAACGTTTTTTTCTCGCAAAATTTTCTTGAAAATCAAAGGTTTCTTTCCACATTTTATCAAAAACAGAAGCTGTAGATTGTTGGGTATAACATTTAGCATATTCATCACTCATAATAGCAATCATCTCTTTCTTTGGTGTAAGACGGCTTAAGTTTTTCATACGCTGATTAAAATCCATTGATGAATGAAAATTCATCCTGTTAAGATCTACCAGATAAAAATTATATGTATTAACAGAAACTTTTTTAATCAAAGTATTTCCTGGAGAATGATCAAGGAATTCGATGCCTTTTTCATGTAAATCATAAGAAAAACGGGTAAATTGACGCAAAATATTTTCATGATCCGGATAATCAGGAATAGTAATCAATTCTCTAAATGTCAATTCTGTCACAAGATGTTCAGTCACATAATAACTGTCTTTTAGTCCCAATAAATTAAAATTTTCAAAGCAAGCAATAGGTTGTGGTGTTCCAATCCCATTTTTTAATAAAGTGGTTGCATATTCATACGATCTTCTTGCTTTAGATTTTCTGAAATACTTATAAACTACCTGATTTATAATATTAGGAATTTTAAAGGACTTAATATTAATAGTTTTGTCTTCTAAATTGAAAAGTTTAATTTTATTACGCTTACCATTACCAAAAAGAACCCCCTCTGATTTGAAATTTTTAACGATTTCTAACAAATAAGGAGCATGTTTCAGAAAATGAGAATCAATTTTTAAGATCATTTCTAATTAATTTTGAAAGACAAAAGTAAGTATTGTGTTTAATTATTCCTATTCTTAAAAATGTAACAATTCATAAAATCAATTTAACCCACACTAAACACCTCAACGGTAAAATCTCATACTATTTTCAAAATTATTATTCGTTTCTTTGCAATTATAACTTGAATATTAGATTCTAAAATGGAAAAACTCAACGAAGAAATCCAAAAAGCATACGAAATTATACAACAAGGAGGAATTATTCTCTATCCAACTGATACTGTTTGGGGAATTGGATGCGATGCTACCAATGAAGAAGCAATTGCAAAAATTTACAAGTTAAAACAACGTGATGACTCTAAAAGCATGATTGTTTTGATGAATGGTGAAAAAATGATGTATAACGTTTTCAAAGATATTCCTGAAGTTGCCTGGCAGATTATAGATATATCTGAAAAGCCAACAACTTTGATACTAGATAACCCTAGAAATGTTGCAAAAAACATAATTGCCGAAGACAAAACTTTAGGAATCCGGATTGTAAAAGAACCTTTCTGTTTCAAACTAATGGAGCGAATGAAAAAACCATTGGTATCAACATCAGCAAACATTTCAGGACAGCCTACTCCTATTGCTTTCAAAGATATTAGTCCGGAAATTATAAAAGGTGTCGACTATGTTGTAAATTTGCACCAAGATAAAATTAACGGAAAACCTTCCACTATTATAAAATTGACGAGCGATTCTCAAGTAAAAGTGATTCGGAAATAGTTTACAGTATTCAGTTTTCAGTTTTCAGTTGAGCGACTTTAAACTTTAAGCTTTAAACATTTTAAAATGAGCATTAAAACTTCACACAAAGAAGCCTTAAATAATAAAATTTTTGAAGTCATTTCTCAAGCTTCTCAGGAACTTAATCTTGAAAGCTACGTGATTGGTGGTTTTGTTAGAGATTTACTTCTCGAAAGAGATTTCAAAAAAGACATCGATGTTGTTGCTGTTGGAAGTGGAATAGAATTAGCCTTAAAAGTTTCAGAATTACTGCCACGGAAGCCAAAAGTACAGGTTTTTAAAACCTACGGAACAGCAATGCTACGTTTTGAAGATACCGAAATCGAATTTGTAGGAGCCCGAAAAGAGTCTTACAATCTCGACAGTAGAAATCCGGTTGTTGAAAATGGAACTCTCGAAGACGACCAAAACCGTCGTGATTTTACCATCAACGCTTTGGCTTTATCATTAAACAAAAATAATTTTGGAGAACTATCTGATCCATTTAACGGATTGGAAGACCTGAAAAATAAGATCATCAAAACACCACTCGATCCGGATATTACCTTTTCTGATGATCCTTTGCGAATGTTGAGAGGGATTCGCTTTGCAACTCAATTGGGTTTTGAAATCGAAGAGAATTCTTTGAATTCAATTACTAAAAATGCTGAGAGAATCAAAATAATTTCAGGAGAAAGAATTGTGGATGAATTGAATAAAATCCTTTCAACCGATAAACCTTCGGTTGGATTTTTATTGCTCTATAAAACAGGACTTTTAGATATTATTCTTCCAGAATTAACTGCTTTAAACCAAGTGGAAGAAATTGAAGGACAAACCCACAAAAACAATTTTTACCACACATTAGAAGTTGTCGATAATATTTGTCCAAATTCAGACGATGTCTGGCTGCGTTGGTCGGCATTATTACATGATATTGGTAAAGCACCTACCAAACGTTTTAATAAAAAACAAGGCTGGACTTTTCATGGACATGAATTCCTTGGCGGAAAAATGGCTAAAAAAATATTCGAAAGATTAAGAATGCCGTTGAATCAAAAAATGAAATTTGTGCAAAAGATGGTGATGATGAGTTCACGTCCTATTGTTTTATCAGAAGATATTGTAACAGATTCTGCGGTGCGCCGTTTGATTTTTGATGCAGGTGAAGATGTAGAGAGTTTAATGACTTTGTGTGAAGCCGATATTACGACCAAGAATCCAAGTAAATTCAAGAAATATCATCATAATTTTGAAATTGTCCGCAAGAAAATAGTCGAAGTAGAAGAGCGTGATCAGGTTCGTAATTTCCAGCCACCTATTTCCGGAGAGGAAATTATGGAACTCTTTAATTTAAAACCTTCCCGTGAAATTGGAATTCTAAAAGAAGCGGTAAAAGAAGCTATTTTGGAAGGAGAAATTCCGAATGAATATCAATCGGCTTACGATTTTGTGATAAAACGTGGAGAAAAATTAGGATTGAAGAAAGTTTAAAAATAAAGAAATAATGGATGCTTTAGGTGTAATTTTTTTAATTTTATTTTTAACAATAATCACAATATCAATTGTCCTTTTCCAAAAAAGGCTAAAAAAAATTGGAACTAATTATTTCATATATAAATTAATATATGCCTTATCCTGTTTTGTCTCTGTTATAACAATATTAATGTTTTATTTCATTTTTCAAAATGGTGTTTTAATCGATTTATTTAAGCTAAAAATTGATACTGACAGCTCTACAAATAGGATCACATCAATGACAATAGTTATGATTTTAAATATAATTGTAAATTTTCATGTATTAAAATCTTATTCAAAAAGAATTTATTTAAGAAAAATAACAAAAGAAGACGAAATCGAATTAATCGGAAAAGAATGAAAAAAGAAAACAAATCAGTTATAATTTGGCTATTATCAGGTTGCTTATTATTGTTTATAATGGTCGTTGTTGGCGGAATTACCCGATTGACTAATTCAGGACTTTCCATGACCGACTGGCATTTGGTAACCGATACTTTTCCACCGCTAACCGAAGCCAAATGGGAAGAAACATTTGAAAAATACAAGCAATTCCCAGAATATCAAAAAATCAATATCCACAATGATTTCCAATTGGATGATTACAAATTCATTTATTTCTGGGAATGGTTTCACCGTTTTATCGGACGAATTATCGGATTAGTTTTTATTATTCCTTTTATCTATTTCCTCATAAAAAAACGACTTTCAAAAGAAACCATAAAAAAATGTGTGGTATTATTGGCGATGGGTGGTTTTCAAGGATTTTTAGGATGGTTTATGGTTAGAAGCGGTTTGATTGACAATCCTGATGTAAGTCATTTTAGACTTTCCTTACATTTAACTTTTGCTTTTATAACTTTTGCTTATACACTTTGGGTTGCCTTGAATTTGATTTATCCTGAAAGAGCTACTGCCATTCTTCCTCTTAGAAAGATAGCTCGTTATGCTTTAGTATTCTTGCTTTTACAAATCATCTACGGTGGTTTTGTAGCGGGTTTAAATGCAGGTTTAATCCACAACCATTGGCCTTTGATGAGTGATGGAGAATTTTTTCACGAAAGTATTGTCCTTGAAAAAGACTCTTGGTTATTACGATTAACCGAAGGAAAAAGTGGCGTTCAGTTTGTACACAGAACAATCGCGTATGTAGTAGTAGGATTTATTCTTGCCTTATTTTTCCAAAGTAAAAAATACACACTCTCTTCTCAACAACAAAAAGGAATTAATGCATTGGTTATCATTGTATTTTTACAATTCGGTTTGGGAGTTTTTACTTTGCTTTACAGCGTTCCGCTTTGGTTGGGATTAACGCATCAAATCATGGCTTTCTTTTTATTGACTGCAATGACATTTACATTACACAGACTTTCTAAATAATATTTTGACTAAATTTATACCTGACTATATTGTCACATTCTTTTGTTTTACATCTATAAATGTCTAAACTCGCTGCCGAAGATAAATTTCTGGATTTATCAGATTACGGAAGACCCTTTGCAAAACTATTTGCAAATCAATTAAAAAACACTCGCTTTACACCCATTCACGTCACCTTGCTTTTTGGGGTTTGTGGCTTGATTGCTATATATTGTATTTTACAAAATCACTATTTTTTAGCCAGTTTCTTTATTATTTTAAAATCAATTATTGATGCTGTGGATGGAGAATTGGCAAGAATAAAAAATACTCCTTCTTATGTTGGTAGATATTTGGACAGTGTCTTTGACATCATTCTGAATCTTTTATTCCTCCTAACAATTTGTTACGTTTCCAAAACTCCACTATGGATGACACTAATTGCGTTCATCTGCATCCAATTACAAGGCACTTTGTATAACTATTACTATGTGATTTTGAGAAACAAATCCATTGGTGGAGACAAAACGAGTAAAGTTTTTGAAGATAAATCACCTAAGGCTTTATCAGGAGAAACTCAAAAATGGGTCAATATCTGGTTTTGGGTCTACACCATCGTTTACGGAGTTTTTGATAAAATAATTCACGTTTTAGATAGTGATGCCTACAAAGTAAAGACATTTCCTAACTGGTTTATGACCTTCGTTTCTTTATACGGCTTAGGCTTTCAATTACTGCTGATTGCTGTATTATTATCTCTAGGATGGATCGAAATCATCGTTCCATTTTTTATCGCCTATTCGGTATTAATTTTTGTTTTGATAGGAATTAGAAAGATTTACCTCAAATAAAAAAAGAGTAAAAACTGACTTGTCTTTACTCTTTAATAAAACTATTTAAAAAATCATTTCTTTGCCTTAATAGAACAGCCTATCGCTTTTGTAGTTTCAGGTGAAGGTGTTTTTCCACTTTCCAAAGCTGCAATTGCATTTTCAAGATACTTTTCTTTTACATCCTTAGCGCTGTCAACATTATCATCAATAGCACCGATGTATTTTACAATATGGTTTTTATCCAATAAGAAAACGTGTGGCGTTTTAGTAGCACCGTATTGTGGATATATTTTTTGACCTTCGTCAAATAAATAAGGGAAAGCAAATCCTTTTTCTTTGGCTCTTACTTTCATCAATTCAAAACTGTCTTCAGCCTGAACTGATGGATCATTTGGATTAATGGCTAATAAAATATATCCTTTTGATTTGTATTTTTTTGCCAAATCATTAATTCGGTCTTCATATTTCACAGCAAAAGGACAATGATTACAGGTAAAAACGACAATAAAGCCTTTTGCGTCTTTATAATCAGATAGACCATACGATTTGCCATCAACGGATTTTAATTTAAAATCAGTAGCCTTATCGCCAACTTTATAAGGTTCTGAAGTCATAATAGTAAAGGCTGAAAAGAAAAAAACAGAAGCCAACACCAAAAAAGAAGATAAAAATTTCATAATTATTAGGGGATTTAGTTAATACTATTGTTTACAAATTCATTAAGTTCTTCATCACTGGAAAAGATTTTTTCTACAAAAAATTTCTTTCCATTCTTGATAATTAATGTCGCAGGAATAGATCCCGACCAATCTTTATCTACCATCGGAAGCCATGAATTATAGTCCTTATCTGTGAGTAAGACCACCTCCGATTTGATGTTTTTTTTCTTCAAAAAAGGGAGCAGTTTTGACTCAAATTGATTCTTAAAATCGAGACTTACCAGCACCACTTTTACACGTATATTTTCAGTATTTAATTTCTCAAAATGGGGTAATTCTTTCACACATGGACCACACCAGGTTGCCCAAAAATTGACCACATAAATGGTGTTTTTGTTGCTTAAAATTTCCTTTTCCAAAGTTGAATAATTATCAAAAACAGCAACATTTTGAGCGTTAATTCCAGACGAAAACATAGCTAAAAAAAATAAAAAAAAGGAAAGTTTCATGGTGATTTTATTAGTTTTTCAATCCAACGAATGTACATTATTTGAGCTGTTTTATAATTAGAATTAACAAAAAATTATTAGTTATTCAAACTGAATAAGCATTAAAAAAAGAAGTTTTTTATCTTCCATTCCCATCTAATAAAATCAATTAAATCCTTAAAAAGAAACTAAAAAAAAAACACAAATACTGATGAATTTCATGACTGAAAAACAGTTTTTTTTAATCATTTTTCAACTAAAAAAATGAAGGTTTTTAATATCAAAACAGTACTAAAAAAACGATTCAAAAAAAGTAAAATACCTATGATTTTTGGAGTAAAATAAATGGAATAAAATTAAGTTTTATTTCTTCCAAAATCTTTTTACAAACCACTTATTCAAAACCTTTAAATGAATTATTGTTTTTTCAATCAACCTAATGTAGTAGTTCTTGTAAATTGCCGTAATTAAGCTTAAAACTTACAAAAAATAACTATAGATTATTTCTATACTAAACTTTATAGTTTTAATTACCAATTATTTATGATTTACAATTTAAACAAATTAATTAATTTAGTAAAAAAAACAAATGAGCATTTAAAAATCACACTAAATTAGCTTTTTAAATTCAATTAACATGGATTTACAATGCTTTTTTTTTAAATTACAAATCACTATTACAACAGAAAAAAATATTAGAATCAAGTTGTAAAAACAACATCACACCCCTATTTCATCATCTTATCCATAGGGCATTTTTTTTATCATTTTGAATTCAAAAAACCACTCTAATTCCCTATCCTATTTTTAATTTTTAAAAGCTGTTTTTACACTCAAAAAATTGAAATCAGCCGAAGACAATTTGAAACTACCCGCCTTTCTTTTTTATATATTTTTAACCAAAGTTAATTTTGAAAAAACTACTTTTGAACAAGCAGGATCTGCATGAGGAATAGCTATGGAAATACTCTCTATTTTTCATCGGGAGATTGCAGCGAATAGCCCGACCGAAGCTTTTGCGGAGGACATGCCAAAAGGATAATTTCAAAAATCTAAAAGTAGATTAAATTTATGAAAACCGAGAAAGAAAAAATGATGGCTGGCGAACTATTTCTTGCTAATCAGGAGGAACTAAAAAAAGACCGTAGAAGAGCTAAAAATTTACTTCACAGATTGAACATTATTGAATATCGAATTACAAAAAAAGCCCGCTTGATTATAGAAGAATTAATTCCGAATACAGGAAAAAATCTTTACATAGAACCACCTTTTTTTTGCGATTACGGATACAATATTTTTTGTGGAGACAATGTTTATTTTAATGTCAATTGTGTCGTACTTGATGGGGCAAAAGTGACTATCGGTTCTAATGTTTTATTTGCACCCGGAGTTCAAATTTATACTGCATCTCATCCGTTGAATATTGAAACCCGACGAACTCATGAACTTTCAAAACCTGTTACTATTGGAGACGATTGTTGGATTGGTGGCAACGCCATTATTTTACCTGGAGTTACAATAGGAAATGGCTGCGTAATAGGAGCTGGCTCTGTAGTTACAAAAGACATTCCTAATAATTCTATGGCAGTTGGAAATCCGGCTAAAATTATTCGAAAACTAAATGAATAAATTTTATCCTAAGAAGAATTTCACTCTGCATTTATTTAACACTGCAGATACAAAACAAACACAAATACACTGGTATTCATAAAAATATAACAAATTTTCGCTCTACAACTGCTTTTCTGATTTTCATTTTATAATTTTGTATTCCTGCTATAAAAAATTCATGAAATGAAAAATACAGCTCAAATTAAAAAAAACTACCAATTTATAAAGTTCCAAAAATTAGTCATAGTATCAATCATAATTGGTTTTCTTTCCGCCTTTTTAGGACTTGTGCTAAAGAAAACTACAGAACATTACGAAGAACTTTTTTTTCATAAAGCTACCATCAATCCTCTATTTTTTATTCTGTTTCCGGTTTTTGGATTGTCTATTATTTATTTTTTAAGAGAGTATTTATTCAAGAAAAAAGAAAATAAAGGCATCAAGGAAATTTTTGAAAGTACCAATTCCAAATCCAAAAACTTACTCAGTTATAAAATCTCTTCCCATTTCATCAATGGATTATTAACTGTTGTTTTTGGTGGTTCTACAGGAATTGAAGTTTCTACAGTTGTAGCTTCAGCAACAATTGGTTCAGTAGCTCAGAGAAAAGAAAATGTTTTCAGACAGTACAAAACTGAATTAATTTGTGCAGGAGTAGCCGCCGGAATTACTGCTTTATTTAGCAGTCCCATTGCTGGAATTTTGTTTGCAATAGAAGTAATTTCCCGAAAACTAACCCGTGCTTTCATTATTTCTAATGTTATTGCAGTTTCGATTGCTTTTGGTTTGATTACAATTCTAAAGGAAGAACCTTTGTTTGCTGTATCCATCACAACCTGGCACATAAAAGCGATTCCGTATTTTATCCTTTTAGGAATTTTAGCCGGATTAAATTCAGTGTACTTAACCCGATGTGTCTTGTTTTTCAAATCTCAATTCTCGAAAATCAATACGCATTATTACAAAATCCTTATTGGCTCGGCATTACTAAGTATTGCATTATATATCTTCCCACAATTGTATGGCGAAGGCTATCACGCCATCAAAACCATTTTTGGCAACACATCGGAAGCTCCTTTGACTATAACTTTAGCACTTACTTTTATTGGATTATTAATTTTAAAACCAATTGTAACTTCCATAACATTGGCTTCTGGAGGCGACGGTGGTGTTTTTGCTCCGAGTTTGTTTATTGGTGCCTTTTTAGGATTGTTAGTAGCTTCTATTTTAAACACATTTTTTAACGCTGGAGTAATTCCTTTAAACTTTATGATTATTGGAATGGCAGCAGTTCTAAGTGCCAGCATTCACGCACCGTTTACAGCTATATTTTTAGTTTGCGGATTGACAAACGATTATACTTTGTTCCTTCCGATTTTAGTAGTTTGTTTGATTTCGAAATACACTGCAAAAACAATTTATCCTTTTACGGTTTACAGTTTCACTCCAAGTATTGCAAAATAAAAATATGCCGATTCAAAAAATAAAAAGAGGGTACCGCAAAACCCGCTATGTTCTTTACAAAGAAACTTTGATGGATTGGGAAGAGCATTTTTGGGCTTTTCTCGGTTCATTTGTTGCTATCGGAGTATTAGCTTACATTCAATCCATCCATTTTTCCGGAAATGATGCTGTCTATTTGATTGGATCTTTTGGAGCATCGAGTGTTTTGGTTTATGGTATTATTCAAAGTCCGTTTTCGCAGCCCCGAAACTTGGTTGGTGGTCATTTAATTTCTGCCTTTATAGGTGTAACAGTTCATAAGTTACTTCCTGATATTATTTGGATTGCAGCTCCGTTAGCCGTTTCACTTTCTATCGTTTTAATGCAGATTACCAAAACCCTCCATCCGCCTGGAGGAGCAACAGCTCTTATTGCTATTATTGGTTCCGATAAAATAAAAGACCTAGGTTATATCTATCTGTTTTCTCCAGTACTAATTGGTGTTTTGATTCTATTGCTGACTGCTTTAATTTTCAACAATATGACTTCCAATAGAAGTTATCCAAGTCATCCAGAATACCATCTCATTAAAAAAAAGCTAATTCATAAAATCACAAAAAATAATTCCTAAAGCCAACTGAACACAAATCCTAAATAGAAATTTCCTATTCTGCTTCATATTATCGGTTTCAAAAATCTTATCAACAAATCCGAAATCTAAAATCTAAAATCTAAAATTATATTTTACCTTTGACCTTTCAATAAAAACAAAGATTATGGTTTACAAATTCAGAGTAATTCTTGATGCCGAAGAAGATATTTTTAGAGACATTGCAATACTTGCTGAAGACACTTTAGAGGATTTACACAACGCTATCTTCAATTCTTTTGGATTTGACGGAATGGAAGTAGCTTCTTTTTACACCTGCGACGATACCTGGAATCAAGAAGACGAGATTGCGATGTTTGACACTGGCGATGTTCCGGGTGGACAAAGAACGATGAGTGATTATCAGCTTTCAGATATTTTGGATAAAGAAAATACCAAAATAATTTATGTTTACGATTTTATCAATATGTGGACTTTCCTTGTTGAATTAGCCGCTATTGAAGAAATTTCAGCTGGAAATACTTATCCAGAAACCATTTTCTCTGTTGGTGAAATGCCGGATGAAGCGATGGAAAAACATTTTATTGCCGATGACAATGAAAACGAAAGTTACAACGAATTTGAAGACGATCTGGACGAAGAAGATTTAGATATGTTCAGCGGAGACGATAGTTTTGAAGACTACGGATTTGAAGAAAACTGGAATTAAAAAGAGAAGAAATCAATAATCGAGAACCAAGATGAAAGACTTCAACCCTGTCTTTCATCTTGGTTCTTTTGTCTAAAAATAAAAGCCAATGATCAATTTATTCAATACGCATATCGAAACACTTTCCATTCACAGAGTGGGAAACAAAAGCCGTAACGAAGCCATATTCTTATCAGAGCAACCTTTCAACCTAAATGACGAGATTGTTCCTTTAATCAAAGAATATTTTTTTAAACCCTTTCGTGAAAAAGAGGAAAACTATTTTCAATTTGCTCACGAAGTAGATTTGGAATACAATGATATGTTCAAATTGGCTACGCAGATTTTCGAAAACCCAAGTAGCTTACACGAAGTTTCAAAACAAATCACAACACATTTATTCGAACAATCGAATCATCCACATATTAAAAACGGAGAAGTTTACGTAACTCATTTGACCAACATTAATATTGATAATAATGTGGTTGATGCTATTGGGATCTTCAAAAGCGAAGTGCAAGCGGATTTCTTGCAATTCGAAGAAAAAGAATCCAATCTGGAAATGATTTTGCAACAAGGAATCAACCTAAGTAAATTGGACAAAGGCTGTATCATTTTCAATTATAAAAAAGAAGAAGGATACAAAATCCTGACTGTTGATAGTAATCGTTATGATGCCCGTTATTGGTTAGAGCATTTCCTTTCTGTTGATGCTTTTGAAGACGAGAACTTCATCACCAAAAAATATTTAAAATTCTGTCAGGGTTTTGCTAAAGATGTAGTTTTCCCAGCAGAAGACAAAAAAGAAGAGGTAATGTTTATGAATCGTTCTGTGAATTATTTTGCTAAAAACGATCAGTTTGAAGAAACTAATTTCCTGAATGAAGTATTGGACAATCCAGATTTGATTCCGGAATTCAAAAACTACAAAGTAGATAAAGGGGAAAAATACAGTATTGAAGATGTGACTACCTTTCCTATTGCTAATGCAGCAGTTTCAGACGCTAGAAAATCGATTAAAAACGTAATCAATCTGGATACACAAATTCAAATCAAAATGGATTTCATTAATCCGGAAAGTGCCGAGAAATTTGTAGAAAAAGGCTGGGACGAAGAAAAACAAATGTATTACTACTTGGTTTATTTTAATAAAGAAGTAAAAAGCTAATTATATTGAAATTCATTTTTCTCAAAACTAATACTATTTGAATCCTTAATTACTAAAAATAATTAAGGATTTTTTATTTATTCTCACTAATAAAGTTAAAAAAATACTTTTTTAATATTATTTTTGTAGGTTTTTACTTTTAAATTTAAATAAAACTATGTATTTCATCGATTAAATTTTATTTTTCATATACAATAGTATATGTTTACTAGAAACAAATCTAACAGACTTAATATGAGCACCTTCAAAATCAATAAAATTTTGTGTTCGTTTTTTGGACATAAAATGATTACTACCAGAAATGTGACCAATCACTTCAAAGAATACCAATGTTCTTGTTGTGGTTTAGAATTAACAAATGACCTTAAAGGTCACAAAACATTTCTTACTCCAGAATTAAAAGAGATTAATGAAGTACTTATCAATCTACACCAAAAGAAGCATTTCCCTATTTAGTTTACTATCTGAGTAAATCTGTATTTTTATAATTCCTAGTAATAAAATCAAAAGCCGAGTTAAGAACATTTCCCATAGATTTTGCCCGCTTAAAATTAATATCATGGGTCAATCGATAGAGTTCTGTCTTTAATTGGTCAATATTTTCTTGAGGTGCTATATCATCACTAGACATAATATGTAATAATTTCTTAATACGTGTTTCTGCCGAATATATCCTTTTAGCTAAAACTGCCCGCTCTTCATTTTTATATTGATCAATGGAACTTGTCTGCAATTTATCTTTGATTAATTTAATCATAGGATAATTTTCTTTAAAAAACTGTGGGCGATAGACTTTCAGGTTACCTTCATAACATTGTTGGTCAAAATCTATTGGACGAATTCTGAAAACTACATGATCAAAATCATGAATAGGGACAATTACATAATTATAAGCCCTCATATCTCCCAGAAGACGAATCATACAACGCTCGTTAAACTTGACAAATTCTTTTGCAATTTGTGACTTTTCGGTTTCAGAACAATTCTTTAATAAAGTATTCATAAACACATCACCCGGTATCCCCATAATGTGTTCTTCTATTAAGGTGTCTTTGTAAACCAGAAAATTGATTTTATCAGGAGAAAGAATATCTTCTAATTCCAATCCGTAAACGCGAGAGGCATCGGCTTTTTTTACATAAAAATGAACATAATTATCATTCAGTATATTTCTGACTTTTATTCTAAAGGGTTTTGAATTGCCAAATGTGCAATAATCAATCGCGTCAACATTCAAAAATTTAATGATCTCCAGATTTCCATCGGAATGTAGATAAGAATAGATTTTCTTTAAATTCAAATCAATCTCATTTCGCTCGTATTCAGTGTAATAAACCCGAATCCATAATGTATCCACATCATTTTTATCATATACATTTATAGAACCCGAAAAACGCAACAAGTCATCATAAAAAATAGAAACTTTAGAGATACGCTCAAAACGTTCTAAATAATCTAAGAATAAATTGTTTAAAGGATAACTAGGTTTCTTAAAAACCATTAACGGCTCTTCCATTTCAAATATATTTAAGACAAATTTACATCAATAGCAGTTGCAATTTTGAATAAGAACAATAAAAATTGAATTATAATAAAATGCACATTTGCAATATAAAGCAACTTCACATTCACATAAAATTAAATAGTAATTATAAATACAAGAATAAACAACTAACAAACAAGGCTTTATCTAATCTGGGATTAAGTATTAAAAATTACAGATTTCACTTCCATTTTAAATATAAAACCTTAAAAAAAATTTCATTTTTCGT
The DNA here is from genome assembly GCA_040387175.1 of Bacteroidota bacterium. Lineage (GTDB taxonomy): Bacteria > Bacteroidota > Bacteroidia > Flavobacteriales > Flavobacteriaceae > Flavobacterium. Next base: position 6,939 of record JAZKED010000024.1, on the reverse strand, counting down.
TAAAAAAGTAGGTTATATTAATATATTTCATATTTTAGCAGGCGAAAATAAACATTCTCCATATCATGAAAAAGACTATTACTCTACTCCTATTACTGATTGTCACGGTTAGTGGCTATTCCCAATTCAGTAAAACGCATTACATTCCGCCTTTAACATCGGCGAACTCGACTAAAGCTGGTTCGGGTGCGGCTTCTTCTACTGATCCGTCTATTATTCAATACATTTATATCTCGACACCGAGTACTACAAATGTGACAGTAACTATAACCCCTATCGGAAGCGCTCCTGTTGTAAATACTTTGGTAAACAATCTAAATCCTTGGGTATATCAGATAACTACACCTAATACTACTATAAACGGAGCTACTTTCGACACCAAACCACCATTTGCGGTGAAAAAAACAGCCCAAGACGGTTTCGACAACCAATTGTTTGTTGATTATTCTAAAACGGGTATAGTGCTAAAAGATAAAGGTTTTTTAATTGAAGCCTCTGACTTGGTTTATGCCAATGTTCGTGTCACTTCATCTACAGGTGATGATCCTCTTAATCCAAGTAATCCTTCTCAAGCTGGAGGTTTGGTAGCTAAAGGACTTAGTGCTTATGGAACAGACTTCCGAATTGGAGGATTTGAAAACAAGGCCGAACTGGATAGTGGCAACTATGGATCCCAAGTAACTTTTGCTTCTTTCATTGCTACTGAAGACAATACTACCGTTAGGATTGACTTGCCTCGTGGAGTGGTAGGAACTACTACTTTCCACAATGGCGTAAAATATACTGGACCTTTTAATGTAACTTTAAATAAAAACGAAAGTTATACTTTTGCAATTCCAAATACAGGCACCACTTCATTTGACAGTAATATTATGATTGGAGGCCATATCACTTCCGACAGAAACATTGTGGTCAACAGTGGTTCTATCGGAGGAAACAGTCAAACAACTCCAAACGTACCTAGCGGTATTTCATTAAATAAAGCGGGAAAAGATTATGGTTTCGACCAAATAGTGGGTGCCGACAAAGTAGGAAAAGAATACGTCTTCATTGGAGGAGCCGGAATGAATCAATCCGCGAAAGCATATGATTTGGAACGTGTAATAATCGTTGCTAACGTAAACGGTACTCAAGTTTTTAAAAATGGACCACCAGCTGCTATCCCAGCAAATGGAAGTACTCCGGCCATTCCAGCTGGCACTTTAGTAACAACTTTAAGTGCTGGACAATATTATGTATTCAATGGAAATGACTTTGTAGGATCTGCCACTACAGGTTATAACCTATATGTTACTACATCTGAAAATGTATTTGTTTACCAATGTATTGCCGGAAAAAATGATGCCGGAAACCAAAATATGTTTTTTGTACCACCATTGAATTGTGCGACCCCTGCTATAGTAAACAATATTCCTCATATCCAACAAGTGGGGCAAATTACTTATACGAATGCGGTAATCAACATTACTACTGAAGCATCAGTATCAGACCCTACTCCTGTTGTAACAAGTACTAACCTTGGTGCTGTTCCATTAACTGGCACTAATTCTTTAAGAAGTCCAGTAACAGGTAAACCTGGTTTTTTTACTTACACTTATCCTAAACCTGGAGGTGCTTATCCTACAGGACATGTTTCAATATCAGCACCTAAACAAATCTACGTTTCTTATTATGGTTCTAACAGCAATGCCACTTATGGTAGTTACTTTTCTGGATTTGATATAAAACCAATTATTGCACCAGTAAGTGGTGACCCTACTAGTATTTGTATTAATACTGGTACAAGTCTAACAACAGGTGCCGGTCAAGTTCAATGGCAGTTTAGCGCTACTAAAAATGGAACGTATGCTGCTATCCCAGGTGCAACAAATCCTACTTATACTCCAACAAACACAGCACCAGGAATGGGACCTGGATATTATAGTGTTACTAAAATATCCGCTTGTACCAGTACTTCATCTGATCCAATTGCTGTAAGTGCATGTCCTGAAGATACTGATAATGATAAAGTATATAATAATATAGATATTGATTCAGACAATGATGGCATCACCAATACTGCTGAGTCTTATGGAGATCAAAAAATTAATGTTGCAGCTCCAACTATATCCGGAACTATAACTGCTGGGGCGGGAGCTTATACCAATAATTATACTGGTACCGCTACAGGCACAGGCTATACATTAACTGGAAGTCCTGATTTTACTTCTAGTTTAGCTCCAGGAATTACCAATAGTATGACTTATGATTTAACCTTTAGTAAAGGGATAAGTCTTGCCTTACAATATGACAAAACTGGCGCTACAGCTATTTCTCAATCCAATGCAGCTTTTGAAATCCAAACTGGTTTAAATACAACAATAACGATTTCTAATCCAACAAATCAGTTATTAATAGATACCAATAATGACGGAATTTATGAATCTGGAGTGACTGAATTTTCTTCTTTTGATATTAAATTCAAATTAAATCCTGCCGTATTCTTCCCTAATCCACCAGGCTCACCATCCCCAGCGGTTGATTTTAAAATTCAAACCTACCTGGCTACCTCAATAAGCTTCACACACCACAATACTAATGGTACACAAGCTAATAGTGCTAATTTTAGCTTTGTTGCTCTTAGTATCCCTAAAGATTCTGATGGTAATTTAATCGCTGATCAAGTAGCTACTGATAGTGATGGCGATGGAATTTTAGATATTGCAGAAGGTCAAATAGGTAACAAAACTATAGCTGTTCCTTTTGCTGATGCAAACAAAAATGGCTTAGCTGATAACTTTGAACCAATTGTAGTACCTGTTGATACTGATACAGATGGTATTCCAGATTATATTGACTTAGATAGTGATAATGACGGAATTTTAGATTCAGTAGAAACTGGAGCAGCTGGTACAGATACAGATGCTGACGGAATAAAAAATTATCGTGAAAAAGACAGTGACGGAGATACTTGTTTTGATGCTTCTGAAGCTGGATTCGCAGATGCAGATGCAGATGGAATTCTAGGAACTAGCCCTGTAACTGTAGATGCAAAAGGAAAAGTAACAGGAGGAGCATATACAGCTCCAAATAGTAATTATACAGCTACTGGTGTTCCTGTAATCACCACACAACCTGTATCTACAACAGATTGTAAAACGCAAAGTGCTGAAATTAAAATAGTAGATAACGGAGGAAACAACTATAAATGGGAAGTTCTTTCTACAAACCCTGGTGCTATCTGGACTGTTGTTACAAATGACGCTACTTATGCTGGAGCAACAACAAATACCTTAAAAATAACAGGAGCTACAAACGGTTACCAATATCGTGTTGGATTATCAAACGCTGCAAGCGCCTGTAAAGATTTACTATCAAATACTGTTACAGTGATTCTTAGTGGTTCACCAACAGTAAGCAATGTTACAATGGAACAATGTGATACTGATTTGGATGGAAAAGTTGCTTTTGATTTAACTTCTAAAAATGCTCAAATTGCTAATGCTTCACTTCCTGAAAATAGCGGAATAACTTTTTCATACTATTCTACTCAAGCTGGAGCTAATACTGCTGATACAAATTTATTAATTGCTACTCCTGCAAGCTATACAAATGCAACTGCACATAATATGGATGTTTGGGCAAGAGTGGTTAATCCTGCTGGTTGTTTTACTTTAGCTAAAATATCTTTGTCTGTTGGAGTTCAGATTCCTGCCGGATATGTATTCCCTACACCTCCAGTACCGGTTTGTGACGATGCAGTTTCAGGTACAGATACTGATGGTATTAGTGCTTTTAACTTGACAGCAACAAAATCAGCTTTTGATGCTTTATTCCCAAGTACAGGATATACTGTTACGTTTTATCCAACTCAAACTGATGCTACAAATCAAACTGCTGCAATAACTAATCTTTCAGCTTATAGAAATACTATTGCAAACACTCAACCAATTTGGGTACGTGTAAACAATTCTAATCCTGCTTTTAGTTCTTGTAATACACCAAACACATACTTCTCTTTAAATGTAGAAGCATTGCCTGTTGCAAATGCTGTGACAATTCCTAGAGAATGTGATGATAATCAGGATGGTAAATTGACTTTCAATACTAGCGCTTTAGAATCAACATTATTAGGTGCACAAACTAATAAAACTGTTACTTATTTTGATGCTGCCAATGCTCCATTGAAAGATGCTAATGGTGTTGCAATTACGAGTCCGTTCCCTTCTAATTTCACAACGATCTCTCAAACCATAAAAGCAGTAGTAACAAATAATACTACACAAAAATGTACAGATGAAACACTAATTGTATTTACTGTTGATCCTTCTCCAGTAGTAAAAGATGTGACTATAACTGTATGTGATACCGATTTAGATGGATTTGCTTCATTTAACTTAACATCAAAAAACAGTGACATTTCTGCTAATGCAGCTAATGAAACGTTTACATACTACTCATCTCAAACAGCAGCTCAAACTGCTGATGCTAGCCAATTAATTACAAGTCCGTATACCAATACAACTATACATTCCATGGATGTCTGGACCAGAGTGGTTAGTGCAAACAATTGTTTTAGCGTAGCTAAAATAACTCTTAAAGTTGTAGTAGCATTCCCTAATGGTTATAATGTTCCAACATCTCCAGTTTGTGATGATGACAGAGATGGAATCGCAACTTTTGACATAAGTGCGACACAAGCAACTATGCAAGCACTTTTACCAAGTACTGGCTATTCTATTGCTTACTACAGAAATCAAGCTGATGCTGTAGCTCAGGCAAATGCTATAACTAATTTAACCAATTTCAGAAATAATACACCAAATACACAACAAATTTGGGTTCGTGTGAACAACACAATAAGTCCTGATTGCCTTTATAGTGCAGGTCCATACGTTACAGTAAATGTAGAAGCAAAACCTTTTGCAAACGCAGTGACTATACCAAGACAGTGTGATGATGATCAGGATGGAATAGTTATTTTCAATACCAGTACATTAGAATCAACACTAATAGGTACACAAACTAATAAAATCATTACATATTTTGATCAGGCTGGTAACAGTCTACCTAGCCCGTTCCCTGCTACTTTCACGACAGGAACACAAACTATAAAAGCTGTAGTAACTAACAATACAGGACAAGCGTGTACAGATCAAACGCTTATCGTATTCACAGTTGATGCAAAACCAGTAGCAAATGCCGTTACTCCATATGCCGATTGTGATAATGAATTAGATCCTTTATTACAAGACGGAAAGCGTTCTTTTGACACTTCATTATTAGAGTCTACACTTTTAGGAAACAATCAATCAACAATGGTTGTAAAATATTTTGATGCTGCAAACAATCCTTTAAAAGATGCGAATGGCGCTCTAATTAGCAGCCCATTCCCTAACGCTTTTGTAAGTACTTCACAGACCATCAAAGCTGTTGTAGAAAACCCTTTAAATAGCAACTGTCCAGCTACAGAGTTTATAACATTTACGGTAAATCCATTACCAAAAATTGATTTGAATGCTGATGGTGACGATGACAAAGTTATTTGTTCTAATTTACCGGGATTAACATTTGACCTTGATGCTTCAATCCAAGATGGATCTAGCCCTTCTAATTACACCTATCAATGGTCTAAAGACGGTGTTGATTTGCCTGGAGAAACAAATTACACTTTAGACGATGTAAATACCGCAGGAATTTATGCTGTTGAAGTGAGTAATGCAACTTGTAGCAGTGTTAGAATCATAAACGTTAACGCTTCTGAAATAGCTAACATCCAAACTATTCTTGTTACTGATTTAACGGATAATAATACAGTTACTGTAAATGTTACAGGTAGCGGTGACTATGAGTATAGTTTAGATGACGAAACAGGTTATTATCAAGATTCACAAGTCTTTACTAATGTTTCGCCTGGAATACACCAAGTATACATAAGAGACAAAAATGGTTGTGGAATAGTTCCTGATAGTGTTGCTGTAATTGGTGTTCCAAAATTCTTTACACCTAACAACGATGGACACAATGACTATTGGAACATAAAAGGTATAGACCCAGCAATAAGCTATACTATTTTTATCTATGACAGATATGGTAAATTAATTAAAGAATTAATTCCTCAAAGCATTCAAGGTTGGGATGGAATTTTTAACGGAAATCCTTTACCCGGTTCTGATTATTGGTACTCTTTAAAATTAGATAACGGTAGAGAAGCCAAAGGACATTTCTCTTTAAAAAGATAGATTAAATTTATTTACAAAAAAAAGGATTCGTGAAAACGAGTCCTTTTTTTATATCTTAACAATTTCTATACAGTTTTATTTTTATTGCCCACAAACAATATATTATCTTAGTAAAGACAAAAGCACTCCTAATCTTTATCATTTTTAAGAGTATTAGTATAATAAAAAATGTTAGCTAATAATCGATTATAGTATATATTAAGCATGATAATCAAAATTTGTTTTTTTCAATATTATACAAATTACCTTTTTCCTAAAAATTTTAAATAATTACTCTTATTAAATAAATAGAATCAATATTAAAATTCACAAGAATTTTCATCACATATCCCAAACATCAATTTTAAGCACACTTATTATAATTATGGCACTTTCCCTTGCAATCGTTCAAACAAAAGTGAAATACACCCAAAACACCAGTTAATAACTATGTTTCTAATACTCCTGACATTTAAAATATAAGGCCTTTTTAGTTTTTTTTTAAATAAATCTATTCAAAAAAAATTCTGTAAAATATTGATTGCTACATTAAAATTAAAAGACGAAAAATAAACTAAAGGACATTTTAAATGAATCAAAAACTAGAGCATAAAAAAAGCCACTCTTTCGAGTGGCTTTTGTTTTATAAAAAATAAAAATTAGATTTTAAATCTTTTTCTATCTGTTTCTGTCAAATATATTTTTCTCAAACGAATAGATTTTGGTGTAACCTCTACAT
>JAZKED010000023.1:53451-103000 GCA_040387175.1 Bacteroidota bacterium | reverse complement strand
CTCTTTTTTGGCTTTCTTTGCTTTTTTAGCTTTAGCCTTCGCTTTTTGTTTAGCTTTTTCTTTGGCGTCTTTAGCCTTTGCTTTGGCTTTCTTTTTCTCTTTTTCTTTCATTTTTACTTTGTTTTTTTTCTGCTCTTTTTTAAGCAATTTTTCTATTTCTTTAAGACTGCTAACTTCAGATTCAAATACAATTTCATCAATACTAATCACTTCCTGATCTTGAGGGACTTCAGTGTTTTGAGGAATTAGTGTTGTTGGTTCGCTGACTTTAGGTTTTCTTGTTCTGGCAGGTGCTTTCACTTCAGAAGCAGTAGTCGTTGTTTTGCTAACGGTGGGCTTTTTCGTTGTAGCAGCAGGCTTTTTAACTACAGGAGTTGATGCTGCTGGTTCGCTAACTTTAGGTTTTGTTTGCCTTGCTGGTGCTTTTACAGCAGGAGTTTTTGAAGTGTTTATGTCTGTAATTTTATCTTTATTTTCTTCCATAACTGAGAGTTTTAAATGGGTTATTTTGTGTCTGAATTAATTATTAGTATAACTACTAGTAAATATAGTGATTATACAAATTCGCCAATGTTAAGTTTTTCCTTAAATTTTTTCCATAAAAAAAGCCATCGAAAGATGGCTTTTTTAAATAATTTCAGGGTTTTATTTTATTTATTAGCAGGAGGATTGGCTGTCAATTCAGCTATTTTTACAATTACTTCAACCGCTTTTTGCATACTTTCTACAGGAACATATTCGTATTTTCCGTGGAAGTTATGTCCGCCAGCAAAGATGTTTGGGCAAGGCAAGCCTTTATACGATAATTGGCTTCCATCTGTTCCGCCACGAATCGGTTTGATGATTGGTTTTACACCCACTTCTTTCATCGCTTTTTCGGCAATATCCACAATATGTTTTACAGGCAAAACCTTTTCTTTCATATTGTAGTACTGATCATTTACTTCAGCAATAACGATGTCTTCACCAAACTGTTTCGTAAATTTCTTGTTGAATTTTTTAGTGATTTTGGTAATTAGATCTTTACGTTTTTCGAACTTCTTTTTGTTGTGATCTCTGATAATCAATTCCAAAACGGTTTCTTCAATACTTCCCGTTAAATGATGTACGTGAAAAAATCCTTTGTAGCCTCTGGTTTCCTGAGGGATTTCTTCTTTTGGCAACTCGTTGATAAAATCATTTGCAATCAGCATTGAGTTGATCATCTTTCCTTTGGCATAACCAGGATGAACGCTTTTTCCTTTGAAAGTAATTTTAGCTCCGGCTGCATTAAAATTTTCATATTCCAGTTCGCCTACCTGGCTTCCGTCCATAGTATATGCCCATTCGGCGCCAAATTTTTCTACATCGAAATGATGTGCTCCACGGCCAATTTCCTCGTCAGGAGTAAAACCCACTCTGATTTTTCCGTGTTTGATTTCTGGGTTTTGAATTAGGAATTCCATTGCGGTTACAATTTCGGTGATTCCGGCTTTATCATCGGCGCCAAGAAGTGTTGTTCCGTCAGTGGTAATTAGCGTTTGACCTTTGTATTGCAATAAATCTTTGAAATAATTCGGAGATAAAATGATGTTTTTTTCGGCATTCAGAACAATGTCTTTACCGTCATAATTCGAAATAATTTGTGGTTTTACATTCGCTCCCGTAAAATCCGGAGAAGTATCAAAGTGCGAAATAAATCCAATTACAGGCACTTCGTGATCCACATTCGAAGGCAAAGTCGCCATAATATAGGCTTTGTCATCAATCGTTACATCCTGTAATCCAATGGCTTTTAGTTCTTCGACTAATTTATTCGCTAAATTCCATTGTTTTTGTGTACTGGGTGTAGTTTCTGAATTCGGATCCGATTCTGTGTCAATGGTAACGTAGCTTACAAAGCGGTCTATGATATGTTGCATTTTTTGAGTTTTTATGCAAATGTAATCAATTTTTGAGGAGGTATTTTTATAACAATCTCTCTAAAACGCCTTTTCGTTTTACGATGTTTTTATAATCCCATTGAATTTCTTTTGATTTTTGTAACCAGCGTTTTAAATCATCAATGTTGATTTGGTCAACAGAAGTATATCTTGCTTCTGATGCTTTGAAAGAACCTTCTGATTTGAGGCTTTCTTCATCAAATGACTGACCGCTCCAAAAAAGCAATCGTACCGAATTTTTCAATTTGCTATAACCAACGATAGGATTTCCATCTAAAAACCAAACGGGATGTGCGTGCCATATTTTATTTTCTGCCTCAGGAAGATTTTGAGTAATAATTTCCGAAAGTAAATCACAAATTTCTTTGTCTGAAGCTAATTGTGAATCATTATAGGTTTGGATGTCTTGGTTCATGATTTATTTATTGAGATGATATTTCACTAATAGTTGCAATTAGACTTATGAAAATAGTTTTCTCTATCAGTAAAAACGAAGATAAGAAAATTTAAGTTCCTGAAAATGAAAGTTGAACAACCCAATTAATTAGCTGTAGCTGTTTTTAATGACCATAACCAGGCATCTCCAATTTCATTATCCTGTACTATTCCGTCAAATGTGAATCCGTTATTTTGCAAAATCTTTGTCGATGCATTATTTTCTGGTGCTGTTGTAGCTATTATTTTTATAGATGGATCAAATTGCTGAGAAATTTTCACAAGTTCCTTACATGAAAAAGAAGAGATACCTTGTCTTTCATATTCTTCGAATGTCCAATATGCAATTTCAACTTTTCCATCTTTAGGTTCTCCTTTATAACTACAAGAGCCTACAATTTGATTTTCTTTTATTACAAAATAACCAACCCAAGGAAAATTATATCCAATTTCTTTATAGTAGTCATCGTAAACTTTCAATAACATTTGACAATTATCAGAATTATAAATTTCTTTAGATTTCTCTGTATTTAATTCTATGACTTTAAGTTCCATTTAGTTAATATTTATTTTGTATGTTATGCTTATTGCTAACGTTCTGGTATTACAGCGGATTTGGGATAAATTAAGCCCATTCTTCGGATTTGCAAAATCATCCCAAATACAAAACTATCTTTCCATTAATCCTAATGCCCAAAGCCGTTGTAGTAGCTGTTAGGCGTAGCTTTTGTTTCAATTAATACAAATTTCGTTATTCAGTTCTAATTGCTATAACTAATTCTCTGAATCCTTTATCGCTTAATAGACCCCATTTTGTATGTGTGAGATTTGGGAAAACATCAATTTGTCCATCTAAACTTATATTAACATAGCCAATTTTATTTTTATTTTTATCGAAAAAAATGATAAATTTGTCATAGTATGGAGTTCCAATTTCTCCCCAATCAAAATTTGTCGAATCATTTATTATTTTTAGTATTCTTTCCGTTTCATTCAATTCAAATTTATGAGTTGAGAATGGAAAAGAATTATTGTGCATTTCTGCACTTTTTGCTTCACCTAACAAAATTGTTCTTTTTTCTTCAATGTCAATTTTGATTAAACTATCATAGTTGTTTTTATCAGGTGTGATATTTATAGAATATTTGTGTTTAAATTTATTCTGTATTTTTTCTTTGTTAGGAAAGGTTATAAAAATATACGTTCCCCAAATTATCAATATGGATAAAATCAAGAAAAATGCTTTCAAAAATGTTTTCATAAAATTGAACTTTTCGTCTGTTTGGTCTCGATTTGTCAAGTTATGCCTAACTCGTTTATAGGCGAAACAAACTTTCGTATACACCCTTAATGAGACAGATTGGCGAAAGTTTGTTTCTTTATTATTTATTTTCAAATATAGAATAATAATCACAACCCTACAAAGTGTAAATTTAGTTCATTTCAACCCTTTTTATGCTCCGCCCAACAAACATAGCATCCGAAGAACAATTAATGCCCTGATGAGAGCTTCGGACTCCCTGATGGAGTCTTCGGACTCCGTCCAAGGAGCTTCGGAACGCATCAAAAGAGTTTCGGACTGCATCAAACCCTCTTCGGAACGTCTTTTAGCTGCTTCGTGCTCTCAATTACTATCTTCGGACAACCGATTGACTATTTCTAAGTTAAAAATCTATGCTTATGATAAAGTTGTATTGGTTTCAAAAGGTGTATAAAGCAAAAAATCTCCCGAAGGAGATTTTAGTATGTGGAAAAATAGTGTAATTACAATCTAAAAATTCCACCAAAAGCAACAATAGTTTCTGCAAAGAAAAAATCTTGTGACGCTTTATCAGATGAACTTTTTGTAGTACGAATGTCTGGCATGTTAATATAACCACCTTTTAAGTCGGCTTCAATTGTAAAATATTTGAAGAAAACAAAATTGATTCCTGCTTTAAGCGAAGTTCCAAAACCCGAAACATGAAAAGCATCATGTCTTTCTTGTCCCATAAGTGTTGTATTTGTTTTTGGAAATAAAATACCAATTCCAAAACCTTCGTTAATATTTATCTGAAATTTGTCAGTGTTATTGATGCCAAACCAATGTGATATATCATCTTGGCGGGCAAATTCAGCGTTAACATAATTTAGTCCATCTGTGTGCTCAAACATCAAAAAATCTTTAGTCATTACAGTTGGCGTGTTATCATAAGAACCATTAAATTGAGAACTTGGATTGCTTAATGGATAATTAATTTCACCTGAAATATTAGCAGTTTGATTTTGTGTCATTACATATTTCATGTGGTCAACACCAACGGAAATACTGTATTTATCAGTAATGAAATACCCCATTTTAAAATTGGTCTGAGGAACAGTCATTCTTCCTGGTGTAATATAATCAACATGCCATCCTTTTGGTTTGTCATGAGATTTGGCATTATCAACGGTAAAATTATAGCCATTTCCTTTAAATGTAATATCAGAATCGGTAAAATAACCTCTGTTTCCACCCCATGAAATTGTAAATTTTCCTTTGTTGTGAGCTGTGTATCTTTCTTTTTTTATGGTGTCATTTTGTGCAAATGTGCTGATAGAAAAGAAGAGTATTAATAATGCAGGATGTAAAAATTTTGTTTTCAATGTATCTATTTAAAATTGATTAATAGTTTTTCTGATGGCGACTAATTTTGTCATTAAACCTTCGAAATAATCCAAATGCAGCATATTGGCTCCATCACTTTTAGCATTAGCAGGATCAAAATGAGTTTCGATAAAAATTCCATCAACACCAACGGCGATTCCGGCTTTTGCAACAGTTTCAATCATATCTGGTCTTCCTCCAGTTACGCCAGCAGTCTGGTTGGGTTGTTGCAAAGAATGGGTTACGTCAAGTACAGTAGTGGCGTATTGTTGCATGGTGGGAATTCCCCGGTAATCTACAATCATATCCTGATAGCCAAACATTGTTCCGCGATCAGTTACCATTACGTTTTGATTACTGCAGTCCAATACTTTCTGAACAGCATGTTTCATACTTTCAGGACTCATGAATTGTCCTTTTTTAAGGTTTACAACTTTTCCGGTATTGGCAGCAGCCACAACTAAATCAGTTTGACGAACCAAAAAAGCGGGAATTTGTAATACATCAACATATTCAGCAGCCATAGTAGCATCTTCATTGGTATGAATATCAGTAACTGTTGGGACTCCAAAAGTTTTAGATACTTTTTCGAGGATTTTGAGTGCTTTTTCATCTCCAATTCCGGAAAAACTGTCAATTCGGGAGCGATTGGCTTTTTTGAATGAACCTTTAAAAACAAAAGGGATTTCTAATTTATCAGTAATTCCAACGAGCTTTTCTGCAATTCGGAGTGCCATTTCTTCACCTTCAATAGCACAAGGTCCAGCCAATAAAAAGAAGTTGCCACTATCGGTATGTTTGATTTGTGGAATATGTTGTATGTTCATAATGTGATTTTTGAAAGCGCAAAGATAATCAGGATTTATGGTTTACTATTGATGATTTAACATTAATTTTTATTCAAAGTCAGTCCAAGAGGAACCATTACAATTCCTTTTTCGTAAATATTCAAATAAAGTATTAGGGGATTTTTTTGTCCTTCCCATTTTATTTCATAAACATCCAGTAGACCGGCTCCCATATCGCTTCTTTTTGTTGGAAATGGGCAGCAGCTTTCTAGTTTAGTATAAGTGATTTTTTCGCCATTTGGTCCAGCCAAAGCATTTAAAAAACGCTGTTGGTTGATGGTTTCATTTTTAGTATTGGAGTAAAATATATTAACAGGATAATCTTTGTCATAACCATACTTTTTATCCTTGCTGTATTCCGTAATGATAAAAGTATTGTCTTTTGTGAGTTGAAGATTTGGTGCATTATCATCCACGTTTTTTAAGGTTGATTTAGTGCTTATACAAGATGTTGCAATGATTAATAAAGCGAAAAGAGATACTATTTTTTTCATAATATAGATTGTATTGATAAATTCTGAAAGACAAATTTAGACTCTATTCTCCCCATAAACAACAATTAAGGGGTAAATTCTGCTTTCTAAAAAATAGAATGATTATTTTCGTGTACTAAAAATAAAAGCTATGGAAATTATTTTTCAAACCTGGCCTTGGTATGTTTCGGGTTTTTTGATTGGAATGGTTATGTTTTGCCTGATTTATTTCGGAAAAGCTTTTGGGATGTCATCCAATTTGAGCACTTTATGTTCGATGACAGGAATAGGGAAGCGGGTGTCTTTTTTCGACTTTGACTGGAAAGCTCAATGCTGGAATTTATTGGTAGTCTTGGGGGCAATGGCAGGTGGTTTTGTTGCTGTTCATTTTATGAATGATGCTTCCAATGTTAGTATTAATCCAAAAACGATTCAACAATTAGCAGTATTAGGAATCGATGCTCCAGACGGAAAATTGTTGCCGGATGCTTTGTTTAGCAATGCTGTTTTTGAGTCTCCGAAAATGATTTTACTTTTAATTGTAGGTGGAATATTAATCGGTTTTGGAACCCGTTATGCCAGCGGATGTACCTCGGGCCATGCTATTTCCGGATTAAGTAATCTTCAGATAAAATCATTGAAAGCTGTTATTGGGTTTTTTATCGGTGGATTGATTATGTCGCATTTTATTTTACCCTTAATTTTTTAATTATGAAGGCTTTAAAATATATATTAGTTGGTTTTGTATTCGGAATTGTTTTGACAAAATCCGAAGCAGTTTCCTGGTACAGAATCTATGAAATGTTCCAATTTCAATCGTTTCATATGTACGGAATTATTATGGTGGCTGTTGTAACGGGTATAATAGGTATCCAAATTATAAAATGCAACAACATCAAAGATATCGAAGGTTTTCCTATTGTGATTAAAGAAAAAGAACCAGGTTCTATCCGATTTTGGATTGGCGGTATATTTTTTGGATTAGGTTGGGCTTTGGTAGGAGCTTGTCCGGGACCTATATTCATATTATTGGGAGCAGGATTTTTGCCAGTGATATTAGTACTTTTCGGGGCACTTTTTGGCACTTTCCTGTACGGATTGTTGCGTGATAAATTACCCCATTAAGCCAGAATAATATTGTCATAAAAAAACAGGATTTTCTTTTTAGAAAATCCTGTTTTTTATTTATTATGATTTGAAAACTTAAACAATTTCAGCACTCAAACCCGCTTCGAGTAATTGGGAGCATTGTGGTTTTAATTTTTCTAAAACGTCTGTTTTTACAGTGCATTTACCATTATAATGAATAATCAATGAGCATTGTTCCGCTTGCTCAGGCGTATGATCACAAACCCGAATCAAAGTATCAATCACGTGGTCAAAAGTGTTTACATCATCATTATAAACTATTATTTCGTTGTTTATGGATGTAGCTTCTTTTAGACTAACCTTTACTCTTGTTTTTTCTTTTGTACTCATTTTAGATAATTTTGGAAGTGAATAAAAGTACAGTTGGTACTCTAATTACTTCTTATAAAATATTAGTTATTATCTGTATACTAATTTACGTATTTTAATGAAACCCAGTTGTTTCTTTCGAATTTTTTAACGTAAGTCAATCCTTTTTCAACACAAGAAGTATCAATAAACGGAATGTCTTCGGTGTAAAACCCGCTCAATAGTAAAGTTCCTTTTGGGTTGAGACAATCCACATAACTCTGCATATCGTTAAGCAAAATATTTCTGTTGATGTTAGCGATAATCAAGTCGTATTTTTTGTCTTTCAATAAAGCGGCGTCACCTTCGTAAACGCTAATGTGCTTGCAGTTATTACGTTCGGCATTTTCAATAGAATTCAAATAACACCAGTTGTCAATGTCAATCGCATCAATCGGTTGAGCTCCTTTCATTTCGGCAAGAATTGCTAAAATAGCTGTTCCACATCCCATATCCAAAGTTTTTTGTCCAGTAACATCTATTTCCAATAAATGCTGAATCATCATATGTGTAGTTTCGTGATGACCTGTTCCGAAACTCATTTTTGGTTCAATGACAATGTCAAATTCGGCACCCGTTTTTGGATGAAATGGAGCGCGAACATGACAATTTCCATCCACATCAATAGGTTCAAAATTCTTTTCCCATTCTTCGTTCCAGTTCACCTGGTCGATTTCTTCTATTTTGTATGAAATGGTAAATTCAGGAGATTTAAGAATGAATAAATCATCCAGGATTCCGTCTGCCCAAAGGTCTTTTTGGATAAAAGCAACAATACCGAATTCACTATCGATAAAGCTTTCAAAAGGCAATTCCCCAAGTTCGGCAATCAAAATTTCAGAACCTAATTCTTTTGGTTCAATAGTAAAATGATAACCTAAATATATGTTTGACATAAAATTATTTTTTGCAAAGGTAATAAAAAAGTTGGCAGTGGTCAGTAGTGAGTTTGCAGTTTAGATTACCAAAAAGGCATTAAATCAAAATTAATTTAGGCAAATATTTATTAATTCGATTAGATAATTCTATTTTTGCACCACAACTTAATTTACTATGTACAAACTAATTATTCGCCCGATACTTTTTTGCTTTGATCCTGAAAAAGTGCATTATTTTACTTTTTCATTAATTCGAAATTTATCGAAAATACCAGGAGTTTCATCTATTTTCAAATCATTATATATTGTCAATGACAGCCGATTGGAAACAGAAGTTTTTGGATTAAAGTTCAAAAATCCTGTAGGATTGGCAGCTGGATTTGATAAAAATGCGAGTTTGTTCAATGAATTATCGGATTTAGGTTTTGGATTTGTAGAAATTGGAACGCTTACGCCAGTGGGTCAGGATGGGAATCCTAAAAAACGGTTATTCCGTCTAAGAGAAGATAGCGCTATCATCAATAGAATGGGTTTCAATAATGGCGGAGTTCAGGAAGCTGTAGAAAAATTAAAGAAAAACAAAGGAGTTCTTATTGGTGGAAATATTGGTAAAAATAAAATAACTCCAAATGAAGATGCTACTTCGGATTACCTGATTTGTTTTGATGCTTTATACGATTATGTGGATTATTTTGTAGTGAATGTGAGTTCTCCAAACACGCCAAATCTTCGTGAATTACAGGAAAAAGAACCGTTGAAGCAATTGTTACAGACTTTGCAAAACCAAAATTTGACCAAACTAAAGCAAAAACCGATCTTATTAAAAATAGCCCCTGATTTGACAGATTCTCAATTATTGGATATCATTGATATTGTAAAAGAAACCAAAATTGCAGGAGTTATTGCTACCAATACTACTTTATCACGTGAAGGTCTGCAATCAGAAAACAAATCAGAAATGGGTGGAATGTCTGGAAAACCATTAGCAAAACGTTCGACAGAAGTAATCCGTTTTCTTTCTGAAAAAAGTAACAAAGCGTTTCCAATTATTGGAGTAGGAGGGATTCACTCTCCTGAAGATGCTATCGAAAAATTGGAGGCTGGAGCTTGTTTGATCCAATTGTATACCGGTTTTATCTATGAAGGACCAGCTTTAGTAAAAGCAATTAACAAGAAGATTTTAGAAAAGATTCTAACAGTCTAAACATTGAATTAAAGTTCAGTTTTACAATTTTATTTCAACACGAATTTTACAAATTCCACCAATTTTGATCTATATAAAAGGTAAGAATTAGTGTTAATTAGTGAAATTCGTGTTTGTTTTTTTAAGTATCTTTGGGTTTCTATGGGAACAATAAAAATTATCGAATGTCCACGTGATGCAATGCAAGGGATAAAGGCATTTATTCCGACGGCTCGAAAGGTAACTTATATTCAGTCGTTGTTGCGTGTTGGCTTTGATACCATAGATTTTGGGAGTTTTGTTTCGGCTAAATCCATTCCGCAAATGCAGGACACCGCCGAAGTTTTGGCACAATTAGATTTGTCGAAAACACAAAGTAAATTATTGTCCATTATTGCCAATACTCAAGGGGCAATAGAAGCTTCACAACATCAGGCCATTCACTATTTAGGTTTTCCGTTTTCGATTTCGGAGAATTTTCAAATGCGTAATACCCACAAAACAATAGCTCAATCTGTAATCACTTTACAGGAAATTCTGGAAATTGCAGATAAAACCAATAAACAAGTTGTAGCTTATTTATCTATGGGGTTTGGAAATCCGTATGGAGATCCCTGGAATGTTGAAATTGTAGGTGAGTGGACCGAAAAATTATCGAATATGGGGGTAAAAACCCTTTCGCTTTCAGATACGGTTGCCAGTTCTACTCCGGAAGTGATTCAGTATTTGTTTTCGCATTTAATATCCCAATATCCTGAAATTGAATTTGGGGCTCATTTTCACACTACTCCGGACAAATGGTTTGAGAAAATTGACGCAGCTTATACTTCGGGATGTCGTCGTTTTGATGGTGCTATTCAGGGGTTTGGTGGATGTCCAATGGCGAATGATATCCTGACAGGCAATATGCCTACCGAGAAATTAGTATCTTATTTCACTTCCAAAAAAGAAAATACCAATATCAGCGCTATGAGTTTTGAAAGTGCGTATAATGAAGCATCAAAAGTATTCGGTGCTTTTCATTAAAAATAGCTGTAATAATATCTTTATTTTAATGGTTAACTACCATTGGAAACAGGCGGGTAATTAAATTATTATGGAATTAAGATGGTTTTTTGCTTAAGATTTTTTATATTTGCACGCAATTTAACTACAACTTCAAAATTGCAATGATCGCACACACTTCCAAAATTATCGGTGAAGGTTTAACTTACGATGATGTATTATTAGTTCCAAATTATTCGAACGTGCTTCCCCGCGAAGTAAGTATTAAATCAAAATTCTCCAGAAATATCACACTTAATGTTCCTATTGTATCTGCTGCTATGGATACAGTTACCGAAAGTTCTATGGCAATTGCTATGGCACAAGAAGGAGGGATTGGTGTTTTACATAAAAATATGACTATCGAACAACAGGCTGCCAAAGTACGTAAAGTAAAGCGTGCTGAGTCAGGAATGATTATCGATCCGGTTACTTTGCCATTGACTTCTACTGTGGCTGATGCCAAAATAGCTATGAAAGAATATGGTATTGGTGGTATTCCAATTGTAGATGAAAATAAAATCTTAAAAGGTATTGTTACCAATAGAGATTTGCGTTTTGAAAAAAACAGTTCACGACCTATTGTTGAGGTGATGACTACAGAAAATTTGGTTACTGTTGCCGAAGGAACTTCTTTAGCAGAAGCAGAAGTAGTTTTGCAAGGTCATAAAATTGAAAAGCTTCCAGTTATCAATGCTAAGAATGAATTGGTTGGATTAATCACTTTTAGAGATATCACCAAACTGACTCAAAAACCAAATGCTAATAAAGATAAATTTGGACGTTTAAGAGTAGCAGCCGCTTTGGGTGTTACTGCTGATGCTGTTGAAAGAGCAACTGCTTTGGTAAAAGCCGGAGTGGATGCTGTTATTATTGATACAGCTCACGGACACACACAAGGTGTGGTTGATGTATTGAAAGCGGTAAAAGCGAAGTTCCCGAAATTAGATGTTATTGTTGGTAATATAGCTACTCCGGAAGCTGCTAAATATTTAGTAGAAAATGGTGCTGATGGTGTAAAAGTTGGAATTGGACCTGGTTCAATCTGTACAACGAGAGTTGTAGCAGGAGTTGGATTTCCTCAGTTTTCTGCTGTTCTTGAAGTAGCAGCTGCTATCAAAGGTACAGGCGTTCCTGTAATTGCTGATGGTGGAATTCGTTATACAGGAGATATTCCTAAAGCGATTGCTGCCGGAGCTGATAGTGTAATGTTGGGTTCGCTTTTAGCCGGAACAATGGAATCTCCGGGAGAAACTATTATTTTTGAAGGAAGAAAATTCAAATCGTATAGAGGAATGGGTTCTGTTGAAGCGATGCAGGAAGGTTCTAAAGACCGTTATTTCCAGGATGTAGAAGATGATGTGAAGAAATTGGTTCCGGAAGGAATTGTTGGTCGTGTGCCTTATAAAGGAGAGTTGAACGAAAGTATGCAACAATTCATTGGTGGACTTCGTGCCGGAATGGGATATTGCGGGTCTAAAGATATTGCTACTTTACAGGATACAGGTCGTTTTGTTCGTATTACTGCCAGCGGAATCAACGAAAGCCATCCTCACGACGTAACAATCACAAAAGAAGCTCCGAATTATTCGAGATAAAATAAGACGAAAGTCTAAAAGTCAAAAGGTGTAAGATTCAGTTCTTACACCTTTTTTTAGTTTATTTCCTGAATCTTTCTATTCTGTTTTGTCATTCCGACGAAGGAGGAATCTCCATTTGTTGCTCATGTTTGTTGAGATTCTTCCTTCGTCGGAATGACAAAGGGCTGAGGTTGATTATAGTCTAAAAAAAAGGCTGTCTAATATAATTTTAGACAGCCTCTTTTTAAAATTTTAAGATTCAATTTACTTCTTGAAAATCTTGCTTGTATAAATGTTTCCGTCTTTTGCGATACCTTTTACGATATAGACTCCAACAGGCAAACTGGATGAATTGATTTTAGCATCAGTAACATTTCCTGAAATCACTTTTTGACCGTTTACATTAATAATCTCAAACGAATTGAAATTCTCAGGATTAACGAATTCAACAGCATCGCTTACCAGAGTATATTTCAGGAAGTTTGTTTTTTCTATAGTATTGTCATTGACACCTAAATTAATAGCATCTGATTCCGCAAAAATCCATCTCATTCGGGTACGGTCAGCATAAGCACCAGCAC
The DNA here is from genome assembly GCA_040387175.1 of Bacteroidota bacterium. Classification (GTDB taxonomy): domain Bacteria; phylum Bacteroidota; class Bacteroidia; order Flavobacteriales; family Flavobacteriaceae; genus Flavobacterium. The sequence goes on along the minus strand of JAZKED010000023.1, from coordinate 89,933 downwards.
CAGCGTAGGCGTTTATAGAAGGAGGGCTTAGTTGTATGCATTTGGTATTGGTTGCATCTAAAATAGCATACGCCTTTAATCCATTATCGTCTTTTTTGTAAACTGGGTTTAATTGAACCGGAGAAGACAATAAGGCACTTCCCACTTGTAAATAAGTTCCGGTTACTCTGTTTTTTATAGTGACTAAACCAGGTGTAGACCCTTCTGCAATGATCCATTGTGCAGCAGCTGTTGTACGTAAAGGATCGGGTGTTCCATTTGTTTGTTCCTGACTATCACTGGTACCATTAACCAAAAGAATACTGCCTGAATCTGCGGTCATAAATCTTTTGGTATCGTTTAAGCTTGCATTTACATTACTGCTGGAGACAGATACTCCATAACTGTAAATGTTATAATATTTAGTGGTGTCAAAAGCATCAATAATTCTAATAGAACCCGTTGCAGTATCAGTAGTAGAACCTCCTACCGTAGTCACTGTATAGTTGTAAGTTGCTATTAAATCCGTTGCAATACCTGAAATAGTTAGTGTTTTAGCTGTGGTATCCAAATTAGAAGTTAAAGTAGCCGGCAAGCCTGAAACTGTAAGTCCGGTAGCGTCTCCTGCCCAGGCAAATACAATATTCACAATTGCACTTCCTTTAGCTACTGTTTGGCTTTTATTGGACGGAGAAGTAATCAGGTAAACAACAATTTTTCCTGTCACTACATCCGGTACGGCAGTTCCACCTACAGTGCTTACTGTATAAGTATAAGTGTTGGTTGGGTCTGTTACGGTACCTGAAAGGGTCAGTGTTTTTGCTGTATTATCTACGTTTTGATTTATTCCGGCAGGCAAACCACTAACTGTTAGACCTGTTGCTCCACCTGACCAGGTAAATACGATGTTTGTAATTGCAGTTCCTGAAACAACCGATTGATTTTTATTCAATGGATTGCTTACAATTCCCGGATACTGATCGATAATTCCTTTTTCATAGCAACCCAAGTCAGGGGCGGCGCCACTATATGAAAGTTTTGCATCAATTCCTGCGTCTATAAGATCACTGCCATTTGCCAGTCTTAAAAAGTCATTTACAGGAAGTGAACCATCTGGATTTCTTGTCTGAAGAATTAATGATACATCTGTACTGATAAAATCGGCAGCATTACAGGCAACTCCAGGAGTGTTCCAGCTGTTATGATCGGTCACGAGTGTGATTACATTAAAAGAATCGGCTTTTGCACTCTCTAATGAAAGCGAGTTTTTAATGGTCAGGGTAGCATAGTTAGCGTTTCCAAAACCATAATTTGCATTGTTTTTATAGGATGTACCGTTGTAGATATAGATGTTTCCGGCATTGTTGTTTTTATCAAAACCATTGGCGCTATTAGCAACAGCTAAACAACGATTGAGAGTTACATTATGAGCTGTAAAATCACCACCTACTTTAAATCCATTACCATTTCCCCAGTTTACATAATTGATAACTGTTGTTGTAACCGTATTTCCATAACGATCTATTACTGTCTTTCCTGCACCTTCAAAAGCATCAAACCAGGTTTTATCTACTCCTAGTCTGCGTGGATTAGTGCTCATATCATAATGTGTTGGACCATTTTTATAGGCGATACATTCTGTAATTATACTAGTTCCTATACGTTGAAAGAAGTCCCAGCCATCATCGGAATTGTTCCATGCACGACAGCCTATATAGGTATTTGGTGCATCGTTCAAATCTCCCGGAGTGGTGTATTGCTTGTCGGCAAAACCATCGGCATTTCCGCCATAGTTGGCACCGCCTGTACCTGTTACCGATTTATAATCGAAGTTGTCGTAAGAATCGCAATTTTTGATAAGGTTGTTGCCTCCTCTTTTCATCTGAATACCCGTGTCGCCACATCCGTAGACTACACAATTCTCAATGATGCAATTTTTTCCCTGATTCAGGATTCCTGCTTTTCCGGCATAACGCAGAACAATACCTTTAATGTGAAGATATTGAACACCCTCGGAAATACTGATACCAGTATTGTCAGAACCTGTAATTTCATCGCCATAAGGCTGAGCGCTAAAGTCTAAAATAGCTGTTTCGCCCGGGTAAGACATAATCACCTTGTAATTGACAGCTGTACCCGATACATTAAAAGTTTGTTTCGCGTTGAGGTTATACACTCCTCCCAATAAATAGAGCCTGTCTACAGTATTAAGTGCAGTTTTGCCGTTTGCATAACTACCGGGATTGCTATAGGAACTACCATCACCTGTTCCGTTAGGGGAAGCATAATAATCGGCAGCAGAGAGTTTTACTGCTATGGTTAGTGTCAGTAACAGCGTTAGAAGTATTGTTTTTTTCATAATGTTTTTTGGTTTGGGATAAAATTATAAAAGTTTTTTTAATTACCTATACATTTAACCTTTCCTATATTTTGGGTTTTTATTGATACACTTAATTTTATGATAACTGTTTACATTTTTTATGGATAACTGTGCCATAATAATATTATGGCTCACCTCTTGATTTGACAACCGATTCTTTTCTCTTGGACAGGTATTCCTTTAATTTTAAGAGGTTCGCTTTAAGTTCTTTTAGGTATCGCCTAAAATTTTGACAAGTACGCCTTTCTATTTTTAAGGTATCACCTTTGATTTTTATAGGCACGCCTATGTTTTTAATAGGCGTGCCTATAGTTTTAGTAGGTGTGCCTATACTTTTGATAGGCTCGCCTATAGTTTTAGTAGGTGCGCCTATAGTTTTGATAGGCTCGCCTATGTTTTTAATAGGCGTGCCTATACTTTTGATAGGCTCGCCTACACTTTTGATAGGCTCGCCTATGGTTTCGGTAGGCGTGCCTATAGCTTTAGTAGGTGCGCCTACACTTTTGATAGGCGTTGCAACATCTGTGGGACTAATCGTTAAATTCTGTAAAGTTTTTTAAGTACAAGAAATTATTAAGTATAGTTCCAAAACAGAAATATAAAGCTATCTCCAAAAGCTATAGCAGCAAAGATTGATATTAGTAATGAAATTAAATATGCTTTGAATGTTTGGTTTTCTAATAGAAGATTATTTTTTTTCAAAATAAATTTTATAATTATTCCCCCAATTATGGTGTATATGGAAATAAACATAAAAACACCGAAAAAGTAGCCTATTCGGTAAATATTGTCCAATCCAGATTGCCCTTCAGCATAGCAATTTACACTGGATATAAAAATGGCTAAAACTGTCGTAATAATTTTTCTAATCATTTTAATATAACGATTATTTGTTTGCCTTAATAGTTATTTAAGTGGTTCTGCGATTCCTATTAGAATGCCTTCGGGACCACGAATGTAACAAAGTCTGTAAGCGTCCTGGTATCGAACGACTTCTTCTACCAATTGTGCGCCGTGCTTGTAAAGTCTTTCGAGGGTATCGTCTATGTCGGCAACGGCAAACATAACTCGTAAATAGCCCAAGGCATTTACCGGAGCGTTGCGGTGATCTTCTATGACTTTCGGGTTAAGGAATCTGGATAGCTCCAGGCGGCTGTTTCCGTCAGGCGTAACCATCATGGCAATTTCTACGGATTGATTACCAAGTCCTGTTACACGACCCGACCATTCGCCCTCAATCATTCCTCTTCCTTCTAACTCCAGACCGAGTTCCAGAAAAAAAGCAATAGTGTCGTCCAGTGATTCTACCACAATCCCGACATTGTCCATTCGAAGTAAATTATGTTTTGTCATTGTAATTGATTTTCTTAATACTTCTGCTAGCGCGAGCGTCCCGCTCGTGCCTATAATCAAAAATTAATTTATATCTATTTCTAGAATTGTATGGTCATTATTACCATAATTTCTTGCACTGCTATATTTCCAATCTGTAGGATCTGTTACAAATCCTGCTTCAACTGGGTTATTATGAATATAATTTAGTTTTTGTTCAAATACTTTCAATGACCAAATTTCTATTGGATGATTGTTTTGTTGCCAAAATTGTCTAAAGGTTATATTGCTATTTTTCTTGCCTGCTCTTTCAAACATCCATAACATCCATTCTTTTCTGCTTTCTTGTGGATTTTCTTCTATTAATTTTAATAGTTTTTTGGATGTAAAACCTTTGAAATCTCTAATAAGTCCAGAAGGATCACCTAATTCAGAACGGAAGATTAAATGGACATGACTATGCATAATACAATATCCGTAGATTTCCATTCCTTTATTTTTTCTGCAAAACTCTAAAGATTCTATGATAATAGCGAAATACACATCTCTTGTAAAAACATCTATCCAGTTGACTGTAGCAAAACTTATAAAATAAGCTCCCGACTTTTCTCCAAACTTGTATTTTTCGCTCATATTATTAAAATAAGTTTTGGTTTTATTTATGCTAGCTTATGTATGCTAGCGCGAGCGTTCCGCTCGTGTTTATTTCTTATAATTACTTATGTTAGTGGTCACGAGCGGGACGCTCGCGCTAGCTGGGGTCCTTTGGTAGTATGGGGATACTTTTTAAATGTCTCTGCTTTCGGTCTTAAAATATAAGTGCAGTCATCTATCCAAGATATCGAATAAGTTGTTGGAATTTTTGCATCATTAAAGTATTCCAATTGTTCATTATTACTCCTTTCAATAATGGTAGTTCGCCCTTTATCAACTAATTTGAAAGTCCCGTCTCTGAATTTTTTGCAGCTAGAGGTTTGAGAATATGTGGAGAAAGTTACTAGTAAGCTAATAGTTAGAATGAGGAGATATTTCATGTTTTTATTATTGTGGTTAACGTTCTGTGCTTGGTGAGGTTGCGAACTTCGTAACGATGTTCCTTCGGTTAATATAAAATTTCTTGCGAAACGTAAACTTGAATTTACCACAAAATTCGCAATCTTGCCAAACGGCTGTTATGCGTCGTTATTTTAGTTACAAACTTCAGTTCCCCAATCTGTGTGTCCTCTTCCGTCTTGACATTTCCAATTCCGCAATATTTTTTCAACATTCCATTTTTCATCAATTTTTTTTGCAGTCATTATAATTTTTTCTGCTCTTTGTGAATCATCAGTTTGATGGTCGTGAATTAAAGTAATTTCATAAACTTGATTGTCAATTTTCCGTTTAGTAATTTTCAACTCTGGTTTTCCTTCATTTTTTGGGTAATTATAATAGAAAAGTATTAACTGTTCTGGCGTTTTAATTTCTGTATAAGAATTAATTTCTTTATTTATTTGTTTTGTGTCTATAGTTTCAAATGATTCATTACAGGAAATTATTGAAAATACACAAAGGAAAGCAAAAAGATATTTCATATAAAATGTTCTAAGAATTCATTAGCTTGGCAATGACGCATAACTCGTTTATAGGTCTGACAACTATCAGTGTTTATTTATTTCAAATGTATAAAAAAAGCATTACAAATTTTAATCCTTTTCACTTTGCAATAGTCATTAGAAAGATAAAAGTCCTCTCTAGCCCCGATGGGAGCTAATATCCTTTTGGGCTGGGGTTCAGCCCAAAAGATATGGTGTACAGCGGAAGGGAAGTGGTTCTGGAAAACGATGGCTGTGCTCCTAAAAAAAACACCAGCCTTTCGACCAGTGTTTTTGTTTTTACCTTTGTCAAAGTTTAAAACTTTGACAAAGGTTTTAGCAAATAAATTTCTTTAATCGTGGAGTAAATCCCATAAGAGTTTTTTGTCTCCAACAATCCATAGGATGTCGTCTTTTTCGAGAATGACACTGGATTCTGGATTTAGGATTCGTTTTCCTCTTTTTTCGATGCCTACAATGAGTCCTTTTGTTTTTTCACGGAGTTTGGATTCCAGAATGCTTTTGCCATGGAAAGCATGATTTTTTAATTCGATTTGGCGTAAAACAATATCCGGTTCTTTTTTCTCCGGGGAAACATCGGTTTCGTGCTGGTCCAGGTATATTTTAAATTGCTGTACCTGTTCGTCTGTTCCGATCACACATACTTCGTCACCCGGGAAAATACGTTCGTTCGCCTGAGGAATGTGGATCGTAATTTCACCTCTTTTGATAGAGACAATATTTACACCCAGTTTCTCGCGGAGCTGTAAGTTTTTGAGTGTTTTACCCGCTATATTGGATTCGTCGGCAATATCAAAAACTGCCATGTGACCGTCCCAGGGAGTTAAATCGCTTCGGCTTCTTTTGGCTCTGTCAATTTCTCTGCCGTTTAGATTGGCAAAGAAGTGATCTTCTATTTTATGGTATTGCTTGTGGAGTTTCTTTTGGAAAATCAAATAAATTACGATGGCGATGATTAAGGCTATCAAAGCGATTTTTGGTGAGAAAAATATATTTAATAATAATCCAATAAGGAAAATAGACAATACGATACGGATGAAAAACAGCATTGTCAATGGTCCACGTGATTTGCGGTCGAGCATTAATTGTTCGACTTCGTTTGTGGCTACTCTTCGGAATGCGAGGGCCCAAAGGAAAGGGGATATTATTCCTAAGGTTATCAAGGCTCCTATAGGATTTCCTAAATGATAATCTTCGACCAATGGCAGGATGTATCGGGAGGAAGTCAGGATGATGGCAAGGATGATTACGATAAGTGCGATGACCTGAATTATGAATGCGTTGATTACCGTCTGCCATAAACTTACTGTTCGGATGGCTTGTGTACTCGCGGAATAGCGTTCGATACGCTTGGTGAATTTGCGGGGTAATTTATGGGATAAATATTCTGAAAATGGTGTTGCTGATTTGATCAGAAACGGTGTTGTAAATGTGGTTACTGCCGAAACGGCTACGACGATTGGGTATAGAAAATCGCTGGTGACTTTCAGGCTGATTCCCAAGGAGGCAATGATAAAGGAGAATTCCCCAATTTGTGCCAGACTCATTCCGGTCTGAACGGATTGTTTGAGCGGTTGCCCTGATAATAAGGCTCCTGCTGTCGAACTTATGGCTTTTCCGAAAATAGTCACTAACGTAATGATTCCAACCGGAACTGCATAGGTAAGCAATGTATCCGGGTTGATAAGCATTCCTACAGATACAAAGAATACGGCTCCGAATAAATCTTTTACGGGTTTTACCAAATGTTCTATATGTTCGGCTTGTGTGGTTTCGGCAATGATAGATCCCATAATAAAGGCACCAAGGGCAGGAGAGAACCCAACATTTGCGGCTAATCCTACCATCATCAGACATAAGGCTAATGAAATGATAAGCAGCATTTCGTCTGTAAGAAGGTGTTTTGCCTTTTTTAATATGGTTGGGATGATAAATATTCCTCCTAAAAACCAAATGATTAAAAAGAATACCAATTTCAATACGGACTGAAATAATTCGGCTCCTGAAATCTGGTTGCTTACGGCGACTGTGGATAATAATACCATCATGACAATGGCTACTATGTCTTCGACTATCAGTGCGCCAAAAACATTACCCGCAAATTTTTGAGATTTTACGCCTAATTCGTCAAAGCTTTTGAGAATAATTGTGGTGGATGAAATGGAAAGTGTTGCTCCAAGAAAGAGACTGTCCATTGCTGACCAGCCCATCCATTGCCCGACTAAATAACCCACACTGACCATTGCGACTATTTGGGTGAGGGCAGTTATTGAGGCTGTACCGCCGACTTTCATGAGCTTTTTGAAACTAAACTCGAGTCCCAGACTGAACAGTAAAAAGATGATTCCGATTTCGGCCCATACTTCTACACTTTTGATATCTTTTATGGATGGGAAAAAGTCAAAATGATTTCCTGCCAAAAAACCAGCTATTAAGTATCCTAAAACCAAGGGTTGTTTTAATTTTTTAAAGATTAAAACGGCAATTCCCGCAGTCATCAGGATTAGTCCTAAATCGCTAATCATGGGTTGTAAGTGATGGGATGCTTCTGCTACTTTTTCTGCTGCATTCATAGGGCTTGTACGGTGTTTTTCTGTTTTGTTTGTATTTTGGTAAGATACAAAAAATCTTTATTTGAAAAGTTAAACTTTGTTAAAAAGCTTTATTTACGGCTGTTTTGAATAAAAAAATTCCCTTTGAAAAGAATTTTTATTCTTCTTCAAAGGGAATTTGTAAATGGATTGAAATTGAATTTATTTGAAATTATTCAAATCGGATACGGTATAAAACTTCATATTGTTGCTTTTGACGTATTTACAGACATATTCTAATGTTTCATTTTTAGTCTGATAATCTGCAGTTACTTTTTTTACGGTTTTATGACTATTCAGAATCAGAATTTTATTGTGTTTTTTGGCAAAATCCAATAATTTCAAAAGATGCGGAATATTAAAGTCATTGTGGGTGTCGTCAATACTAAAGCTGAATATTAGTTTGGAATGACTGAAATAACAGCCTTGCTTATCAGCCACTTCTTCCAGAAATGCTCTTCCTCTGATGATCTTAAATTTTTTCAACAATGCAGCATCTAGTTTTTGAGATCTTCCACCATAAGGATAGGCAAATGAACTGACTTTTAGTCCATAAAAATTCATCAAATACAACATTGGATTTATTTCGTCCTTCATGTATTCACTGATAGTATGAACACGGGTATAATCTGCGGCATTTAAGTGATTCAATCCATGACCAGCTATCTCGTGTCCTTCTTTTTGGAGTTCAAGAAGTTTTTGGATTTGGTAATGTTTCAGCGTATTTATTCTGGAAACAAAGAAAGTCCCTTTCCAACCGTATTTTTTTAATTCCTGATTGGTAGCAAACCATTCGTTTACATAAGCATCGTCAAAGGATAGAATGACTCCAGCGATGTCAGGTTTGACTTTTGGTTTTGTTTTTGGTTTTTCTTTTTCGCAGGAGATAAAAATAAAAAAAGTACAAAGCAATAGGGTTTTTAGAATAGAAATCTTCATTATTGCTTTGTACTTTTTAAGGAGTGTGTTTTTATTAAATTCCCAAGAAATTACTTGGAGTAATTTTTAGTAATTCGGCTTTAATTTCAGCTGAAACCTCAAGTGTTCCAATAAATTCGTGAATTGAATCTTTAGTTATTGCTTCATTGGTTCTTGTTAGTCCTTTCAATGCTTCGTAAGGATTTGGATAGGCTTCACGACGTAAAATCGTTTGGATTGCTTCTGCTACAACTGCCCAGTTTTTCTCTAAATCTTCGTGGAATTTTGGTTCGTTTAATAATAGTTTATTCAACCCTTTCAAAGTAGCTTCGAATGCGATTAAAGTGTGTCCCATTGGTACACCGATGTTTCTCAAAACAGTACTGTCTGTTAAATCACGTTGCAATCTTGAAACTGGTAATTTAGCCGAAAGGTGTTCGAAAATAGCATTGGCTATTCCTAAATTTCCTTCTGAATTTTCAAAATCAATTGGGTTTACTTTGTGTGGCATTGCCGATGAACCAATTTCTCCTGCCTTGATTTTTTGTTTGAAATATTCCATTGAAACATAGGTCCAGATATCTCTGTCCAAATCGATAACAATGGTGTTGATTCTTTTTAATGCATCAAAAAACGCTGCAAAGTGATCGTAATGTTCGATTTGTGTAGTCGGGAAGGAGTGGTGCAATCCAAGGTTTTCTTCTACGAATGTTCCTCCGAATTTTCTCCAGTCGATTTGTGGATAGGCTACGTGATGGGCATTGTAATTTCCTGTTGCTCCACCAAATTTAGCTGCAAACGGAATGTTGAACAACAAACGCATTTGCTCTTCCAAACGCTCTACAAAAACGGCAATTTCTTTACCCAAACGAGTAGGAGAAGCTGGCTGTCCGTGAGTTCTGGCTAACAAAGGTATGTCTTTCCATTCTGTACTTAATTCTTTCAACTTTGAAGTTAAAGCAATTAAAGAAGGCATATATACTTTTTCGAATGCATCTTTTGTTGAAAGCGGAATAGCAGTATTGTTGATATCCTGTGAAGTCAATCCGAAGTGGATAAACTCTTTGAATTGAGATAATCCTAATTTTTCGAAAGCGTCTTTGATAAAATATTCCACGGCTTTTACGTCATGGTTGGTTACTTTCTCCGTTTCTTTTATCCAAAGTGCGTTTTCTGTAGTGAAGTTTCTATAGATGTCACGTAAACTTTCAAATACATTTGGGTTTACGTCTTTTAGTTGTGGTAAAGGAATTTCGCAAAGCGTAATAAAGTATTCAATTTCAACCAATACACGGTATTTGATTAAAGCTTCTTCAGAAAAATATTTAGAAAGTGAACTGGTTTTGCTTCTGTATCTTCCGTCAATTGGGGAAACTGCGTTTAATTCGTTTAAAGTTGTCATTGTTAGCGGTTTTTTAGAAAGGTGCAAAAATAAGGAATAGTGTTCAGTATTCACTGTTTAGTACTCCCTTTTTTAGATTAAATTCAATAATTTTTGTTTTAGAACTGCAACGCCTTCTGTTGCGGTCATCGGAATAATTTCTACTGGATTCCATACGTTTGATATTGAAGCTGGTTTTGGGTCAATATAATAAACGGGAATCTCCTGATTAGCATAATGCATTAATCCCGCAGCAGGATAAACCTGCATTGAAGTTCCAATTATAACCAGAATATCTGCTTTTTCAACAATGCTTAAGGCTTCTTCCAAAGCCGGAACTTCTTCGCCAAACCATACAATATGTGGTCGTAATTGATGTCCATTTGAATCAGCATTGCCCAGAATCAAATCTTCTTGCCAGTCCAAAATGTAATTGTGGTTTTTGCTACTTCGTACTTTTAGTAATTCGCCGTGAAGATGCAGCACATTAGAACTTCCTGCTTTTTCGTGTAAATTATCTACGTTTTGGGTAACAATATGTACATCAAAATCATTTTCTAATTCTGCCAGAATTTGATGTCCACGATTGGGATGTACTTCGTGTAATTGTCTGCGTCTTTGATTGTAAAAATCAAGTACTAATCCGGGGTTTTTCTGCCAGCCTTCCGGTGTTGCTACATCCATTACATTATGACCTTCCCAGAGTCCATCCGCATCACGAAAGGTTTTGATTCCGCTTTCGGCACTGATACCTGCTCCGGTTAAGACGACTAGTTTCTTTTTCATATTTTTTATATTTTACCGCTAAGGGGTAAAGTCACAAAGTTTTTTTGGAAATAAAACTACTCCTTTTTACTATTTTTACCAAAAATAATACTGCAATATGATTGACCTTGATTACCTTAATTTCTTAGAAAATATCCTGACTGATAATAGAAAAGCCAAGTTTTTGAAAGTGTTGGAAAACAGAACCAAACATTTTACGGTGGTCGTTGAAGATGTTTTTCAAATGCACAATGCCAGTGCTGTGATGCGGAGTTGTGAGGTTTTTGGAATTCAGGAACTGAATGTGATTGAGCAGCGTTACGGAAAAAGTATTGACAAGGAAATTGCAATGGGAGCTCAGAAATGGGTTGATATTAATAAATTCGATAATGTGACTAATTGTGTGGATACTCTGAAAAATCAAGGCTACCAAATTATTGCTACTACTCCCCACGAGAATGATTGTCTGTTGGATGATTTTGATATTTCAAAACCCAGCGCTTTGTTTTTTGGAACAGAAAGAGATGGATTGTCAGAAGAAGTTTTACAAAAAGCAGATGGTTTCCTTAAAATTCCAATGGCAGGTTTTACTGAAAGTCTGAATATTTCGGTTTCGGCAGCGATAATTATTCAGAACCTGACCAATAGATTGCGACAATCCGATGTTGATTGGCATTTGTCGGAAACAGAAATTTTGGAAAAGCGTCTGGCTTGGGCCAGGAGTTCAATAAAAGATATTAAACGGATTGAACAAAGGTATTACGCTGATATCTAGAAAACTAAATTCAATAATTTTAATAGTAGATAAGGCAATTTTATTGTATTCTGCAACGAATTAAATCCTTGTTAAGGATAGGTTAAATTTTAGTCTCTATTTTTTTAAATTGTCTTGTGCAATAAACTTTATTACTATACTTTTGAAAACGACTATAACGATTTAGTTTTGCTAAATAATCATTGACGCAATTTTAAAAAAAATATATGAAAGATTCGATTGCTATCCTTTGCGGAGGTGGTCCCGCACCAGGTATAAATGCGGTTGTAAGTACACTTATCAAAATTTTTACTAAAGAGAATTATCGCGTAATTGGTATTCATGAAGGATATAGAACTATTTTTAGTGATACTCCCAATACACAGGATTTAGATTTTGAATATGCAGATAAGATTTTTAGTCTTGGAGGTTCTTCACTTAAGATGAGCCGTTACAAACCAAAAGATGCGGAATTCAAATCTGATTTTTTTGTAAAGAACAATGTTAAACTTTTGGTTACTATTGGTGGAGACGATACTGCTTCTACAGCAAACCGAATTGGAAAGTTCCTTGCCAGTAATAATATAAATGTTAGTAATATTCACGTTCCCAAAACGATTGATAATGACCTTCCATTGCCTGATAGAAATCCAACTTTCGGGTTTCACTCGGCAAAAGATGAAGGAGTTCGTATAGGAAACACCATTTATGAAGATGCAAGAACCAGTAAAAACTGGTTTGTATTATCTACAATGGGGCGTGAGGCTGGACATCTTGCTTTTGGAATTGGAATGAGTTGTCATTTTCCAATGGTAATTATCCCTGAAATGTTCAATAAAACCAGTGTTACTTTTGAAAAAATCACCAACTTATTGGTGTCAACCATTATCAAAAGAAAAATTGAGAACATTCCTTATGGCGTAACTATTATTAGTGAAGGTGTTTTTCATTTTATGAGTGATGAAGAAATTCATAATTCAGGAATCAACTTTACGTATGATGACCACGGACATCCTGAATTAGGAAATGTAAGCAAGTCTCATATTTTTAATATGCTTTTACAACAAAAGCTTAAAAATCTAAATATCGAAGTGAAAAGCAGACCGGTAGAAATGGGTTATGAACTTCGTTGTTGCCGTCCAATTGGTTTTGACCTTACCTTGTGTACACTGCTTGCAATGGGAGTTAAAAAATTATTCAAACAAGGATTAACGAGTTGTTTGGTTTCTGCTAATTCTAATGGAGATATTAAACCTCTTTATTTAAAAGATCTTGAAGGTCCTGATGGCAAAATAAAACCTCGTTTGGTTGATATTGATTCTGAAATGGCAAAATTATTTTTCTCTGATTTGCATTATATTACTGCAGCAGATTATGAAAAAGCAAAACAGTATGTGCCAAATCCTGAAGACTACGATTTCAATAAAATACTGGAATGGTCTTAGTAGACTCTTTATTTTATCGATAAACAACACAGTCCTTGCAATTTAAAGAGTATTTTTCCCTTTAAACGATTTTTGCATATTTAGTTATATATTGTTGATAATTTTGAAACAAAATTTTAAAATTCATTATTTTATGAGCACTAAAAATATATTTAACTCTGCTTATAGACAAGAATATTTTGAAGGATATTCTAAAGGCATAAATCCATTTCCACAGGCGAATGCCTATAAAGGAAGTAAAGCTTTTAATTCAGGGTTTGCTACTGGAAGAATGGATTATGAAGAAATGAATGGCAATATAAAGGAAGGTATACCTCAGTTAATTGTTACCAATAAGGTTTTAGAAGAGTTCTTATTGTCTGGTTTATTAGGATTAAGTATTGATACAAATGGGTATACTTCTTACCAACTCAATATAATTGAGAAATGGTACCAAAGTGGAATTGAAAAATATGAACCTAATCATAGTATTTATCTTTTTGAAATCCTCGAAGAAAACGGAATTCAGTTGAGTTAAAATTTTAAATTGAAATAAAAAAACCTCGTTTAAATATTTAAGCGAGGTTTTTTTATATGTTGATTTTTTTAGACTGTAACTAAATCTTGAAATGCTATTCCTTATGTTTCCAGCGTTTATGTGTCCATAAATAATATTCCGGAGCTTCATAAATTTGTTGTTCTACTAGTTTTAGAAAGTGATCTGTAATTTCATAGTTGGGAATTTCTTTTGCATTTTCTGATAATACTTCAAAACTGGCTTCATAGAATCCACGTTTAACTTTTTTTACTTTCAGAAAAATTACATTCATGTTGTATTTTTTTGCCAATACTTCTGCACCAGTATGAACAGGAACTTTGACTCCCATAAAAGTTTGCCAATGAAAAGCAGAAGTTACTTTTGGTGTCTGATCGCTGGCAAATCCATAAATAGAAAGTTTTTTATTTCGCTTGTTATTAATAATAACCGAAATACTTTGTTTAGTGGTAATTAGTGAAGCCTTGAATTTAGAACGAATATCACGAACTAATTTATCAAAGTATGGATTGGATATTCTTTTATATATTGCAAAAGCACTAAAATTGACATACGCATTCATAGAAATAACCCATTCATAACTTGCATAATGTGCTAACATCATTGCGATGCTTTTATCTTGCTCTTCTAATTTTTTATAAACTTCCATATTAGTGAATACAAAACGTTTTTGTATTTCATTTTTGGAAATAGTCATTGTTTTAATCATTTCGAGGAACATATCACACAGATGTCGGAACGATTTTTTTTCGATAACTAATCGTTCTTTAGGTGATAAATTAGGGAATGCTAAGGCCAGATTTTCTCTAACGGTTTCTTTTCGATAACCAATTATATAATAAACGATTAGGTAAACAAAATCAGAGAACAAGTATAATAGTGAGAACGGTAACATTGAAATGCACCATAAAAGAGGGTAAGCTATAAGGTAAATTAGATAACGCATTCAGTAAAATATTTCAACAAATATAATTCAAAAAAAAGCTTTTGAATGAAAATGTGTAGTTCTTAACTTAATTTTATAAACATTATATTTACACTTGAAAATTTAGCTAACTATTTATGAGTACTATTTTAATTGTAATTATTGCCGTCACTGTTTTATTTAGTTTCAAAGGATTTAATGACACAGCATTTTTTAGAAAATTCGAATTCCATATAGGAAGTATTCTTTCAGGAGATCAGATAAGAATGGTTTCATCGGGTTTTTTACATGCAGATGTAGGGCATTTGTTTTTCAATATGTTGACTCTTTTTATGTTTGCACCTGTAGTAAGTAATTATTTTGGTGACCTTTCTTTTTTATTAATTTATATGGGAAGTCTGGTCTTTGGCAGTTTGCTCAGTTTGATGATGCATAAAAATGATTATGGTTACAGGGCTATTGGAGCATCCGGAGCAGTAACAGGTATTTTATATTCAGCAATTTTAATAAATCCAAGTATGAGTTTGTATCTGTTTTTTATTCCAATTCCAATTCCGGCATATATTTTTGGTATTGGTTATTTGTTGTATTCTATTTATGGAATGAAAGCAAAGAATGATAATATTGGTCATATGGCTCATTTTGGAGGCGCTATTGGCGGATATTTAATCACATTGCTAAAAGAACCTGCTATGCTTGTAGATAATGTCGCTATGGTTATTCTTTTGGCAATTCCTGTTGTAATACTTTTTGTGATGTCAAAATTAGGAAAACTCTAATTGGCACAGGATTTGAATACAGATTATAAAAACTAATTAAAATTATTTAAAATGAAAAAAGCATTATTGATTATCGGAGTTTTATTTATGACAATGTCATACGCACAGGAGCAAAAACAAGTTCCAATGATTAGTGTTTTGGGAGAAGGAAAAG
The DNA here is from genome assembly GCA_040387175.1 of Bacteroidota bacterium. GTDB lineage: Bacteria > Bacteroidota > Bacteroidia > Flavobacteriales > Flavobacteriaceae > Flavobacterium. Next base: position 74,400 of record JAZKED010000023.1, on the reverse strand, counting down.
TAAAAATAGCTCCAGACCAGGCTTCAATATCCATTTCGATTGAAACAAAAGGAACAAAAGCAGAAGATGTAAAACGAGAAAATGACAAAAAAATGGATGGTGTTTTGAAATTTATCAAAAGTTCCAATATTCCTAAAGAAGATTATCAAACGCAACGTGTTTCTTTGAATCCTAATTATGATTACGAGAAAAAGAAGTACAGTTATGTTGCAATACAAACGGTTCAAATTCTATTGAAAGATTTGTCTAAGTACGATACTTTGATGGAAGGTTTGGTTAATGAAGGGATCAACCGAATTGACAATGTAGAATTCAAGTCTTCTAAAATGATACAATTGCAATCTGATGCTCGTAAACTAGCAATTAAAGATGCTAAAGCTAAAGCTGAAGATTTTGTATCAGTTTTGGGACAAAAAGTTGGGAAGGCAATATTGATTTCGGATAATACGCAAAGTTACAATCCGCCGCCTAGAATGTACGCTATGAAAGCGTCGATGGCTATGGATGAATCGGCCCCAAGAGAAACATTAGCAATTGGCGAAATAGAGATTACATCTAATGTAAGTGTAAATTTTGTTTTGGAGTAGAAGTCTAAAAATGAAATAATATAAACGAAAAAAAGTCCTGAAATTTTCAGGACTTTTTTGTTTAGTGGGGAGAGCAGGATTCGAACCTGCGAAGTTCACACAGCAGATTTACAGTCTGCCCTCGTTGGCCGCTTGAGTATCTCCCCGATACCCTGCATTGTCATTATTTATTCGAATGCGGTTGCAAATATAGGAACTGTTTTGATGTTTCCAAACTAAAAACGTGCTTAATTTTTAGAATATTTGCAATGTGTTGGTATTGAATAAAATAAAAAAATCTCCACTAGGGAGATTTTTTATGAGATGTATATTTTTAACTTATTTTGCTAAAAGTGCTGCGATTTTAGCTCTAAGTTCTTCGCCTTTTAAGTCTTTTGCAACTACTTTACCTGAAGAGTCGAGTATAAAAGTAGCAGGAATAGATTGTACTTCGTATTGAGCAGCGATTGGTTCTTTCCAAAACTTTAAATTTGAAACCTGAGTCCAGGTTAAGTTATCTTTTGCTATGGCTTCTTTCCATTTGGCAGCATCTTTATCTAAAGAGACACCTACGATGTTTAATCCTTTAGAATGAAATTCTTTATAAATAGCTACCACGTTTGGATTTTCAGCTCTGCAAGGTGGACACCATGAAGCCCAAAAATCAACAATAGTAACTTTTCCTAAGCTCTCCTTAAGGGAAATTACTTTACCCTGAGGATTTGGAGCGGAAAAATCTGAACTTCAGTTAGCAGTAGCTGGTCCAACAGGAGCAGTAGGCAAAGGAGGAGCATTTTTAGCTTCTTTTATTTTTGTATCAATAGCTTTTCCTGGTTTTGTAGTTTTTAATGACTCGTCAAGACTAGCATATAATTTTTCTACTTTTTTAATGTCAACAGTAGGATCACCAGTCATTCCTTGTATAATTAAAGCAGATATAAATGACTTAGGATGAGTTTCTGCGTAAGTTACATAAGTTTTTTTGGTTGACTCACCAACACTTTGCTGAATTTTACCAAACTCTGCCATTAATTGATTGATAACCACAGTGTCTTTAGTTTGCTGTGCAACATTCATAGCCTGAGTGTTTTTTGTTTGAAAATCAATTAAAGGTTTTTGAACTTTTTCAAGATCTTTATTGAAAGCACTAAATTCGTCATTATTATATGTTCCAGATATCTTAGATTTATTAAGAGTGTCTTTATTAATTTCTATACTTATATCACCATTTTCTAAAATAAATGGTACTTTTCCATTTACTCCTTCAACTTGTAACATGTGGAAAGCAGGCTCTGAAGCTTTTCCTTCAATTTCAAATTTACCATTCTCTACTTTTACTGTATCAACAGCAACCAATCCCATACCTGCAGCATCTTGTGTTTCTAAGATAACTGTTTTACCATCTTCAACACCTTTTACAGTACCAGAAATGACATACTTGTTTTTGCTACAAGAAACTAAGAATACAGTAGCCGAAAGTAATAAAAATATTTTTCTCATTATAAGTTTGTTAATTGATTTAAGTCTGCAAAAGTATCCATTTTTATAAAATATCAATAATTTTAAGACTTAAATTTTTGTTATAGTTGTTATATTTTAAAGTGGCGAGACTCTGACAAATAGAATTCCTAGTAATTTAGTGACTTTTCTAAAAATATTCATTGATTAAACGGCAAAAAAAAAACACTCCCGAAAGAAGTGTTTTCTCTATTATTTAAATCAAATAACTAGTCTTGGTTGATTGTTTTTCTCCAAGTAAAAGCATTTAAGATGTGTCTTTTTGCAAATCTTCCAGGAGAATCAGCATTTACCATTTTTACGTAAGTTGCTTTAGGAACACTGATGTATTCGTAAACGCTTCCGTTTGAGAAATTGATGATTAATCTTCCTTCAACAAATTTGTAATCAGTGATGGTTGATGTAGAGATTGTTTCGGTATATTCCGGCAAGTTTGCTTTAATAGTTTCAGGATTGATACTTACCAAAAAGTGATACGCTTCAATGATTTTTGTACTGTTTTCTTCGGCAGCTTTCAAACCAGCTTCATCTCCTTGAAATTTATCAGGATGTGATTCTTTCATCGCATTGCGATAAATGGTTTTTAATTCTTTTAATTCTACAGTTTTGTCTACATTAAGTAGTTTGCGGTATTCAACTATTTTTTTCATAAATCTAAGATAACTACTTGTCTTTTAATAGGAAATCAATGTGATTTGGTCTCCAAAACGACAATTTTTTGCAAAGGTACACTTTTTTTTAAGTTTTCAATTTTAGGACTTAAAAAAAATCAATAAAAACAACTATTGTTGCGGCTTGTTGTTGGCTTTGTCAAAGTTTTTTGATTTTTTAGGATACTTATTGTAGTTAATATCGCTTGGATTTTCAATGATTGACTTAATGGTTACCAAATCGCCTAAAGCGAATTTTTGAGCCATTTTATAATCCAATAAATATTCGCCACAAAAAAAATTATTGTTTTCGTCTTGTTCTATTATTCCGGTATAAACTCCTTTTTGGAGCATTTTTTCTTCTGATGACTTGGTCATAATCAATTTGTTTTAATGTAATTCTTGACTGCAAAGTTAATCAAATATTGTTTGTCTTGCGTAGTTCTGTACATTCTGATTATCTTTGTGCAATGGAGCAACTATTTCGACCGAGTCCTAATTCTTTCAAAAATACGTTTTGTGTTTTTCAGGAAGTGTTTTCTGATCGAATCGAAGGAATGCCGGTGCAATACGATAGTAAATCGGGAAGTAAGTATTTTTATACTGAAGAAGGAATGTATCGTTTGTCGAATCATTGGGGGAGATTAGCCAATAGTAAATGGCGATTAGAACCAATGGAACCTGAAACGGCATCCAAAACAAAATTGGGTTTTGCTTTTTGGAATGAGTTTTATCCTGATAATGCCGAAGAGGAATTGTATTATCTGGAAGCTAATTATACTAAAAATACCGTCAATTATCAACATAAAAATAATCCGAATTACGATAAGAAAGCCATACTCCGAACGAGTTTTGAAACCACAAAAAAGATCAAACAAATTCGGAATTTATTTGCGTTAACTTCTTGGGCAAAATATTTTGAGTATGATGATTTAGATGAATTGCGAAAAGAAATAATCGAACAATTAATTTTCTCCAATAAGACATTGGAAGAAATAAAAAGAGAACTATAATGGGAAGAAATAACGACAGAAATATCAAGATTCACAACGATAAGTTGCACAAAGAGCAGGATAAAGCGAAAGCAGCTAAAGCCTTGCGCAAAGAAAAGTTGAAACAAATCGTGAAAAAATTCAACGAAGATAAATCTTCAGAAAACAACTAAAATATGGGAAATAGTCAATTTGAGGAATTGAAAAACGGAGTTCAGGAAATTATTGATTTAATTGCCGCCAAAGACAATAAATCGGCAAACAATAAACTATTGGAAGTCAGTGATAAATTGGATGAATTCTTGGATCACACGGATGAAGATGAAGATTTAATCGAAATCAGCAGATACCAGGTATTGATCAATCAATTGTTTCAAAAAATCAATCCTGAAGAAGAAGGTGAATAATTCAGTTTCGTGTTTTTGTGGTTCAGCCATTCCTTTTCAGGATTGTTGTCAAAAATATATTGATGGAAGTGAAAAAGCCCCAACTGCTTTGGCATTGATGAAATCGAGATTTTCGGCTTATGCCACGCATCAGGCGGATTATTTATTAAATACTACACACAGTTCTGAAAGAAAATACTATTCCAAAGCTGAAATTTTGAATTGGGCTACAGCCAATGATTGGCAAAAACTCGAAATCATTTCTTCTACAGAAAATACGGTGGAGTTTAAAGCCTATTTTTTGGATAAAAATAAAGTAAACCAAGTGCATTATGAGTTTTCTACTTTCAAACAGGAAAATGGCAGTTGGTTTTATGTAGATGGAAAGTTTGAGTAATTAAATTAAAATTTGCAATCATCCCCTTTTAACTAAAAATTAATAAATGTTTGGCTTCTGTTCTTTTTAAAATGATGTAATTTTAAAAATTATGAAAGATACCATCAAAAAAGGATTTTATTTCAAGACTTACGAAGCGCCATTTCAGTCTCCGTTTGATAAACTCTTTACGATTTTCAAGGAGTTAATTACCCATACTTCGGGCGATTTTGACGAAGCTATCGATTGGCTTCGGGAATTGGATAAAGAATACAAACTCACCGATTCTGCTTATACTATTGATGATTTTATCGAAGATTTAAAGAAAAAAGGATACATCCGCGACGAACTCAAAGACGATGGAACTACAGGGACAGGAATTACTGCCAAGACCGAAAGAGCCATTCGTCAGCAAGCGCTGGATAATATTTTTGGAAATCTGAAACGTTCCGGAAGCGGAAATCATAAAACCAAACACGCCGGAAATGGCGATGAACATACAGGAGAATTTCGGGAATTTCATTTTGGAGACGGATTGGAACGAATTTCCTTAACCGAAAGTTTACGCAATGCCCAAATCAATAATGGTGTAGCCGATTTTATGCTGACCGAAAACGATTTGGTAGTCGAAGAAACTCAATATAAATCCCAAATGAGTACGGTTTTGATGATCGACATCAGCCACAGTATGATTTTGTATGGCGAAGACCGAATCACGCCTGCCAAGAAAGTGGCGATGGCTTTAGCCGAATTAATCACCACCCGTTATCCCAAGGATACTCTGGATATTTTGGTATTTGGAAACGATGCCTGGACGATTGCCATTCGTGATTTACCGTATTTAAAAGTGGGTCCCTATCACACCAATACCGTGGCGGGATTGCAATTGGCAATGGATTTGCTCCGCAGAAAACGAAATACGAACAAGCAGATTTTTATGATTACCGACGGAAAACCGAGCTGTGTTCGGGAAAAAGACGGTTCTTATTATATGAACAGCAATGGACTCGACGAATATATTGTCGATAAATGTTACAATCAGGCACAGCAAGCCCGAAAATTACACATTCCCATAACGACTTTTATGATTGCCAATGACCCGTATTTACAGCAATTTGTGAATCATTTTACCGAAGCCAATCAGGGAAAAGCTTTTTACACAGGATTAAAAGGTTTGGGCGAAATGATTTTCGAAGATTATGAAACCAATCGTAAAAAAAGGATAAAATAATTTTGGGCGTTACCACAAGGGTCGGGCTATCCGCTATATCTTTTGTTCCGCTATCGCTTCACAAAAGGATGTCGCTTCTATCCCTAACGCAAACCGCAATAATAGAGCAATCGCAATTTCAATAACAATTCCAATAAAGAACAAATGAACAACATAAACACACTAGGCGAATTAAAAAAATTAGGATACCAAACTAAAAGTATCAAAGACGAATTGCGTCATAACTTACGAGAGAAAATAAAGTCAGGACAACCGACTTTCGAAGGCGTTCACGGTTTTGAAAACACGGTAATTCCGGAATTGGAACGCGCCATTTTATCCCGTCACAATATCAATTTGTTAGGACTTCGTGGTCAGGCAAAAACAAGGTTGGCGCGTAAAATGATTGAATTATTAGACGAATATATTCCATTTGTAACGGGTTCAGAAATTAATGACGATCCGTTAAATCCAATTTCCCGTTTTGCCAAAGATTTAATTGCCGAAAAAGGAGATGCAACTCCAATATCCTGGTTGCACCGAAGCGAACGTTTCTTCGAAAAATTGGCTACTCCGGATGTTACCGTTGCCGATTTAATTGGCGATGTCGATCCGATAAAAGCATCAAATTTAAAATTATCTTATGCTGATGAAAGAGTAATTCATTTTGGGATGATTCCAAGAGCGAACCGTTGCATTTTTGTCATCAACGAATTACCCGATTTGCAAGCTCGAATTCAGGTGGCGTTGTTTAATATTTTACAGGAAGGCGACATTCAGATTCGGGGTTTTAAATTGAGAATGCCTTTGGATATGCAATTTATTTTCACAGCCAATCCAGAAGATTATACCAATCGCGGTAGCATTGTAACGCCATTAAAAGACAGAATTGGTTCTCAAATCCTGACGCATTATCCGGAAACTATCAAAATTGCCAGAACCATTACAGAACAGGAAGCTAAATTGGACGTTGCCCAAAGTGACTTGGTTTACGTTCCTTCATTGGCCAGAGATTTATTGGAACAAATCAGTTTTGAAGCCAGAGAAAGCGAATTTATTGATAATAAAAGTGGTGTGAGTGCGAGATTAAGCATAACCGCTTTTGAAAATTTATTGAGCACAGCCGAACGTCGTGCCTTGAAATCGGGAGTCGATAAAACTACTTTACGATTGTCGGACTTTATGGGAATCATTCCAGCGATTACAGGAAAAGTAGAATTGGTATACGAAGGAGAGCAGGAGGGAGCAGGAATTGTAGCACAACATTTAATTGGTGATGCTATTCGTACGTTCTTCCCAGGTTATTTTCCTAAAATTGAAAAGTTAGAAAAGCAAGACGAAAAAACACCATACACTGATACTTTAGAATGGTTTTTTACCGAAAGTGGTTTCGAATTGTTAGATGATTCTTCAGATGAAGAATACAAAACGATTTTAGACAGCATTGCTCCATTGGAAGTTTTAGTCAAAAAATACCAGCCTCAATTAGAAAAAGAAGACAGCTATTTTATGAAAGAGTTTATTCTTTGGGGATTGGTAGAATATAAAAAATTGAGCAAAGACCGCCTTTCCGAAGGTTATCAATTCAAGGATTTGTATGGCAGTTATATCAGTAAATTGTAAAAACAGAAAAAGGGTTTAGCGTTATATGTTAAACCCTTTTTTTATTAATAGGCTATTATTATCTTATCCCGTAGGGATTTTTATTGGTAGCATTATTAGAATGCCGTTTTTTATTTGTCCCGTAGGGACTAAACATATTTAGATAAGTATAGTCCCTAACGGGACAATATTTACCAATTTTATTTTTTCTACCAAATATCAAATCCCTACGGGATAAAATATTAAATACAATTAATAATCGAATTCAAATTATTAATTCACCAAAAGACATTTCCCCATTTTATTTAGTCTACCTTGCTACGTTGGCTGTATTTTCAGTCTTTCCAAAAATAATAATGGAAAATTCCTTTGAGGATTTGATTGCCACTTATATTGAAAATAAAGTAGGCATTTCGGAGCATTTTTTGAGTGCTGAATTAGCCAATAATTTAAAACAAAACTTACTAACTTTAAATCAAAATAGTTTACTTAAGTCTGCAGGAATTGGCAATTCCGAGAAACTGTCTTATGACGGCGCGATTCGAAGTGATTCCATTTATTGGCTGGATAAAAAGAACAATAATACTTTCGAAAATGAATTTTTTACTCAAATCGAAGCCTTTATTTTATATTTGAATCAAAGCTGTTACGCAGGAATAACGGGTTATGAATTTCATTATTCGTTATATGAATCGGGAGATTTTTATTTGAAACATTTGGACCAGTTCAAAAATAATCCCAGCCGGAAATATTCGATGATTAGTTATCTGAACAGCAATTGGCAGGAAAGTGATGGCGGTGAATTATTGATTCATCAATTGGATAACAATCAGAAAATCAGTCCAACCCAAGGTAAAACCGTTTTCTTTAAAAGTGACGAATTGGTTCACGAAGTTTTAGTTACCCAAAATACCCGAATGAGTATTACAGGCTGGTTAAAAAGTGATTAAGATTTGTTTATCGCATCGTTTAAAACAGCCATCGATTCTTCCCATTTAGATAGATTCACTAAATAGATTTGTCGGTATTTCGCAATTATTTCCTGATGTTTAACCTGAAAGTCAGTGGTCATTTCATAGTTCCAATTCCCATCTCTGATCACGGTTTCGAAATTAAAAACATTCCCCACTAACATTTTGTAATCATAAACCAAATTCCGATGCTCAGGAGAATTCAGTATTGGTTTGATTTCCGCATCATAAAAAGCGATAGCGGTTTCATTTACAGCCAATCCTTGTTCAATCCAATGCTGGTTTAAGGCATCCTGATCGTATCTAAAAAAATCAGTGATGTGTTTGTCAGAAAACCATTCCGGCAATTTAATATTAGGTTGGTATCCATTGGAAAAACCATCACAATTGTATTGTAATTGCGAATTTGGAATCATAGAAGAATTGTACAAATACCATTCTGAATCCATAATTAAATGAATAATATTTCCCGTTTTTAGTTCGGCAAGCCATGTTCTGTAAGGTACAGGGCCTTCAGGGAATAACCCCGGATCAATAACCATTTTACGTACTCTGTCATCAATTTTGACTTGTAATACAGGTGCGACGTGATATCCCCAATCGATTTTACCAGTTGGAGAAATGTCTTTTTTATCTGTAAAAGTAATGAGCATACTATCCGTACTGGAATAGACCATAGGTGCAAAAGCCCAGATTTTGGCACATTCAATGCCTTTTGATTTTAAGAAGGCACGAGTATAATGTGAAATATTATGACAATTGGCTTGCTGATATTCAAAAGGAAGACCAGTTTGTACAATTTCATCAAATAGGGCAATAGCAGTATCAAAGTCAACTACTGATGCTTTACTCGGCGTTAAGAGAGGATGCTTTTTGATGGTATTTTTATTAGCTATTTCCAATATGATATTTTGTTATTGTTTACGACAAAGTTATGTAAACTACTGACGGTCAATTTATAACAAAATGGTAAATTGTTATAGAATTTTAATGATAATGATTATTTATTTTAACAAGAAATGGAATCTAAACCAAGGGAATTACATCGACTTCCACTTTCACTTTATGTTCTCCTGAACTAAAAATAATTCCTTTTAGAGGTGAAACATCGGCAAAATCTCTTCCGTACGCTGTTACAATATGGCGCTGTTGCGGAATCATATTGTTGGTTGGATCAAATTCGCACCAGCCCATTTCCGGAATATAAACCGAAATCCAGGCGTGTGAGGCATCGGAACCTTCCAGTTTTACTTTTCCTTTTGGCGGTAAAGTTTCGATATAACCGCTTACGTATTTGGCTGGAATTCCAACGCTACGCAAACTGGCAATCGCTAAATGAGAGAAATCCTGACAAACCCCCTTTCTTTCTTTAAGCACTGTTTTTAGTGGCGTATTGACATTAGTAGAACCTGATTTGAATTTGAATTCAGTGTATATTTTTTTGATTAAATCCAAGACCGCTTCAAAAAGTGGTACATCAGGAAGCAGACAGGTTTTGGCAAAAGCTTCTATTTCTTCGTCCCAAGTGATGTACTGACTTGGTAATTGGTATTGTAGAACTTCAATTTTGAGCGCGTGATCTTTTATGAACTTTATTCTGGCTTCTTCGCAGGTAATCGGATTCAGAGGCTGAACGACATTGTTCAACACTTCGACTTCGCTGGAAACAATAACTTTTAGTGATTTATGCGCTTCGTGAAGTGAAAAATAATGCTGTATGTTTCCAAAATAATCCGTACGGGAATAGATTTTAGATGGTTTGGGTTCAATCTCTAATTTGAAATTAGTGCATATCTGCTTGGCAGAATTCTGTGGCTGTAAACACAAAATACTTTGATAATTGTACACATCATTCACATAGGTATAAAGAGTCTTATGTTTTAATTTATATTTCATCTGTATCTCTATTTTCAAGGGTGTCTAAAACGGAATGTTGCATCACAGAATGATTAAAATACAAACTAGCTAAATTGGTGGAAACGTTCGAAATCAATTCGAAAACATCCGATAAGGTTTCATCCAGTTTTGGACGAAATTGTGTTTCGGCCTCAATTTGGATCAAACTATCCGCATCTATTAATTTGACAATTGTACTGGCCTGCAAAACGGATTTTTCGGCAATACTCAATCGGTTTGGTTCATTGGTTTTTGGTAATTTAGAAAGATAATCTGCCAGTGTATCCAATAAATAAGAAAGGGTATAAGGTAAATTTTTCTCTAAAAACACCATATTGATAACCGCTTTCAGACTCAAATGTGATTTGTAAATATTTCGATATTGCGCCAATAAATGGTGGTTTTCCAGAATAGCTTCCATTAATAAAGCTTCTTCTTCGTCAATTTTTTTGTAATTGAAAGTCGAACGAAAAACAGAGATTAAAGATAAAATTCGTTCTATATTTTTTCCGGTTTCCAATAAATAAAAACCGTTGTCACGAGGCAAAGTTTCGTTGATATTCCCATAAAATGAAAAAAGACGGATGTGCAATTTATCTAAAGCGTGGTTGACATAATTGATATTGGTAGTATTGGTTTTTTTGAGTACAAAAAGACTGTCTTCCAGTAAATTGATGATGCGTCGGGTATCGTGATTCCATTTTTCACTTACCTGATTTATTGTTCGCAATAATGATTGAATGTTATAAACTACCGAACCTACTTTCGTTGGATCATTAATCAAAAGCAATAATTCAGCAAGTGGATTTTCAAAAATAGCTTCATTGTCAAATACTTCTCCGTCTTTATCTTCTTTGCCTACAAATCCTGGATAAGTTTGCGTCAGATGGGTCAACGATTTTAACAAAACGACCAAAAATTCAGGTTGTTTATTTCCGTGTTTGGTGACATTTTCATTAAGACTACTCAATATAATTTTCAAGAAACTACGCAACGCCATCGTTCTTTCACACAAACGACCCAGCCAGAATAAGTTTTCTGCATTTCGACTCGTTAACGAATTGCTAAGTTGGTTGTTGCTGTTTCTACGTTCTACCGATTTTTCCTCATATTCCGTTGGCGTATCAGTTATAATCCAGGTATCTTTTGAAATTCCACCCAATTGGTTAGAGATTTCGAATTTATCTTTAATAGCTGAGCTTCGGGTTAAACCGCCATTCATTACCCTATATCCATCGCCATCGGCTATCAAAAAAGCACGAATAGCCGCATATCTAGGTTCGATCGTTCCGTTGATAAAAGCAGGGGTGGTCGATAAACTCACCTCTTCCTGTGCCACATAATCTTTTGGACTTTTTAGAATCAGATTTTTTAAATCTTCCAATTGTTCGGCGTTCAATAAACGACCATAAATGGATCTAAAACCTTGTTTTCTATTGGTTTTCTTGATGATTAACTTCGGTAAATTAGCTAAAACAAAGTTTAATTCTTTGGTTTGTCCGCACCACCAAGTTGCTATAGAGCTTAATAATAAAGGTTCGTTCAGTAGAAATTTGCACGCATTTTGCATAAAAGCCATTAAACCATAATTTTCCAAAACACTGGTTCCGGGAGGATTGACAACCGTAACATTTCCTAAGCGAATGACTTGCAAAAGACCAGGAATTCCCAGTAGAGAATCTCTTCGTAATTCCAAAGGATCGCACCATTCGTCATCCAGACGTTTGATGATAACATCAACACGCTCCAACTGATCGATTGATTTTAACCACAAAAAACCATCCCGAACGACCAAATCATTTCCCTGGACTAAAGTATAACCCAAATAAGAGGAAAGGTAAACGTGTTCAAAATAGGTTTCGTTTCCTGGACCGGGTGTAAGGAAAACCACATTTGGATTTTCATTGTTGTTGTTGCCCAGCGAGTCAACGGTTTGTTGTAATTGGTTGAAATAAGGAGAAAGTCTTTTTCGATATGTTTTTTTATTGAGTTCGGGAATCACCTTACTCATTACAATTCTATTTTCGAGCGTATATCCTGCACCAGAAGGGGCTTGGGTTCTATTGTCTAAAAGCCACATTTTTCCGTCTGGACCACGGGCTAAATCAACGGCATAATTCAGTAATTGTTTGTCGTGTTTTTGTCTGATGTCAAAACAAGGCAACAGAAATCCTGAATTATCAAAAACCAATTCAGCAGGAATAATAGCGTTTTTAATCAGTAATTGAGGACCGTAAAAATCTTTTAAAATTAAGTCCAACAAGATGGCTCGTTGCTTCAATCCTTTTTCGATGGTATTCCATTCGGATTCGTGAATCAGGAATGGAATTGGATCTAATTTCCAAGCACGATTGGATTCTTTATTGGAATCGTAAACATTGTAGGTAACTCCGTTTTCCTTTAATTTTTTTACAATTTCCTGATTACGCAATTCTAATTCTTCAATACCAATAGATTCTAAAGTATCAAAAAGCCCTTGCCAATACGGTTTTACCTCACCGTTTTGGTCCAGTACTTCGTCATACGAATTGATTTTTTCTTTATAGCTTTGGAGTAATCCCAATGAAATATCTTGAATCATTTGTTAATCTTAAATGAATTACGTTTTTATTATTCTGCAAAATAATAGCTTTTTAAGGGAACAGCAATATTATTATTCAAAATAAACTTTTAAATCTGTGGCTAAAAATTATTCTTTTGCCATCCAAAAATGTCTCAAATCCAGTGTGTTTGGATATTCCGGATTAACCAATTCTATAGGCGTGTCAGGTTGTAGATTACTTTTATTTTCAGCTACAAATCTCGAAACGGTAGGCGAGTCGACTATTGGTTCGCTTTGTTCGGAAATAGCGGAAGGTGTGTGACCAAAATCCCAAAAACGACTGATTTTTCTCGATTCTGCTTCGTGACTATTGACTGGCACTGTTTCATAACTTCTTCCTCCGGGATGCGAAACAAAATAAGTACAGCCACCAATGGATTTGTTATTCCAGGTATCCACAATGTCAAAAACCAAAGGAACATCTACTCCAATATTTGGATGCAATGCGGATGGCGGATTCCAGGCTTTGTAACGAATTCCAGCTACATATTCGCCTTTTGTTCCTGTACTTCTTAACGGAATTCTACAGCCTTTACATAATAAAATATGACGATCAGGAATGATTCCTGAAATTTTAACCTGTAATCTTTCTAATGAGGAATCTACAAAACGAGCTGTTCCATTGCTGGATAATTCCTCGCCTAGAACGTGCCAAGGCTCTATTCCCAAACGGATTTCCAATTGAATATTATCAACTGTAATTCCACCGTGATGTGGAAAACGGAATTCGAAAAATGGATCGAACCACGAAATATCGAAATTATAACCGGCATCTTTTAAATCATTGACTACATCAATCATATCCAAATAAGCAAAATGAGGTAACAGAAATTTATCGTGCAATTCGGTTCCCCAACGCACTAATTTTTTCTCATACGGCTTTTTCCAAAACTTGGCGACCAACGAACGCACCAATAAGTTTTGAACCAGATTCATGTGTTTATGCGGTGGCATATCGAAAGCACGTAATTCTAGAATTCCCAAACGTCCTGTTGCCGAATCGGGAGAATATAATTTGTCAATGCAAAATTCAGTTCTATGCGTATTTCCTGTGATGTCAGTCAGTAAGTTTCTAAAAATACGATCAACCATCCAGAAAGGAACTTCTTCGTCTTTTGGAATTTGTTCAAAGGCAATTTCCATTTCATACAAACGTTCGTCACGACCTTCGTCAATACGAGGTGCCTGACTAGTTGGACCAATAAAAGGCCCTGCAAAAAGGTAACTCAAAACAGGATGATGTTGCCAATATGTAATCAAGCTTCGCAACAAATCAGGTCTTCGCAACAACGGACTATCTTCAGGTTTTGAAGCTCCAAGTGTAACGTGATTTCCTCCGCCAGTTCCTGTGTGGCGACCATCGACCATAAATTTATCAGTTCCCAAACGGGAAAGAAAAGCTTCTTCATATAAAGCCGTGGTGTTGTCCACGATTTCCTGCCACGATTTTGCCGGATGCACATTAACTTCAATAACACCAGGATCGGGTGTTACCATCATTTTTTCGATGCGATAATCTGTTTCGGGCTGGTACCCTTCAATGCGAACAGGTATTTGTAATTTTTCGGCAGTCGCTTCTACGGAAGCAATGAGGTCCAAATAGGTTTCCAAATGTTCTGTTGGAGGAAGAAAAATATAGATGATTCCATCACGTTCTTCTACACACATTGCCGTTGAAAAAGTTTCTACTTCAAATAAAAGTGGTTCTTTTTCTTCCGTTTCCTTGTCAGATTTTGGAGCGACATTAGCTTTGTAAGTTGGCGAAGTCCTACCGTAACGTTCTTCCAGAGATTGATGATAATCTCCTAAAGGCGGTAATTCTTCAAATAAACTTCGGGAAACGGGTTGTTCTCTTTTGTTTTTAGACACTTTCGGCAAAGATTCTAAAGGCAAACGCAAACCGATAGGGGAGTTCCCGGGGATCAGATAACATTGTCCTCTTCGGAATTCCCAAACACAACTGACCCAGTTTTTGGTTTCGTGAATCCATTTTAACGGAACAACAAAACCAGATGGATTGTTCAAACCTTTTTCTAATAATTTAGCCAACGTATGTCGCTGAATAGAATCTTTTAGATTTACAGCAAGCGGATCGAGATTTACAGGCAATTTACCTTCTTCCAAAGCCCAGTAAATGGGATCTTCGTAAGTTGGATTTATATTTTTGATATCAACACCCAGATATTTTGTAAGTTCAATTGCAAAACGTTCGGCATCGTGAAAAGTGAATTTTTGTCCATCTTCTTTGGCGATTAAAGCATCGTTTTTCCAAAGTGGTAATCCGTCTTTTCTCCAGTACAAAGCATACTGCCAACGAGGCATCAATTCGCCCGGATACCATTTGCCCTGACCAAAATGAAGTAATCCTCCGTGAGCAAAACGACCTTTCAATCGGAGTGCTAAATCATAAGCGAGTTTACGTTTCAAAGGACCATCAGCGGTAGAATTCCATTCTGGAGATTCGAAATCATCGATAGAAACAAAAGTCGGTTCGCCACCCATTGTCAAGCGGACATCACCTTCGATTAAGTCTTTCTCTACAACATTACCAACTTCCATAATGTTTTCCCATTGCTGTTCAGTATAGGGTTTGGTTACTCTTGGATCTTCGTGAATGCGGGTTACAGTATTGTCAAATTCAAAATCCACCTGACAGATTTCTGTTGCACCGGTTACGGGAGCAGCACTTTCATAATCGGGTGTACAGCATAAAGGAATATGTCCTTCGCCTGCAAAAAGTCCGGAAGTTGGATCGAGTCCAACCCAGCCTGCTCCGGGTAAATAAACCTCAACCCAAGCGTGTAAATCAGTAAAATCATTTTCTGGTCCGGATGGTCCGTCAAGTGATTTTACATCAGAAGTTAATTGAACCAAATAACCCGATACAAATCGGGTAGCCAATCCAATACTACGCAATGCCTGAACCAAAAGCCAGGCAAAATCCCGGCAGGAACCGCTTTTTATTTCAAGCGTTTGTTCGCAGGTTTGTACGCCCACTTCGAGACGGATATTGTAACTTAGAGTCTGAAAAACCAATTGATTGGCAAATACCAGAAAATCTACTGTGATTAAATCTTTTTTCTCAGCTAGTTGTGCCACGAAAGCATCAAATCTGAATCCTCGCTCTTTTTGGCTTACCTCCAGATAAGGCCATAATTCTTTGTGTAGCTTATTGTCATAGAGGAAAGGAAATTTTTCGGCATATTCTTCAATGAAAAAGTCAAAAGGGTTGATGACTTCCAGTTTGGCGATAACTTCCACTTCAACTCGTAATTCGGTTGTAGGTTCGTTAAAAACCACTCTTGCCTGATAATTTCCAAAAGGATCTTGTTGCCAGTTGATAAAATGAGTTTCGGGATAAATCTTAAACGAATATCCTTCAATAGAAGTTCTGGAATGAGCCGCTGGTCTTAATCTAAAAATATGTGGAAAAATTTTTACAGTCCGATCAAATTTATAAGCTGTTTTATGTGAAATGGCTATTTTTATGGACATAGGGAAGTGCTTTTTTAACGACGTTATTTAGTATATACAAATATTGAAAAAAAATCACTGATTATCGAATTTATATGATAATAATTAAACTGAATTATTTGAAATTACCTTCAAATTGATTTTTTTGAGTTTTTATTTTAAGAATAATGCAAAACGAGTTGAAATCCTCAATAAAACAGACTTTCTATAAACTTATTTAATGTAAAAAGACTGCCTTTTGAGCAGTCTTTTCAGGATATTTATTTTGTCTTTTATTTAATCCTGTTCACGTACATCTACGATTGTTCTATAGGTTTCTGTTTTTAATTTTATGAAATAATCTAAATATTGGGTTTGGTACACTACAAAATCAGAACCATATTTCTTTTTATCAAGAGTAGTAAATAGATTCAGCCGAATGAGTTCAATTTGTTTATTGAAATCGGTTTCGTTTAATTGTAATAAAGATTCATAATCAAAATTTTCTTCATGTTTGGCAAAGCTCGAAACGAATTCGTTCTCATTTGCACCTTTTCCACTAAACTGTAGCGTTTTACTCGGTTGAAGATTGTCAACACTAATTTTCAAATCATAACCATTATTAAGATAAATTCCATTTGGAAATAATTTTGAATTGCTGATATAATATTTATCCGATTTTACATTCAGGGTGTCTTTTAGCATTCCTTCCGCATCTGCTTTAATCACTTTTCTGAAATAAGGATTTTTGTACGATACAATCACTAAGGAATCAACCTTAATGTTAGCAATTTTTATCTTAAGAGTTGCGTAATTCTTGTTTTGGCTATTAGCACTTAAAGCAAAAAATAGTGTAGATAGTAATAAAGGTAGTAGGTTTTTCATTTAAAATATTTGTTATTATTAATTGATAACAAAATTATTTTAAATACCTGTTTGAGGTGTTAAGCCTTAGTTAACCTAAAGACAAATTAATATTATCCAGAGATTGTCAGTTTGTAGTAATTCTAGTAATAACAAGTGTTTTGAACGGTTATAATTTTTCTAAAAACTGATAAGAGACGATTGTCTAACCTTATTTTATTTTTTCTAATTCCAGTTTTAACTGATCAGATTCTGCTTTTAATTTGGTCATTTCATTTTTAAACGAATCAATACTTTTTTGCAGCAAATTCATTTGTTTTTCTTTTTCTGCAGCCGATCTCAATAATTTGAATCCAGAGGTGTTATTCAGTTTTTTCTCCGTAGCGTATATATTATTTTGATAGTCAGCTAGTTTTCTGTCTATTTCTGAAATTCTTCTGGATGTGATTTGTTTTTTCTCGCGTGCTATCCTTTCTGAATCTATTTTTTGCTGTATGATTTCCTGTATTTTTTGCTCTTCTAATTCCTTTTGCTTAAGCTCCAATTGATAATTTTCAATCTCGGTTTTATGATTTTTTTGTTCTAATTCTTTGCTTCTTTTCTGTTGCAGGTTATTGATATAAAGAGAACCTCCAATAAAAATCAAAACGGCACAAACGATTATAAAAGTAGTTTTTGACAGACCCAGAATTAAACTTTCTTCTTCTATTTCTTCCTCAATTTCTTCTTCCAATTTATTAGTTGGACCACCTGGAGCAGAAGCTGTGAACGGATTGACAGTGGGCGGAATAACTACGAAAACACTTTTTAATTCTTCGATTTCAGCAGCAGTTTTCCATTTCTCCATTCCTTCAAACCATACTGGGGTTTGTTTGGTAATATTTTTAGCTTTTAATTCTTCTATATCAAAAGGACCGCTGCTTTCAGTTCCGTTGTGTAGATAGTACTTTTTCATAAAATGGATACTGTTAAATGGGTTTTTTCAAAGCTACAATCATTTTTTGATACTTCAAAATTTAAGACTGTAAGTCTGGAGTACTTTAAAGGAAATGGTAACAAAATTTTTAGAGTTTAAAAAAGATTGTAAACTATTAGTGCTGACAAACCAAAAATTACATGAGCAAAGAAAAGCTGTAAATAATAACCTTTAAAATCAATTTTGGGTTTATACTTACTGATTTTAAAAATGATTATCCAACTCAGAATACCAATAAGCCCACTTACTGCTCCTAAAATTAATGCTGATATCCAGTTTTGCAGCATAACGTCATTTATCCAAACTAAATGATATCCTATTACAAATAATACACCAATGATATAATGCAATACCCAACCAAGAATGATTTTTAAGTTTTTCGATATGGATAGATTAAATGTAGTAAGACAGTAGCCAAGTAAGACAGGCTCTTTATATAATTCTCTAAAGCTGGCTGAAATGATATAGCTAAATAGTGTCATTACCGAAGTAGCGACGATAGAAGAAATTACAATTTGAGTAAACGTATCACAATTCATAATCGATTAATTTGATTGTTTGACATTTTAATTGCTTCATGTTACGATTAGAAAAAACCGCCATTACAGCGGTTTTTAAAATGATTTTAGTTGAAAAAGACGGTATAGATTTTTCCATTTGTTTTTAGGTAATAATCCTTTTTCTCATCCGGATTTATTTCATCATCCGGATAGTTATCGTTGCTGGGATAAGAATCATCGTCGGGGATTATTTCATCTTCTGAATCGTCTTCCTCTTCAATATCAGTGTCTTCCTCATCTTCTTCAGAATCCTCATCTTCGTCTTCGTCTAAATCGGGTTCATCAGGATTTGGGTTATGTTTATTAGGATTTTGTCCAAAATCGCTGTCATCTGTATACCCTTCCTGATCGGGATATCCTTGCAGTTCTGTATTTTTTTTATCATCATCATAATTACTCAACGAATTATCTGATTCCGAACCACCATCTTTTCCATAAGTTGGAAATCCTTCGTTTTCCAAAAATAAATTTGGCGTTTTATCATCTTGAGAATTACCATTGCCTTGATCGTAATTTTCTCTAGTATCATTTTCCATTTGTTTTTGAATTATAAGTTATAAACCATTCCTAATTAATGAATAGATTCTAAATAAGATTTAAAGTTTTGTATATCGGCTTGTACCAATTTTTCAAAATAGGGATTAAGAAATTTTGCTGCAGCCTCTCCAGCAATTCCCAATGGAGCATGATAAGAAATAGTAACATCAATTTCTGTAGCTTTTCCTTTTGGTTTAAAAATAACTTTTCCTGCATTTTTTATAGTAGAGTCGGGTAGGGAATTCCAGCTTATTAATCTTTCCTTTTCGTCTTTTATTATTTCAGCATTCCATGAAATTTTTCCAATTCCACCAGGACCTTTTGCTGTCCATTTAGAAGTTGTGTAACTAATAGGTTTCACGGATTCCAGATGGGTCATGAATTTTGGTAAATTTTCGACATCGCGCCAAAAAGCATATACTTCACTAATTGGTTTATTGATAACACTGCTTATGCGGATATTAACATTTGAGGCCTTGTCATTTTTTAGATGATCTACAGCATCATATATTGGGCAGTATCCTGAAATTCCACGTGCAAGCATTGCACCACCAGCACTGATTTCGCCAATACTTTTATTTTCTTTTGAGGTACCTTTGTACAAAAAGTAAGCACCGCTTGCTATCATTGCTATTCTCTCTAATGTAGATACATTCGTTTTAATTTTTGATGTATTTGTATTTTGCGTTATCGCTGTTGATCTTGCTTCCATGATTTTAATATTTTAGTTAATAAATCAAATTTAGGTGTAATAAAATTCTTTGTCTTATAGAATTAGAAGCTTTAATTATATAATTATGAGTTGTTTATGCCATAAAAAAAACTCCGCACAATGTGCAGAAATTTATAATATCTTAATTTTAGTATGATACTTTTGGGTATTGAATGTTCCCTGAATTTATGTAGTAACTATTTGTTTCTTACTATCAGAAGAGTCAAATAAAACTTAATAGAAATGATAATTGTACTATAGTTATTCTTTCGGCTGTAGTTCTGTATTTCAAATAAGTACAATTAGTTCCATAATAAATGAAAGGCTAAATAAAACCAATACAGGGTTTTACAAATAATTGTACAAGTCGAAAATAGAAGTGTATCTTCTAAAACTGTCTTCCAGAGAATACTTAAATTTATAATCGGAATCGATATCATCAGAAGCCACATAATTATTCAAAATCACTTCTTCTTCTTCTTCTTCCTCTTCTTCTTCCTCTTCAAAATCGACTTTGTCATCATCAGGATTATTATCTTCAAGATCGATTTCGCTTTCTAAACCTTCCTCCATTTCTGTATTTTTTTTATCATCAACGTAATTACTCAAAGAGTTATCAGAATTTGCCACATTAGTTTTGGATATTGAAGTGTTTTGTTTTTGTGATGGGGATGTTGTTTTAGTTTCCATGACCTGAATTATTAAAATTAATGATTCAAAAGTAGGAGAATATGAAGCTCTTATCTTATATAATTATATGTTTAGATTATATAATTTTCAGTTAGTGGGTAATACTGTCAGATACTTGTTTATTAATACAAAGACCTTGTAAAATAATCATTTTACAAGGTTTTGACTAGTTAGAAATTCTTTAATTCATATTTTAATTCTTTTATTTTTTTTAGAAACAGAATAGCAATTATGATACCTAGTAACGGAGTTGCTGTGACGGCTAACCAAAACCCTCCTAAGTTATATAGTATGTAAATTGGTGCCCACAAACGAACATATTCTACAGTTCCGGATTCCAAATCTTTAAGGTCAAAGTAAATCCAAACGGATAAAATCGTAAAAGCAA
>JAZKED010000023.1:4611-53441 GCA_040387175.1 Bacteroidota bacterium | reverse complement strand
TTATAATATGAAATTTTTTCAGCTATTGAAGAATTGATTGGAGGTCCGTAAATTTGATCCTCTTTTTTTGTTTTTTTTAGTTCATTGAAACAAGAGTAAGACATATAGGCCATAATAGGAATAAAAATAATTCCAAAAATAATTCCAAATTCGTCCATTTTTTTAAATAGTAAGGAATATAAAATCATGATTCCTATTAATGCGAAGACTGAACCACGGAAAATTAAAATTTGTCTTTTATTCATTTTATGGAGTAGTTTTTTTGTTTTTTACAATTTATTTAAGTCAGCTAGTTTCATCCAGCCCTTCGTCGTCTTATTGCCGTGATACACACAATATGCCCAATCACCTTCTATTTTCTCAATACAGATAAAGTCTCTTCTAATTAAATATGCTTTTTGTTTTTTAGTTGTTGACTTTTCAGAATAAAAATATGCTTTTTTTGAAACGATATATCTAATTTGAATCCATGGGATGTTTTTTTCCAAATCAAATTGAGCAGGTTCATAATCAGCAAAATGCTGGACATTCCAACATCCGCCATGGTCTTCAGGTAATTTGATTTTTACAGTCTTGTTGTTGATTATTTCAATTGTACCAATAATAGTTTCATCTAATTCGTCTAAAGGATAATAGGTTTTGATTTTAGCTTTTCCATTCTTAATTATACCTTCAATATAAAAGATACAGGAGAATTGAGGAGCTTTTGTTCTTTCATCCCAACCGGAATAACTTTCAAAATATCCGGTAAGTTTATTGGTTTTGTTGTCGTAGGCTAATTTTAATCCGGAATCGTATTCACCTGTCGCTATTTTTTGTCCGAAAGAAATATTTACAAGTAATAAAGGGATGACTATAGATAGTATCTTTTTCATTTTTTAATAGTTTTAAAATAATATGTAGCTTTTATATAAAACGAAATATAGAAGTTTATGTTTATCACAATCTACATTATTTTATTTTTTTAAATCTCCTTAATAGTTCCTGAATTTTATCTTCCATCAAATTGAAAACTAGCCCTGCCATTACAAAGAGAGAGGCTAAAATTTTCCAGGAAGTCAGTTCTTCGCCTAAAAAAAGTACCGATCCTAAAAAACCAATAACTGGAACCAGTAGGGTAAAAGGAACCACAGTAGCAGTCGGATAAGTTTTAAGAAGAAATCCCCATGCGCCATACCCAATGTGAGAGGAGAGATATACTATATAAACAATCGCCCCAATGGTTAGCCAGGACACATTTTGCAAAGAAGTCAAAATTAAATCAGGACCTTCAACAATTAATGACATGGCAGCCATAAAAGGAAATGCAGCTAAATTTCCCCATACTACAAGAGAAAGGGACGATTGGGCATCGACTTTTTTGGTAAACATATTACCCACGGACCAGGACAATGCAGCTAGCAGAACTAACAGAAGGCCAAGAAATGAAGTGCCACCGCTAACGTGAGTTCCTACAATTGCTATCCCAATGAACGATATCAAAGAACCATAAATTTTCCAGGCACTAGGCTTATCCTTAAATAACAATACAGCAAGACCAATTGAGAAAAAGACCTGGATCTGTATGATGAGTGAAGATAATCCGGGAGATAAACCGAGATAAATTCCGCTGAAGAGAAATCCAAACTGCAAGGCAAAAGTAAACACACCATAACCTATAATATATTGTAGTGGTGCTTTAGGTTTGGGAAGAATAAATACCCAAGGAAATGCCGAAAGACAAAATCGCAGTGCGCATAACAAAAATGGAGGAAACCCTTTTAACCCCATATAGATGGCAATAAAGTTAAGCCCCCAGATAAGAACGGTAGCTAAGGCTAAAAGAAGGTGCTTGGGACTTAAATGGGTAGTGATTGTCATAATTATGAGGGTATTTTTTGTATTTCCTTTTACAAAGGTACTTTAAATCAACTGTTGTTCTAAATTTTACAAACAACAAGAGATGGGAAATTACTTTCATCTCAACAACCTGTAATAAAATCTATAAAAATCTAAAACCAACAGCATACCCTGTTGGTTTTAGATTTTTTCAGAACAATATAAAGATATAATTTAATGAACCCTTTCAGTACTTTCTAATCTCAGGCAATGTTCCGTACCTAAGTAGAGTGGGTTGCCGTGTTTTTCAGACCAGAAACCATCCAGTACATCTTTGGTTATGTATCGGTAAACGGCAACCCCTTTATAGGTTTTATTGTCATCCCCTTTGTACTTGAAATTAATTACCAGAATATTATCCTTGAAGAAACCGTAACCCGTTTGTTCCTGAGTGTCATTGATAAGCCAATGAGCAATAATACGATTGTTTTCATCCAGGGATAAAGTCAAAATGCCTTGATAAGTAATTAGATCTGTATCATCCTGATTACTTCCGGAAATGGAATATTTGCCAATTAAATCTTGTGTAGTCATTTACTTTTGGATACTGAATATGAAGTGAATATGTTATTAGTAATAAGTATAGGAGATAACATAATAATGAAATTATTTACTGGCAAAAATTAAGCAAATACCCAGTAAGTAAAGTATATTTAGAGGTCAAATATAGTCAAAAATGGTTTTAATTTTCACCTGTCTTTTACACATTATTTTTTTAATATGTCAATACAATAGTCCAATAGTGATTGATTTAGTGAGATTCTTTTATGTTAAAAGAAACAATAAATTATACATTAAATTTAGTTTAATACGCTTAAATATTATATTAATTTATTTATATTTGATAGTTAGGAGTAAAATTCATTAAAAACTTTATTAGTCAGATATTAAAGATTATAAAATAAGCAATATGAATTATAAAAATATACTACACGTTGATGATGATTCTGATGATTGTGAATTATTTATGGAAGCCTTACAAGAAGTTTCCGATGCTATGTATACAGCAATCTATAATCCGGTAGAAGCTCTAAGGAAATTAATAGAGAAAGAAATTGAACCAGATGTAATTTTTCTGGATTTGAATATGCCTTTTATGTCCGGGCTGGAATTTTTAACTGCAATCAAAAAGAAGGAAATAATTAAAGAAATACCTGTTATTATTTTTTCTACTTCGCAGTTTAGTGATATAATTCGAGAGGCAAAAGATCATGGTGCCCATGATTTTATTTCAAAACCCAATAACTTTAATGACTTAAAGGAAATCTTAAGCAAATACTCACTTACAGTTTAAGCTTATTATTTTCTAACCATTGAAGATACATTTGGTAATTCATTAAAATGAGAATTATTAAAAGACAATCTTTTTATTAGAGAATAAAAGTGTTACGTATGCGAAAGTATATTTAATCTTTTTATTAATGAAATTATCTACTCAAATTCTTTTAGCTTTTATCCTGATAATTTTGTTGTCTGTTGCTGACTCATACACCAATTATACCTTATCTAAAAAGGTACAGCTGAATTCTCAATTTTTAGCCAGATCCGAAGAGATTATTCGTACTTCGAATAAAACTCATAAGGCGATTATAGAAATGCAGAGTGCATTTAGAGGTTATTTACTCACCGATGATCCCTTGTTTTTAGATGCCTATTATAAAGGTCTAAAAGTTGTACCTGTTTTACTGGCAGAACAGCAGAGACGTATTGGAAATCAAGCTATACAACGGCCTATTTTAGATTCCATAAATTTTCTTCATCATAGCTGGCTTAAGTATTCATTAGAAATAATAAATTCCCGAAAGAGAATTCCGGAGTCATATCAAAATCTTTTTGAGAATTCACTAAAAAAGCATGTAGGAAAAAAAATCAACGATGAAATAGCGGGTAAATTCTCCAGGTTTGATAAGATAGAATATAAAATGCGGAAACATCATACGGCTATGTTGCTAGCTTCTTTGAAATATGCCCGTACTTTTTCTTTGATTTTTCTTGTGCTCACAATAATAGTAGGAGTAAGCAGTACTATTTTTATCATGTTAATCACTACAAAAAGGATTACTTCTATGGTCAGTCTTGCCGAAAATATTTCAAAAGGCGAATTTACCAGAGTTGAAGATACCCGGAATGATGAACTGACTGCATTAGCGATTTCCCTGAATACTATGTCCAGTAAATTAGATAAAAATATCCGTGAGTTGAAAAGCAGAAATGCAGAACTTAATAAATTTGCCTATGTGGTTTCGCATGATCTTAAAGCACCTATACGTGGGATTCATAATGTTGTACGATGGATTGAAGAAGATCATGAAAAGGAACTATCACCTGAGTTAAAAAAATATCTTAAGATTATCCCGCAAAAGACTATGCGAATGGAAGCTTTGATAAATGGCTTGCTCGATTATGCCCGTTTAAACATAAAGGTTCCTTCTGAATACATTAATACTAACGCTTTGGTTCAGGAAATTGCAGATTCTATTGTGCCAAGAAACTTCAGATTAGAAATTGGAAATCTTCCAGAATTGTTTACTGAAAGGATTAAGCTGGAGCAGGTTTTTGCCAATTTAATCAGTAATTCGGTAAAATATACCCCACAGGATGACGGACTGATTCAAATAAGTTGTAAAGAATTCCCCGATTATTATGAATTTTCAATAAAAGACAACGGAATAGGTATTGCAACAGAATATCACGAAAAAATATTTGAAATATTTCAGACCCTTCGTGAACAAAATGAACAGGAAAGTACCGGAGTAGGTTTAGCCATTGTAAAAAAAATAATTGACGATCAGCAAGAAAAGATTACTGTTAAATCAGTTTTGGGTAATGGTGCTGAATTTATCTTTACCTGGAGAAATAATTAAATTATGAAAAAACCAACCATTTTATTAGTAGAAGATGATGAACTCGACATTATCAGTGTGGAGCGTTCTTTAAAAAAAATAGAAAGTGAGTATGTTCTTCATACGGCATATAATGGTATTGAAGCATTGAAACTACTGAGAGATGAAGAGTTAGGGTTGATTCCAGATGTCATTCTCTTAGATATCAATATGCCTCGAATGAACGGAATAGAGTTTTTAAAAGTTATCAGAGAAGATGAAAATTTCAGCAATTTGAAAGTTTTTATAATGACTACATCTTCTGAAGTGCATGACCGATTTGAAGCAGAACAATTGGGTATCTCCGGTTATATCATAAAGCCATTAAATTATACCGATAATTCTAAGCGATCGGACTCTATGGATGCTTTTGTTCAATTTCATTTAAGGAAAATATTACTTAATGAAAGTTTATAAAATATTATTAAATTGCTATCGCTGAATTTTAATTAATGTATCAGATTTTTTAAATCACTTTATATAAAGAAATTGGAAATGAAAACAACAAAAGGAAATACTACTCAAAACCCTGAAAGTGTATTAGTGCTTCCAGTAGTTACTGCGGAAAGTCCATTAAAAACAAAAGCTAAAAAAGCAGACTTAGAGGAATCTATCCTGACTGATGCGGAGTTTTTAAAGATTTTGGTTAAAGTGAAAAATGGTAATTTCAGCCAGCGTTTCCCAACAGACCAGAATGGCGTTAAACGATCTATATGCGACACTCTAAATGAAATCATAGATCTTAATGAACGAATGGTTTTTGAGTTTCAAAAGGTTGGAAAGAGTATTGGTAAACAAGGAAAACTGACGAATCGTGTTGCACTTGACGGAGCAAGAGGTTCCTGGAGTTCCTGCGTTGATTCCGTTAATACATTGATTTCGGATTTGGTACATCCTACTATTGAGATTGCGCACGTAATCACCTCTGTGGCCAAAGGAAATTTGTCACAGGAAATGCCTCTTTCTATTGAAGGTAACCCGTTGCAGGGAGAGTTCCTCCGAATTGCGAAAGAGGTAAACGGAATGGTAAAACAGCTGAATTTATTTTCGATGGAGGTAACGCGTGTGGCGCGTGAGGTAGGTACAGAAGGAAAACTGGGAGGTCAGGCGAAAGTAAGAGGTGTTGGTGGTGTATGGAAAGATTTGACCGACTCGGTAAATAAAATGGCGTCTAACTTAACCGGACAGGTAAGAAATATTGCCGATGTAACCACTGCGGTAGCGAAAGGGGATTTATCAAAAAAGATTACCGTTGACGTAAAAGGAGAAATCCAGGAACTTAAAAATACCATCAATACGATGGTGGATCAGCTGAACTCATTTTCTTCTGAGGTAACCCGTGTGGCGAGAGAGGTAGGAACTGAAGGAAAACTGGGAGGTCAGGCACAGGTAAAAGGTGTTGGAGGAACCTGGAAAGATTTAACTGATTCGGTGAATCAGATGGCTTCCAATTTAACGGGTCAGGTTCGTAACATTGCGGACGTAACTACCGCGGTAGCCAAAGGGGATTTATCTAAAAAAATTACCGTTGACGTAAAAGGAGAAATCCTGGAACTTAAAAATACCATTAACACGATGGTGGATCAGCTGAACTCGTTCTCTTCCGAGGTAACCCGTGTATCCCGTGAAGTAGGTTCGGAAGGGAAACTGGGAGGACAGGCGAGAGTACGAGGTGTTGGTGGGGTTTGGAAAGATTTAACGGATTCTGTGAATCAGATGGCATCGAACTTAACCGGTCAGGTGCGAAATATTGCCGAGGTAACCACTGCGGTAGCGAAAGGGGATTTATCTAAAAAAATTACGGTAAACGTTGCGGGGGAAATCCTCGAGCTTAAAAATACGATCAACACGATGGTGGATCAGCTGAATTCCTTCGGATCCGAGGTAACGCGTGTGGCGCGTGAGGTAGGTTCGGAAGGAAAACTGGGAGGACAGGCGAAAGTAAAAGGAGTTGGTGGAACCTGGAAAGATTTAACCGACTCGGTGAACCAGATGGCCTCGAACTTAACCGGTCAGGTACGTAATATTGCCGAGGTAACCACAGCGGTAGCCAATGGCGATTTATCTAAAAAGATCACAGCCGTTGCAGAAGGAGAAATCCTGGAGCTGAAGAAAACCATTAATACGATGGTGGATCAGCTGAACTCGTTTTCATCAGAGGTAACCCGTGTGGCACTTGAGGTAGGAACCGAAGGGAAACTGGGAGGTCAGGCGAAAGTAAAAGGGGTAGGTGGAACCTGGAAAGATTTAACAGATTCGGTGAATCAGATGGCATCGAACTTAACGGGGCAGGTGCGTAACATTGCCGAGGTAACCACTGCGGTAGCTAAAGGCGATTTATCCCGCCAGATTACCGTGGATACCAAAGGAGAAATCCTCGAGCTTAAAAATACCATTAATACGATGGTGGGTCAGCTGAACTCTTTCGCATCAGAGGTAACCCGTGTGGCGAGAGAGGTAGGAACCGAAGGGAAACTGGGAGGACAGGCACAGGTAGATGGAGTTGCGGGAACCTGGAAAGATTTAACGGATTCGGTTAACCAGATGGCGGGTAACTTAACGGCTCAGGTTCGTAACATTGCCGATGTGGCGATTGCGGTAGCGAATGGGGATATGTCCCGAAAGATTACGGTGGATGTACGTGGAGAGATTCTTCAATTAAAGGAAACCCTGAATACGATGGTAGACCAGCTCCGTGAGTTTGCCTCTGAGGTAACGCGTGTGGCTCGTGAGGTTGGTACCGAAGGAAAACTGGGAGGTCAGGCGAATGTACCGGGAGTTGCGGGAACCTGGAAGGATTTAACAGACTCTGTTAACCAGATGGCGGGTAACTTAACCACTCAGGTACGTAACATTGCCGAAGTAACCATTGCCGTGGCGAATGGGGATATGTCCAAAAAAATTACCGCTGACGTTCGTGGAGAGATTCTTCAATTGAAAGAAACGGTAAATACGATGGTGGATCAGCTTCGAAGTTTTGCTTCGGAGGTAACGAGGGTATCCAGAGAGGTAGGAACCGAAGGAAAACTGGGAGGACAAGCGTTCGTACCGGGAGTTGCGGGAACCTGGAAGGATTTAACGGATTCAGTGAATCAGATGGCATCTAACTTAACGGGTCAGGTGCGTAACATTGCCGATGTAACCAAAGCGGTAGCCAATGGTGACCTTTCGAAACAAATTACGGTTGACGTAAAAGGAGAAATCTTGGATTTGAAAAACACCTTCAACACGATGGTGGAACAGCTGAATTCGTTCTCCTCCGAGGTAACGCGTGTGGCACGTGAGGTAGGAACCGAAGGAAAACTGGGAGGACAATCAGAAGTAAAAGGGGTTGCGGGAACTTGGAAAGATTTAACGGATTCGGTTAACCTGATGGCTTCGAATTTAACCTCTCAAGTACGTGGAATTGCAAAGGTGGTAACCTCGGTTGCTAAAGGAAACTTGAAACAGAAATTATCGATTGATGCCAAAGGCGAGGTGGCACAATTAACAGATACGATCAACGAAATGATTGATACACTGGCAACATTCTCGGATCAGGTAACAACGGTTGCCCGTGAGGTAGGAGCAGAAGGAAAACTGGGAGGTCAGGCTAATGTACCGGGAGCATCCGGAACCTGGAAGAACTTAACCGAAAACGTGAATCAGCTGGCGGCGAACCTGACTACTCAGGTACGTGCAATTTCTGAGGTGGCATCGGCCGTAACGCAGGGGGATTTAACCAGAACCATTGGTGTTGAAGCCAAAGGTGAGGTTGAGGCCTTGAAAGATACCATTAACCAGATGATTTCGAACCTGAAAGCTACTACATTAAGAAATCAGGAACAAGACTGGCTGAAATCGAATTTGGCGAAGTTTACCCAAATGCTTCAGGGACAAAAAGAACTGAATTCGGTTACCAAAAAAATCCTTTCGGAGTTGGCGACGGTTGTAACGGCTCAACACGGACTTTTCTATATTTTACAGGAAGATGAGGAATTCATGGATTCTAAATTGAATTTAATTGCATCCTACGCTTATATCAAACGAAAAAATTCACCTACGCAATATGCAATGGGAGAAGGACTGATTGGTCAGGTTGCGGTTGAAAAAGAAAGAATTATTCTGAGCAATGTTCCAAAAGATTATATCAAAATCAATTCTGGACTTGGAGATGCCAAACCTAAAGATGTTATTATTTTACCTGTACTTTTTGAAGGTCAATTAAAAGCGGTAATCGAACTGGCATCGCTGGATACATTTAGCGAAACACACCTGGATTTCCTTGAAGGATTGACAGAAAGTATTGGTATTGTATTGAATACGATCGAATCAAATTCCAGAACAGAAGAATTACTAGTTCAATCCCAATCACTTGCCGGAGAGTTAAAAAGCCAGCAAGAAGTATTGAAAAACACTAACGAGGAACTGGAAGAAAAAGCCTTCTTATTGGCCAACCAAAAAGAAGAGGTAGAGCTTAAAAACCAAGAGGTTGAGGTTGCGAGAAAAGCTTTGGAAGAAAAAGCCGATCAGCTTACTTTGACATCAAAATATAAATCGGAGTTTTTGGCAAATATGTCGCACGAGTTAAGAACGCCGTTGAACAGTTTACAAATCCTAGCAAACGAATTGATTGCTAATCGCGACGGGAATTTATCCGAAAAACAAATTCAGTTTGCGAAAACAATCAACTCTTGTGGAGATGACCTTATTCAGTTGATTAATGACATTCTTGACCTGTCTAAAATTGAATCCGGTTATATTTCTGTTGATTACAATCCGATTAGTTTTGAGGAAATCAGCCGATTTGTGGCTTCGACTTTCAACCCGATTTCAGAAGCCAAACATTTACGTTTTAAAATTAGTATGGATGATGATCTTCCTGAATTGATCGAAACCGATTCACAGAGATTGAATCAGATTTTGAAAAACCTACTTTCGAATTCTTTCAAGTTTACCGAAAAAGGAGAAGTAAAACTGAATATTTACAAAGCACATAATAATTGGAAAACCAATAATCTCAGCCTTGAAAATGCAGAAGCTGTTGTAGCATTTGAAATTTCAGACACCGGAATTGGTATTTCCAAAGAAAAACAGAATATTATTTTTGAAGCTTTCCAACAAGCCGAAGGCTCGACGTCACGTAAATATGGTGGTACAGGTCTAGGATTATCCATTAGCCGTGGACTATCCGATTTATTAGGAGGTAGTATCGAGCTGGAGAGTGAAACTAATGTAGGAAGTAAATTTACTTTATTCCTTCCTCTAAAATATGTTCACATTGCTGAAATAGAAAATATTGACGTAACTGAAGATAATGATGTAAAAGGGCGAATTAAATCCTTACCGTCAGAAAAATTCAACCGATCTGACATTGATTTGTTTTTTGTTGATGAAGTAGGAGATGACAGAACCGATATTAAGCCAGATGATAAGGTATTACTGATTGCGGAAGATAACCTGACATTTGCCAAGATTATGCTGGAGCAGGCGCATCTCAATGGAATCAAGGCTATTGTTACTACCAAAGGGAATGATGTAATTGACTTCATCAATCAGTTTCATCCTCATGCCATAACTATGGATTTAAATATGCCGGATACCAGTGGCTGGAAAATTCTGGACCGACTGAAGACCGATTTTAACCTGCGTCATATTCCAGTTTATATTATTTCAGGTGAAGACGAAAGAAATAAAGGACTTAAGCGTGGTGCCAGAAATTTTTTCCTTAAACCGGTAAAGAATGATTCACTCAACTATTTGTTTAATGATGTTCATGATTTTAAAAATAAAAAGGCTAAAAATCTCTTAGTTGTTGATGATAATCAGGATGAATTAGACCGAATACTGAAGGCTATTGCAGGCGATGATATTAGTGTGTTTAGTGCTAAAACAGCCAAAGAAGCTGTTGAGCAGATACAACAAAAATCGTTTGATTGTATTATTTTAGATTTAGTCCTGCCCGATGCTGATGGACTTGAAATAATTAGTGATTTGGAGAATAACATTGCTGGTCAGGAAACTGCCATTATAATACATTCTGCTGGTGATGTCAATAAAAAACAGCGGGCCAGACTGAATAGATTTGCCCACAGTATTATTACCAAGAGTGCCGTTTCGATGGACGAACTTATTGATCAAACGGCTTTATTTATGCATCGTGTTCATAAAGAATTGCCGGAAGAAATGCGAAGAAGTATAGAATCCTTTTATTTAAAAGAAGATATTCTGGCAGGAAAGAAAGTATTACTTGTGGATGATGATGTACGTAATTTATTTGCCCTGACCACTGCATTAGAACGTTATGGATTAGATGTTATTAGTGCAGAAAGCGGACAGGAAGCCATTGATCTTCTTAATGAAAATAAGGATATCGATATTGTGCTGATGGATATTATGATGCCAGAAATGGATGGTTATGAAACTATGAAGCGTATTCGAAAAGATAATAAACACAAAGATCTTACTATTATAGCTGTAACCGCAAAAGCTATGAAAGGTGACAGACAACGTTGTATAGAATCCGGGGCCTCAGATTATATGACCAAACCAGTAAATGTTGAACAATTGTCTTCGCTTATGCGTGTGTGGCTTAAATAATAATTTTATTTTCAACAGATATAATGGAAGATAAGGCAGTTAAAATATTAATAGTTGATGACAAGAAAGAAAACTTACTTTCTTTACAAGTTGTGCTGGCTGACCGTGGTTATCAATTTGTTGAAGCCACATCAGGAAAAGATGCTTTACGGATTCTTTTAAAAAATCAGGATTTTGCCATTATACTCATGGATGTACAAATGCCATTGATGGATGGTTTCGAAACTGCTGAGCTCATTCGCCAAAGCGATAAACTCAAGCATGTTCCTATCATTTTTCTGACTGCTAATATGAATACTGCTGAATATATATTTAAAGGATATCAATCAGGTGCAGTAGACTATATGATAAAACCGCTTTCACCGGAAATATTACAGGCTAAAGTGATGGTATTTACAGAATTATTCAAAAAAAATCAGGAATTAAAAATCAAGGAAGAAGAGACACATGCACTCAATGAAATCATTTTAAAAGCCAACAATGAACTGGCTTCTCAATATGCAGCTATAGAAAAACATGCTGAAGAACTTAAAAAGAAGAACATGGAGCTGGATGCTTTTACTTATATATCGAGTCATGATCTTCAGGAACCTTTAAGAAAAATTCAAACTTTTACCAATCGGATTCTTTCTAATGATTATCCCAATTTATCAGAAGACGGTAAACAGAAATTTGACAGGATTCTTTATGCTACCAACAGGATGCGTGAGCTTATAAATAGCCTTTTGACTTTTTCCCGCATTACTATTCTAGAACGCAGATTTGAAATAGTAGATCTCGATACCGTTGTTGCTGATGTAAAGGAAGCACTAAGTGAAAATTTATCAGAAAAGAGCGCGGTTATTACCGCCGAGTTTCATGATTCGGTTAAAATTATTCCTTTTCAGTTTGTCCAGTTGATGGAAAACCTAATTCACAACTCTATTAAATTTGCAAAAGTGGAAGTTCCATTGCATATCCATATCAAAAGCAGAATTGCAGATGGTGCTGAATTAGAGAAAAAAACGAATTACTGTCATATCAGTTTTACAGATAATGGTATTGGATTTGAACCTCAATACAATGAAAAGATTTTTGGAGTTTTTCAGAAACTACATGGAAGAGATATTTATGAGGGTACTGGTATTGGATTGGCAATCGTAAAAAAAATTGTTGAAAATCATAATGGTATAATTACTGCCACTGGTGAAAATATGCAAGGAGCCACATTTAATATTTACTTGCCTATTGAATAATTATTAATTTAATATAAAGCTGAATAATGTACTTATTTAGCAATAAATAAATTATATCAAAATAAATCAAATAGGTAATTATAAAATATTTAAGTGTTTGTATTGTTGCTTTTTATTATAGTTTTATTTGATTTAGCTACAATTACTTTCCGATACAGAAATTCGCAAATATATTCCCCAACAATTCATCATTAGAAACCTGACCTGTGATGAGTCCAAATTGGTATAAAGCTTCGCGAATATCCAAAGCCATAAGATCGCTGGATAAATTAGTTTCCAGTCCGAATTTTACTTTTTGGATTTCGTCCAGCGCTTTGAGTAAAGAATCGTAATGACGGGTATTGGTCACGATCGTTTCGTTATTGCGTAATGCTCCTGTGTTTACAAACGAAAGAAGTTGGTTTTTGAGTTTATCAATGCCCAATTTTTCTTTGGCAGAAATATAAATGGTTGTTAGTTGTTGGTTGTTGGTTGCTAGTTTTTCGTTGATAGCCGATAAGTTTTCATTCGAAATCAAATCTTTTTTATTGATGATAAATAATATTGGCTTTAGCGGAAATTGGTTTCTTGTTTTTCCGATTTCGATTAATAAATCATCTAATTTTCCATCAACAGACAACTGGCGACCATCGACTAAATACAAAACCACCTGGGCCTGTTCTATCTTTTCGAAAGTTTTTTTAATTCCAATACTTTCTACAACATCTTTAGTTTCACGGATTCCTGCGGTATCAATAAATCGGAAGCCAATACCACCAATAACCAGTTCGTCTTCAATTGTGTCACGGGTCGTTCCGGCAATATCAGAAACAATAGCACGTTCTTCATTCAGCAAAGCATTTAGCAAAGTCGATTTTCCAACATTTGGTTCACCTACAATCGCTACAGGAATTCCATTTTTGATAACGTTTCC
Source organism: Bacteroidota bacterium (assembly GCA_040387175.1). Lineage (GTDB taxonomy): Bacteria > Bacteroidota > Bacteroidia > Flavobacteriales > Flavobacteriaceae > Flavobacterium. The sequence goes on along the minus strand of JAZKED010000023.1, from coordinate 39,954 downwards.
AACGGCAAAGGAATCGATCAGACGTTTCAGTACAAATTCAATTCTATTTAATAATTCGTGAAACTGGCTTCTGTCTGCAAATTCAACATCCTCTTCTGCAAAGTCCAATTCTAGTTCGATTAGTGACGCAAAATTTAAAAGTTCTTCACGTAGTTTGGCAATTTCGTTAGAGAAACCACCACGCATTTGCTGCATTGCAATTTGGTGAGAAGCTTCATTGTCTGACGAAATCAAATCGGCAACAGCTTCGGCTTGTGATAAATCGAGTTTGCCATTCAGGAAAGCTCTAAGGGTAAATTCTCCTGGATCAGCCATTCTACAGCCTTTACGGAGCAATAACTGAATAATTTGCTGTTGAATATAAGTAGAACCGTGACAGGAAATTTCTATAGTGTTTTCGCCAGTATAAGAGTTTGGACCTTTAAAGATGGAAACCAAAACTTCATCAAGGGTTTTGGCATCATCAAAAATATGCCCCAAATGAAGTGTATGTGTTTTTTGTTTGGTTAAATCTTTGTTTTTGATGGATTTAAAAACAGCATTTCCAATCGTAATAGCATCTTCGCCGGAAATTCGAATGATGGCAATAGCTCCTGCTCCTGAAGGTGTGGCTAATGCCACAATAGAATCTTGATTTATCATAGCGCAAAGATATAAAATTAGGCTATAAGTAAAGAACTCAAAGTATAGCTCCAAATTAGACTTTAAAGCACTCCAGGTTTTCTTTTTGAGAAAATAGTAAGTGTTAAATTACTGATAATGGTAAGAGTGTTTTGTTTTTAGAATCGTTAAATTTGAGAAACATTCCTTTAAATTTTAAATAAAATGAAAAAGATATTATTCCCAACCGATTTTTCTGATGCGGCTAACAATGCTTTTATACATGCTTTAGAATTTGCCAAAGTTGTAAATGCAGAACTTCTTTTGCTGCATACATTCGAACTACCAGTATATAACGATCAATTTTTTCCTGAAAATTATGCTTCGATTTACAGTTCAATAGAATTAGCTAATATTGAAAGGTTTAAAGATGAGATTCCAAAACTAAAAGCCATTGCAGCCAAACGGAATTTAGGCGATATTGTGATAAAACACCGCCTGATGGATGGCGATTTATTATATAATCTGAAAGCAGTTGTTGCCAATGATAAAATAGATTTTGTAATTATGGGAACTAATGGAACATCAGACTGGAGCAGTTATTTTCTGGGTTCCAATACAGAGTCGGTTATTTCAGGTGTTGAGGTTCCTATTTTTTGTGTTCCTGTAGATTCGAAATATAAAAAAATAAAAACGATTGGTTTTACGACCCGTTATCGTGAAAAAGATAAGGAGGAACTTAGAAAAGTTTTGAAAATTGCCAAAAAAACAAATGCCAAAGTATTGAGTTTATATGTAAAAACTTCCCATTCTGATGTGTTAGGGACAACAATTACGGAATGGGAAAAAGAGTTTGCTAATGAAAATGTGGAATTTTTAGTCCTGCCAAGTGATGAGGTAAAAGAAACTATTCTGGATTTTATATTGTATAAAGACATCGATATTCTTGCAATGATTACACATAAACGCTCTTTTTTTGAAGGACTTTTTGATGCCAGCTTTACCAAGAAAATAACGAAGGAAGTTTCTATTCCTATTTTAGTAATGCACGAACACTAAAATCTGTTATTTTAATAACCATTTTGTATTTGTAAACCTTTAAAACATAAAATGCATAAGTTAATTTTATCTGACTTTACAGACTTTATGACTTTTGACTTGCGACTTTAGGGGTAAAACCTATCTTTGTCTTTCATTAAATTAAGAAAATGGAATTCTATAATAAGAAGGTTGCAGACTACACAGAAGCATTGAGTAAAATCAATAAACACTACAATAGCATTAGTCTGCTGCGCCTTTTGAGTGTGTTTATTTGTTTGTTTTTGACATTTAATTATATCAAAACAGACGAAATTTTATACATGGTTTTTGCTTTTGTATCTTTTATTGCTTTTGTTTTTTTGATGCGTATTCATTCCCGTTTATCATTTCAAAAAAAAATGACATCTGCTCTTTTAAAAATTAATGAAAATGAAATTTCGTTTCTGAAAAGAGAAAAACTTCCATTTGAAAATGGTGCAGAATTTAATGACTTTAACCACCCGTATGCTTACGATTTGGATATTTTTGGAGAACATTCATTATTCCAAAATCTAAATAGAACCGCTACTTTTATCGGTAAAAAAACACTAGCCAATCAATTATTGGTATTAAACAATAACGAAACTATTCTTAAAAATCAGGAAGCCATAAATGAATTGAAATCAAAAACAGAATGGCGACAAGACTTTCTGGCTTTGGCAACCATAAGCAATGATTCTAAAAGTTCCTATGAATCATTATTGCATTGGAATTCCTTTAAAAATAATAGTTTACCTAAAATGCTAATTGCAGTTTCTATCATTTTTCCAACTTTGTTTTTAGGATTTTTAGTGGCTTATTATTTTACATCCAAAATTATTTTGCTGACTTATCTGAGCTATCTTTTTATCATTAATCTGATGATTTTAGGGAAATTCATCAAACGAATTCAATCTGAAATTGCTAAAGCTGATAGTATTGATAAAATTATAAAACAATATAGTTTATTGGTTCAGAAAATAGAAAATGAAACGTTTCAATCCAAAAAGCTAAACGATTTGAAATTCCAGCTGATAATCAAGGATACAAAGGCAAGCACACATTTAAAAAAACTGTCGGAGCTATTCTCTAGCATGGATACTATTGCAAATATTGTAGTGACAACTTTGTTTAATGGTTCTTTTTTATATCATATCCACGTGCTAAAATCACTTTTAAAATGGAAAGAAAACTATTCAGCAGAACTTGAAAAATGGATTGATGTAATCGGAGAATTTGAAACCTTAAATAGTCTGGCTAATTTGGCATATAACAATCCTGATTTTGCTTTTCCGGAAATCAATTCAGAGTATAAAATTGGTTTTTCTGACTTGAGCCATCCTTTGTTGAATCCGGAAACCAGAGTAGGGAACGACACGTATTTTTACCCACAATCGTTTGTGATTTTGACAGGCTCGAATATGTCTGGAAAGAGTACGTTTTTGAGAAGTTTGGGAGTTAATATGGTTTTGGGTGGAATTGGTTCAGTAGTCTGCGCTTCCAAAGCTACGATTCATCCTTTACCAGTTTTAGTTTCCATGCGATTGTCAGATTCTTTATCCGATAGCGAATCCTACTTTTTCGCTGAAATTAAGCGTTTAAAACAAATTATGGATGCCTTGGAAGAAAAGCCTGCTTTTGTCTTATTAGATGAAATTCTGCGAGGAACCAACTCTGATGATAAGTGCAACGGAACGATTGAAGTTGTCAAAAAGATAATTGCAAAAAAAGCTATTGGAGCCATTGCCACTCACGATATTGAAGTTTGTTTAACAACGAATGATTATCCTGAAATTTTAATCAATCAATGCTTTGAAGTGGAAATTAAAAACGATGATTTGTATTTTGATTATAAACTCCGCAACGGAATATGTAAAAATAAAAGTGCTACTTTCTTAATGCAGAAAATGGGTGTGATTTAAATATGATTTCAGATTTCAAATAAATAAAAAAGCCGCAATTTCAATTGAAATTACAGCTTTTAAAATATAAAAATGGTTTGGTTAGTTAACGTATTTTGGTATTGAATTAATTATTCAGCATTACAGGCATTACAAGCATTGTTACTGTTTCACCTTCTTCTAATCCGTCAACTGGAGTCAGGATTCCGGCTCTGTTTGGTAATGACATTTCCAACATAATCATATCGGATTGTAAATTGGTCAACATTTCTGTTAAGAAACGGGAGTTGTATCCAATTTGCATATCGTCACCCTGATAATCACAAGTCAGTCTTTCTTCGGCTTTATTAGAATAATCAATATCTTCAGCAGAAATATTCAATTCAGCACCGGCAATTTTCAAACGAATTTGGTGTGTAGTTTTGTTAGAGAAAATTGCAACACGACGAACAGAGCTCAGGAATTGAGAGCGGTCAATCATCAATTTGTTTGGATTTTCTTTTGGGATAACCGCTTCGTAGTTTGGATATTTTCCATCAATCAAACGACACATTAAAACATAATTATCGAATGAAAAAGTAGCATTCGAATCGTTGTATTCAATTTTTACTTCCGCATCAGAAGCACCTAAAATACTTTTCAAAATATTCAAAGGTTTTTTTGGCATGATAAAATCAGCAACCTGAGATGCAGTAACATCTGTTCTTGCATATTTTACCAATTTGTGAGCATCTGTAGCTACAAAAATCAAACCTTGTGGAGAAAACTGAAAGAAAACACCAGACATTACCGGACGTAAATCATCGTTTCCGGCAGCAAAAATAGTTTTACTGATAGCAGTTGCCAAAACATCGGCAGGAACTAATGTTACTGAAGGTTCGTCTAAGTTTACTGATTTTGGGAATTCTTCTCCCGGAGCATAGGCCAAAGCATATTTTCCTGAATTAGAACTGATTTCTATCGTGCTGTTTTCTTCAACGGTAAAAGTTAAGGGTTGTTCCGGAAAAGTTTTAAGGATTTCCAAAAGTAATTTTGCAGGTACAGCAACACTTCCTTTACTCGTAGAATCGATATCTAAAGTGGCAGACATGGTAGTTTCTAAATCTGATGCAGAAACTGTCAAAGCGTTATTGTCTAATTCAAAAAGGAAGTTATCCAAAATAGGCAGTGTATTACTGCTGTTGATAACACTTCCTAAAACTTGTAATTGTTTTAATAAGTACGAACTCGATACTATAAATTTCATCTCTTTTGTTTTATTTTTTGAGGTATAAATTTCAGTAAAAACCCAAAATTTATGCTAACTACAAATATATCGTAAACTATTTTACTTTTTTATTTTTTTTATTAACATTACTTGCTGTATTTTTTCTTTCGCAGGAAAGTAAATACAAGTCCAAAAAGCCCTAAAATAAAGATTGGAAGCCCGATAGTTAGGATTTGGGTTATGGTATAAGTTTCAGAAACTTTATCCCTGTCTAACATAGGCAAATCAAAGTCTTTACTTCGAATGTTAATAAGTCCGCTGTCATCCAATAGATAATTGACACAATTCATTAAGAAATCCTTGTTGTCATATAAATTTCCGGAACGTTGGTCATAACCTAATTCTATTGGCTGGAAGTTTTTATCCAATTGATTTCGAATCAAATCTCCATCAGAAATCACAATCATTTTATTAGTTTTTCCAGCAGTCTGGAATCCTTTTTGCTGAAAAGGCAGCACTCTGTTTTCAAACACAGAATGAAACGAACCTTCCAGCAAAATTGACATAGGAATATTGCCTGTATTTAGATAATGATTTGGCGAAGTTTCTTCTTCAACGATATTCAAATTGATTTCGACAGGCGAACCAATTCTTTTCGAATATTGAGAAGATTGTAAAAGAACGGTTTTCTTGATTCCATTTTTCAATGTATCAATACCACTAGCAAAATCAAATTTGATTCCACCTAAGTTTTTAACGATAGGATGGGTGCTGGTTGGATTCACTTGTGGAGCAAATTTCCAATTGAATTCCTGATATTGAGTAGCGCTTCCCTGTTCGCCGGTAGCTAGTTTTATTGGACTTCCATGTTCGTCTTTTACCAAATCAGGATTAATTCTAAATCCGTATTTAAAGAACATATCGTTCAGATTCATATCTCTTGGAAATGCCAAAGTAGCACCAGAATCATTATATAAACTATCCATTTCCATATTGACCTGATCAACCAGCCATAAGGTTTTCCCACCGTTGATAATGAATTGGTCTAAAACTTGTTTTTCAGCATCTGTGAATTTTTCGGTTGGTTTGGCAATAATCGCCAAGTCATATTTTTCCAAAGCTTCTAAGCTTCCAGTTGGATTTTTGGCTACAGAGTCCAGAGTAAATGGTCCTATATGGTAACTTTCTCGAACCTGCATCAGGAATTTAGCCATTTGGACATCATACAACTCGCCGTTTCCTTTCATTACAGCAATCTTCTTCTGCTTATCTTTGGTTATTTTGTTGATAGCTTCGGCAATAGAATATTCCAAATGTTGCACCGAACCAATCACTTTTTCAGTAGTCGAAGCACCCATAATGTTTTTCAGCAAAGGCACATTTACTTCTTTGTTATTATAAACGGCAATCGCCCAAGGGAAAACCATTTCCTGGGATTGTTTTCCTTTATCGTCAACGGTTATGTTTATTGGAGTAAGCCCTTTTTGGTACAGATTTTTAATATTATCCATACTCTCGTCTTGGTTTTCCAAGGGATCAACGAATTCGAAAATAATATTCTTGTTATAGGCTTGAAATTCTTCTAATAAATCTCGGGTTTCACTTTGCAAGCGTTTGAATTCAGCCGGCAAATCACCTTGTAAATAGATTTTGATAGACAATGGATTTTCAACTTGTTTGACAATATTCAAAGAGGTTGGCGAAAGCGTATATCTTTTGTCTTTGGTTAAATCAAAACGGTGGAAAAAATAACCGCTTATTATATTTAAAACCAATAAAACGGCAATGAGAGTCAATAAAGATTTGATATTGTTTTTCTTAGAAGTAGTCATTACGATTTAATAGATTTTAGATTATAAACAGTAAACGAAAGAAACAAAATGGTAATGCTAACAAAATAAACCACATCACGAGTGTCTATCACACCACGCCCCATACTTCTGAAATGATCCTGCATTCCAAAAGCTGAAATTAAACCTTGAAAACCAGGAAGAATAGTTGCGATACTTTCGAAACCGAAGTAAAAAAAGAAACATACAAATACAGATACTATAAAAGCCACAATTTGATTTTCAGAAAGGGTAGAAGTAAAGATTCCGATTGAAGAATAAGCGCCAATTAGAAACAATAATCCAAAATACGATCCCATTGTGCTGCCCATATCAATATTTCCTTCAGGCATTCCTAAACCATAAATGATCCAAACATAGATGAATGTCGGGATAATTGCGATAACGATTAACAGCATAGAACCTAGAAACTTCCCAGAAGCAATTTGCCAAATGCTCAAGGGTTTGGTCAATAACAATTCCAATGTTCCCTGTTTTTTCTCATCCGAAAAACTACGCATGGTTACTGCTGGAATCAGAAAAATCAGAATCCATGGAGCCAAAGTAAAAAACGGACTCAAATCAGCAAAACCACTGTTTAAAATATTGTACTCTCCTTCGAAAATCCAAAGGAATAATCCGTTGCCAATCAGGAAAACGGCAATTACCAAATATCCTATTGGCGAACCAAAGAAGGATTTTATTTCTCTTACTACTATTGATTTCATTTATATGTGTTTTACCGCAAAGGCGCAAGGGCGCAAATATATTTTATTTTTGTTATTATTTTAAAGTCTTTTTTTGATTTAGTATTACTGAACACTGCTAACTGAACACTGCTAACTGAACACTATATTTATTACATCTCTATAATTCAACCCCAATAAACTATTTGCCGAACCTACTTTTGTTGGATTACTTCTGAAAATGGCAATTTCGAGAAAACCAGCTTCGTTAAAAATCGCTAATTTCTCGCCTTCATAATACTTGATTGGATATTTGTCAGAACTAGCAATAGCTGAATAGTTGGGTAAAATGGTTTTGATGTTTTTGGTTCTCAATACAATTTCATAAGGCCTGCCTTTGGCCACTTCAAGAAATTGTTTTTTTGAAATATTGGTCACTATATTTCCAAAATGATCTATATAAATTACATATCCTTTTATGGAGCTTCCGTCATTGGAAACTACAGCCTGTAAATCAGTTACTTGTTTGATGGATTTAATTTCTTTGCCAATAACGTTGAGCAGACCACCTTTGGCAATATGACAAGCTACTTTTACAAAGACATCCAAATCGGTAGCTTCATTTGGCAATCGATCGTGGATATTAATAGCAACTATTTTTTGAGGAACAAATTTTTGTGTCAGCATACTCAAAATACCATTATCGGCGGCAATAAAATAATGATCGTTCCATTGCATGACGATATGTTGGTTTTCTTTATTTAATTCCAAATCGACTCCAATAAGATGAACAGTACCTTTTGGGAAACTCGAATAGGAGGCTCCAATAATGTAACTTGCTTCTACTGTGTTGAATGGGTCAATATAATGTGAAATATCAATAATGGTAGCCTCTGAATACTCAGATAAAATTTTCCCTTTCAATGAACCAACAAAGTGGTCTTTCAAGCCGTAATCGGTAGTAAGGGTAATTATTGACATAAAATTGTTTATAAATAAAACGAAAACTGAAGCTAAAACTTCTTAAATTTGAGAAAGCACAAAGCTAATAATAATAAACTTTATTTATTAACTAAAACTACATCATCTTGAACGAAAGAATCATCGAGCTCATAGACATCGCTCCAACAGATTTTTGGGGCGCTCAAGACTCTCATCTTGAAACCATTAAAAAATACTATCCAAAATTAAAGATTGTTGCTCGAGGAACAACACTGAAGGCCTTCGGTGAAAAAGAAGTTTTAGATGAATTCGAAAACCGGTTTAACCGATTGATGCTTCATTTTACCCGTTATAATAACATTGATGATAATGTTATAGAGCGAGTAATTCAAGGGGACATTCAGGAGGATAGAAAATCTTTTGACAACGATAAAATATTGGTTCACGGTGTTGGCGGAAAAATCATCAAAGCGATGACTCCAAACCAACAGCTGTTAGTCGATACGATGAACAAAAACGACATGGCTTTTGCCGTTGGTCCTGCAGGAACAGGGAAAACGTATACCGGTGTTGCCATGGCGGTCAAAGCATTAAAAGAAAAGCAGGTCAAGCGTATCATCCTGACACGTCCAGCGGTTGAGGCAGGGGAGAACCTTGGTTTTCTTCCAGGAGATATGAAAGAAAAACTGGATCCGTATATGCAGCCTTTGTATGATGCTTTGCGTGATATGTTGCCTAACGAAAAATTGGAAGACTACATTACAAAAGGAATTATTCAGATTGCTCCTTTAGCATTTATGCGTGGACGAACATTGGACAATGCATTCGTAATTTTGGATGAAGCGCAAAACACAACTCATTCGCAAATGAAAATGTTTTTGACACGTATGGGAAAAAATGCCAAATTCATGATTACGGGTGATCCGGGGCAGGTCGATTTGCCACGCAGAACCATTTCAGGATTGAAAGAAGCGATATTAGTTTTGAAAGATGTTGACGGAATTGGGATTATTTATCTGGATGATAAAGATATCGTTCGTCACCGTTTGGTTAAAAAAGTAATTGATGCTTATAAACAAATAGAAAATCACGATTAAACCAGTTTTGCTGATTTACTAAAAAATCGTTTTGTACAAATCTTTATAGAAATGTATAAAACGATTTTTTTATGATACATTCCATTCTTGTAATCTTTGTCAAAGTTTCAAACTTTGACAAAGTTGTTAAGCTTAATTTGAATGTTAATTTAATAATAAACCTTACTTTGGATATGCTAGTTTAATTCCTGATTCTTTGTTCCTCTTAGCTTAAACCCTTAAATTTGCCATTCATAAATAGTTGATATGAATTCAGATTTCTCCAACATAAAAGTTATTGTCACAGATTTAGACGGAACTTTACTCAATCCTCAGCATAGAATTTCTAATTATACTAAATCTGTTTTCAAAGAACTTCACGATAGAAACTACCTAATAATTGTTGCTACAGGTCGCCATCATTTAGATGCAATGGCTATTATCGATACGCTAGAAGTTCCAGTTTACTTAGTAAGTTCTAATGGAGCGAGAATTCATTCACCCAAAAAAGAAGAGCTTTTTGCTTTCAATTTAAAAAGTGAAGTGGTGAAATTGGCTTTAAGTGTGGATATTGATCCTGAAATTACAGTTGTTTTATTTAAAGAAAATGTTTGGCAGACCAATAGACTTAGCGAAAAGTTAAACAGTTTTCAAGCCGATTTTAAATACCTGCCGGAATTAGTTGATTATACTACTTTAGAAGATTTTGGAGCCATAAAAATATTTTTTGCCTACGACAATCAGGATAAATTAGTGGCCTTAAAAGATAGCATTTTAGCAAAAAGCTCAGACGAATTACATCACGCTTTTAGTTTACCAACTTGTTTAGAATTCATGGATAAGTCAATAGATAAAAGCGTTGGCATTCAGAAAGTGCTGGCTATCGAAGGGTTTACTTTGGGAGAATCCATTTCATTTGGAGATGGTTTTAATGATGTTCAAATGTTGTCTTCAACTGCAAAAGCATTAATTATGGGCAATGCACCACAAACTTTAAAAGAAACTTTACTCAATTTAGAAGTGATTACTACCAATGCTGAAGATGGAGTAGCAAAATATCTGACAGAAATGCTATTGTCATAATTTACTTTGAAATATAAAATCAAAACAGAATTCTTGTTTTTCCCTTAAAAATAATCTTAAATTTGCATTCTTAAAAACAACAATACAAAACCGATGAGCAATACAATCACGACCACCAATTTTAATTTTCCGAATCAGAAATCAGTGTATAGAGGAAAAGTAAGAGAAGTTTATAATATTAATGATGAACTTTTGGTTATGGTTGCCACCGACAGACTTTCAGCATTTGATGTCGTTTTGCCAAAAGGAATCCCATACAAAGGACAAATCCTAAACCAAATTGCTACCAAATTCATGGAACTGACTCAGGATATCGTTCCAAATTGGTTGATTGCAACACCAGATCCAAGTGTAGCTGTTGGTCATTTATGTGATCCTTTCAAGGTGGAAATGGTAATTCGTGGTTATGTTTCTGGTCATGCTGCTCGTGAATACGCTGCCGGCAGAAGACAAATTTGTGGAGTGACAATGGCTGAAGATTTGAAAGAAAATGATAAATTTCCAGAACCTATTATTACACCAACTACAAAAGCAGATAATGGTTCTCATGATGAAGATATTTCCCGTGAAGACATTTTATCTAAAGGAATTGTTACTGAAGAGGATTATTTAGTTTTAGAAAAATATACAAGAGATTTATTTCAAAGAGGTACTGAGATTGCTGCAAGTCGAGGTTTGATTTTAGTAGATACCAAATACGAATTCGGTAAAACAAAAAACGGAGTAATTGTTCTTATTGATGAAATTCATACTCCAGATTCTTCTCGTTATTTCTATGCTGAAGGATATCAGGAAAGACAAAATAATGGAGAAGAGCAAAAAGGAGACCTCCCAGTTGAAATTGAACTCGTATATGAGAAGATTGGAAACCAAAAATCCAATTATATTGCCAACACTAGCATTCGACCCCCAAAATCCTATCTTGTGACTCTACTCATCGGCATCGTAATATCCGCTGACTATGGCGCCACAAATTTGGTATGCAGCCAAATGAAAAAAGCCGAACCCTAACACTCCAACTGACAGCAATACTTTTGCCATGTTTCCTGACAAAAATTCATTCTCTCTGAACAATCCGAGAGATGCAATACCACCGAAACAAATTGAAATCAACATCGACGTGATGAAGTAAACTTTCGTCATTGATTGATTTCCCTCAAAAATTTCGTATCTCATGAAAGTTCCCAACCCATATGAGAGGTACATGATGGCATCAAGTAACGCCAAGTAAAATTAACTCAATTAAAATTATCTTTGAAGGTTGACCTTGTTGAATGAATAACACATCCGTAAGGCATGAATTGCAGCATAGGATATGAAGGTTATCCAGTACCCTTGTAGTTTGAGTAGACTTTTGTTTTTCATTGTATATTAGAACTTTTATAATGTCGAATTCAGAAAATTTGATTATAAACTTTAACCATTATGAAGAGCAATAGCTTAATGAATAAATTTGAACAAATGAAGGGCGAATTATAAAATGTAGCTTAGGATGTATAAATATTTAAACCAGAATTTATGAAATGATGTTACAATTTTGTTAGTTAATATTGGAATTATTAATCGTCTCAAAGAAAACAATTCCAAACAAATAATGGATAATGAATAGAATTTCATTATCTAACAAGATTGCAATAACTCCAGATAGATAAAATTATAATAATAGAATTAAACTTATTCCCAAATTAAATGCAAATACTTTCCCCTTCCTATCCCAACCAACACTACTAATCCTCAACCCAACCCCTTCCATCACAATTCTACGACCATGTCTCGGATATCATAAAGATATTTCGCAAGCAACTGGGTCTGTTTATAAAGTTATCGTCATCGTTTATTGAAGAGTCGTAATTAATTGATGAGATGATGAAAAAAAAGGAAGAAGGACTCTAAATTGTAAAAGAGTACCAAGACTGTTTAGTTGACGAAAATATTCATACGTAATTTTATTGTCTATGAAAAGAATAATTCAACGCTTTATTGGACGTATCAAGGAGATTTTGCAGTTGACTTCCAACATTGCGAGTGGGTTTTTGCAATTTGTCTTAGGATGCATCAAGAAGCTGGAGCTTTTCATTCACAAGAGCATAAACAACATTACAGTGTACCAAATATTTTCGGATGTTCTGAACGTTCTTCCATCATATTTTCGGAACAAGACATTCAGTCCATAAAAACCGAAACCTAAATAACTCAAGGAGTTTACTCCATTACAGCAAAAGAAGACATCATCGACGCTCGATATCATCTTGTAAAGTTACAGGAAAAGCTTTAGCTTACTGTCAACACTGGATATTGATGAAACCTAATACAGGGCGCTATTTTTCTCAGCCAGGGATGACAAGTATAAAGGGACAAGTTACTTATAGAATTAAATGAAATATAGAAACAGGTTCATCAAGGAGGAGATGACAAGATTCGACCAAGGGTACGTTTATTACAAGGAGAAGGCCAAGAGGTAGCAATAAAACTCAAAGAAGAAAAATCACTCACGACTGAAACGAATGATGTCACTGAGTGAGCATACATCGATGAAAGTAGTAACAGACAAGTGTAAAGACGAAGAGAATTAGTAAAACTCGCCTGTTTTTTGCTCACTAAAGACTATCAATGAATAAAATTCACCATAACTGAAACTGTAGAAAAGTAATCTGCTCCAACAGACAGCATACAACTTTGGTAAGGTTGGAGGTAGAAACTAAAAGTCAAACTCACAGCTGTACATAAACAGGCAACGAAATTAGTCGACAAAGAAAGCGCAAGGAAGGGAGGATGAGTTTCAGGATTTCATTAATGACATCAAGGCTAAAGGTGAGTTCAGAATGACCAAGGTTCTCTTCGGTAAGGACGGCAAGCTTGAACTCTGCCCACATACTGACCTCAAGCAAACTGTTTAAAACCCAGCCCTACATGGCATGAAGAACAAGATAATTTTCCGAAAGGCACAGGAGAACATTCGGAGGAAACTCAACAGGTTGACAACAGAACCGCCACCTTACAATAAGTTCACCTCAAAACCTAAATGTTCACCACCCAAATAAGTCAAGAACTACATCTCAATACAAAACGCATAAAATCAAACAAAACTGTAAAATAAAAAAACACGAAAACTTACTTTCAAAGAAAAAGAAATAAAGTTCATCGGAATAAAAGGTTCCAATACCAACGTCAAGACCAACTCATTTGATGATACTGATAAGTTTTGGACTATGAGTAACCATGCAGCCTATTATATGAAGGTTGAGGAAAGGGCTTATCTCCCTGCACAGAAGAGCTTGTTGACTTGATTTGATGAAGAGAAATTAGTGGTGAGAGTGATTGTCTTATTTTATTCTATTCTATTAACATTTTTTAGTATGCGAGAAATTTTGTTTAATTAAAATTAATTCTTTCTTTAAATTTTGTCAGTAAACACATAATTATAAAAATCAATCTAAAAACCTTCATTTTAGCATGATTTAATTGCCTCAAATCTAAATCTCTCCATATCTATCAAAGTAACAGTTGTTCTATGGATTTGCTATTTTACTCTTCACATTTGGAGCAAACAACTCAAAGTAAAGTTTCACATTGGACTCAAAAACTAAGTTAATATTCTGGAGAGATTGGCAGTTGAATTTCTGTAACATGTCTCTTTCCTTTTGGTAAACAAATTAAGCGTATTCAAGCAATTTTCTGACTTGGTTTTATATCGCCATATCTTCAATTTGGTCACTTAAAAAATTAGTAATGTAGATTGAGTAAATGAGATAAAACTCAAGGTCAAACAGACCTGTACTTTTCGAATGATTCTCGCAAAGGTTATTTCTAGTTTTCAACTTGAACTCATGCCAAAATAAAGTCAGCAAGTTGAGGTACACAAAATAGTTACTAGTCAAGAACCATTATTGAACTCCATCCAACCAGCTGAAGATCAAGACTGAGAAATCCAACATTCTTACATGGAAATTTTCAAATTGAATTAATTTATTCATAGTCCCATCTGTATTCAAGCATACTTCAATCAATAAGTCGTAAATTTTAACCATCAGTTCCAGGAGCTAGCCATACATTTCTCTCCAAAGCAAAGACTGCACCAAGATTAAAGTTGACTCAATAAACTAATGTTAGCTTTGCCCGATTGAAAGAGCATACATAGCAGTATTGAATCCTTGCATGAAATGAATCAACTGTTACAGGTAATAAAAAATGAACTTCTCGAATTTTTGCAAGGTTTAAGTCTCACTCACCACATTTATTGGGTACTAGCTGAAGTATTTACTAACCAATGTAAAGATCGAGACCTTTGTGCTGGAGTCAGTCCATTGTCGAAATGCGATCTCTGCGAGTACTTACATGACATAAATGAACCCAAAGTTGAGGATCATTTATGAGAATGTTTACAAATCTTCCATTGCATAAATCTGCAACATTTCCTTTTACAAATGTTAGAAACACTCAATCTTGCTTCGGAAATATCCCACAATCATATTTATACTCTCAATATCGATTTATACTTCGCTATTTTGAATGAGCTTGGAAATCATAATCTCATCGACCATAATCTCGGTCTATTCCATCCGCTTCATGCTTTTAATAAAGATCTGAATCTATTTCTTTTTAAGAATTTATTTATGTAGTTCATTCTTATACCATTCATTGTAATATGATGTAAGTAGGATCAATGATGATTTACTCATCTCCGAGAACTGTTAATTTTGTGCGATCTTGAATGAGGCGATAATGAAATTCCAGTCCTCAGAAATTAATGCATCCAGATTTTAACCATCGCATAAAGTGTTTTCGTAGTTCAATAACTCATAGTAAATTCTATCCCTCAGTAGATTGAGATCTTCAAAGCATTCTTATCCCAACTTGAGTTTCATATTTTTCTCAACCATGCATTTGTCCTATTCAGAAAATGTACAATTGAAATTTCTCAAGTATTCCAAATACAGATTCTGCTTCTCCAATTCCTCCTACTTGTTTGACCAATGATTTTGTTTAAACTCAGCAGAATAAGCTTTCCTTTCACCAAAAATGTTAACCTTCTCCTTACTGGAACAAGTCCTGACAGGAAATCGACTCGATCTGCTATTGGTGCCGTTGCTGGATTCGTCAATATCTCGGAACATATTTTAGTAATACGGAAGCCCCCGACGTACTTATTTCTTTTTCTTTTATATTGCTGACTTCTTTATCTACTTCTTAAACGCTTAGAGATTCTTTTTTGCTCGAGGATCCATCTACTCAAAAGGCAAATTTTGAATTTATATTTTATCGCTTCAAACTATTCGATAAATTAGCGATATTAACCTCTCTCAAATTATTTGCTTAATTGACTCACTTATAAATTTGAAGTCATTTTAGATTTTTGAAAATAAATTAAAGTTAAATTATTGGTAAATCATTTTTATCTGTGAATTCTTTCCTCTTGTTCAGTCCTCATCATCTGCCAGAAAACTTTCAAAATATTCATATGCATTCTTGAACTTTTTCTGTCCTTGGTTTTATGTCTTTTATTTGGGAATAGGATTTTAAAAGTTTGGCTGTAAGTCTTCGAAGAATATCTTAGTTGGCAGTTTTTTCTTCTTTTATTTTTAACCTTCAATTAAAAGATTTTCCTTCTTAAAAAATAAGGAGTTGTTTGGATTATTGTTTTGAGCGATTATTTTTTTTTAATGCTTTTGTGGCTTGATTTACTGAAATTTAGGAAAAGATTTTTGCTCAAACTTTTTTGTTTGTCCACACTTATTGGTATCTTGAATTGAAGTTGAATTATTGTTCAAATTAGTTTAATTTTTGTTATTATAGGCAAACTTCAATTCATAAGGAAAAATTGTTTATTCTTTAAGACTTTCTTATGGATTTTTCCTTTTCCCAAAAGTAGCATTAGTTGAACTTTTGTTTCTGGATATCTTTTTAATAACATGATTTTGATTTTGCTATTTATCTTGCATGTAACTATTCAATTAACTGATTACATTTTTATCACCTTTCATATCCACATTATTAACCTGCTTTTGAGTCTGCAACGAATCTTCTTCCTCTTCACTTAATAACAACAACTTTTTCGGCTAAAATCTTGTACTTTCCTCATCAATACTCTTGTCAAACTTTAACTCTTCCATCAAAGAAAAATAATTTTCACGATTATCATTATTGTTATCCTTTATTTACTCAAACCCAGGCTTCCACTTATAACTTTTCAAATCCCTATATTGAGTAGACGGCTTCTTCATCTGTTTGCCTAAAGGATTTTCCTCCAAGAGACTTTGCTCATATTATTCATCATGAATGTACTTTCTTTTGATCGTGTTGAAATTTTATGTTAACTTTAACTGTTTTGATCGTTTGACGATTTTCATTGTGCTTGATAATGGTTACTACTCTTGGTTTTATGATATTTTGTTGTAGATTGGTCGGTAATTTTGACTTGTGAAGGATTCCTCACTGAATTATAAAATGGATTCATTGTTATAGTCTTTCTTTTCCATTGAATTATTAATATTTGTGTAACTAATTTGTCTTGGAATAATTTTATCAGGCTTGATTGCTGTTTTGTTTTTCGGCATGCGCTTCAGCGATGATGAGAGAGAGTTGATTTTTCTCTTATTTTATGATGTTTCTTCTTCGAATTGATCTGAATTTTGTAACTTGTTGGACTTCCTTTTCTGGTTTGCACAATCCATACTTCCACCCTTGGCCATTTTCTTCTCATTCTCCTATTTCTTCAGCTCAGTCTTTTTCAGAACACCATACTAAAACCAGTAAAACTCATCAAACCCAACATACCCATCTTTGACCACAGCAATGAAATACTTTTGAGTTGAGGTATTTTTCAAGAATGCAGAAAACTCCAAATTGTTTTGATTCAAGTACCCTGAATGATAAATCCCTCCATTATGTTCGACCATTATTGTGATTGACTTGAACTTTTAATCGAAATTATGTGTGAAGATGAACTTCAGCAAATGATTCGATTACCTTGATTGATTGAACATATTTTTCTTCTCTGATTATTATATTTTTTATCTTTCTTAAACTTTTTTTGAACTAATTTGCAATGATCCGTTGAGCAGTTGAATTTAGTCTTCAATTGCTTTCTTTACCACAGTCGATGACATCCCATTTCCAAATATATCAAGTTTGCTCAGTCCGTAAGTCAAGTCAGTGAAGCTTCTAATTCCTCTGGCTTGGATGTTTTTCCACTTCGATGCCACTTTCTTTATCTGTTTCAATACCTTTTATTCATTCGTCTACCAAAATCCTTGCGAAAAGTACTTATGGAACAAACATCCAAACAAGTAAAGCCAAAATGTTTTGCTTCCATTTTTTCTTTATAACGCCAAACACTTGATGCAATATGCCAATCTTTTAAAAAAATACATCATTTAACTGGCCTGTTTTCTTAACTCCCAGTTATCAATGTGGATACCTGCCAACTCTGCTTGTAGCAAGACAAAACACTTTTTCTCTGATGTGGAGATGGCTTATTTGATTGTGTATCTGTTTTTTTAGTTCAGCTCCTTGAGACATTTCCTCTCATCAAGTTTCGACCTGTACTTCGATAACTCACTGGCCTGGCACAATAAATTGAGAAACTCCCTTTCGGACTTGACTTAATTCAACTGTTCAATAACTCTCACAATAGTGTCCACCTCAATTGCATTTTTGGATATGTTGGTGGAGCACTGTTTGGGGAATATCTTTTGGTTCATTTATACAAATTGAACAATCTCGAACTGTGCTAATTTTTGTATGGATTTGAGAGTAGTTTCTGCAACAAATTTTTATATTTCGTTTTTGTTATGCAGGTTATACAATTTGGGTGAGGTCTGCATACGAATGTAGCAAAAGCTATTTTTGAAGTACTATAAGGCTTAGGGTAAGGATTGTATGGAGTGTAATGAGATTTCAGTGTTGAGATGGTCAATGAGCTGATTGTACAGTTGTGACTCCAAATTTTCCAATTTATTATCACCCATGTACTTATTATAGTTACTCTTTTCGGTCATAATGACCACAGTGCCCTATTTGTCGAAGGGCATCCTCCCAGCACGACCCATCATCTGGTCGAGCTCGATCTGTGTGTACTCTTGGTACCCCTTGCCAGAGCCTTTGTAGCACTTGGTAGATTTTATAATGACGAGTCGTGCAGGAAGGTTAATTCCCATGGCTAATGTGCTTGTTGTACACAAAACTTTAACCTTCATGTCCAGAAATAACCCCTACACGATTGACCTGTCTTTCATTGACAAACTTGCGTTGTGGAAGGCAACACCATGAGGGAGCAACGATTTTAGTGACTGGTTGTCCACCATTCGAGAGGAGTTAATCAATTACATGGCTAATTGCTCATTTTGCACAAACTCCCGTTCATGTGCCTGTTGGACCAACTTATTGCACGCCTCTTATGTCCCCTTTTGAGTCTGACAGAAGATCAACGAGCCCCGGCCATAACTGTAGTGTCTGATCACATCAAGAATTTTGAAGTTCAACATTTTCTCAAAGTTGAAGTCGTTATTGGCCGGTTTGAAGCCGAGGACGACTTTGTGCAATTTCGCAGGCCGATACTCCTCGCCATACACGCAGATCAATTGAGTAGGCACTTTCAACCATTGTGCGACTTCCTTAATATTGGGGATGGTCGCACTGACTGCCATTATCCTAACTTTCTTATTAATACTCATAATTCTACTCACAATTGCCTCTAGAATTGCTCCTCTATCCTCCATGTTTAGCATGTGAATTTCGTCAATCAAGAGTAAATTGAGTTATTTCAAGAAGTTAAGATTCTTCCTCGAAATGTAGTCAATCTTTTATGGAGTCGCCACATAAATGTCAGCATTGCCAAATTCCCCAGGCTACATTTACAACGTGTCGCCGGTTAGTTACATGACTTGCATGGTCGACATGAACTTCTTACGCCAGGAGTTGAATTTCTCATGACACAGGCTCTTGATAGGGGCCAGGTACAAGCATTTAGTCTTCCGCTCGTTCATTAGCTTGGCAATCAACAGCTCGAACAGTACAGTCTTGCCTGATGATGTGGGTGCGGAGACTATCATGTTTTCAGAATGGTTGAATATCTTTGGGTAACATTACTTTTGGACGTCGTTGAATTAGTCAAACTGGAAAAGGTACTTGAACTTTGGGTAGTCTTCACGGAATCGTCTTAGCATGGATTGGGTTCAATAAGTGGAGAGTGAATGAAAGATGATAAAATTTTATAAAGATTTCATGCTTGGTGTCAGTCAGTCAATCAGTCATTTTTGGTTTGGCTTAGATTTAGCTTGATTTAGGACAAGTTATAATCTAAAATCAAAAAGACTTCCATGAGTCATAATAATAATAACTTCAGTCATTTAAAAAAATCTTTTTAAATCTCAATTCAAATAAATAAGCAGACATGAGTATAAAACCAAAGTGCAGTTTTCTAACCTTCCTGTTCATCCTGCACATCTTATCAGTCCATAGCATATAATAAGACTTCTACGAATAACATCCTTACCCCGACGATCCCTCGATGCAATATGTTTCAGATTTTCAAAATGCCGTATCAACCATGTTCGCTACAGAGTCATTCAGTTTCGTATTAGACCAAGGGGAGTAAGAAAAGTTCTCCTTATGGCCGCCTGGTGACACGGAGAAGGTTATCATCGCATTTTACACGCACAATGAGTAAAATCCAGATGAGGTAACTGGGTAGGGTTTTTTCACAGCATGCTAACTCAACGGGGCATTGGTTAATTAATACGAGAACAAGAAAGTTGGCGCGTATACGATTGAATTGATCAACAACAGGCCGAATATAATAACAATCGACTTTCGCACATAATAAATGCAACTTGAAGTCTATGTGTCTTATGAATACAAGAAAATTCAGCTATAAACACGCTCCACCATATCTCCTGCCAGCGTGCCTACATTGTAAGAGGACAGCAAGAAAAAGCTGTCAGAGGTGAGCAGGAAGTTTTAATTAGTGCAGAAGAACAGTGAGAGTCAATAGTCGGCGTTGAGGATGATCGTCAAGGGGTTGGGCAAGCACAGCAAAAGATTGGAGAGTAATGTTAAATATGCTCATTATAGAATTGTGCTGGAAACTATTTCAGTGGTCATGAGTGGGGTTGTTGGCATGTGGATCATAAAGAAGCAGCTGAATAAAGGGTATGAGTTGTTGGTGTGAAGAATGGAAGAATGATCATCTTTATTTATTGAGTTATCTTGTACTTGACTTGACTGATCGAAAAAATAATTCGTGCTTCTTTAATTTTTGGTAGCACCAATTTAATTTACGTATAATTTTTGATGAAATTTCATTCATAATAAAATCATACAAACAGTTAATTAGAGCCACTTTCAAACATTGATCAACAACCAATGAAAGCAGTATCAAAAATCATCCTCATTCTTATCTTCATCACCCTTGGGTCATCACTTCATATCGGACGCCATCATCAAAGAACAATCAGCCGCGAATGTTGTATCTCGCAAGGCGGATTCGAATGTGGAACTGTATCCAAAGATTGTTGTGCTCTGCCAAAAGGCATGCCAAAGGAGAAGGCCTCAAGTGACCTTTGCTCTTCAGGCGGAGTGTTCGGTAGTTCTGAATATTGTCCTGCTGGCCAAATTGTTACATAATGCAATTATTGTGGAAAAGTCTGCGAATCGAAAGGTGGAAAATTGTGTGGATGGGAAAATCCAGGAGCTGATCAATGTTGCCATCAAGAAGACTGTATTGCTCACATAAATTTGGACTTGAAAATCAAGAAGTGCAAACCTGGAAGTGAGATCAAGTTACCATCTTGTGTGCCAGATATGGACTTGGAAGATGGTCTTATCGGTAAAATATCAGGGTTTGTTGCATGATGGATACGTAAATTTGATGATCTTTCCTCTATCATTCTTTCATCTACGATTTTATCTAAAAGCATTACAATTATTTTAATTATGAAATTTTAGTTAATCTTTATAGATGTTTATTTGTTACAAATGATGTAAGTAATACTAACTTATCATATCATCTTGAAGTTTTGTTTAGATAGAGACAATAATTTTCCAAAAGTTCGATGAAGAACACAAAAACATAATGTTTCCATAATTATGAAATTTTTTAATTAAATCAATTTGATTATGAAACACTCTAATAAATAAATCATTGCTATACTCAGTCATTATCCATGTTCTAGTCTTTATTTTAAGGTTGGTTGTCCTTACTACTGTTAAGCTGATCCATCGTTGATTCAATCTGTGGATTCGGTTTTTATTCACACATTCGAGACTCTTTCGGTATTTCTTGTAATATTTCACTTTACATTGATTTTATCTGAGAATTTTTATTTTATTTTTCTCTTTCCTCTTTTTTTGACCTTAGTTTGGCTAATTTCAACTCAATGCTATGAAAATCAAACAGCTGACTCTGCGTCATCTCATCTGTAGGTGGTTTCTTTCTACAAAAACAGGGAACAAGGGTACATTTCATCTCGCTGTACTCTCTTCTAATTTGATGTTCATTCTTATCTGTGGTTTAAACTAAAACTTTTTGGTTGATAAAATATGACACCGTTATCCATATCAAGAAAAACAAGAACAACGTGGATGGATCACCTTTGAGGTAAACATTTTTTAAGATTGGGAACAGAATAAGAACAACTGATGCGAATACCCAAGTTATCGTTGTAGCAAGAATATCATATGATGGTTAAACAATTTATGACACATAAGACCAAATTATCGCGCCATATGTCAGGCCAAAGGTGAATGTGAAGATTATGAGCCCTACTAGAATAAGAATAAATGCGGCATTACGAAATGAGGCCAATATAAAGAAACCCAATGTAATGAGCAGCAATGACACAGCCAAGACTACAGTCCCTGATTGCAACAAGGTTTTCTTTTTAAACTTATGCAGAATGAATATGGCAACAATGGATCCAAACATAATTAGAAGATTTAAGACGCAGGGAACAATGGCTCTTAGGTTTTCTGCAGCTGTCGATGTGATGTCCCCTCCATATGCCACAACGGCATTGATTCCAGTGAATTGTCTCAATATCATGCAATGCATGGCGGCAAAGATAGCGAATTTAGGAGTTGATGGTTAGGCAGTTTATACTCCTGTATTCTATCCACTACTTAATGAAGACTTGCTTGCTAATCGTAAGGTTGGAACGATAATGCCTTATTGCTCATTTGCAGATGGAAGTTTGCTCGCTTATTTGATGACTTATTTTTTTTTGACAAAATCTAGATCTTCTATCTTTTAGTGTAATACTGTCTCAACATATTACTTTTTGTAAAATATTTCTATTAGTGTTTTGGCCTTTTTCTTTTAGTGATGCAACAGATGGTACTTTGGCGTCTCATATGGAAAGACGAACAAGAGTACAATAGTTTGGATTAATATAGGGATGAATGGGAAACCGATGACTAAGTACCAGATTAGAAGTTGATTTTATTACCCTTTTATTGCCATATATTTCGACAGGTGTAATTTCCATAATGTAGCATGGCACAGTTGAAGAATACAAGCCAACACAAATTCCCTGAACAAGTCTGATACAAATGAGCACAATGAAGTTATTGATGTACAGAATACAGCCTGCGATGACTGCAATTAAGTTTATGAGGAGGACTAATTTGCGTCGTGAAAATATATGGATAAGCTTCGATGCTATCAGACCGCCAATACCGGCACCTATGGGGATGCAGGCGGTTAGGATGCCTCGTGCGACATCAGGGGACATTGTTATAGTGAAGATTTTAATGATTTCAGTGAATGGCATTGTGCTGATATAGGCGAGACAATATCCGAAGTAGAAGTTCGATATGCCGAGGTTAATGGCGACCAGCAAGATATGAGCCATCGACTTGTAGCGAACCTACTTGGGTTTATGAGGAATACTGACTTAGATTTCACGTGGATGTAGATCCATACAAGAGAAAGCGATATAAAATGATAATCATAATGTTTCCGATCAAAAACGTTCAAGTATAATAACACGGAGCATAGTCACTTTAATTAGAGTTATGCTTTGTGAGTTTAATGATTTTAAACACGTGAAGATTAAAATGGTAGACTTATTTATCATTAAATCGAAATCATAGAAACCGTGCATGCTTATTTCATTCGATTAATTAATTTCAAATATATATATTACTCTATTAAATTTTATACCAATCATCGCATTAGACCAATCCATAAATCAACATAAATTCAATAAATTATAACTCATCATTAATTAATTTAATCAAGTCGATTTGTTATAAATTGAGTTTATTATAAATTCAAAATTCAAAAATCATTAATTCTCAAATATCAATTCAATTACGACCAAAATCTTTCAATATCTCCCATAATCATGTTCTGCTGCTGCTAAAATAACGACGACTAATTTGCGGATGAGACTTCAGTCCCTCCAACAATTCAGAAACTTGCACAATCTCATCATTAAGTCTCTTCTCCTCCAAAACTTCAGTAATCAGTCGTCTACAATATTCGTGCGTCACAAATCCAGCCTGATGAGCTAAGAAAAAAATGGATATCAAACTAGCGACCGGTCTTCATTCAGAATAACAACTACCAGCATCAATATGCGTCGAAATTCGACACTGTACTTTTAATTTTATAACTTTAGTTGAGAACATAAAATAGAAATACCAAAATGTCATTAAGTCGCAAAAAACAATAATTCACCTCAAGATTCAAGTTACTTGAAAGTCGTGTTTTAGTTCTAAAGCATGTTTATGTGGAAAAATAGTATAAAATGCATGACTTGACCAATAGAATAAATCATTTTGTTGCTGAACAATAGAGATATGGTCACCATCAGCAGCAAAAATTAATGAGACTTGTCGCCTGATTAATATGTTGGGTCAGCTCCTTTTCGAGTGAAAATATTTGTGTTTGCCAAGTACTTTTTTTATATTTTTTTATTGTTCACCTTTATCCATTTGTCTATTTTTACTGTGGCTTGATTTGAAATTAAATATTAAATTGATGTAAAAATGAAGTGCAAATAATGTTTTTAGACATATTATCGAGTTTTTTATTAATTTTGTCATTTATACGAGTGAAGGTTAACCAAGTTTTTAGTTTAATATAGACTTTTAATATTTCTACTATTTTTAGGTATAAATCTCGTAAAACCACATTTGCCTGATAAATTCAAATATTTATTCAAATAACAAGTCAAAATTATTTCTAGTTTCTAGAATCATTATTCATGACAATCATTCGTTCATTCAGTTTAAAAGAACAATATTTAAACAACAATTAACTTTGTACTTTCTATCAATACTTAATCAACTAACTTTTCATATAATTCAAGTTACTAAATGAATAAACAAGTAATAAATGAATAAGTAAAGTAAATATATGATATGTGTTCATTATCAATCTTTCTTTGGTGATTTTTTTCTCTTGTTTGACTTCTTGTCATCCTTGACATCAAGCTTTTGCATTCCCCACCAGATTCCTCCTCCAACTACAGCGAAGAAGATGGCGGCATAGAGGCACTTAGTGAAGCCGGAAAGTTTGTGGAATGAGAATCCGAAGATTTTGATTTCATTTTGCTCAACTGATGACTCACCTGATGCTGACTTCTGGGCTTATTGCTCTTCCTTTCTGATGGCCATTTCCTCATCGAATTGTTTAATGAACTTGACGATGTTTTCTTGACCGGGGGTTAAGGGTTTATCGAGTGTCTCAGCGACTCCTGCGTAATCGACAGTTTCAAATAAATGGAATAAGTGGGTTGGATCGAAATCGGGGTTTTCGACAAAAAGCTGTGGTTATTAAATAAGGTACTTCTTGGACTTCAGATTGGTTGATGAGTGGTTCACAAGTCTCGACGGCGACGGCGTAAAGCTTGTTAATATAGGCTTGTTGAGTTTGGGCATCAAGTGATTGGACGACTTCTTCAATGATTTCCTTTTGAGTATTGGAATGATATCTGGAGAGGACCAAACAAGCTGTTCTTCGCATACTGGCGAATTGAGCATCATTGTCATTATTGCCAAATTGACAGTAAACTGCTGCAAGGCATAGAGCCAAAATAGCCCACGACCACGAATTCATTTATTTCGATATTATTATAATCTCGTAAACGTGTCTATATCTTTTAAATCTTTCAATTAATAAGCTGTTATATTAAATCTCAATGGTTTATTCACTTATTATCATAAATGAACCCTTTAATGATAATTGGGTCAAAGTATTATGAGATGATAGAAAATTTAACTAATAAGAAAGAATATCCTTACATTCCACGTTTTGAGGTTCTTCGTTTATATGTGTTGACTTTTAAAAAGATAAAGGCAATCTGAGTCATTAATCGAAGAAGCAATTTATTGAAAAAATGACAAATAAAAAATATAAAAAACATTCAATGAATTGAACTTATCAAAATCTCCTTTAAAATAACTTCACTCTTCAACTATTGATTTCATTCATACTCACACAATATTAAGCCTGAGATTGCTTCTACAGTTGGGACATGTTCCTTTCTGATTGAGCCATTCCTCAATACACTAAACATGGAAGCAGTGCTCACATCCAGGCAACATCAAGACCATTTTATCCCTTTCGAAGTCCAAGAAGCAAATTGAACATTGTCCATTAACATTGGGTTTTTGTCTTAGTATTTAATCAAATCTTTTTCTACTTCTGAGTATATTTTGAACTTCATGTTGCTGCAAATTGGCGACATTTGAGAGCAACGTCTCAGTCATGAGTCTATAAATATGCCTGATCATGTAACATGCGAGGGTGACAATAACCCCAATCAAATACAAGAGATTCAAGACAATAACGAGAATATCAATAATGTAGCAGGCAGCATTGAAATCCTCAAAGTACCCAGGGGAGCGATTGAACTTTTCAAACAAGACGCCTAGAAAGACCAGAAACATAATGACGAATGTGGCTTAAAACTAAAAGGCCTGTTTATTTAGGTATGCCCGATACACCATAACGAGATTATCGAACCCAAGTACAAATATGCCGACTGCAGTTAAGTTAATGATGTTTTGACCGATGTGATTCCAGGAAAAGCGAGTAATTGTCAAGGATAGCAATATGACAGCAACGAGCAGTTGACCGCCACGAACGATGTATTAGTTCATTTGGGATTTTATAATTATACCAAATAAGACTATTGTATTTACTTTCGAGAATATTATATTCGCTGTACTGTCTAAATAGTTACTCTACGATGGGCTATATGTTCTTATTAACTTAATATTCACACGCTAAAATACCCTCTTTCTATGAAGTAAAATCCACAAACGATATCCCTACACGAAAATGCAAATCCACGATTCCACTCAGAACCCTCTTCATCTTTATCCAAGGAAAACAGCGACCAAAGGATCGAGAAATGCATCTCCAGAATCTAAAAGTCAAAAAAAATACTTAAAAGGCTCAAAGAAATCAAAAGGTTCAAAAAATACCTCACTGAATCATAAAACAGCTCAGAAGGCTAAGCCTCCACAAGCTAATACAACTAGACCGAATATAATCTCCTCAGGGCCAGATTAAAGGGACAATTTGTTGATGGAGATTCAAGAAATAGCATAAAGTGAATTTTGGAACAGTTGTGATTTTAATAGTTTTTTATTTAGTTCAATTTTCAATCAAATTATGCATCCTTCAAAGGTTTTGTTAAAATAATTTTGTTCGAATCAATACAATTTTTTCTGGAACATTGCTCGGATTGGTCCAACTTTAACTCTATCACAAAATTACATTAAATAAATTCGCAATACATAAAATTAAGTAAAATATATAAATGCATTAATATTGATAAAAACTCCATATCCAAAAAAATCAAAACTGATATTACAATTTGATATTTTTACTAATCTTTTACTAATCACTTATCGAAATGCATTTATTCGAGTTCGCATTCTACACAGCAGGTACACTGTACGCACTTTTCTCTGAACAGATTCTCATTTTCTATTTCTTGCTTGTTGTTGGAGCATATATTGTCATTTCCAAAGTATTACCAGGAGCAAGGTAAATATCAATCAGAAGAAAAATTATGTTGGGAACATGGACACCACCTTCTGAAGGTGTGATTACTGTAAAGATTCCAGTAAGAGTTGATAAAGTCTTAAAACTTATTGAATCTTTACCAAAGGATAACCGTCCAACAATTACTCACTTCGCCATTAAGGCCATGGCTAGACTTCTTTAAGTATGTCCTGACATCAATGGCAAGCTCGTTTTTGGAAAGGTATTTTTTAATATAATTAAAGTTTGTTCCTTACGAGACACAAGATGTTTGCTGTCTTGTCGATATTGATGGTGGTAAAGACCTTGCTATTGTATTGATTGAAGATGTTGGATCAAAGGGGGTCTACGATATCGCAGAATTCATTAGGAAAAAGGGTAGCAATATTAAGGAAAAGAAGGGAGATACAGATCATAAGAAAAGAACAGGTCCTGCTAAATTCTTACCTGCCTTTTTGGTCGCAATTCTCATCAAAGTTACAAACTTCTTGTTCCATTACTTGGGTGTCACTATCAAGCCATTATCCCTCAAGAAAAATCAATTCGGTGCTGCATGCCTGACCTCTGTTGGCATGCTTGGCTTTAAGGATGCGACTGCTCCATTCAGTGGTATTTTTTTATCAAAAAATAGGCTTCACAGGTTGTTCATTCATTGTCGCTGCAAATTCGGTTCAAGAAGAGCCAGTCGTTGAAGATGGCAAAGTTGTAGTCGGTAAAATCGCAAACATGAACTTTTCAGTTGATCATCGATATGTCGATGGCGGAAAATGCAAAAATTTAATTCCTTCCTTCTTAAGTGTCTTTGAAAATCCAGAACAATATTTGAAAGCTGATTCCAAGGTAGAAAGCAAGAAAAACGAATGATTTATCTTAATTGTGCAATATATTTTATCAATCCGCAAAATTATTAATTGCTTTATTAAATTCGAATAATTGAACGCATTATTTAAATAGAATAAATAACAATCAAAAGTGAAAAACTTAAAACCAATAAAAAAAAACCAAATAGTATTAACGAACCATATTCTTACAGTTCACTCTTTAATGACTTGTCTACAAGTAGGGCATTATGATTTTTTCTTGATCCAACTTTTAAGACATGGAAGATGAAAATGATGGTTGCAATTTAGTTAAGGAGTTTTAGTTTCTAATAAGTCAATGAAAAATAAACTTTTTCTAATTATTTTCTGACAAATTGAACATGTTTCCTTTGATTAAATTTTGATTAATTTAAAACTGACTTCATGTTTCTTTCTGCCTAATCCCAAATCATCCAATGACCGCAGGAAATCCTTAATTGTTTTATCTGCTTACTTCTATTTCTACAAGTTGAATTTCTATAGAGTTGTGAATAATTGTTACGATGTGTTCCAGAGTTCTCCAGTTAAAGATTCGATTCAAGTTAATTCAAACTGGTCAAGTCAACTGCCGATTGATATTCCAACTAGCTTAACATTATCATACATCAAGTTCAGAATAATCCATCTCTTTTATACTGTCAACAACATGTGAATTTGGACTCATTTCTTATACCCTAATCTACCCTCTATTATTGTTTATTAAAAATTATTATATTACTTTACTCATATGAGCACATTAATAGCACTTGTTCTTGCTTTATATGCATTTCTGTTTATATATTACTTATTCGATTTAAAATTGGGAAATTATTTCTTTGTTTAATATATATTGCTCTCTATTTAAACAAATAAAAAGCCCTCTGAAAAAAAGAATAATTATCGAAGCATGAGGAACAATCATCCAAATGCCACTTTTTTCCTTCCCCTTTGCCGGACAACCTCGAGTCTTTTCAACACAGCTTCATCATTATAGGCAATCAAAAGTTTCCCAAACTAAGCCTCCAACTGAGGATGTGTGGATAGAAAAGCCCTTTCCAAGACATACAAGTCAACGGCTCTATCTTATATGGATGTTTTCACATAACTGAGTCCAAAATCTATCAAGTAAATAAGTCCATCCTTGTAGATCATATTTGACGTTGTCAAGTCGCCATGAATGACTCCTACAGAATAAGAGCAAACAAATTACCCAGCTCATGCACACGATATACCAGCTTGCCTAGCTTTTCCAGCACCTCAACTATTTCCTCAATCTTTCTGTCCTTGTCATTGAGGTGATCTTTCATCTTGGTTCCGTCTATCCATTCCATCTCTATCTTGTAATTATCGAGTTCCATCTTGTACAGTTGTGGCACTTTCATACCTTTCTTGTAAAGTTTTTATATTATCTTTGCTTACTATAAAGATTTATTGCTAAAATTACTGATTTTACACGAGATTAGTTCAATTTCTTGTCCAATTATGGATGCCGGTAGAGTTTTGGTAGACGTTGCTTGATAACCTTTATGTCCCCGGTTTATTATGTGTACTTGAAAACTGTCGCCTATGCTCCATGGCCGATGATCTGCATTTAGAGAGAAAGTTGATGAAGGAATTTTTTTTGCTAAAAACTTTTTGGCAATTATTATAAACTCAATCTAGATTAAAACTTTCAAAAAAAAGTTATAAGAGAATTTATCTAAACTTAATTGGAATAAATTGTTGGAACAAATGATAAGAAAAAAAGATTGAAACCATTTATTTAAGTAAACCAGATACAGAGTTGTTGATTTAAATTGTTTTATTTGAGGTTCAATAACTTACATTTTCATTATTTTATTTTTGACTCATTTAAAAGACTTAATCCATAAAAAAAATATCACGACATATACATTTACTCTTCGTCTTACTGGATCTCTTTTAACTCTGACGTTACAGTGATCAGAGGAAGCTGGATAGTGGCTCCATCAAGTGAAGCTCCATCAACTTCTGCCGATATTTTTTACAATATTCCTCCGTTCCTTACTTTCATAATTTTTGAAAATGCAAAGAAATTCAAGTAAGAACAAACCAGTCCAATCAATATTGCACATACTAATGATAATTAGCTTCTTGATGCATAATACAAAAAGCATATACCCAAAAGAATGATATAAGCCAGGGAGGAGAACCAGAACAAACCTTCAAATGTATCAGGCTTCTTTACCTTAGCTTAAAACACCCATCTATCCTTTTCTGTTGTTGTATCGACAAACCAATGTGCCTTTAAAAATGTTCTGGCTAAGTTCTTGTTGACCCAAAACTATGCATATAACGAGAATTTTCATGCAAATTATCTGAAACAAGCTAAAGTTATCGACTGGAGTTTATTAATTTGCAAAATTTTATGTTACTCCTTTTGGAGGACGAAAGACAGAGCCTAACATTCAATTTCTCGTTAAGCTGTTTATGTTTTAAATTTGTTTGGGAAATTCTATTTATAATCAACTTATTTTTTAAGTCGATAATAATAAAAAAAAGATGTATTAATTTATACAAAACGTATCTATCATATTATTCAACTTGTTCTTTGAAATAAAATTAACTTTTAATTGAAAGATTATTACATTAAAATGATCTTCCTAATATCAATTCATCATAAACAAACCTAACTTATAAAAATACCCGCTAAAATGATAGTTGAGTAAACAATTTAAGAAACAAATTATGATATTGATAATATTTCATGCTTATTTTACCTTATTCTCGTTTAGATATTTATCGTGAAATAGAATTTGATCCTGAAGATCAAAAGAATTATATGTTCAGCAAAATCTGGCAATTAAACAAATCAATAAAATTGAGAGAACATTAAATTATCAGTCTGGACTTCTTCTAATAAGCCCAGAGAAAAAGATCTTTGTGATATAAACTAAATATTTTACCTGTTCAACAGCAAAGTTTGTTAATGAGTCTTTAATAATCCTAAATAAAATGTATAAGATGAGACCATCCGAATAATATTTTTAAAATTGGAATAATCTCAAAATGTTGATAAAAAATTACAAAATATAATAGAAATGTAAACTATGTGTCAAAGAATCTGACTATTTTAGGAGAAGGATGTAAAGTTAGATCCTAAATAAATCCAAGGAAAATTACTATTAAGACTAAATAATAACAAATAAAGTGTAAGAAATCAATTCAGAAACATTTTCTGTGCACAATAGAAGCCCCTTATTCCTCATATTCCGCTTTCGTGATCCAATTGGTCTGAAAACTGGAAAGTGAACTCATAATAGCCCCTCCCAACCATACCATAAACTTCCTCTCCTCTAAAGCCAAAACTTTAACTTTCATCGCACTTGGAGCCAAACGAGTCAACTATTTCTGCAATCTGGATCCAATTCCTGGAAACAATGTCGTCCCTCCACTCAAAATGACAGATTCATACAAGAATTTTCTAATATCCACATCAGATTGCATAATTGAGCTATATGCAAGCTCATGATAGCCTTTCATGTCCTTTCCCATCAATTGCGGTCTAAACAAAGCCTATGGACATCTGAATCGTTGACTTCCCATTTTTATCATGCGGCCATCTGGCAATTCGTATTATCTCTACAAGTCTTTTTATGCTTCGTACTCTAAGTTTAAACAATAATTTTACTCTTATTCTCCTCCTCGTAGTCTTATGCAACGTAGCAAAGGTTTTATTTGATCTGTTTTACACTTTAGAACTATGCTGATGTTACAAAATTATGACCAAGCTCACAC
Source organism: Bacteroidota bacterium (assembly GCA_040387175.1). GTDB lineage: Bacteria > Bacteroidota > Bacteroidia > Flavobacteriales > Flavobacteriaceae > Flavobacterium. Next base: position 7,977 of record JAZKED010000023.1, on the reverse strand, counting down.
AATAACTTCCGTAAATATTCGCTAAGGTCTCTTCCTGCTAAATCATTTCGTTCAATTGCATGAGGCAGTGAATATCCTTCAAAGATAGGGACTGTATGAGTGACTCCATCTCCTGCATCTAACACAAGCCCTGTAGTTCTCCCTGAGGAATACAAGGAGAGGACAGCTTGAATTGAAAGATAAAAAGCAGGAACATTGAAAGTCTCAAACATGATTTCTGTCATTCTTTATCGATTTTCCTTTGGATTTCTTGGTGCTGCATTTATTTTAAGCTTTACCTTATGTAAGTATACATGGATGTTCCGAGGGTTAAACTCTGAGCTCATTGTAGAAGCAATGATGCCAAATCTGAGTCATTTCTGTCCAGTCAGTAACGATACCGTGTTCGATAGGGTATTCAAGACGTAAGATTCCTTTTTTAGCAATAGCCTACTCTCCGATGTATGACTATTTATTGCCAAGTCCATGCATGACTTCCTGATATTTTGGTTTACCGACCACACAAGGGAAGGCTGTTCTTGGAGCGTCTTATCCACTGAGGCCAGCTTTGCATACACCGGATCCGTTATCGATGACAATGGGAGTATTGAAATTGAAAGACATTGTAAGTAAAGTATTATAAAGAAAAATCAAAAGATTCGGGATTTAAAGAATTGAGAATTCTAAAGTCTAAACTTTAAGGAGACTAAATTAGTGAAATGCAACATAATTTATGGGTTTTAAACAAAGAAGAAGTGAAAAAAAAATCTCAGAATTTGTTAGGAGAGTTTATAGATATCAATAAATTATTATATTGAATTAAATCTGGAGAAGAAATTATATTGTCTTGTAAAGTCATCAGCAAAGTATAAAAATGATTCGTTTGACACCTAAAATACATACAATAACCAAATTAAAGTATACAATTGGCTTTAATAATGAGATTTTTAAGTTTCAAGATAGACTACATAAATTCTGATGAAAAAATCAAAGATAAAAGTGAGAGTAAGCATGATTATTACTGAGAAAATCCATTTTATGGAAGAAAACAAGCAAAATATGGTAGTCAATGAAAATAACAAAAGATAAAATAGTAAGACAAAAGATAACTTATTCTATCAAAATCACTCAGTTTTTTAAGTCTAAAAATTATGCAACATTTAATAAACTTCTATAAATGAATTATTTCTATGTTCGAGAATATATATAGTTAAAATAACTTCAAATAAATTAGCATCAATCGTCGACTTTTAATTGATCAAATTATTAATTTTTTTGTTTATTTTGCCGATAAATTATCATCAATTACATCAAAATGATGTGTTTTATAATTGTTTTTAAATATTTACTATTAAGGATGATTGCTCAATGGATAAGTTTTTTAATATTTTCTGAAATATTTTTTAGATTTATTTAAGCTCGATCGAAGAAAAGTATAACTTTAATGTAAAATTATCGTATGCACGATTGATCATTTGTTATACTCTGCTTTAAATTTTAAATTTGTTTCTTAGTTGCTGAATCGATAAATATAATTGCATTTAATAGGATTTTTCTCTAAAAGAAGTTTTTTTCAAAGTAATTTCAATCTGAATGTTGGTAAAAAAACAACTTTTAACTAATTATACGTTTTTGCTTGTAAAATCTGAATTTATTAAAGTAAATCAGTTTGCCAATTAATTAAATCTAAGTAAATGTCAGAAGAGTCCGTCAGCTAAATAGTCACTCCCAAAGATCTTCCCACTTCCATATATTTTCCCACAAATGCACAGCCCAACATTTTTTAGAAGTATAGACATTCAAACTCTTTCCAATTTTCAGCTTTTCGTCTGGTCAAAAGTGCCACAAGTGAGCACAACTAAGATTCCTAAAGTCTGGGATCTGAAGACAGTTGGATAGGAAGAAGAACAAAAAGAGGTTGCTACAGAAAATATACGGTGGAAGAGAAAGAGTAGGCCGTAAAGAAGGTAAAACAGCTTTCTAACTGTAGATAATGTCGGGACATGATGTCAAATAAATTTCAAAACAGTATTAAATTCCACGAAGAAACCTTCTGAGATGGAAGAAAAATGGTTGCCAACGCAAATAAGGCGGGGGCCGTCCAACTGATGGGTAATTGTAAAAATAGCTATACAAAAAGATATTGAGCAAGGACTTAAAAAGCTAGAGATAAATAAGATAGTAGGCTAAGAAATTGAGCAGGAGCGAGAACTTTAAAGCTTCGAAGGGCTGGTTCAGTAAATTCAACAAGCGGTTCACCAACTTCAACACAAAAAACTCCATAGTCAAACTATAACACTCAGATAATCAATCTGGTCAATATTAGAATTTGTGATTTTAATAATTTTAAACCATTTTCGTATTGTGCTATCACTAACATCTAAAATTATTAGTTTTATTTCATCAATTATCAATGCTTTATAATTGCTAACCAATTTAACAATTAATTCATTATTCACGAGATATTAAATTTTTATGTACCGATAAACTGATCAGATCATACTAAAAATAGGAATTATTGATGAAAATTTGTATATAATCTATCCGTATGTTCATAACAAATGCTAAATGATTTGGTCGTCTCTTTTCATTGGGGACTGGATTGACAATGTGACATCTTTCGAGTTTTTTTATTTCCTTTATATTGCTCTACCAACTTTTTCGATGTACTCTTCTGATTTTTTGAGGTATAGTTGCTTTTTGCTATGTACTGTGTCTTTAAACAACGGGTTAATCTTCTCTTTCTGAATTCTGTCAATAAGTTGGCCCCTCAGTTTGACTAGCTTCTTCTTGGCTTCTTTATACTTTTTGAGGTAAATCAGACATTAACATATTTGGAAATCACACTTGAAGCCATGCTCCGTAGTAAAGTTATTAATAGAGTTGATATTGGGATTGAACAGACTATTGACCTAAGGTCGCGTATTTTCAAATTTATTTGTATTGATGGAGTCATTTTTCCTCATGAGAAACTCAGAGTTGATATATGTGTTGGAGTTATTTTTCCTCTTAGATTCCAAAAAGACCTTCTCTGCTTCTTTGGACTGCTCACAGGACTCAATGGCCTTCTCATACTCACCAGATAGGGACTAAATCTCAGCCTGTACAAATATGGATTCGTACTAGAAAGGATTGCCCTTTCTCAAGTCAGCGTAAATTTTGTCAAATATCTACCTAGATTTCAGGAGCGCCTGTGTGGCCTTTGCAATTTTTTTGAGTTGCGCATAACATATGGCCAGGTTGGCAGTGATCTTCCCGACCTACATTGACTGGGTTCCCAAGGTATCGGAGTAAATTTCTATTGATATCTTAAAGTTGAGTTTTGACTAATTGAAGTTCTTGACTGTGGAAAATAAGGCCCCTAAACAGTTGTGCGATAATGCCACA
>JAZKED010000023.1:0-4601 GCA_040387175.1 Bacteroidota bacterium | reverse complement strand
CATCGCTGTGCTTGTACTTGTAAAAGTCTGTAATAAACTTGTGGTATTCTCTCAAATTAACCTCTGCAAGCTTCAGTGTATCAGGAGTGCGCAGACTGCTGGACATGTAAATTCGCCCGATTCGCAGCTTGATCTTGAACCTCAGCACTGACTTCTCGAAGTCGTTTCTCGATAACTGCTTCTCCAATATTGTATACGCTTCCTTCAGACTCTTCATCGCGAGCCCATCCTCACCCTTGTCAGTGTAGGCTTGTGACATGTTGAACAATATCTTCGCATGTGTTGTGTACTTTGTTTCAGTTTTGAATATCTTTGTGTGGAATGCAGATGCGAACTCCTCCAAGGCTGCAGATGTGTTCTTATCATCTCTTTCACAAATCGCAATGTTCATCTTGGTTGTAAGTGGTTTCGGATGGTTTTCACTGAACATGATCGTCTACAACTTCAGCTGCTTCTTGTAGGTGCCTATGGCCTCCGACATCTCAATCTTCCTCTGCATTTTGGTTTGCAGGTCAGCTAAGTTGTTATAAACCTTGGGCAGCATTTCGTCAGTCTCCTGCGAGTTCTTTTGTATCAGACTGATCGAACGTTTGTAATTTCTTAACTAGTGTTACTCATCGAAACTCTTTGTCCGTCGCAAAATTTAACTCCTCCTTATATTGATCACCCCCTCCTCATATGAGTCCTTCTCAACTAGTGGAGCTAACTCTAAACAAACAGAATCAAATTCAGAGCTTATCTATGTCATGCGTGTGCTTTAGGTTTGTGTATTCTATGTTGCTTGTGCCATCGTTTCGTAAATTTATGTCAGTTTCAGTCTGATCTTCTTTTATTCGTAAGGCTGCTTTTTGCTCTTTATTTGCTTCAAAAAACTGTTTAAGGTGCTTTCAATCTATTTCAGCATCTGGTACTGCTCTTAGAAACGCATTTGAGATTTCTTACCCTCAGCCACTTGCTATTGAATCTCAACTCTTGACCATAAAATGTCAATACTCCACTGGCCTTTCAGCTACTTTTAAATTTATTTAGATGCTTATTTATAGACTTCCTCAGCCTTTTCAAAATGGTCCATACTGTTTTAAATGGATGTAACTTTCATTGATAATTGAAGTAATTCTGTTTAGTTCTTTCTGGTAAGCATTTAAGAATCGAGGGAATGTCGTTTTTGAAGTTTCTTCTTTTTTTTGGAAACAAAGGTACTTTCATAATATTTTAAGGCCTTATCTGGTTATCCATTGGCAAGGTAAGCATCAGCTGCCTTGATCAAGACTTCATCCATTTAATCCTTTTTGACAGGAACAAGTGATTATTTCATTTTCTACAACTGAAATTCATAAATCTCAATAGCCTTCTCAGGTTCATAAGTCCTCAAATAAACCTCCCCAATGTCCTTAACCTCGTTGTTCATTTATTTCAACTCCTTGAACGAGTAATATGCGAATTTGTCATTTTCACTGAGTTTATTGGGATCTTTTTATAAAATTTCAAAAATAGCACCGTATTCCAAAACATAAAGATCGAAATTTTACATCTTTTGCCTTCCTGCGATCTTGAACACATTCAAAGCATTTATCAGAACCTCATCTTAATCGAACGCAGAACACTTGTTCAATTGTAGATCAACATAACCGTAATCGTATTATTGAAGTTTTTATGGAATTTTCTTAAAAATTATCTTAAAAATTGTGTTGTTTTTACGTTAACGGGCGAAGTTCTTTGCTGTTTATAGACTTTTAGATGTTGAAATGAAGCCATTGATCTCGATGTACTTGCCCACATTTTCCTCCAAGTACTGGCATTCGGAAGGAGTTAAGTCAGCACCTCGATAGACCATCAAGTCTTCTGTTTTTTAAGTCTTATCATATTAACTTTTGATAGCATCAAACACTTTATTGAAAGGCTCCCCGATGGAAAAGAACTCCTCAGTGTTTTTGGCGATTCTGAGGGTGTTATTCAATACTCTATAAAAGAATGAGTCGAGAGTATAGAACCTGAGAATTTCCTTAGTATTTTCGAAGGTGTTGGAGGCATACTGCTGAATGAGCTCGTTGTCATCGGGGAACTTGTCCTTGCTGAACTCAACAAACTTGTCCTTGGAGGCAAGCTTATCATCAGTAGTCAGCTTCCTGAGGCCTGTGAGATGCAGACGATACTGATTATGCTCGGACTTGTCGTGCTTGGATAGTTTAATGAAATTGGGGAAAATGATATTCCTGACCCTGAGTCTTTTGAACTCATCTCCGACCGTAGTCGACTGCTCGATGTGTTTCTCCTCCTCGGTGATTGCCAGTCGTTCCATGTTCTGCTTGACCACTTTCAGGATGAATGTCTCGTTGTCATAAATGTTACGGATTTTACGATTTTACCTGGCCAGCTTTGCTATCTCAACATTGTCCGATGAGATTATGTGAAACCCGCAAGCGTTTTAGGCCGTGCTCAACTTTTAAAACACTTATTAGAAAATGTCCTCGAATACCACAATCTGACATGGACACAAGTTCACCCAGTACCTGCAATCATCGTAGCTCCGGCATATCGGTAAACGTTAGTATCCCTTTAAGGCTAAATTCATTATAGCATTTTACCTTTTACGCTCCCATATGACTCGTGTATTCTATCGAAAATATCCTTCTACATGTTCTTTTTCGCAACAATCCACAAGTATACTCCCCGCTGGATCATCAAGTCGAAAAAATTCCTATCAGGGGGTCTGATCGCTGTCTCATATTTTCTTCGAGCAGGTGGTCGAGGGACTAAAGTAAAATAATTTTGATACTGTACAGGCATTATGGGCGATGTTTGTAGCTTTAATCGTTTTGGTCAGGAATGTAGTCTTTCAGGTATTGGAGAGTTAATGTTTTTTACATTCTTGTATTGTGATGTAATTGTTTTTTGAATATAGAATTTAGACAATAAAAATAGCGACTAATTTGGGTTTTTATCTTTGGTTCGAGAAACTAATATGTGTAATTTTAATTTATATAATAGTTAAAAGGCACAATTAGCAATTTGATATAATGAAAGGGCGAAAAGGAGGAAAGAAACAGAAAAACTAATAGATATTTGAATAGCGTGAGGACAACTCATCCTCGAACTCTGAGTAATAAAAACCGGTATACAGCTCAAACCTGATCAACAAAATACCAATGGGCGAATAATAATAAGGGGAGATTCTTGAAGAAGAATCATCCCCGCCAGTCATTCGTGACGAATTTCAGACATTACAAGTGATGAACAACAATGGGAATGCATAATTGTATCAAGACTCGAGTGATGACGACAATGACCGGCTCGAGATGGAGAGGAAGAAGCGAGAGGAGTTTTGGAAGTACAAGAATCTCAAGGGTGAAGATGTGTAGAGCAAGAAGCCGTTGACCGAAGCAGAGTTGATGGACGTGGCATTTGCAGCCTTATAAAGGACAAACAAGCGTGTGATGATCATGCGGAAGAAGGTAACATCATGGTAATATGATAGAACTAGAAACGTATGTAGGATTTGGAAAAGATCAGGATGGCCCAGCAGCCTTACCTGACCACAGGCAACACCCACTTCAGAGGGTCCTCCTCGGAATACTCAATCATAACGCGGGACAATGCGGGCAAGACCTACTACCATCCGAACTATTCGTTCAGGGTGGGCGAGATGCGGCTGGAAAACTTTATTGCCAAGAATATTAAGGAGGAGTCGACGGCCAATTATCTCAATGAGGTTGTCAAATTTGAAAATTATGCCTACCAGCAGAGGAAGAAGAGGAGACATAATATTTAGTGATTTTTTGACTGTCTATCTTCTAAGACGGATAAGATATTGATTAGATATTTTGTTTGAAGTTTATATGGACAGATATTTTATTGAAGTCTATAGGCATGGATAGATATTTGTGCTATGAGTATCAAATTTGATTATTCAAATCATTTTAATCTTTAAAGATTATTCAAATATCTGAGAATATAAAATTGTAACTTTATTTCAGCATCAATCAATCCCTGACCAATATAAAATTCAAAATTATTTTATTTTCAAATCCAAATATGTATTCTATCGGAGTCAAGTTCCTCAAGTAACGTCCACAGCTTGTCGATGTCGAGGCATCGGTCCAATAAATCAAAGAAAAACTTAAAGACCATAAAGAGTTGTAGTTGGTATCCAAACAAGGTGAAATTAACAGAGTCGGTATGATCATCAAACGTATTGAGGAATAAACTAAGTGCAAAATCAAGTCTATGAAAACTACCACCGAACAGTAAACCATCACAGATGAAAGAGGGTAAAAAAAGTAAATCAGAGTCTTGTACCTCAAAACTATCTTTGTCAAAAATTGATTTTTATTGTCTCGACAATCTAAACATACATACAAATTTCATAGTTAAAACAAAAAGATTCTTAATGATTAAATGACTTGAACGATCATTTCACTTGAATGAAATCAACTCCACATCGAAGACCAAAGTAGCGTTGGGTGGGATAACTCCTCCTATACCTTGTGGACCATAAGCGTAGTTTGGTGGGCAAGTGATCAATGCTCTTTGTCCAAGAGTCAGCTGAGCAACTCCCTCATCCCAGCCCTTGATGACCTCACCCTTACCCAAGTTAAAAGTGA
>JAZKED010000022.1:0-3769 GCA_040387175.1 Bacteroidota bacterium | reverse complement strand
TTTTAGATTGCAATACTTTAGCAGTTAAAGTTCTTTGTCCTCCTGGGTAACCTGTGTGACGAACGTAAGTTTTGTCATCCATTTTTTTACCTGTAAGGTTGATTTTTTCTGAGTTGATAACGATTACGTTATCTCCGCAGTCCACGTGTGGTGTGTAACTTGGCTTGTACTTACCTCTCAAAATCATAGCGACTTTTGAAGCAAGACGTCCTAAGTTGTGACCGTCAGCATCTACAACAATCCACTCTTTTGTAACGGTGGCTTTGCTTGCTGATTGTGTCTTGTAGCTTAATGCGTCCATAATATTTTTTTAATTAAACATTCCATTCCCAATAAAGGGAGTGCAAAAGTACAATTAATTTTTTGAAATACAAATACCTTAAAAGAATATTTTATCTTCCTTTTTGGGCTGATAATCAAAACAATATTTAAAGACAGATTCATTTCTACTTTATTGATTTCGTCTTAATTTTCTAGTTTCTATATTTGCAATGCCAAATTTTCGAAAAAAAAATGTAAATTTCCCTTTTTAACAAATGGTTTATTTGGTCGAAATGAGTCTTTTTGTAATAAGAATTAACTTATTTTACTGTAATTGAGTACTCTAGACGAAGATAAAAGACAATAAATTAATTATGAAAGCCAGAGCAACTCTAAAACAAATAGCAAAAGAATTGAATGTGTCTGTTTCAACAGTTTCAAAAGCACTTAATGATAGTCCGGAAATTAGTGAGCAAACCAAAACCAGAATCAAGGAGTATGCGAAGCTAAAAAACTACAAACCTAATGTTATTGGTCTGAATCTTAAAAACAGAAAAACCAAAACAATCGGAGTTATTATTCCTAATATTCTTAATTCCTTTTTTGCCAAAGTTTTTAGCGGTATCGAAAAAGTAGCCGATGAAAAAGGATACAATGTTATAATGTGTATTTCCAACGAATCTTTGGAGAAAGAAAAGAATACTATGGATATGTTGAGTAATGGAACTATTGATGGATTTATTTTATCCATTTCCGAAGAAGCTCAAAAAAATCAGGAGTATAGTCATTTCAAAGAAATTATCAACGAAGGAACACCTATAGTTATGTTTGATCGGATTACTGATGAAGTAGTTTGTGACAAAGTGATAGTTGATGATTTCGATTCAGCCTTAAATGCAACACAACATCTTATTAATACAGGATGTAAAAATATTGCCTTATTTTCTTCGGTTGATAATCTGAGTGTTGGAAAATTGAGAGTGGAAGGTTATTTGCAAGCTTTGAAAAACAATAATATTGAAGTTAATCCTAATTTGATTTTGAAGTCAGATTCTGAGGATGATTTAAAAGAACAAATTGAGAATGTTTTTGATAATAATACAATCGATGGCATTTTTGCTTTGGACGAAAACGACTCTGTTGCAGCATTACGAATTGGACTTAAGAAAGGCTATAAAGTTCCTGAAGAATTATCCATAATTGGTTTTGCTGATGGAATTCTGGCTTCCAGAAGATTGTCGCCTAGTTTGTCTACCTTAAGTCAATATGGTGTGGAAATTGGTGAAGTTGCCGCCAATGTGTTAATCAACAGATTAGAATCGAAAGAAGAAAACCTACCTTATGAAACGACAGTTATCAAAACGCAATTAAGAGAAAGAGAATCGACGAGGAAATTGTAGTTTTTATCATTGAGATTGGTCTCATGTATAATTCTATTCGTAAACTTGTTTTTTAAGATTATATTCTTTTGAGAATAAATATGGTAGGTTTTAAATAAATGGTTTTAGATTTTGTTTTTATACCTCCCTTGTAATTTCTTGTTAGATGTAAAAATTCTTTTTCTATAGAATATTCCATAGTGTATTCAGGTTTGTTTTTATCTTTAAATAATATTGTTTTTTTTGAAGTGTCAATTTTGTAATTGGCTTCACTAATAATTTTATCATCCTTTTTTCTTAAATAAACCTCGTTTTCTTCAAAAATAAATTTGTCGTTGGATATTTCCTTTTTAGCTTGTTCATTAAAATCTTCTATATTTTTAAATCCAAATGAGTTAGATTTAATAAGATCTGGTAGCATTTTTTTAAATTCTTTTGAATAAGATAATGAGTCAGTTATGGAGTTGTAATAGTAATTATGTGTCTCGATACAAATAACTTTCCATTCGCCGACAAGTAATGAGTCTTTCTCTTGCGAAAACATTAAAGTGTTGTAAGCTAAAAATACAATCAGGATTAATTTTTTTTTCATAAAAAAGTAATGTTTTATACATCAATTACTGTCAGCTGCTATTGAAAACTGCAAACTTTTTTTAATGTGCCTCAAGCCAATTTCTACCCAAACCAATTTCCACATCCAACGGAACATCCATTTTAAAGGCATTTTCCATTTCGTGTTTAATCATCGGTTGAATTTTTTCTAATTCGGAGTTGTGTACATCAAACACAAGTTCATCGTGTACTTGCAATAACATTTTCGATTTCCAGTTTTCTGAAACTAATTTTTTATGAATGTTAATCATCGCAATTTTGATGATGTCAGCAGCAGAGCCCTGAATTGGTGCGTTCACTGCATTTCGTTCGGCACCACTTTTCACCATCATATTGGCAGAATTAATGTCTTTTAGATAACGTCTTCTTCCTAAAACCGTTTGCACATAACCATTTTCTCTGGCAAAATCCACTTGGTTTGACATATAGGATTTTAGTTTTGGATATGTCGCATAATAAGCATCAATCAACTCGGCGCTTTCTTTTCTTGAAAGCGAAGTCTGATTGCTCAATCCAAAAGCAGAAACACCATAGATAATTCCGAAATTTACGGTTTTGGCATTGCTACGTTGTTCTTTGGTCACTTTTTCCAAAGGAACATTGAATACTTTAGCAGCCGTACTTCTGTGAATATCTTCGTTGTTTTGGAACGCTTTTATCATATTTTCTTCGCCAGATAAAGCAGCAATAATTCGTAATTCTATTTGCGAATAATCCGCAGAAACCAAAGTGTAATTTTCATCACGGGCGATAAATGCTTTTCTGATTAATTTGCCTTTTTCGCTTCTGATGGGAATGTTTTGTAAGTTAGGGTTATTAGAACTCAAGCGCCCTGTTGCGGCAACAGTCTGCATATAATCGGTGTGTACACGTCCTGTTTTTTTATCAACCTGATTCGGTAATGCATCAATATAAGTGCTTTGTAATTTCACCATTTGACGCCATTCGAGAATGTCTTTTACGATTTGATTGTCGTTTGCCAAATAAGATAAAACTTCTTCTCCAGTAGCGTATTGACCCGTTTTGGTTTTCTTTTGTTTTGCTCCGCCAATTTTTAATTTGTCGAATAAAATGTCACCTAATTGTTTTGGAGAAGCCAAATTGAATTTCTCGCCAGCTGTTTCATAGATTTTTTGTTCCAAAGCACTGCTTTCGAGAGCCATTTCAACAGACATCGATTTTAAAAACGGAACATCCAGATTAATTCCTTCCAGCTCCATTGCAGCCAAAACCGGTATTAAGGGAATTTCGATTTCGTCAAATAATTTTTTGGTTTCGGCTTTGTCGAGAATTGGGCTGAAATTTTGTTTCAATTGATAGGTAATATCGGCATCTTCGGCAGCATATTCTTTGATTTCTTCCAAAGCAACATCACGCATCGATTTTTGATTCTTGCCTTTTTTTCCAATTAAATCTTCAATCGATTTTGGTGAATATTTTAAATAAGTTTCAGATAAAACATCCATATTATGACGCATATCCGGATTAATCAGATAATGCGCAATCATGGTATCGAA
>JAZKED010000021.1:0-28877 GCA_040387175.1 Bacteroidota bacterium | reverse complement strand
GTTCGAACCTGCAACCCTCAGAGTCGAAATCTGATATTCTATCCAGTTGAACTACTCAGCCATTATTTAATTATTTTAAACCAGTAGTTTTTTAACAATAGAAGAAATGGTTTTTCCTTCGGCAGTTCCACCTAATTGAGCAGATGCCAATCCCATTACTTTCCCCATAGAAGCAATTCCTGAAGCTCCTGTTTCAGCAATGATTTTTGCAATTACAGCTTCTACTTCAGCTTCGCTTAATTGTGCAGGCAGGAATTTCTCTATTACAGCAATTTGTGCCAATTCCGGTTCAGCCAGATCCAAACGATTTTGTTCCGTAAAAATTTTGGCGCTGTCCTTACGGGTCTTAACCAATTTTTGAAGCAATTTAATTTCATCTGCTTCAGATATCTCCTCTTTAGAACCTGATGCAGTCTGAGCCAAAAGAAGCTCCGATTTAATGGCTCTTAAAGCTTCTAATGCTACTGTATCTTTGGCTCTCATGGCAGTTTTAATTTCCTCCATGATTTGTGCTGATAAACTCATTTTAGTTTTTTATTTGAACAAGCCTAAGCTTATGATTGATAATTATATTAAAGATTCTAAAAAAATCCAATTTTAAAATCCTGTGCGAAGATAAAAAAAATAACCCGAAAATTAAATCCAATTTTCGGGTTACCTCTATTTTGATGGATGTAAATTTAATCTACATTGTCATGTAAAAACGAATTATTAGAACGCAATTGCAGGTCATCATTACTATCAGTACCTACTGAAATTCTTGAATTAGAATTATTACTTTGTGAATTAGAAAGATCAATTCCTAATCTTTTGTAAGCAGGCTCTTTTTCCAGCTCATCAATTTTAGAAACATTATTATGAAACTTATAATTGAATTCCTTTAATTTTTTTCTTCTCTCTTCTGCTCTAAATTTCAAAGTTTCCTCGATTGTCATTTCCATCGGAGAAATATTTTCTAACGAAGGAGCAACATCCTCAACAGTATGTACCTGTTTCATCGTAATATTCAACTCTTCCGGAATTACTTCTTCAACAACAGCAACTGGTTTTGCTTCCACTAAAGCATTCTCCACTTCTGTGTATTCTTCAAGAGAATATCTGATGATTCCTTTATCAGTCAATTCCGTAACAGGAACAAACTGAACTGGTTCGTTTACTTTGATATTACGAGTCTCATCAGTCAATTCAAATAATGTCTTAGTTTCTTCCACTTTTGCAACAACTGGCTCTGGAGCAGCTGTTGTATTGAAAAGTGGCAAATCAAAAGAAAATGAAGCTTGTTCTTGTCTTTCAACTGCTTTTGGCTGTTCAGCAACAATCGGTTTAACTTCTTCGAATTTTGGTGTTGTTATAGCAAAATCAATATCTTTTATTGGAGATACAATTTCGAAAGTCACGTCTAAATTTTTAATAAATTCAGTCATCACTACCAACTCTTCCTTGTTTATTGAAACCACTTCCGGCTCAGCTATTACAGCCTGAACTGGTATCGGTTCAGCAACAACTTCTTCTTCCAATTCAAAAACAACTCTGTCTTCTGTTTTTGCAACCGGAGATTCATTATTATCCCAATTGAATGACGGAACGGTTTTTTTGGTCAAATCGTGAACGATCTTTTGTTCGTCTTCCAATGCATGGATGATCTTTTTAGGCTCAATATTTACGATTTCGTGTTGTTGTTCGATATCGAATCCTGTTGCAATAATGGTAACAGAAACAGCATCTCCAAGAGATTCTTCTTCACCAACCCCCATAATGATATTAGCATTATGACCCGCTTCTGCCTGAATAAAATCATTGATTTCACCAATTTCATCAATAGTGATTTCTTCAGAACCGGAAACGATGAGCAACAATACGTTTTTGGCACCTGTGATTTTATTATCATTCAATAATGGAGAATCCAAAGCCGACATAATTGCGTCTTTCGCTCTGTTTTCACCAGATGCAACAGCTGATCCCATAATGGCAGTACCACTATTCGCCAAAACTGTCTTAGCATCTTTTAAATCGATATTCTGAGTATAGTGATGCGTGATTACTTCGGCAATACCTCTAGAGGCTGTAGCCAAAACTTCGTCCGCTTTTGAAAATCCGGCTTTGAAACCTAGATTCCCATACACTTCTCTTAATTTATTGTTATTGATTACAATTAAGGAATCAACTTGTTTGCGTAGTTTGTTGATACCTATCTGTGCTTGTTCCTGACGCACTTTCCCTTCAAATAAGAAAGGTAAAGTCACAATTCCAACCGTTAGAATATCTCTTTCTTTCGCCAATTGAGCAATTACTGGCGCAGCACCTGTTCCTGTTCCACCACCCATACCTGCAGTGATGAAAACCATTTTGGTATTGCTATCCAGCATCTTTTCAATATCGGCAATACTTTCAATAGCAGACTGTTGACCTACATCAGGATTTGCTCCTGCTCCTAGTCCTTCTGTCAGGTTTACACCTAACTGAATTTTGTTTGGCACAGCACTATTATCCAAGGCTTGAGAATCCGTATTACAAACGATAAAATCAACACCTTTAATACCTTGTTTAAACATGTGGTTGATGGCGTTACTTCCGCCTCCACCTACTCCAATAACTTTTATTACATTTGATTGGTTCTTTGGTAAATCAAATGAAATGCTTCCAAATTCTGAGTTGCTCATCATCTTATTGGGTTTTATATATTATTATATCTTATTTTCTTTTTCATTACTTCCTTATTCCGCGTTATCCAAGAAATCTTTAATCTTGTCAACGTATCTATCAAAGAAGGATCTCTTTATTTTATCCCCTGTAGATTCTTCTTTTCTTATAACTTCCTGTTCTTCAACCTGAGCTACAACTTCTTCCAATACTGGCTCCTGATAGACTGGTGGTCTTGGAACAGCTTTCGGTGCTTCAACTACTGCATCGATTCTAACAGCACTTTGTGTTTTGTTTTCGATGCTGTTCATTACTAATCCTACTGCTGTAGCATATAAAGGACTTGATATTTCTTCATCGGAATTTCCAGCCAAATGCTCGTTTGGATATCCGATTCTAGTGTCCATCCCGGTGATGTATTCAACCAATTGTTTAATGTGATTCAATTGCGCCCCACCTCCGGTAAGAACTATTCCTGCAATTAATTTCTTGCGGGGATCTTCATGACCATAATCTTTTATTTCTGTAAAAACCTGCTCAATAATTTCAACCACACGGGCGTGAATTATTTTTGACAAATTTTTCAATGAAATTTCTTTTGGCTCTCTTCCTCTAAGACCTGGAATCGAAACGATTTCATTGTCTTTATTTTCTCCAGGCCAAGCCGATCCAAATTTTACTTTTAGTAATTCAGCCTGCTTTTCAATAATTGAACAACCTTCTTTGATATCATCCGTAATTACGTTTCCTCCAAAAGGAATAACCGCTGTGTGACGAATAATTCCATCTTTAAAAATGGCCAAATCTGTTGTTCCACCACCAATATCTATCAAAGCAACACCTGCTTCTTTTTCTTCCTGACTTAAAACGGCATCTGCCGAAGCCAATGGTTCCAAGGTTAATCCTGACAATTCAATTCCTGAACTTTGGATACATCTTCCCACATTTCTGATAGAAGAAGCTTGTCCAACCACTACGTGAAAACTAGATTCCAATCTTCCACCGTACATTCCGATTGGCTCTTTTATTTCAGCCTGCCCATCAATTTTGAATTCTTGTGGTAAAACGTGAATTATTTCTTCACCCGGTAACATCGCCAATTTATTCACCTGATCAATCAAAAGCTGAATATCATTTCCTCCAATTACTTCCTCCGCACTGCTTCTGATAATATAATCACTGTGTTGAATGCTACGAATGTGTTGTCCGGCAATTCCAACTACAACATCTTTAATTTTATAACCCGATTTATTTTCGGCTTCCAATACGGCTTGCTGAATAGATTGAATGGTTTGAGTGATATTATTCACAACACCTCTTGCCACACCCAGACTTTTGGATTTTCCAACACCCAAAATTTCTAGTTTACCATATTCATTTTTCTTGCCTATCATGGCAACAATTTTTGTTGTCCCAATATCTAGACCTACTGCAATATTCTCTTTTTCCATTATCTATTATTTAGTACACACCACTTGTTGTGAAAACCTGAGATCAATCGTTTTGTATTTATATAGCGAACTATCTAAAACCGCCTTCTGAAAAAAAGCCTTGTAATTATTAAATTTAGCTTTCATTCTTACCGTCCCACCGAAATCAATTTGATAATTAAAATTTCTGTTAAGCATTTTTAAGCTTCCGTTCGGCATAATTTGTACACCAATGATGTTTTTTTTCAAAAACGCATCGTCATAAATTATCCGAAATAATTCGGCTAACTGTTCGTTATTTTTTTTATTTATTTCACCGGAAACAAGCGGAACTCTAGCCGTAAAATTGGTTGACAATGGCATCCTACTTCCTTTGTAATCAATATAAAATGAATGATCACTGTCAAAAAATCTAGCTATGGGAGTTTTTTGTTTCACCACCGCTTTCAGCACTCCATCAATGCTTACAAACACATCGGATTTCTCAATCATTTCATTTGCATTCAGAGCATTCTCTAGCTTATTCAAATCTAATTTATCTTTGGCGACGGTTTGCGTACCTCCATTTTTTTCTATCAACAATTTATTAACCGTTTCCTGACTTATAAATGGAGCGTTATCTCCTACAAAAATAACAACTGATTTAGTGATTTTTCTGTTCTCATTTCGTTTTGAAGTAAACGAAAACAAAAAAATAACTAACGAAAACATTAGTATTAATCGAATATTTGTCCAATTAAAGCGTTTCATTTATTGCTTTTTTAATTGATGAAATCATTTCTCCAATATCTCCTGCTCCAATAGTTACAATTACCGTAGCATCACTTTCTAAAATTGACGGAATTAACAGTTCTTTTTCTACTAATTTTTTATTTTCATTATCCATTTTATCCATCAACCACTGAGAGGTAATTCCTTCCATTGGTAATTCACGTGCGGGATAAATATCTAATAACAGAACTTCATCAAAAGCAGACAGGCTTTTTGCAAAATCATCGGCAAAATCTTTCGTTCTGCTAAACAAATGCGGTTGAAAAATTGCCAATACTTTTTGGTTCGGATATAATTCGCGAACTGCCTGATGCACTGCATTGATTTCCGTTGGATGATGGGCATAATCATCAATAAAAACCAGATTTTCAGTTTTAATCTGATAGGAGAATCTTCTTCTTATCCCTTTGAATGAAAGCAAGGCACTAGCAATATCTTCGTTTGGGAGACCGAAAGTTTTTGCCATTGCTAATGCCATGAGTGCGTTCATTAAATTGTGTTTTCCAGGCAAACCAAAGCCTATATTTTCTATTGTTTCAGATGGTGTTTTCACATCAAAAACATATTGACTATTTACAATTCTAACATTGAAAGCAGTAAATTGAGCTTCTTCATTTACTGCACAAGCAACTCCGGGAATCGGCAACTCATTAGTAATAAATAATTTGCTTTTATCTATTACTTTATCTGCAAACTCCACAAACGAAGCTTCGATGGAAGCACTGTCTCCATAAATATCCAAATGATCCGCATCCATTGAAGTCACGCAGGCAATATTTGGATGTAAATGCAAGAACGAACGATCAAATTCATCGGCTTCTACAACCGTAACTGTTTTACCGCTTCCTATTAAATTTGAATTGTAATTTTCTACAATTCCGCCCACAAAAGCAGTTACATCGACACCGCTTTCAAATAAAATATGACCTAAAATACTAGAAGTCGTTGTTTTTCCGTGTGTTCCGGCTACTGCGAAACAAAAAGTATCTTTTGTAATAATTCCCAGAACTTCAGCTCTTTTCTTTACTTGATATTCTCTTTCCAGAAAATAATTCCATTGTGAATGATGCATTGGAACTGCCGGAGTTACAATTACCAAAGTATTTTCTACATAATATTCATTTGGAATTAAATCAATTTTATCTTCAAAATGAATATCAATTCCAAGTTCCACCAACTCTTTTGTAAGTTCAGTTTCTGTTTTATCATAACCAGATACATTTTTACCAATGGATTTGAAATAGCGAGCCAAAGAGCTCATTCCAATTCCTCCGATTCCTATAAAATAAACGTTATGTATTTGATTTAGATTCATATATTCTGTCTTAATATCGAAAGTCCTTAAAGTTTTTTCTACTTAATTTTAACTAGTTTAACTATTTCGTCAACAATTTGTTTTGTTGCATTTGGCAAAGCCAGTTGTTTTATATTTTCACTTAAGTAATCCTGCTTTCCCTGATCTCTCAACAAGGCTTCAAAAACAAGACTGAATTGCGAATCCAATTCCGATTCTTTGAGCATTATTGCACCTATTTTATCTACAATCGCTTGTGCATTTTTGGTTTGATGATCCTCGGCAACATTCGGCGAAGGAATAAAAATCACAGGTTTCCCCACGATACACAATTCGGAAACAGATGATGCACCCGCTCTGGAAATCACAATATCGGCAGCGGCATAGACCAAATCCATTCTATCTATGAACGCCAAAACCTGAACTGTATTGGAGTTGTATTTCTTGTAATCTTCAAAATATAATTTTCCACATTGCCAGATTACCTGAACGCCTTCCTCATTAAATCTATCTAATTCTTTTTCAATTAATTGATTTACTCTTCTTGCGCCAAGACTTCCACCAAGAACCAATAGTGTTTTTTTATTGGGATCTAAATTGAAATATTTTTTAGCTTCTTCTCTTTTGCTTTCGATATCAATCAAATCCTGACGCACTGGATTTCCGGTCAAAATCATTTTTTCTTTTGGAAAGAAACCTTCCAGATTTTCATACGCCACACAAATTTTATTCGCTTTTTTGCTCAATAATTTATTGGTAATTCCCGGAAATGAATTTTGTTCCTGAATCACTGTTGGAATATTAAGGGCATTTGCCATATGCAGTAAAGGACCCGATGCAAAACCTCCTGTTCCAATTACTACATCAGGTTTGAATTCTTTGATTATGTTTCTTGATTTTAATAAACTACTAACCAATTTAATTGGAAACATGGCGTTTTGCAAAGTCAGTTTTCGTTGTAAACCAGCAATCCAAAGCCCTTCTATTTTGTAACCTGCCTGAGGCACTTTTTGCATTTCCATTTTATCTTCAGCACCAACAAATAGAAATTCAGCATCAGGAAAACGAGATTTTAATTCGTTTGCAATTGCAACCGCAGGATAAATATGTCCTCCGGTTCCTCCTCCGCTTAATATGAATTTTAATTTTTTCATTTTTTCCTATGAGTTATTTATTCAAAACTGCATTCATTGGATTAGTCGTATTGTCTTCTATAGAATAATTTTCGGCATAACTTTCTTCCAGAACTTCTTCATTTTCTTGTTCCAATTGTTTGTCAATTAGCTTTTGAAGAGCTGCTTCTCTTTTGGCTCTATCACATAATTCCTGAGCTATTTCTTCTTCTTTTTTAGTTACATTAATGATAATTCCTAAAGCAATTGACACCATCCAGATTGAAGTTCCTCCACTACTTATAAACGGCAAAGTTTGTCCTGTAACTGGTAATAATTCGACCGCAACAGCCATATTGATCATCGCCTGAAAAATTATCGGAAAGCCAAGCCCAACGACTAATAATTTTCCGAATAAAGAATTGGCTTTATGAGCCGCAACGATGAATCGAAAAAACAACAAAAGATACATTGTTAAAACACCTAAACCTCCTATTAAACCCCATTCTTCAACAATAATGGCATAAATAAAATCGGAGGAAGATTGTGGCAGAAAATGTTTTTGAACACTTTTTCCAGGACCCAGTCCGTAAATGCCGCCAGATGCAATGGCAATTTTTGCTTTTTCAATTTGGTAATCGTCTTCACCTGGCTTGTCAGTCGTAAAATTTTCAATTCGACTTTCCCAAGTATGAACCCTGCTAAAAAAACGCGACTCTGGTAAAGCTTTAGACAATAAAACAAATAAAGCCAATGCTGCAACTCCAGCACCAAGAATAAATCCTATATATTTTAAAGGATATCTGCCCACAAAAGTCAACATTAGAACCATTGAAAACATCAATGCCGCTGTAGAAAAGTTAGCTGGTAAAATCATTCCCAATGTCACAAAAACCGGTATCCAAAGTTCAATTAATGATGTTTGAAAAGAATCTTCTTCTTCTCTTTTTTTGGATAAATATCTCGCTACATACATCATCAAAACGATAAATGCCAATGCTGATGTTTGAAATGATATTCCAATAAACGGCACCTGAATCCAACGGCTGGCATTCGCTCCGGCAATCACTGTTCCTTTTACTAATGTATAACCTAATAACAGCCATACGATTGGCAATGCAATTTTGGAAATCCCTTTGTAATAATGATAAGGCACTCTATGAACACCATAAATAATAACAAACCCAATAACAATGTGAGACAAATGTTTCAGCAAATAACTAATCGTGTTTCCTGTTCCATGTCCCAAATAAGCCAAATTACTGCTAGCACTAAAAACAGGCATAAACGAAAACAACGCTAATAAAGCCACGAATGACCATATTACTCTGTCTCCTTTTAATTTGTTTACTAGTTCTTTCATATTTGGTTTTGAGTTTTAGGCTAACCTAATTTTACAAATGTTTCACCGCTTTTTTAAACTGATTCCCTCTGTCCTCGTAGTTTTCGAATAAATCGAAACTCGCACAAGCTGGAGATAATAAAACTGTATCTCCTTTTTCAGATAATCTTTGCGACATTTTTACCGCATCTTCCATATTATTAACCTCAATCATCATATCGACAACGTTGCCAAATGCATCAATAATTTTTCTATTATCCACACCAAGACAAATAATAGCTTTTACTTTTTCACGAACTAAAGACATCAATTCGTTGTAATCATTTCCTTTATCAACACCACCTACAATCCAAACTGTTGGTGAATTCATACTGTCCAAAGCAAAAAATGTAGCATTCACATTCGTCGCTTTCGAATCGTTGATGTATTGTACATTTTGAATTTTCAGCACTTTTTCCAAACGGTGTTCCACCCCTTGAAAATTAGACAGACTTTCTCTGATGGTTGCATTTCGAATCTTCATCAATTTTGCCACAGAAGTTGCTGCCATTGCATTTTTCATATTATGTTTGCCTTCCAGAGCCATAGTTTCGGTCTCCATTGTGAATTCTTCCTTGTTGATGATGTTTGCTTCCATTGTTTTGTCTTTTATAAATGCTCCTATTTCAAATGTTTTTGTTAATGAAAAAGGAATTAATTGGGCTTTTACTTTATTGTTTTTTAACCATTCTGCGATTGCTTCGTCATCTGCATCATAAATCAGGTAATCTTCCTCAGTTTGGTTCATTGTAATTCTAAATTTCGATGCGATATACTTCTCATATTTGTAATCGTATCGGTCTAAATGATCCGGACTTATATTCGTAATTATGGCGATATGTGGCTTGTAATCTATAATTCCGTCCAACTGAAAACTACTCAACTCCAGGACATAACTATCGAATTTATCATCTGCAACCTGCCAGGCAAAACTCTTTCCGATATTCCCTCCCAAACCAACATTCAATCCCGCTGATTTTAGCAAATGATACGTCAGCATTGTTGTTGTAGTTTTCCCATTGCTTCCTGTTATTCCAATTGTGATTGCTTTTGTAAATTGCATTGCAAACTCAATTTCTGAAATGACTGGAATACCTTTTTCAACCAGTTTTTTTATAATTGGAGATTTTTTCTCTGGAATTCCAGGGCTTTTCATCACCACATCTGCATTCAAAATCAATTCTTCGGTATGCGTTCCTTCTTCCCAGGCTATTCCATTAATCAGCAGCACTTCTTTGTAATTGTTTTTAATAATTCCAAAATCAGACACAAAAACATCATATCCTTTTTTCTTACCGAGAATAGCAGTACCTACACCACTTTCTCCTCCTCCTAAAACCACCAGCCGCATTATCTTAATTTTAAGGTTACGATTGATAAAATGGCTAACATTATAGCAACAATCCAGAATCGGGTTACAATTTTACTTTCATGGTAGCCTTTCTTTTGATAATGATGATGCAAAGGCGACATTAAGAATACTCTTCGGCCTTCGCCAAAACGTTTTTTAGTGTATTTGAAATAAGCTACCTGAATGACTACAGAGAAATTTTCAACTAAAAATATTCCGCATAATAAAGGCACCAACAATTCTTTTCGAACAGCTATGGCAAGAACCGCGATAATACCACCAATAGTTAAACTTCCCGTATCCCCCATAAATACAGATGCCGGATAAGAATTATACCAAAGAAATCCGATTAATGCACCCACAAATGAGGCTATAAAAACAGTCATTTCTCCTGAATTTGGGATGTACATTATATTCAAATAATTAGAAAAAATAATATTTCCCGAAACGAACGTAAAGATTCCTAATGCTAAGACCGAGACTGCCGATGTCCCTGCGGCCAACCCATCAATTCCATCGGTAAGATTTGCACCGTTAGAAACCGCTGTGATGATGAAAATCACCATTGGAATAAAAATTAGCCAAGCCCATTTTTCATATCCTTCACCTGTCCATGCCAATGCTTCAGCATAATCCAATTCATTATTTTTGAAGAACGGAATCGTAGTCGCAGTAGATTTTTCGTAAACCGGTGCTGGACTAACTACATTTTCTGTCGTGGTTTTAAAAATATCTCTTGTACTCGTATCAGTTCTGACAGTTACATTCGGATTAAAATACAAAACGTAACCAACAATCAAGCCCAAACCAACTTGTCCAAAAACCTTAAAAATTCCTTTTAAACCTTCTTTGTCTTTTTTGAAAATTTTGATATAGTCATCTACAAAACCAATAGTCCCCATCCACAGCGTGGTTACAATTAACAAAACGATATAAACATTTTGCAATTTGGCAAACAACACTACTGGAATCAAAGTAGCAAATATGATAATCAGACCTCCCATAGTAGGCGTTCCTGCTTTTTCATTTTGACCTGCCAATCCTAGTTCACGAACAGTTTCACCAATTTGTTGCCTGCGTAAAAAATTAATGACTCTTTTTCCATAAATAGTGGACAACAGCAATGAAAGCATAAATGCCAATGCCGATCTGAATGTAATGTATTGAAATACTCCCGTTCCGGAAACATTCAATGTTTTGTCTAAATATTCAAATAAATAATACAGCATATTTTCTACTTATTGAGTTGGTTTAATAATTCTGTTATGGTTTCCATATCATCAAAATGATGGCGTACACCATTTACTTCCTGATAGGTTTCGTGTCCTTTTCCAGCGATTAGAATGATATCGTTTGGCTGGGCCAATTGACAGGCAGTTTTTATCGCTTGTTTTCTATCGGTAATCGAAAGTGACTTTTTATAATTTTGAGGTGCAATTCCTTGTTCCATTTCGTTAATGATAACTTCCGGATCTTCATTTCTTGGATTATCGGAAGTCAAAATAGCTTTGTCGCTCAATTCCGTGGCAATCGAAGCCATAATAGGCCGTTTCGCTTTATCTCTGTTTCCGCCACAACCCACAACTGTAATCAATTGTTCGTTTTTGGTACGGATATCATTAATTGTTTTTAAAACATTTTCCAATGCATCCGGCGTGTGTGCGTAATCTACAATTGCTGTAATATTAGAACTGGAAACTATGAATTGAAAACGACCGGAAACACTTTCCAAATCAGATAACAATCGTAATACTTCCAGACTTTCCATTCCTAGTTCTACTGCCGTTCCGTAAATTGCCAATAAATTATAAGCGTTGAATGTTCCAATCAATTTCACCCAAACTTCATTTCCGTTTATCTTCAATAACAAACCTGATAATTGGTTTTCCAGAATTTGTGCTTTGTAATCAGCATAGGATTTTAAAGCATAAGTCAGTTTTTTGGCTGTGGTGTTTTGTAACATCACTGCTCCATTTTTATCATCAATATTGGATAAAGCAAAAGCTGATTTTGGTAAATTATCAAAGAACGATTTTTTTACATCACGGTATTCTGCAAAAGTTGGATGATAATCCAAATGATCATGTGACAAATTGGTAAAAACTCCTCCTGCAAAATGCAAAGCTTCTGTACGTTTTTGATGAATTCCGTGAGAACTCACTTCCATAAAACAGTATTCCACTCCAGCATCAACCATTTCATTCAAATAATGATTTATGGTTATTGAATCTGGTGTTGTATGTGTTGCTTTGAATTCAACATCATCAATCATAATTTTAACCGTAGACAACAATCCCACTTTGAAACCTGCTTTTTTGTACAATTGATACAATAAAGAAGCGATGGTAGTTTTTCCGTTTGTTCCGGTAATGCCTACCAATTTTAATTTTGCAGAAGGATCTCCAAAATAATTGGCGGCCATAAATGCCAAAGCTTTATTGGTATCTTTTACCTGAATATAAGTAATTCCGCTCGCAATATTTTCAGGCAAGGTATCGCAAACGATAGTGACAGCACCTAAACTAATGGCTTTCTCGATAAAATCGTGACCGTTTGAAATTGTGCCTCGAATAGCCACAAAAACATCATTTGCCTCAATATTTCTGGAATCGAATTCCATTTTATTGATAGCAACATCTGTCGAACCTTTTACGGCTTCGATGGCGACTTTGTATATTATTTCTTTTAGAATAATCACGATAATTCTAATATTATGGTTGTGTTTTTAGCTAAATTTTCTCCCGGCTGAATGGATTGTTTTTTCACTCTCCCCACGCCTATTACTTTTACTTTTACTCCAAGATTTCCAAAAAGAGCTACGGCATCCATTCCTGACATTCCTTTAACATTTGGAACAGACAGATATTTCTTTTCTGATTTTTTGAAAAAAGTATTATAATCTTTCTCTTGTTTTGATATCGCCCTGTTTATATTTTTTATATCGTTTGTCGATGGTGAATCAGTAAAAATCTTTTGAGCAATCCTTTTAAAAACGGGGCCAGCCACATCGGCACCGTAATAATTATTGTTTGCTGTACTTGGTTTATGCACAACTACTATGCAAGAATATTTAGGCTCTTTAGCTGGAAAATAACCCACGAATGAAGAAGCATAATATTTCTCAGAGCCTCCATTTTTAGAATAATTTACCTGAGCCGTTCCTGTTTTGCCTGCCATTGAAAAATCTTTGGAATACAACTTAGAACCCGTTCCTTTTTTAACCACATTTTCAAGAACAGCATGCAATTTTAAAATTGTTTCGTCCGAACATATTTTAGGATTAATAATTTCCGTGTCGTATTTCTTGATGGTTTTATTCCACTCTTTAATTTCTGAAACAAATTGTGGTTTTACCATCACTCCGTTATTGGCAACAGCATTATAATAAGTCAAAGTTTGCAATGGTGTAATCGAAACTCCGTAACCAAAAGCCATCCAAGGAAGCGAAATATTAGACCAATTCTTGTCCGTTGGTTGAGGAACAAATGGCTTTCCTTCTCCTTTTATTGGAAGTCCCAAACATTTATTGAGTCCATAACTATTAACGTGATTCACAAATTGAGATGGATTATTTTTATAATTATTGTAAACCGCCTGAACCATTACTGTATTCGAAGAAAGCTCAAATCCACGTGCCAAAGAAATTTTTCCGTAACCACCTTCGTGAGAATCCCGAACCGATCTTCCCGAATATTTAATTTCACCACCGAAACTATTGAAAACAGCGCTAGTGTCTATTTTTTTATCTTCAAGTAAAACCATCAAATCCACTAATTTGTAAGTAGAACCAGGTTCATGGGATTCGGCTACTGCATAATTGGTAGTTTCATAATACGACCCATCTCCTGCTCTTCCTAAATTTGAAATGGCTTTTATTTTTCCTGTTTGGGTTTCCATAACCACTACGCAACCGTGATCAGCTTCGTAATCTGTTAATTGTTTCAGCAAAGCGTGGTGTGCAATATCCTGAATAAAAACATCTATTGTAGAAATTACATCATAACCATCCTGTGGATCAACTTCATTGACATCACGAATCGGTTTCCATTGCCCTTTAGCAATTTTTTGTTTTAATATTTTGCCATCTTTTCCGTTAAGATAATTTCTGAAAGCCCATTCAATTCCTTTTCCGTCCAGACTTCCATTTGGATTTCTTCTTTCGTAACCAATGGTTCTTTCTGCAATTTTCCCGATTGGATGTTCTCTTACCGTTTCTTGCTCTACTATAATCCCACCTTTGTAAGCTCCCATTTTGAATAAAGGAAAACTCTTGATTTTCATATATTCGGTAAAACTCAAATTGCGGGCTACAAGGAAATACCTGTTTTTATTGGCTCTCGCTTTTCTAAATTCGTTAAGAAAGTAACCACTTGGTTTTCTTAAAAGAACAGATAAAGAGTCTGACAGTAATTTTATGTTATCATCAAATGCTTCTTTTTTGGGAGCAACTGCATCAAAACGAATTTCATAATTCGGAATTGATGTTGCCAACAAGCTTCCGTCAGCAGAATATATATTCCCTTTATTGGCAGGAATAACAAAATTCCTAACCGTTCTTTCTTTAGCTAATTTTCGATAATAATCTCCTTCAATCCATTGAATATTGGTCAATTTTACGGCAATCGCAATCGCCATCAAGAAGATGCCAAAAGCGACCAGATAGATTCTGTAGGATATATTTTTATCTTCTACTGCCATATTTTTTCGAAAAAGGTTTTTTCTGCTGGTTTTTTGACTTTTATTTTTGTCGGAGGAACGGTTGATGGAAAAATTTCTTTTTCTACCATTTTATCAGAAACAGTGGATTCCATCCTCAATTTCATTAATTCTGAACGCCTGTCCACAAATTCCGAACGCAGTTCTTTTACTTCGTTTGTCAATTCGTTAATCCTGAATACTTTTTGCTCGAAACGTTGTGTATTTGCAATCATTATAATTGCCAAAGCAATCAGGAAAACGATAAAACGCCAATTCTTCATTGAATCATCATCAATAAGAAACTTCGCTTTCAATATGTCGTAAACTCCGTGGCTCATCGTTTTTATTAACTAATTATATTTTTTCTGCAATTCTCAGTTTGGCACTTCTTGCTCTATTGTTGATTTTGATTTCTTCATTATCCGGAACAATCAGTTTTCCAATAGTTTTGAATGGAACTGAAAAATTTCCAAAAAAATCACGTTCTGGTTCCCCTTCAAACATTCCGTTTTTGACAAATCTTTTCACTAATCGGTCTTCTAATGAATGATAAGACATCACACTTAATCTTCCGCCTGGATTTAAAATCTCTAATGATTGCTCCAGAAACTCTTTCAAAACATCCATTTCCTGATTCACTTCTATTCGAATCGCCTGATAAATCTGAGCCAATACTTTATTTCGAATTCTTTCCGGTAAATATTTCGCCAAAACTTCTTTCAACTCATCTGTAGTTTTGATAGACTGATGCTCTCTGGCTTCTATAATTGTTCTGGATAAAGCAGGTGCATTTTTCAACTCCCCATAATCCAGAAACACTCTTCTCAAATTCGCATCATCATATTCATTGACTACTCTGTAAGCGTTCAAATCATTTTTCTGACTCATTCTCATATCCAAACCCGCATCAAAACGAGTAGAAAAACCTCTTTCCGGCACATCAAACTGATGAGAGGAAACACCTAAATCAGCTAAAATTCCATCCACACTTTTCACACCATAAAAGCGCAAAAACCTTTTTATAAATCTGAAATTTTCATTGATAAGCGTAAATCTTTCATCTTCTAAAGCATTCGCCAATGCATCTTCGTCCTGATCGAAAGCAAACAATTTTCCATTTGGCCCCAATCTGCGCAAAATCTCTTTTGAATGTCCGCCACCACCAAAGGTCACATCTACATACACACCATCAGGCTTGATATTCAAACCATCTACCGTAGGATGAAGTAAAACCGGATTATGATATTCCATTGTCGTCGTCATTTATATTACCCATTACATCTTCCGCTAAATCTGCAAAATCAATATCCTGACCGTCTATTGATTTTTCATATAAATCCTTATCCCAAATCTCTACAATATTAACCGCCGATGAGAACACGACGTCTTTAGCAATACTCGCAAAACTCACTAAATCTTTCGGAACCAACAATCGCCCTAAAGCATCGATTTCAACCACTTTCACCCCAGCTGTAAACCGACGAATAAAGTCATTGTTCTTCTTTACGAATCGATTGAGCTTGTTGATTTTCTGCATCATCAAATTCCATTCTTCCATTGGATACAATTCCAGACAAGGCTGAAAAACAGAACGCTTCAAAACGAATCCGTCCTGAAGTGAAGCAGCCAATTGCTTTTTCAAAGGCGCAGGTAACAAAACCCGCCCTTTGGCATCGACTTTACATTCATATGTTCCAATAATTGAGTTCAATGGAAAAAGTTAAATATTGATAAGCAAAAATATAAAAAATATTACCACATTTTACCACTATCTACCACTTTGTTGATAAGTTTCACTACTTCCAACCCTAAAACCTTAGTTTTAGGACAATCAGAACATTAGCTGTTTTTTAATGGTATTGTTAAGAAGTGTATTAACGCAGAAAAGATTTAATTTCAAAAAGAAAAAAATCATCATTTTTAACTTACATTTAAAAAAATGAAATTGAAAAAAAATAAAGCGAAATCGATACAGTTTTACTGGCATTTTAACAAAAAAGATTAAAATTCGTAAAATTTGATTTCAGGAATTCATTTTAATCTATTAAATCCTATCTTTGTGAAAATTGAAAATTCGCGAATAAAACGTATGGAAAAATACTTTAAGAAAGAAGGCAGATACAGCTATTATGAAGCAGGAGAAGGAACTCCAATTGTTGTATTACATGGTCTAATGGGTGGACTAAGCAACTTTGACGCTGTCGCTACCTATTTTTCTGAAAAAGGCTATAAAATTATCATTCCAGATTTACCAATATATACTCAAAGCATCTTAAAAACGAACGTTAAAGCTTTTGCAAAATACGTAAAGGATTTTATTACTTTCAAAGGTTTGGAAAGAGTGATTTTGTTAGGAAATTCATTAGGCGGACATATTGCATTGTACCATACTAAAATGTATCCCGAAAAAGTTGCGGGACTTGTTTTGACAGGAAGTTCAGGACTTTACGAAAGCGCCATGGGCGATAGTTACCCAAAAAGAGGTGACTACGAATACATCAGGAAAAAAGCGGAAGCTGTATTTTATGACCCTGCAATGGCCACTCCAGAATTAGTAGATGAAGTTTATGCATCTGTAAATGACAGAATCAAATTGATAAAAACATTAACGATTGCCAAAAGTGCTATTCGTCACAATATGGCAAAAGATCTTCCAAAAATGCACGTTCAGACTTGCCTAATTTGGGGAAAAAACGATGGAGTAACACCACCAGCGGTTGCCGAAGAATTCAACCAATTATTACCTAATTCTACCTTATACTGGATTGACAAATGTGGTCACGCCGCCATGATGGAGCATCCGGAAGAATTCAACAGATTGCTGGAAGATTGGTTAACGCATACACAACTAAAAGCACATTAGGCTTTTAGAATTTACAATAACAAATTATGAAAATTAATACTGCCGAATTTATTGTCAGCAACTCCGAAGTAGACAAATGTCCAAAAGACTTTTTGCCGGAATATGCTTTTATAGGTCGCTCTAATGTTGGGAAGTCATCATTAATCAATATGTTGACCAACCATAAAAATTTGGCTAAAACATCTGGAAGACCAGGAAAAACCCAATTGATAAATCACTTCAAGATCAATAACAATTGGTTTCTTGTCGATTTACCTGGTTATGGTTACGCAAAAGTTTCTAAAAAGACCAAAGCCGTTTTTCAGCAATTTATTACAGATTATTTTGAAACAAGAGAGCAATTGGTTTGCGCTTTTGTATTGATTGACATTCGCCACGAAGCACAAACTATAGACATTGAATTTATGTCGTATATGGGTGAAAGCGAAATTCCTTTTTGCATCATTTTTACTAAAGCCGACAAAATCAGTAAAACAAAAATTGATTCTCATATTGCAGCTTACAAAAAACAAATGTTCGCTAACAATTGGGCAGAAATGCCGCAGTATTTTGTAACATCTGCAACAGAATCAACCGGAAAAGAAATTGTTTTAGAATATATTGACGAAGTAAATCAGGAAGTTTTTAAAAACAACAGCGAGTTTTAAATTCCTATTTCTAAAATAAAAAAAATCCCAAAACTCAAAGATTAAGTTTTGGGATTTTTTATTTGAACCTAATTTAGAACTAAGCCTTCAACTCTAATTTTTCTGCAAAATAATCACAGAAATCTTTCATAGTTGCAGCCATTTTTTCATCGCCAGTAGCACGTTGAAAAGTTTCTGTCATAGAGATTAAGGTCTGATGAAAGAAAATTTTCATTTCGTCAACAGGCATATCTTTAGTCCATAATTCGATGCATTTTGTAGATTTTTCATTGCTATCCCAAACTGATAGCATAAATGCTTTTGCTTCTTCTGAATCAACTCCACCTTCAATTGCAGTCCAAGATAATTTTTCTGGCACGCGGTTTTCGTCTAATTCAATACCTAACTTAATTTCTGATTTTTTATTATTCGACATTCTTCTTTGGTTTATATTTAGACTTTTCAAATATTTCTTTTGCATTCATTTTTAATAAATCCTCAATTGAGACTTCATTGTTTTTCATATAAGAACGAACAATTTGCCATCCGATCCAAGTTCCTACTCTTCCTGGAGAATCATTATCTATTTCCAGATAAAATTTAGAAAACGGTGCCTGATTAATGAATCGATTCTCTAATTTTGAATCATCACTATACAACATTTCCTTTTCCAGAAAATAACGCCAGATATAGCTTTCGTTTTCTTCACACCATTTGATTTGTTCAGGGGTATATCCTATTTTATCTGCATCCGTATAATCTTCAGACAAAAGCACGTCTTTTAGGTACAATTGTTTTCCAAAATAAATCATCTGACTTAACAAACTTTTATCCAAAACCGGTGCTATTTTTTGAACAGAAAAACTGGAAACCACATCCGGCATCATTTGTTTTTGTTCAAAATTCTCTTTCAAATATTTAGGAAACTGATAAAATTTATGTTCTTTTCCTAAATACAATTCCAATGAAATAATTAGCAAACTATCTGCATAAATCACCTTATTATTATAATCCATTTCAGAGATTACTGTAATTACCTTTGGTACTTTGGTTGCCGGAAAATTGTATTTTATGTGTTTGAAAAGAGATTCTAATTCTTGCTGAACAGGTTCGAAATTTGAATATTTTTTCTGAACTTCAGTGTATAATTCTCTCCAAAGTGGATTTTGCATTTTCTCCAGCCAAACATTATCATCATTCCCTTCTGGAAAGAAAAAAGGAAATTGCTTTTTTAGTTTACCTAAATCTTTTGGCGGTGTTTCGAAAAAAAGCTTATCAAAACGTTCCACTTTAATTTCTACAGGAACAGCCTCTACTTCTTTTTCAATCTTTGATTTTTTGTCGCAAGAAACAAAAACGACTGCTAACGTAATTATAAAAAATATTTTTCTCATTTCCATTATTTTTAGCCCTGATTATTTCAATTCTCGTAATTCTTATATAAGTATAGAGAACTTCGATAGAAATGAATAGGTACTATCTTTAAAATTATTATTTTTGCAAATATACAATTCCTAGTTTTTATAAGCTCAAAGAATTATGACTAAAAAAAGCAATATTGAAGTTGAAAAAGTAAATTCGCATATTGTGAATTGGCTTAAAGCGTATGCTGAAAACGCAAAAGTCAATGGTTTTGTTGTAGGTATTTCTGGCGGAGTAGATTCGGCAGTAACATCAACACTTTGTGCACAAACCGGATTAACTACTTTATGTGTAGAAATGCCAATACACCAAGCCCCAAATCAAGTAAATAGAGGACGAGAACACATTGAACAATTAAAGCAACGTTTTCCCAATGTGCAAAATGCTCAAGCAGATTTAACTTCAGTTTTTGAAGATTTTAAAAAAGTAATTCCAAATCATGCGGATATTGATAAAGTAAACCTATCTTTGGCAAATAGTCGTGCTCGTTTGAGAATGACCACTTTATATTATTTTGCAGGAATTCATAGCTTACTAGTTGCAGGAACAGGAAATAAAGTAGAAGATTTTGGAGTAGGTTTTTACACAAAATATGGTGATGGAGGAGTAGATTTAAGTCCAATTGCTGATTTGATGAAGTCAGATGTTTATGCTCTGGGTGAATTTTTAAAAATCCCAAACTCTATTTTAATAGCCTCTCCTACTGATGGTTTGTTTGGCGATGACCGAACAGATGAAGATCAATTGGGTGCTAGTTATGACGAGTTGGAATGGGCGATGGTTGAAGATGAAAAAGGGAAAAGTGCAGAAGACTTTACTGAAAGAAAAAAAGCAGTATTTCAAATCTATAAACGATTAAATACCGTAAATAAACATAAGATGAAAGAAATTCCAGTTTGTGTAATTCCCAAAGAAGAGTTAAAGTAGTATTTTTCCATTGATTCACTGCAGTTTACATATATAATTTCTGTAACTTTGTAGTCTAAAAAGAAATAAAAAAGAATAAACAATTCTAAAATTTAATATTATGATAAAAGTTTGTTTAGCCGATAATCATCCAGTTGTACATTTTGGGGTAAAATCGTATTTTAAAGATCACGATGAAATTTCAATTGTAGCTAACGTTGGAAACTTTATGATGGTGAGAGACATCCTACTTACCAAAGAGATTGATGTATTAATCTTAGACCTTGAATTGGAGGGACTTTCAAGTATTTTTGAAGTTAAAAATATTTTAAAGAACTTTCCAAAAACAAAAATAGTAATCTTTAGTGATCTTTCTGAGCAAATTTATGCTCCAAATGCCATTAAGGCTGGTGTGGCAGGTTTCATTTCTAAGAAAGAAAAACTAGAAACTTTAGGTCAGTCAATCGTTAAAATAAACCAAGGAAAGATAATCATCAACGAAACTGTTAAGAAAAACCTTGCTTTGATTGCAAAACAAAACAAAAGCGAACGTTTATACAGAAAACTATCTAACCGTGAAGTAGAGGTTTTACGCTATTTAAGTGATGGTAAGAAAAATAATGAGATTTCTAAAATCTTAAACCTAAACGAAAAAACTATCAGTACTTATAAATTAAGACTGCTGCAAAAACTAAACGTTACCAATTTAGTAGATTTGGTAAACAAAGCAAAAACACTGGAAATAGTTTAATTACTATATCGCGACATCACCCTTCCCAATTTTTTGGAAAAGGAATTGATTAGCTTAGAATAATCCATTGCCATAGACATAGGCTCAATGTTATCAGAATTAGGTTCTGATGATATTGAGCCTTTTATTTCTTCAATAATTCGATCTACCAAATACCAGCGTATAGTCAAAATTGTCTCCGAAACATACTGGCTAATAGTATCATTTTTGGTCTTTGGAAAAATATTTTGTCCTTCCCAATCGTGCAGGACAACCTTCTCATCTTCCATCAAAATATCTGTTACTTCCTGAGCAAACTCTGGCTGTAAATGCATTAAATACTGCTCTATATTAAAATTTTCGTTTTGAAGATAATAATTTATCAGACTATTAAATATATCACGAAACAAAGGATTTGCCAGTTCCACTTCATCTTCCTGCAAACTTAAATAAATACGCTGAAAGACTTTATATTCTTTCTTTTCAATCACGTTTTCGATTTCTCCTTCTTCGTTTGCTTTTAGAAGCACATCTTCAAACTCTTCAGTTTTGTTGCCATATAGCAAAAGGATTTCAATAATCTTTCTTTCCAAACCATAAAGAATATCAATCTTTTGTACCTGAGCAGCAGGTTCTTCATTTTTAACAATTTCAAAAGCTTTTTGCTCTTGTTTTTGTTTTTTTCCAACCTCAGCAATATCTTTTTGAACCAATTGAGCCAAAGTACTAACCAAAACCTGCTCAGAAATATCCATAATTCGGGAACATTCCTGAATATAGATTTCCCGCTGGATTCTATCTGGAATTTTAGAAATACTCACCACCATGTCCCGAATCAAATCAGCTTTTTTGATTGGGTCATTCTTAGCATCACTCATTAATAAGGATGCTTTGAACTGGATAAAATCTTTAGCATTTTCGTCTAAATATTTAACCAATTCTTCATAAGGTGTTTTCTTGGCAAAACTATCAGGATCTTCTCCGTCTGGAAAAGCACAGACTTTAACATTCATTCCTTCCTCCAGAATCAAATCTATCCCCCTAATGGAAGCGCGTAATCCTGCGGCATCACCATCAAAAAGAACAGTTATATTCTTTGTCAATCGATTTATTAAACGAATTTGATCTGGCGTCAAAGCAGTTCCTGAAGAAGCCACTACATTTTCAATTCCTGACTGATTGAACTGAATAACATCCGTATAGCCTTCAACTAAAAAACAATTATTTTGTTTGGCGATAGCTTGCTTGGCCTGAAAAATTCCATACAAAACTTTGCTCTTATGGTAGATTTCACTTTCAGGCGAATTCAGGTATTTTGCCGCTTTTTTGTCATTGGTTAAAATTCTTCCTCCAAATCCTAAAACCCTTCCCGACATACTTTGAATAGGAAACATTACGCGACCTTTAAAACGGTCAAACGGTCTGTCATCCTTTGGAATGGTTAATCCCGTACTTTCAAGAAACTCTAATTTATAGCCTTTTCCTAATGCCTCTTTGGTAAAAGCATCCCATGACTCAGGCGAATAACCCAAAGCAAATTTCTTTATAGTTTCGGCTGTAAAACCTCTTTCTTTAAAATAAGAATGACCAATAGCTTTTCCTTCTTCAGAATGTAAAAGAGTGTTATGAAAATAATCTTTGGCAAATTCAGAAACCAAATACATACTTTCCCGAACATCTGTATTCGCTTTTTCTTCATCTGTTTGTTCGGTTTCTTCAATTTCGATATTATACTTTTTAGCCAAATACCGGATAGCTTCCGGATATGTAAAATGAGAATGTTCCATCAGAAAAGCCACAGAATTCCCTCCTTTTCCCGAACTAAAATCTTTCCAGATTCCTTTTGCAGGCGACACCATAAATGATGGTGAACGTTCATCGGAAAACGGGCTCAATCCTTTGAAATTACTTCCTGCACGTTTTAATTGCACAAAATCGCCAATAACCTCCTCAACCCGGGCAGTTTCGAAAACGGTATCTATGGTAGCTTTTGAAATCAATTTATTTGGAGATATTTAGGAATTTAAAGATTGTAAAATTACACAATCCGAGTCAAAAGAATTTATTTTTTTCTTTCGATAACATAGTTTACCATCAAAATCAAAGCGTCTTTAAACTCAGATTCGGGGTAATTATTTAAAAGTAAAAGTGCTTCCTGCTGAAATTCTGCCATTTTCTGTTCGGCATACACTAATCCATCATTGTCCTTGACAAAAGCAATAACTTCTTTTACTCGTTTTTTATCTTTATTGTGGTTTTTGATAGAATTGATTAACCATGATTTTTCTTTGGAAGTACAATTGTTCAAAACGTGAATCAATGGCAAAGTCATTTTTTGTTCTTTGATGTCAATTCCAGTTGGTTTTCCAATAGCTTCGTCCGTATAGTCAAACAAATCATCTTTTATTTGAAAAGCCATCCCGATGAGTTCTCCAAATTTTCGCATATTCTCTACCTGAATTTCATCTTCAATAACTGATTTTGCCCCCAAAGCACAACAAGCAGCAATTAAGGTAGCGGTTTTCTTTCGGATGATTTCATAGTAAATATCTTCAGTAATATCAAGTCTTCGGGCTTTTTCAATTTGAAGTAATTCACCCTCACTCATTTCGCGAACAGCCACCGAAATAATTCTCAGTAAATCAAAATCACCATTATCTATAGAAAGCAATAATCCTTTCGACAATAAATAATCTCCAACAAGAACGGCAATTTTATTTTTCCAAAGGGCATTAATAGAGAAAAAACCTCTTCGGCGATTGCTATCATCAACCACATCATCGTGAACCAAAGTGGCCGTATGAATCAGCTCAATAACTGAAGCTCCACGATACGTTCTTTCGTTTACAATTCCCGCAGAAACCATTTTTGCAGTCAGAAAAACAAACATTGGACGCATTTGTTTTCCTTTTCGATTGACAATATAATAGGTGATTCTGTTCAGCAAAGCCACCTGTGAAGTCATCGATTCATAGAACTTTTTTTCGAAAAGTTCCATTTCGTTAAAAATTGGCTGCTTTATTTGAGAAGTAATATTCATTCGAGTTCAAATATACTGCTTTCAAATAAAAAAACAGCAACTATTTGACAAACTAAAAGTCTTTTTTTAGGCTTCTTTATTGGCTAATTGACCACATGCGGCATCAATGTCTTTTCCACGGCTTCTTCTCACTTTTACCACCACATCTATAGCCTGAAGTGCTTTTATATAAGCATTGATTGACTCCTCAGAAGCTTGCTGAAACTCTCCGTCGTCAATGGGATTGTATTCAATTAAATTGACTTTGCAGGGAACATATTTACAGAATTTAACCAAGGCATCAACAGAAGCTTTATTGTCGTTAATTCCTTTCCAAACCACATATTCATAAGAAACCTTGCATTTGGTTTTTCTGTACCAATATTCCAAAGATTCCCTTAAATCTGCTAAAGGAAAATTTGCACTAAATGGCATAATTCGGGAACGAATTTCATCTATTGCAGAATGCAAGGAAACAGCCAATTTGAATTTCACATCATCATCTGCCATTTTTTTAATCATCTTTGGAATACCTGAAGTAGAAACCATGATACGTTTTGGCGACATTCCCAAGCCTTCATTAGATGTAATCATTTCAATAGCTTTCATCACATTATTGTAATTCATCAACGGCTCGCCCATTCCCATAAAAACGATATTCGACAAGGGATGATTGTAATATAAGCGACTTTCTTTATCGATAGCAATTACCTGATCGTAAATTTCAGCAGGTTCCAGATTTCGCATTCTTTTTAATCGTGCGGTTGCACAAAAATTACAATCCAAACTACAACCCACCTGACTAGAAACACAAGCAGTTGTTCGGGTATCTGTTGGAATCAAAACACTTTCCACCACCAAACCATCGTGCAAACGAACCGCATTTTTCACCGTTCCGTCTTCACTTCGCTGCATCGTATCTACTTTGATGTGATTGATAACAAAATTACTTTCAAGCATCACTCGAGTAGCTTTCGCCACATTCGTCATATCCTCAAAACTATGTGCTCCTTTACTCCACAACCATTCATAAACCTGGTTTCCACGAAAGGATTTATCGCCATTGGCAACAAAAAAATCACGTAATTGTTCTTTTGATAACGCGCGTATGTCTTTTTTCTCAATTTGCATGGTACAAATTTAATGACTATTTGTTGATTTATTTCATCAATTCGCATAAATGCTCGTGTGTACATTTGATAATTTGATAACTTTGACAAAAATTAAAATAATGCACTTCATTTCCCAAGTATTAGAAAATTATATCGAGCAGCATTCCGAAAAGGAACCCGAATTATTGGCCGCTTTAAACAAAGAAACTTATCAGAAAGTTTTGTTGCCACGAATGTTAAGCGGACATTTTCAAGGACGTGTATTGAGCATGTTATCTAAACTGATTCGTCCTGTGAATATTCTTGAGATTGGCACTTACACAGGTTATTCAGCTTTATGTTTGTGTGAAGGAATGCAGGAAAACGGCACGCTTCATACTATAGATATTAAAGAAGAATTAGTTGATTTTCAACGGAAGCATTTTAACAAATCGCCATGGGGAAATAAAATCATACAATATCTAGGCGAAGCTGTGGATATTATTCCAACTTTAGACATTAAATTTGATTTGGTTTTTATTGATGCCGATAAAGAAAATTACATCAACTATTTTGAATTGATTGTTCCCAAAATGAACAAAGGCGGTATTATTCTTTCGGATAATGTATTGTGGAGCGGCAAAGTCGTAGAGCCTTTGCAAAAAAATGACATCAGTACTAAAATACTATTAGAATACAATCTATTATTAAAAAATGACCCGAGAGTGGAAACGGTTTTATTGCCTATCCGTGATGGACTGACAGTTTCTAGGGTTTTGTAAATTAAACTGGAAAATTTCTCTTTTGAGCTATTTGGTAAACTTTGAAAGTTAAAAACCCAAAAGAAGCACCAAATAAATAACCAGTAAGTATATCAATAGGATAATGCAATCCCAGATATATTCGGCTATAAGCAAAGATTAAAGGCCACAAAAACAAGAGCCAAAAGTATTTGAATTTGTCTTTTATTACAAAGTATATGAATGTAGCTGCTGCCATTGAATTTGCTGCATGACCAGAGAAAAAACTAAAAGATGACCGGGCTTGTACTATTCGTATAAAAGAATTTATTTCAGGATTATTACAAGGACGAAGTCTTTGAAATCCGTTTTTGAATAAATTAGTAATCTGATCCGTAAAGACCAACATAACAGCAATGAACAATAGCAAATACAAGGTTTGTTTACCTCCTATTTTCTTGTAAATAACGTATAATAATAGTAAGAAAAGTGGCGTCCAATTGATTTGCTTGGTAATAAATAACCAAAGTCCATCAAAAGCTACAGAGCCAAGACTGTTTAAATAAATAAATAATTGAGTATCTAAAGATAGTATTTTATCCAACATTACATCTTACGCTTAATTGGCCCTGTAATATCTTCTATTTCATCCACAACTTTATCTACTTGTGGAGTTGCACCATCTAATAAACTGTTTTTAGTTTTGTCTATTTCAGTTGAAAAAGCATCTGAAATTCCATTTAGAGGATTAACATCTCCGATTAAATTAGACTTAACGCTATTAATTTCGGAAGTGACACTACCTGTTAAATCATTCAACATTTTTTGGTCAAAACCATTACTTTCTGCACCTTTCTGGATTTCGCTTTTAATGTCGTTTGTAGCATTTTTCAGTTGCGCCATAGCCTTACCCATAGTACGGGCAATTTCCGGCACTTTGTCTGAACCAAAAAGCATTAAAACGATAAACAGAATGAAAATTAATTCACCTCCTCCTATTCCAAACATAAATCTATTATTTAAGATTGCAAAGTTACAAAGATGTAGCCTTTCAAAATATTATAATTAATAATTAATTAACGAAAAAACACGTCAACCAATCCAGAATTAACATTTCACTTTTCATTCAAAATTATTTCATTGTATTTTCTAGCCAATTCTACCATCACAAATTCAATATTAGTTTTGTTTTTGGATTTTAAAATAGATGTGAATCTTTCATTTTCAACAACATAATACTTAAACCCTTTAATGTATTCGGATGGAATTTTTAGAATTTTTATGAAATAATCATCATTGAACATATTGTCAATTTGACTCATAAAAGAAACTTTCTTTTCCACTTCAAGTTCTTTTTTAAGCATTGCTGTCCGCCCGGAAAAAAGATTAAGAATAGGGTCTAAGGACGCTGAGCCTCCTGCCATAAAAGAATCCGCTTCAGCAGTAGCTTTAGGATCAAAGCTTGTTGCAGTTTTTAAATGCCTTTCTGCCTGAGTTAAATGTTTTATACTACTTGGCGAAATTCCTAATGCAACGGCATTAATGTTGTCATATCTTTTAACAATGACTTCCTTTAATTGCCTGACATTAGATTCCATTCTTACGAGCAACAATTCTACTTCAAAATCTTTTTGTGTCAATACAACTTTCATTTCCTTGAGATTAATTGCAGAAAATAACAGAGAATCACCTGGAATTGCTCCAATAGAAAAGTATCCTTCTTTTTCAGTTATAGTGGATCTTTCAGTTCTCAAATTAATAACATAGACACCTTCCAAATCAATTGTATTGGCATTAATTTTACCTTTCAAAATAGTTTTATCAGACTCCTGAGCCAGAAGAGGATTAATGAAAACCAAAATAAAGAAAAAGTAGATTTTAATTCTCATTGACGAGTTGGTGAAATATTTTACTGTGTAAAAATATCTCAAGGGCTTCCAAATTAAATATTAAGGGCGTGGTAAAAATATGTTAATTAAAAATCGGCATTTCATATCTTTAACCAAAATTAATTCGATGAAAAACTTAATTATTGCCAGCACTTCTACTCTTCACGGAGAAGAATATTTAGAGTATCTATTACCTGAACTGAAAATACTTTTCGAGCATTGTAAAACCATATTATTTATTCCTTTTGCCAGACCCAGCGGAATTTCCCATGAAGAATACACTTCAAGAGTCGCTTTGGCTTTTGCCAAAATAAATAAAGAAGTAAAAGACATTCACGAATTTGAAGATTTCACCAGCGCTATTACAAATGCAGAAGGAATTTTCACTGGAGGTGGCAATACTTTTTTGTTGGTGAGTCAATTATATAAAACTAAAGTCATCACTGTTCTTACCGAAACTGTTAAAAATGGAACTCCATATCTGGGAACAAGTGCAGGAAGCAATATTTGCGGATTGACAATGCAAACTACAAATGATATGCCTATTGTGTATCCGCCCAGTTTTCAGACATTAGGATTAATTCCTTTTGATTTGAATCCGCATTATATTGATCCGGATTTAGAATCCAAACACATGGGTGAAACTCGTGAAATGAGAATAAACGAATTTCATGCATTTAATAACATTCCTGTTTTAGGATTGAGAGAAGGTAGCTGGCTAGATGTAAAAGGAGATAAAATAATTCTTAAAGGAAACCTGACTGCTCGCCTTTTTATGCCAAATCAAATTCCTGTAGAAATTGAAAACCAAACAGACCTAAGCTATTTAAAATAAAAAACCTCAAACTTTCGTTTGAGGTTTAGAGCGAAAGACGAGGCTCGAACTCGCGACAACCAGCTTGGAAGGCTGGAGC
>JAZKED010000020.1:58339-105124 GCA_040387175.1 Bacteroidota bacterium | reverse complement strand
TCTTCAGCAGTTTTTTTCATTTTTTGAAGAGTCATCGCTGACAATTCTTGTGCAGAATACAAACGACCATCAAT
Organism: Bacteroidota bacterium; assembly: GCA_040387175.1. Classification (GTDB taxonomy): domain Bacteria; phylum Bacteroidota; class Bacteroidia; order Flavobacteriales; family Flavobacteriaceae; genus Flavobacterium. Next base: position 105,050 of record JAZKED010000020.1, on the reverse strand, counting down.
ATCCACACGTGGCGTATTGTTGTCACCCTTTACAATTTTGTATGAAACTCTTTTTGCTTCAGCCGAAACCTCACCAAAACCTTGTCCCATAAAACGTTTGATAGAAGCAATAGTCTTAGTTGGATTAGTTACTGCTTGTCTCTTAGCAGGATCACCCACTTTAATTTCTCCACCTTCAACAAAAGCGATGATAGATGGTGTTGTTCTTTTCCCTTCTGCATTAGGAATTACAACAGCTTCGTTACCTTCCATTACAGAAACACAAGAGTTCGTAGTACCTAAATCAATTCCGATTATTTTACCCATTTTTAATATATTTAATTTTTATTATATACTTGTTTTAACAACTCGAGTTGCAATAGTCAATCACTGTGCCAAGACAAAAAAGATTGGGCAATTGTCAGTTTATAAAGCAAATTGGCGTAAAATAATATGACAAGATGGCATCTTAAGTTGTCATTGCTGCTAAGAACAATATGTCTTTTCAGGAGCTATTTCCAGCTGTCCGCTATATCTCTTGTGGCGAACACCGCCACAAGAGGATGCCGCTTCCATCTGGGCTAGGCATTTGGCTTTTTTAGAAACATTGGGTTAAACCAGAAAATATCTTTTAATAATTTAGTGAGGTAAATATTATATATTTGAAAAGTAATAAAACGTACACAACACATTAGATATATTTCAACTTTTAGAATAATAAATCAATTTATATATGGCTATAACAGGAGGTGATTTTGAAAATTTAGTTCAACCATTTTTTCTAAAAATATTTGATGAAATGGAATATATTGTTATTCAAGTTAGAAAGCAAAGTTCAGGTACTCAAAATGGATTTGATATAAGCGTATTATTTTTTGATGATAATGGAATCGAACGTGAAATATTTTTTGAATGCAAATACTACACAACATCAGCATTACAATGGTCGGATATTTTTAACAAACAATTACAGTTAAGTACATCAAGTCATAAACCATGTGCATTTATCTGTCTGTCTCCATTAAGAGACTTAAGTAATATTGACCATAATATACAAGCGAATACTGTAAAAAACTTTAAATACCCTGTAGATTTTTGGACACCTGATAAAGATATTAAAACTCTTTTCGCATTAGATGAAGAAATATATAAAAAGGTTTATGATTTAGCTGAATGTGATTTACAAATCAATCGAAGCGATGAATTAAAACGTTATAAAGCAATAATTGATTTACTTATACAAAAAAAAGATATTTTACAATTCTCCGATGTAATCAAAATTGATGATGTCTTAAACGACCCCATAGAAGATTCAAATTTAAAAACAACATTAGACGAAAAATTAAATTCTGTATTATCAGAAGATGATCCTAATAGAATTATTTACCATCAAATAAGAGCTAATTATAAAGTTTTTCTTGAAAATCTAGTTGATTTAAATCCAGAATTAAGAAATAATATTTTAAATTGTGAAGATAATTTAAGATTAAAAGCTAGTCGGTTAACTAGTAAATTTAACATTGATGAAACTTATACCACATATTCTTTCTTTCATGATTTTTTTGAAGAAGCAGAAAAAGAAATTTTAACTTTTTACAAAGATTTTGCTTTAAAAGGTGATAAAGAAAAATTACTACATGGTGTAGTATTTGAACTTGCGGCACAATGCCCATTAGATTGGAGAAAAAATGAAAAATCTTAATTATTTAATCGATTCTATATCTGCAAAGGGTTTGAAACCAACTATTAATTTAGACAGACCTACTTATGTTCAACCTGAAGATAGAATTCAATACCGTTCAATTAGAATTTTAATAATTCTAGGCATGCTTAATACCAAAATGGGGCTTAGTAAAAATATTATTGCCTGTGTGGATTTTTTACTTAGAAATGATGCATTTCAACTAAAATTTCTTTCAGAATATTTTGCAGGGCAGAAAAATATAATAGAAAAACTTATTAAACTTGAAATATCTTCTCAAACAGAAATTGATTTCAATATTGTTCAGTACAAAAGTGTTCCTTGGGACATAAGATTTAATGACATGCTACTTTTTCTTTTTGTTCGAGATCTAATTGAATATAAATCTGATAAAGACAATAAAAATATTAGAATTTTACTATCCTTAAATGGTAAAGAGGTTTTTGAAAGCATAAAAGAAGTATTTCCTAATGAAATTAATTTTCTTGAATTGTTTGGCAGTAGAATGATTGAAGAAAAAACTTTACAAATAATTACCGAAATAATACCTAATTCATATTGGAAGCAAAATGCGGAAACTGAAAATAAATAAACTACTTTATAACATACAAACGTTTGAGAATAATTCTTATGGGGCAACAATTCCTTTTAAAGATGGCTTAAACATTGTATATGGACCTAATTCTGTAGGGAAAACTAGTATAGTTACAGGGTTAGTTTATGGATTAGGAGCCGAAAAAGGATTAGGGATATTCAAATCTGTACAAAATCCATTTAAACCAGAATTTTATAAAACAATAAATGGCGAACTTATTAAGAAGTCATATTTACTTCTAGAAATTTCAAACGGCGAGAGAAGTGTAACCATTTTTAGATACATTAAAGGCGGAGATATAAATATTGCTGCTGTAAAAGACTGTACTATTGAAAATTTTTATAAAACAGAGGATTCTAATAAATATATAGTTGTTGGCGATGGAGTATTTTCAGAAAATGGTTTTCAAAAATTTTTATTTAATTTTATTGGTTTAGACGAAGTAGAATTACCTACCTATGATTATAAACAATCCAAACTTTATTTTGAAAATATTTTACCATTATTTTTTGTAGAACAGCGTGCAGGTTGGTCACAAATTCAGTCTAGACAAGTAACTAGATATAATATCAAAGACGTAAAGAAAGTTGCTTTTGAATATTTATTTGGATTAGATCGATTTAATTTACACTTGTCAGAGCTTAAAATAAAAGATCTTGAAGCTAAACTTAAAAAAGTTAGTGATGATCTTTACAGTAAAGAAGAAAATCTTTTAATAATTGCGAATGCTGAAAAAGTTGACGATATTCTTCTAGTTAACACAAAACATATAGGTAAATCAAGTATTTACGATTATATCAATTATTTAAAGGATAAATATAATATTGAATCAAATTTCATAAATGAAATGTCTAGCCAAAATAAAGAATTTGAAGATTCTAATTTTAAAATTCGACATAATATTAAAAGATTAGATTTTGAATTTCGCTTACGTAGTCAACAAATTGAAAAAATGACGACTGAGATAAATGGTTATCAAAATTATCTTGATAGGATTAAATCAAATAAGTATAAAAATAAGCAACTCAAGAAATTACAGGAATTTTCAATAAATCTTAATATAAAAACATGTCCTGTTTGTGAAGCAAATTTAACTCATTCTGAAATTGATGAATGCTTTTTATGTCATTCAGATATTATTAAAAAAATTTCAAGTCCAGAACAAAATTTGGCATTTTTAGAAGATGAAGAAAAAACTTTTAAAAAAGTAATATCACAAAGAAATCTCGACAGAAAAAAAGTTGTTGAGGAAAGAAATAATATTAAGGATAAAATTTTTAGTTATGAAAGTCAATTAGATCATCAGACAAAAACATATGCAGGAAAAGAGTTTGCTCAATTAAGAGAGCGAATTTTAGAAGTTGATGCTACTCATAAAGAGATGGAAAAATTTTCCAGAATTGCTTCTCGTTGGAATGATCTTAATCCACTGCGTTCCTCCATAAAATTAATTAAAAGTGAATATGATGCTCTCAAAATAATAACTGATGGTTACAACCAATCAGAACGTGACAATAAAATTCTGACTACAATTAAAAACTATATTCATTCTGATGTAAAGGAACTTGGTTTATTCAAAGGCAATCAAAATTTAATAAATAATATAAAGTTAGATGCTAGTGACAATTACTCACCTTATCTTGACGATTTTGATATTTATAATATTTCGAGTTCAAGTGATAATATAAGAATAATTTTGAGTTATTACTTAGCATTGTTACAAACTTCAATTAAATTAAAAACTGATCATGAAATTAAATATCCTAATCTCCTTATATTAGATGAACCTAAACAGCAAAATTTAGATAATGATTCATTAATGAATTGTATAAATACTATTTCTAAAATTTCTCCAGCATCTTGTCAAATTATTTTAACAACATATAGTGAATTACCTGAGGATCGAGAAAAATTTAAAGATTTCATTATTTATGAAATGAAAAATAAAAAAGACTATCTATTAAAGAAACTTAAGAAAAATAATACTCGTTAATACTAACTCCTCGCTTGTTAACACAAACATAAATTAAAACAATAATAATTTCTAATCGCAAAGTGCAGGATACACCATTATAATGGTGTATCATTCTACATTAAAATAAACTGTTAATTTTTCCCGACGTTCTAGATATGCACTTAACCTTCTCATTACACTGAACGTTAGCGCAGTTGCCCGACGTCCTAGATATGTACTAAATTTTCTCATTACATCGAGCGTTAGCGCAGTTTTGCAAACTGTGCCCACAAACGAGAGCAGACAAAAAAATCTAAAAGCATAAATCAATATATGCACTAAATCTTCTCATTACACCGAACGTTAGCGCAGTTTTGCAAATTGTGCCCACAAACGAGAGCAGGCAATAAAAATTTAAAAGCTACAATTCAATTTTGTAGCTTTTTTTATATATTTAAAACAAAAAAAATGTCAACAAAATACAAAGCCACAACAACCGAAGAAGCTCACTTTATTACAATTACCACAGTCGGTTGGGTAGATATTTTTACTCGATTGAATCAAAAACAAATCATCATACAAGCATTACAATATTGTCAAGAACAAAAGGGTTTAGAAATCTATGGATATTGCATTATGCACAGCCACATTCATTTACTTTGTAAAACAACAAATGGCTTTATACTATCAGATGTGATGCGTGATTTTAAAAAATTCACTTCAAAGAAAATCATACAAACAATTCAGGACGAGCCTGAAAGCAGAAGAGAATGGATATTAGATTATTTCAAAAAAGCTTGTGAGCATCTAAAACAAAATCAACAGTATAAAGTTTGGCAAAACGGTTATCATGCCGAACATATTTATAGTAATAAATTTATAAAACAAAAGATGGATTATATTCATAGTAATCCTGTAAAAGACAAAATTGTAAATCTTCCAGAAGATTATTATTTTAGTTCAGCAAGAAATTATGCAGGCTTAGATAATGATTTAGAAGTTGTTTTATTAGATATGTTTTAGTTGGCTATTGGAATGGGCACAGTTTGCAAAACTGCGCTAACTATCGTGGTAACAAAATACTTTATCAACAATTTTTGTAATACAATAACCACAATTAAAATATTTTTATTTATTTTTGAAGGAATAATCAAACAATTTAAAACTTCAAAAATGGCATCAACATCAGAAACAGGTCACGCAAAGAACGTGGCAAATTTGCAATTATTAATTACCGTCGTAACAGGTTTCGGACTAACCTACAATCCCAGCAAACTAGGATTAAAAATACCACAGCTTAACGCATTAGCAGCAGCAACTCAGGCAAGTCTGGCAGATGTACTAAGCAAAAACACCATTTACAACAACAAAATAAACGAAAGAGCACTAGCATTTAGCACGGTCAAACCACTGGCAACACGATTAGTCAATGCCTTGGAATCTACCGATGCAACCAAACAAAAAGTAGATGACGCTAAAGGATTCAACAAAAAATTACAAGGGTCAAGAGCAAAAGCAAAAGAAACCCCAACCGACCCCAACACAATAGCACCAAAAACAATTTCTACAAGTCAGCAATCCTACGATCAGCAAATTCAGCACTTTGGAGGAATCGTTTCAGTACTGCAATCCGAGCCTACCTATATCCCAAACGAAACCGAATTAAAAATAGTAACCCTAACCGCAAAACACACCGACCTAACGGCCAAAAACAATGGCGTGAACACCGCATACGTCAGCATAAGCAATGCAAGAATCAATCGCGACACCCTGTTATACAAAGAAGACACAGGACTAGTCGATGTAGCCGCCGACGTAAAGAAATATGTCAAATCTATTTTCGGAGCCTCTTCCCCACAATACGCTCAGGTAAAAGGAATAGAATTCAATAAAATCAGAAAATAAACCGCTATCCACTGAAAGTATGCAAGCTTGGAGTACTTATTTCTTAATAACAACCCGAGCAATAGCAAATAGGCGAAGCAATTACACCAATCAATTTGTGCAAATTTGTGCAATTTGCGGTAAAAAATTTTAGACCCTAAAAGCAAAATGCACTAAAGCGAATAGTTTCAACTATTGCTCAAACCAATAAAACCACAATACAAAAACAGGACATACCATAATACAAATACGTCTGTCCTGTTTTAAATATCCCAATACAATTTATAGTTATACCATCCCGGTTTGTAGTTAAGCCTACTCGGTTTATAGTTAGAGTTACTTGGATTATAGTTAAGCATACTCGGTTTATAGTTAGAGCTACTTGACTTGTAGTTATGCCTACTCCGTTTATAGTTAGAGCTACTCCGATTATAGTTAAGCCTACTCGGTTTGTATTTAGAGCTACTTGACTTGTAGTTATGCCTACTCGGTTTACAGTTAGAGCTACTTGGTTTACAGATAGAACCAAATTAATTGTGTAACTACCCAGGTCTTAGATAAGTACTAAACTTTATCACACCACGAACTTATCGCAGTTTTTTGCTTTTAGATTTTGAAGAGTAATAAATTCCTAATTAAACCAATGTAAAGCAGAATTTACTTTAAATAATATATATTTGAATACCTAAAAGAAATAATTCATTTCAAATCACATGTCCCGAATTAATCCTGAAAATAAAAGATACAGAGTTTACAAAATAAGCATGCACTTCTTTATTTTCAGCTATGTCAATAATTCTAAAATATACACCATTGAAAAAGGTAAAAGTTCAATAATTCCGGGTATTAAATATTCACTATTGACATTCTTTTTTGGTTGGTGGAATTTCTCCTATTTTTATTGGCATAAAGCCATTAAAACTTCCATGACTGCTTTACACGTAAATTTTTCCGGTGGAGAAGATTGCACAAAGGATTTTAATCGATTAAACTACAACCCAAAAACAAAATGGATATATGATAATTTACCCCGACAAATTGCAGATAAATTGACAATAGACGATGTAGATATTATAATTGAAATTCATGAATCAAATAACTACAATACAGTAGAAGAAAATGTAGCATGGCTGAATAATGATCTTAAAAAAATTAACCTAAATCAATTACGAAACGACGATTTAATTAATATAATCCAAACCTACTATCACTATGAAAAACGATTGTTGGAATAAAGAAGTGCACTCCCCTTTCCACAATATTTTAAAAACTTACAGATAATAAATGAGAATACTAAAATTGATAATCATTATTGTCCTGACAATTTCATGTACAACAACAGACAAATTAGATAATTGGATTGGCAATTACCACTACAGTGAAAAACCTGTTGAGATTTTAGCCGACTATAATTTGGTAATGATCTGGACTCTGAATATCAAACAGGAAAAAGATAACTATACAGCTTTGATTGAAGTTAATGGTCAACAAACCTATATGGTTATTCAGGCAATAGTAAAAGGAGATAACAACAAAATAAATTTAATCTTTGACAAAGAAATAGAAGGCGCTGGTTATGGAAATTTCAAAAAAGGAGACAACCTACTGGAACTTACAAGGGAAAACGGAAAGATTAAAACGAAATGGAATAAACTAACTCCAATTTTAACAGAAGAATTTCAAAACGACACACTATATTTTGAATTGGATAAGCAACCTAATTAACAAACATTATGAAAAAACTTCTGCCTGTATACTTTCTGTTTTTTACAATAAATCTAATGAGTCAAAATTTAGTTTATGTGAAAGATAAAGTCATGGATAATTACATGCAAAACGGATATGCTTCAAAGAATTTTGTACCCAATGGAAAAACAGACAGCAACAATCTTCGTCAGGGCTTTTGGAAAGACTATGAAGTAATTACTGATGTAGCTTTTGTAATAAAAAACAATAAACCCGAAAAAGTTTTAGGTCGTTTTCTAATCTATGGAGAAGGAAAATACATGGATGGGAAAAGAATTGGCAAATGGGATTTTTTTGTAATTGAAGATCAAACATTCAAAAAAATATTAAACCAACAACTCAACTTCAATAACGGTGTTTTAGAAGGCAGTTTTAAATATTTTTATTCCAATAAAAAAATAGCTTGTGAAGGCAATCATAGGGACAATAAATTAGACGGCACTGTAAAGACTTTTTATGACAATGGAAAACCTTATGAAATTAAATTGTATAAAAACAATTTAAAAGACGGAATCCAAAAAACTTTTTATCCTGATGGAAAAATTAAAGTGGAAAATAATTTTATAGAAGGAAAAACAAATGGTCTTTGTCAATATTTTTATTCAAACGGAAAAACGGAAGAAAAGTTCTATTATAACATGGGAAAGGAAGACGGTCTATACCAATACTATCATGAAAACGGTCAATTATGGATTGAAAAAACGTACAGCAACGGAGCATTAATGAATATTATTGTCAACTATGATTCCGATGGAAAACCCAGAGATTTCGGAACATTAAAAGACGGACAAGGCACCGGAAAATATTACGATAAAAATGGAAAGATATATACAATCATAACTTACAAAGACGGATTCAAAGTAAGCGAAGAAAACTTTTAAAACAAAACATAGAACATAAACATTATGGATAAAGAACTACTAATAAATCAAATAATAGAAAAAATAAATTATGGCTATATTGGCTATGAAATAGAAGATTTTTTAAAAAGAAAAGAAATAGATCCTAAAGACTACAAAGAATTAATAGACATTGCAAATTCCAGGATTTATGAACACAAACTCAAAACCCTGCCGTTAAGAAATACCATTATTTATATATCGTTTATAGTATTAACCCTAATTAGCTTCTACTTTTTTTACTTCCACTTACCAGAAAAAATAGAATCCGAAGACAAAGTATTTTTACCACTTTTAGGAGCAATACTAACCAGTTGTTGCATTTGTTATACAGTTGTATTCCATAATAGCTGGAAAAAAGAGTATATGGACAAAATTGATTTTCAGTCAATCAATTATTCATTCTTTGTAGCTCTGGCATTTATACCCAGCATAATTTTATATTTCGTTATATCTTTCAAATTTGATAGCACGGCAAAAGAAATGCTTATAAAAAATAAGATTGAAGTACTGGGAACAGTCATTTCATTAGAAGGAAAAGAGTTGACTAACCTCAAAGGACAAAGCATAGATATTTCATCAATTCTGGTTGAATTTGAAACTCTGGAAGGTCAAAAAATAACAATATCAGAAAGTATTAGTAAATATAAGCTAAGTAATTATTACGTCGGACAGGAAATAAACATGCTATATTCCAAAACAAACCCACAAAATATAGAATTACTAACTTATGATACCGATGTAAGAGATTATATGGGAACCGAAGAACGCAGAATAGAAATTAAAGACTTATTTAATCTCTTTGCCATAAAACAAAACAAAGTATTAGGAGTATTAAACAATATATCCTATGGATGGAAATATAATATCTACAAAAAAATATGGATAAATCAAAAACGTAATATTGCCATAGCAATAGATGACAATACTATAAAATGCATCTCAGACGATTTTGCAACATTTTCAAGACAACTTAGTGATGCTGGATTCAAATCTCAGGAAGAGATAAGTAATACAAACACAATAAACGCATACATACACAAAGAATATGTAAATGATACTTTTACAATAACTATTGAAAGAATATCTTCAAAAGATACCAACAATCAAATGATGTCATTAACAACAATAACTAAGAAGACTAGCAATTAATAGCAAATTAAACCCGTAACAAATAAACAAACTTAAAACAATGCGAAAAACATTTTACTTAACGACTATTTTACTTTTAATGCTAACAAATTTTACAACATTTAGTCAGCCAGCCGATAGTACAGCTCAAGCAGCAACCCAGGTTCAGATAGACTCAATTGCAGCAGACGAAGCAATAAAAAATAGTATTGACCAAAGCATAATGGACGACGTACTAAAAAAACAGCAAGATAACGATGGTGGATTGAGCTATTTTTTAGTTGGAGTATTACTCATACTAGTAGTTCTTTCTGTTCTTTTAACTTACGCCGGAATAGCTGTTGCATTTACAGTTTTAGGGATTTTCATAATTTTTTGGATCGACATTTTACCCTATTCTGCTATCATTAAACTCAACAAAAAAACCTCAGAAGAAGGCTTTAAAAAATCTATTATTTTAAAATCTGCAATGGTTGGATTTTTATTGGTTGGTGTATTAGTTTTGTTAGCAGTTTTAAGGGGTACAACAACTCGTTGGATTACACCAGGTTCATTAATAATAACAGTACTTACATCTGGAATATTAATAAGTCTGGCATATGGATTCTTTCTATATCGAATTCTGCCGGGACTGGCATCACATTTTATGAAAAAATATAATTTAACACCAGAAGATAATAGTAAGTAATTATAAAAATTAAAAGCAATACAAATGATAAATACAATAAGCCATTACATTGTAATGGCTTATTATTTTGTAATAAAAAAATTTCAAAAAATAAAACTTTAATTATTTTTATAGTATTAATCAATCATTTAATATAGATAAAAATTGCATCAACATCAGAATCAGGTCAGGCAAAGAACGTGGCAAATTTTCAAACATTAATTAGCTTCGTATCAGGATACGAAGCAACCTACAACCCAAGCAAAACAGCACTAAAGCTACACTTAGGTAATGTTTAATAAACTCTGTGAACACTCCCACTACCCAAAAAAACAGAACGACTTTACAAATCAACAACAACTCAATACAACAAACTTTTCTTTGATTTGTCCTTCCATCCTGCCTGACTTTCGCTCTCAACAAAGAAAATCTTTAAATCAGCCTGACTCTCATAGTCCACAAAAAATACTTTCTTTTTAGCCTGGCTTTCATATTGGGTAAAAAACCATTTTCCGTTATTATCACCAGCCTGACTTTCATATTTTAGCTTATAGACTTTTAAATCAGCCTGACTCTCATACTTCACAACATAAACTTTAACATCAGCCTGACTCTCATAATTTACAGAATACACTTTTTGAGCCTTAACATTCCCAAATACAAACAGTATAATAACTATCGTCAATATCTTTTTCATTACCTTCTGAATTAAAATTACAACAATACTTCAAAGAAAGGTAATTTATGATAATGGGTGTAATTTGTGGTTAAAAATTTTAAAAACGAATACAAAGTTTCAAGCCTGCCCTTTTATGCCATTTCAACTTTTATTCTTAAATTTAGCCAACAAAAAACAAACCAAAAAGCAAGCACAATGGCTACATTCAGCAAACAACTCTCCTTTCGCTGGTCCGATTTAGACCCTAATTTTCACTTGCGCCACAGTGCTTATTACGATTTTGGAGCACAGCACCGTGTCGAAATACTGGCACAATTAGGATTAACCATAAGAGCCATGCAAACCGAACACATCGGTCCAGTATTGTTCCGGGAAGAATGCGTTTTCCGAAAAGAAATCCACCTCTCCGATATCATCATCATGCAGACCAAATTAAAAAAAATGAACGAAGATGCCTCCCGCTGGTCCATCGTTCACGAACTATACAGAGACGAAGTATTGTGTGCCGTTATCACCGTAGACGGCGCCTGGATGGATACCAAACTTCGCAAACTCGCCAAACCAACCCCACAAATTGTGATAGACGCCCTAAGTGTCTTCCCAAAAACAACCGACTTTAATAACCCATAAACTATAAAAACATGTTCACAATAGATCAGATAAAAGAAGCACATGCCAAAGTAAAATCAGGAGCAGACTTCCCGAACTACATACAGGACCTAATCATTTTAGGAGTAAAAGGATACGACACCTTCGTAAACGATGGCCACGTGGAATATTATGGAATCAACAACTACAGCATAACGTCCGATGAGAAATACGAAGCCATCCCAATAGCACCATCAGCCAATAAGGAATACTTTATCGAATTACTGGTCAAACATCAGCAAGGCGAAACCGATTACATGACGTTTTGTAATGACTCAGCACGATGCGGAATCAAAAGATGGAGAGTAGATATCATAGAAATGACCTGCACCTATTACGATCAGTCCGATGCACCCATATTAATCGAGAAAATTCCAGGCTAGATAAAACAACAAAGGCATGAAATTTATATTTTCATGCCTTTGTTATTTTAATATGTTTCTATTAACAGAAAAGAATTATTCCAATTCTACCTTAACATTATACTGATTAGAAGTCAAAATAGATTCAATAGAACCAAATGTAGCAATCCCTTTTTGGTACTCTCTTTCCTTCTTCAAAGCAAGCTGTCTGACACTGTGTTCAAAACGGCTAACTTCTTTCAAAGTAGTCAGAATCAAACCGGGAACCATAGCATTTTTACCATCATTATCTTTAGAAACCATAGTAAAATAAGATGAATTACAATGCTTTATAACACCAGTTCTGATGTTTTCAGCTTCTACACGAATTCCTATAATCATGGAACTTTTACCCACATAATTCACACTGGCTTTCATGGTTACCAATTCACCTACTTCAATCGGAGCCAGAAAATTTACCGTATCAACAGAAGCTGTTACACAATAATTCCCCGAAAATTTTGAAGCACACGCAAAAGCAATCTGATCCAGTAATGACAAGATATAACCTCCATGTATTTTACCACTAAAATTGGTATGCGAAGGCAACATTAACTCAGAAATAGTAATATGAGAAGAGCTTACAGTTTTGAAAGTTGTATTCATAATGGGTTTCTTTATTCGAAATTCTTAAAAATGATGAGCTTGCAAAATTAAACTTTTTCCAGATAGTTTATGAAATTACTTTTTGGAGCTTCACATAACGAACATTCATAATCTTCCGGTAAATCAGCAAACAAAACTCCTTTGCTAATTCCTTGGGAAGCGTCTCCATATTCAGCATTATACAGTGTCAAACATTCCTGACATTGGTGTATATCCTGTTCTTTTGGTTCTTTTTTGACTGATGTAGCGCTTACTTCAAAAGTAGAATTTCCTAGTTCATCAAAGTATTTTTTACTCAGTTCAATCAAAATGTTAGGCAATTCTAATTTATCAACATCCTGAGCATGGACAATATATTCTTTGGTATTTGGATCAAAATTTTTAGCATACAAAACATTGTAAGTAGCTCTGATTTTTATAGATTCCAAATCTTTTGGCACATCATTTTTTTCGACTACAATAGAAGTAAAATAATGCCCGTCTCTGTTGTATTCTGACAATCCAAATGTAAGTCCGTAAGTACTAATATCAAACTGATCCAGTGTCCTCACTAAAAAGGTTTTCAGGTTCAATGCCCATTCTTCTGCTACCGGCAAATGCCAATTCAGTTCCAATAATGAATGTCGCACGTTGATTCCGCGTTTTCCAAGAAATTTTTCCCAATCTAATTTTCGGTCTTTTGGAATTCCTTTTACAATAAAGGATTTCCAGGGTGTGATACAAATTTTACCAATTTTGCAATCAAAACACAAATCGCACATTTCTTTCAAAAAGTCCAAATCGTAAAGGTTATTTCTCCAATACAATCCCAACCAATATTGATCAATTCCCAATCTGTTCATCCCTTCATAATATGGAAAAGGATAAAACGGAATATTCAACGGTTTGTCTATTGTTCTGTTATTGGTATCCAAAGCGTCATTTACCAACTGGAAAATCATATCTGCAGAATCAGGTTCTTCCTGTAATATTTTTTCAATAGCATAATACACTTCGGCAATATTCCAACTATAAATCAGCACGGGATATATTTCCATTTTGTCCCATTTTGGCAAACGGATATATACAAACCAATAATCTTCGTGATGTGAAGCTATAAAGTTGATATGCCCTGTAAACAAAGGCACTAACTGTTGTTTTGGATCGGTGATATTTACTTTTAATTCTGGATTTGTCTTGAATTGTTCAATAATATACAGAAACTTATTTCCGGTAAGCCAGGGTGTATTTCTGAAAATATCAGTCGAAACATAAGAGGTTACAATATTGTTCCCGCTTTTTTCATTTGGATAAACAAAGTGATATTTACCCGCTTTCTCTTTCCCTATTGCTGTAAATCCTTTTGGAAAAATAATATCTTGTCTTGAACCAAAAGAAATGTCTTTCAGTCCCTGATCCAAAGCCATATTTACAATTTCTTTTAACTCACCTGGCGACATTACGCCTCCTTTTACTATTAATCTTGTCAATTCCATAGTCTATAGTTTTTGGTTAATAGCTAATAGTTGTTGGTTGATTTTTAGAATGAAGAATGCTTTTTAAAGTTACTCACTACCAACCAACAACTATCAACCAACAACTTTTATTTGCATTTTGATAAAATTTCTTTTACTTCAGTTTTACAACTTCCGCAACCTAATCCGGCTCCAGTTGTTTTGCATAGCTCTGTAAAATTAGTCACGCCGCCTTTGATACATTCTTCAATATTTCCTGCACCTACCTGACTGCATGAACAAACTAATTTACCTAAAACCGGTTTTGCCGTTGAACTTCCTCTAAGCAATAAATTTCGTTTATCCGATAATTCAATTTTGGTTTCAATCATGGTTTTAAACTCAGCAAATTCAGCTTTGTCACCCATTAAAATCGCACCAACCAATAAATCATTCTTAACGATACATTTTTTATAATATCTTTTTCCTAAATCCGAGAATACAATTTCCTCATAGGAATCATCATTTTCCGGAACTTCAATTTCACCAATACTACACAAATTAATATCCTCCAGTTTCAGGATATTCATCAAGACCGAACCTTTGTAGTAACTGCTAATATCTCCTGCCATAAAATTAGCCAAAATATCAGCTTGTTCTTCGGCAGCAGAAGTGATTCCAAATAATTTATTTTCGAATTCGGCTATTTCTCCAATGGCATAAATATCAGGATTTGAAGATTGTAAATACTGGTTTACCTTCACTCCACGTCCGCAAGCCAATCCAGATTCTTTGGCAATTTCTATATTTGGAATGGTTCCAATAGTATAAACAATCGCATTGGCCATAATGATTCGACCACTTTTCAGTGCAATTTCTATTTCATTAGGATTCTCTGTTTCGAATACTGTACTTACCTCATTATCAAAATAAATCGAAATATCACGAAGCTGTACTTCCTCTGCCAATAGTTTACTTGAAATCCTGTCCAACTGACGTTCCATCAAACGGGAAGCTCGTTGAATAATGGTAATTTTTACTTTTTTATGTTTTAAAGCAGCAGCTAATTCCAGACCTAATAAACCACCACCTACGATAACTACGTGTTGTTCTTCAGGAGGTAAATTAGTACTATCCAGATAATCTTTCAATCTGTCTGCATCGCTCTTTTTTCTCATGGTAAAACGTCCCTGCAAATGCAATTGAGCATTTTCGGGTACAAATGGGCGGCTTCCGGTAGCTAAAATCAAGGAATCAAAAGTGTGTAAAACACCCTGACTATCCAAAATCGTTTTCTCTTTGGCATTTACATTATCAATAGAAACATTTGAACGCATCGTGATATCCAGTTTCCCTAAAGCCTCTTCTTTAATTTTCAAAAGTTGCTCCCAGGTAAATTCACCCGTCATATATTCCGGCAATAAAACACGGTTGTAGAAAGGATTTTCTTCATTGGAGAAAACAATAATTTCATCGGTTTTATTAATTTCTCTATAGTTTTGGATGAAGCGGAATGCTGCTGCACCTGCTCCAACTACAGCTATTTTCTCGAAAGGTTTCACATATTTGACAACTGAAACCGTGGTGTATTTAAAATCAGGTTCTTTAGAAATCGGATCAACAATCGTATTGGTCAAATTGTTTGTTCTGTTCAAATCGTTTTCCAATTGTTTCCCCCAGTGCATTGGTAAGAAAACAACTCCTTCACGAATGGTATCACAAACTTTTGCTTTTACCTGAACGGTTCCGTTTTTACTGGTTACTACAACAATATCCCCTTCTCCAATTTTTGATTTAAAAGCATCAATCGGATTGATTTCCAGTACCGGACTTGGAATATGCGTCATCAATCGGGATACTTTTCCAGTTTTGGTCATCGTATGCCATTGGTCACGAATACGTCCTGTTGTCAATATAAATGGAAAATCTTTATTGGGTGCCGGCGAAGTATTTTCAATAGAAGTTGGAATATTAAAAATCGCTTTTTGCGAAGGCGTAAAGAATTTTTTATCCGCAAACAAACGTGGTGTCCCCGGATGTCCATAATCTGGAACAGGCCATTGGAAGGTACCTTCGTTTTTAAGACGGCTGTAATTCAGATAAGAAATATCAATATTGGTTCCTTTGGTCATCAAACAATGCTCCTTATAAATATCTTCGGTAGTATTGAAATTGAAACCTGGGAAATTCATTTTTTTAGCGAAACGCATCAAAATATCTACATCCGGAAGTGCTTCCCCAGGCGCATTGATTCCTTTTGGCAAATAAGAAATTCGTCTTTCAGAATTGGTCATGGTTCCCTCTTTTTCCAACCAGCCTGCAGCTGGCAACAATAAATCGGCAAACTTTGCTGTATCTGAATTATGAGAAATATCCTGAACTACTACAAACTTGGCATTAGCCAAAGCTTTCTCTACTCTTCTGGAATCAGGCAAACTCACCATTGGATTGGTACAAATAATCCAAATCGCTTTCATTTTCCCCGACTCAAGGGCTTCAAACATTTCAGTAGCGGTTAATCCTGGTTTTTCTGAAATACCTTCAACTCCCCAAAAATCAGCTACTTCTTTACGGTGTACCGGGTTAGCTAGTTCTTTGTGAACCGCTAATAAATTTGCCATTCCTCCTACTTCACGCCCACCCATTGCATTTGGCTGACCTGTTAAAGAGAAAGGTCCTGAACCCGGTTTTCCAACGTGTCCTGTCAATAAAGAAAGATTCAATAAAGCGGTATTTTTATCCACTCCAATAGCACTTTGGTTCAATCCCATTGCCCAAAGCGAAATAAATCCTTTGGCTTTTCCAATAATATCGGCTGCCTCTTTAATTTCATCTACAGATATGCCGCAAGTCTTAGAAGCATTCTCATATGAACTGGCGAAAACTAAATTTTTATATAAAATAAAATTCTCAGTGTGTTTTTCGACAAAATCCATATCCGCATACCCTTTTTCAATTAGCCTTTTAGCCAAAGCGTGGTACAAAACAATATCCGTTCCCGGAATAATCTGCAAATGCAAATCAGCAGCCAAAGCTGAATCTGTTTTTCGGGGATCAACAACAATGATTTTTACTTTTGGATTTTTTTCTTTGTGCTGTTCCAGTCTTCTAAAGAGAATTGGGTGACACCAAGCAGGATTAGCACCCGTAATTAAAAACGTATCTGCCAGTTCAATATCATCATAAGCAATTGGCACAGAATCTTCTCCGAAGGTTTTCTTGTAACCCGCCACTGCCGAGCTCATACACAAACGAGAGTTCGTATCTATATTATTAGTCTTTAGAAATCCTTTAACCAATTTGTTTACCAAATAATATTCTTCGGTAAGACATTGTCCGGAAATATAAAAACCTACACTATCAGGTCCGTGTTTTTTTATTATAGAAGAAAATACAGCTGCAGCACGATCCAATCCGGCATCCCAGCTTACGCGTTCCATTGGATGCGATTTACTCCATCGCATTTCAGGATACAGGATTCTGTCTGAAGTATCGTTCACCACATAATGAAGATTTCTTCCTTTCGAACAAAGCATACCTCTGTTGACTGGATTATCTTTATCTCCGGTTACCGTAACTCCATTTTTAGCATCATTAGTTACTACAATTCCACATCCTACACCACAATAGGAACACGTCGTTTTGATTTCTGAATTTTGCATTGTAATTTCTTTATTATTGATAAAAGTCCAGCCTGTAGACTCATGCTTTCTTTCGAAAGTGTAAAAATAAGTATTTTTACGTATAAATACGTATAAAACGAATATTTTTTTATATTTTTGTTTAAAATAAATTTTGAGTACCAATTCAGTTTGCAAACAATAAAACTTTACTATGAATCAAGAACTAGCCAATTGCACGAACTGTTTGAATGAAAATTGTTTTATAAAGAAACACATTCATTTGGAAGAAATGAAAAACTACATTGATAGAAAACGAAGCTTTGTTTGCAAAAAATCTCAACAATTTATTATTGAAGGCGCACCAATTCAGGGTTTGTACTTCATTTACAAAGGAAAAGTAAAGACTGTAAAAACAGGTATATACGGAAAAGAACAAATTGTCAGACTGACCAAAAATGGTGATACTGTTGGTTTCAGAGGTTTTGGAACCAGTAAACGGTATCTTATTGGCGCTTACGCTTTAGAAGACACCATTTTATGTAATTTTAGTAATGAAGATATGCTTGAAATTCTGCATACTATTCCAGAATTTACTTTTGATTTGATGCTTTTTTATGCGGAAGAATTGAATAAAAGTGAGAACAACATTCGAAAAATTGCTCAAATGAATGTAAGAGAAAGAGTGATTGACACTTTATTATATATACATCGAAAATTTGGTCAGCTCAACGGTGTCATAGAACTCGATTTATCCAGAAAAGAAATAGCAGACTTCGCCGGAACTACTGACGAACAAGTAATACGGGTAATTTCAAGTTTAAAAAAAGAAGCTCTTATTAAAACTGTAGGTAAAAAAATTGGCTTACTTAATGCTGACAAATTAAAATCAGAAATCAGAGAACATAAGTAGTTCGAATAAATCCATCTTTATTACTCCCTTTCTCGCTTATTTCTTTATTTTTCTACGTAGTATACTCTATAACTGCTAGAAAATATTAGTACGCCACAACTCTTTTAGCTAAACTATTTATCCATTTTTAGATTTTTAAAAGGATAAAAATGAATTTTAGTATAAGCCAAACCTCATTTATACGTATATACCACTAGGTAATCCATACCTACAAAACCTTAGTATACTTGACTCTATTGCATTTTTCTGTCAAAAAGCAGAAAATAAACCATTATAATTACGAGTTTTTCAGTATTAAAAAACTGTTTTAGTCTGTTTTTTACGTAGTTAATAAGTATTAGTACTTACGTAAATTTGCTTCATACTAATTAAAACAAATATTATTATGCAAAACATTAAAACAAAATCACTAAACATTCTAGGTTTCAGAAAAGAAACTATTTCAAAAGTAAATCTTTCAAAATCTATCTTCTTAGGACTTTTATTAACATTAGCAAGTCAAAACGAAGCAAAAGCTCAGTTAACTGTTACGGGACAAATTAGACCCAGAACTGAGGTTAGAGATGGACAAGGGACTTTACAAAGAGATGGAGATGATGCAGCTTTGTTCACTTCACAAAGAACCAGACTTAATGTGGGATATACAGGATATCGTTTTAAAATATTCATGGCATTGCAAGACGTTAGAGTTTGGGGACAAGACGCTTCTTCTATAAACAGAACAACTATCGATGCTAATGACGGTATCATGTTACACGAAGCATGGACAGAATTAATATTAAATGACACCGTAAGTAAATATCAAAACATTTCCTTAAAAATTGGACGTCAGGAAATCGCTTATGATGATCAAAAGGTTTTAGGAAGTTTGGATTGGTTACAACAAGCAAGAAGACATGATGCAATTGTTTTCAAATTTGCCAACAAAGGATGGATTGCTGACATCGGAGCAGCTTTCAACCAAAACTCAGAGAAAACAGTAGGAACTCTTTATAATGGTATCCCTGCTACTTATGGAGCAGGTACAAATGGAATCGGTACTATGTACAAATCATTTCAATATGCTTATGTAGGTAAAAAATTCTTCTTTGGAGATTTATCCTTACTGTTCTTTAAAGATGATTTTAATAAATATGTAACTGTTGGTGCAGTTAAAACTCCTGTATTAGGAGTATGGAGCCGTACTACATCCGGAATTTATTACAATGTAAACCCTAACAGAAAAATCAACCTTACAGGTAGTTACTACTATCAGGGGGGTAGAAATAAAGATGGCCGTGTGTTAAGTGCTAATTTAGCTTCCATTACTTCAACAGTTCAGTTGGGCCGTAAATTATTTGTTGGACCTGGAGTAGATTATTTATCCGGAACTAACGGAACAAAAGCTGTAACAGCTACTTCAAAAAGTAATCTTTTTGATCCACTATACGGAACGCCACACAAATTTTGGGGAGGAATGGATTATTTCTACGCAGCTAACGGTTTTGGAAGCCAAGGTTTACTTAACTACTTCTTTAAAGCAAAATATAATGCAAAAGACAACCTGACTTTCTTTGCTGATATTCACGGTTTTCAATCAGCAAACGAAGTATCTAATGGTGCTGGAGGAACAAGAACTCCTTATTTAGGTACAGAATTAGATTTAAAAGTATCTTACAATTTCACCAAACTAATCAACATCGAAGCAGGTTATTCTTATATGCAGGCAACAAATACAATGGCATCTCCTCAGGTTAAAGGTGGCCAAGGCGGGGTTACAATTGCAAATGCAGATCTTACACCACAATGGGCTTATGTTGCACTAAAATTTTCACCAAACTTCCTGGCAACTAAAAAAATGTAATTAATAAAAAAACAAATTAAGATGAAAACTATAAAAAATAAAATAGCAACACTAACAAAATCAGTATTGGTTTTGTTAGTAACAGCAAGTACAGCTTTTACAACAATAAGCGCTCAAAATGATCCCGTACGTTTAGGCTTTATTCCACTAACAGATTGTTCTCCGATTGTTATGGCAAAAGAATTGGGATTATTCAAAAAATACGGTGTAGAAGTAGTAGTTACCAAAGAATCTTCATGGGCCAATGTTCGTGACAAAATCCTAACAGGTGAATTAGACGGAGCACACTGTTTGTATTCTATGCCGTTTTCAGTGTACACCGGAGTTGGTGGAAAAGCGGGATCTGAAATGAAAATCGCGATGATGCTTAACGTAAACGGACAAGCTATTACACTTTCAAATGATTTTTGTGGAAAAGTAGGTTTCAAACAAATGAATAAAGTTACTCCAGTAGTTGCTGCTAAATTAAAAGCAGAAAAAGAAGTAACATTTGCCATGACTTTCCCGGGTGGAACGCATGATTTATGGTTGCGTAACTGGATGTCAATTGCGGGACTAAATCAAAAAGCAGTAAAAATTATTACCATTCCTCCTCCACAAATGGTGGCTAACATGAAAGTAGGTAATATGGATGGATACTGTGTTGGTGAGCCTTGGGGCGGTGTTGCTGTAAAACAGGGAGTTGGATTTACACAAGTAGCTTCTCAGGATATCTGGAAAGATCACCCGGAAAAGGCATTAGTTGTAAACAAAGACTTTAGTGCAAAAAGAAGAACAGACTTAGTAAAAGTAATGAAAGCAGTTTTAGAAGCCTGTATCTGGTTAGACAATCCTGCCAATCGTAAAAAAGCAGCTGCAATTATTGGCAAAGCGCCTTATGTAAATGCTCCTGCAGATGTAATTGAAGCGAGATTAATGGGAGATTACAATTTAGGTTGTAACCAGGGAACAGAAGTATATGACAAAGATTATATGTTATTCCACAAAGGCGGAATGGTTAATTACCCTCGTAAATCTCACGCAATCTGGGCAATGGCACAGTATGTTAGATTCGGATACCTGAAAGAAGCTCCAGATTATGAAGCAATTGCTAATAAATTAATTCTTCAGGATTTATACGAAGATGTTGCCAAGAGTATGAAAGTAAAAATACCTACTGATGATATGAAACCGTTTTCACTTACCATGGATAAAACAGTTTTCGATCCTAAAAACCCGGCAGCATATTTAAAGGTTGTTAAACATTAAAAGTTATTAAAGTAATATCAGTCGTATTCCTCTTCCTAAAGAGGAGGAATCGAATGATACTAAACAAAAATTAAAAGGTTAAAAACTAATTAAAATTTATTACCATGTCAGATAAAAACACACTAACAATTGATGATGCATTAGATACATCCATCAAAGTTTCTACAGAATCTCCAGTGATTTCTGCAGAAGAAAATTTAAAATTCAAATTAGCCGTAAACACTATTATTGAAAAATCAAAATCAATCTTTTTTGCCTTAATAGGTTTGGTTGTATTTAGTGGATTTTGGAGTTTATTAACCCTTTATACAGATGGAGCTCTTCCTGGTCCAATAGCGACTTTAACCGTATTGAAAGAAATGCTAAGTGATCCTTTCTATGATTACGGACCGAATGACAAAGGAATTGGATTGCAATTGTTTAACTCTATCAAAACAGTACTTTCCGGATTTTTATTAGGTTCCCTAATTGCTATTCCTATTGGGATTTTGATGGGAGCAAGTAACATTTGCAAGCAGTTGTTTTATCCAATCGTACAATTATTAAAACCGGTTTCGCCTTTAGCCTGGTTTCCAATTGGATTGGTAGTATTTAAAGATACCGGAATGGCGACTGTTTTTATTGTTTTTATTACTTCTTTGTGGTCAACGTTGATAAACACTTCTTTTGGAGTGGCATCAATTCCACAAGATCATAAGAATGTGGCAAAAGCTTTTGGTTTCTCTAAAAAAAGATACTTAACCAAAATATTGATTCCTTATAGTTTACCTCACATTATTACAGGTTTACGTTTGAGTATTAGTGTAGCATGGTTGGTTATTGTAGCTGGTGAAATGTTATCTGGTGGTGCAGGAATTGGGTTCTTCGTTTGGGACAGCTGGAATGCACTAAGCCTTGAAAAAGTAATATCAGCTATTCTTATCATTGGAATCGTAGGATTACTTTTTGACAGAATATTTACTTTCATCGAAAACAAAGTGGCTTACAAAGCTTAATAAAACAATAAATCTAAAAAACATACGACTATGAGCTATTTAGAAATCAAGGACCTGGAAATTTCTTTTCCAACTCCAAAAGGAAAATACGTTGCAGTAAGAGATATTAATTTATCAATCAAAAAAGGAGAAATCATCTCTATAATTGGTCACTCAGGATGTGGTAAATCTACCATCATGAATGCCATCGCCGGAATGCTAAACCCAACAGGAGGAACTGTTGAATTAGATAATAAAACAATAAAAGGACCTGGTCCGGACAGAGGAATTGTGTTTCAAAACTATTCACTTTTACCATGGCTATCTGTTCATGAAAACATTTTTCAGGCAGTAGATTCAGTAATGAATTGTTCTACTAAAGAAAAACATGAAATTGTAGATTACAATTTGAAAATGGTGAATTTATTGGCACACAGAGATAAATTACCAGGACAATTATCCGGTGGAATGAAACAAAGAGTTGCCATCGCAAGAGCCTTTGCTATAAACCCGGGAGTATTATTGTTAGACGAACCATTCGGAGCTTTAGATGCTTTTACAAAAAGTTCTATGCAAATCGAAGTCCTGAAATTATGGAATCTGAATAACAGAGACAAAACCATTATTATGATTACTCATGATATTGAAGAAGCTTTGTTTTTATCAGACAGAATCGTGGTTATGAGTGATGGACCTGCTTCAACAATCAGAGAAATTGTTGACGTTAATTTGCCAAGACCAAGAAACAAAATCGAAATCGTAAAAACGCCCGAATATATCGAGCTTAGAGATAAATTGTTGCACTTATTGACCGATCAGTTCTCTATTGAAGATATGGGAATGGTGTACAAAAGTTAGTTTTTAATTAATTTTGTTTAGCTGAGAATCCCTGTAATGACATGGCATTATGGGGATTTTCTAATTAAAATTTAATCTGAAATATTATGGCAAATACAATTTTTGATTTCATCGGAGACAATTCCGGTGAATGGGAAGTTACCTCAATGAGAGCTGTCAAAGGTAATCCAATAGCATCCGTTTCGCATTTGACAAAAGTTCCCAGACACGATTTAGTTCAGTCGGAAACAGGAATCTGGTCGCTCAAAGGAGTAATAAGCAATTTACGCTATACCGAAAAAGAAGACAAAGACAAATTAGCAGCTGTTCAGCAGGATCTGGGCAGATCCACTTCTACTCTTGCAGCATTTATTCCTATTCGAAAATCGGAAGCCTGGTGGAATTTAGCTCAGGACGAACGCAGAAAAATAATGGAAAATAAATCGCAACACACCCATACCGGAATGAAATACCTGCCAGCTATTGCGAGAAAATTATTCCATTCCCGCGATCTTGGTGAGGCATTTGATTTTTTAACCTGGTTTGAATATGCTCCTGCAGATGCCGATGCTTTCGAAGAACTTTTGGACACACTGCGTAAAACAGAAGAATGGACGTATGTCAATAGAGAAATTGATATTCGCCTGGTTGCCAATAAATAATAAAAAATCCTAAAACCACTTATGTGATTTTAGGATTTATTTTTTTTTACTAGTTAAAAAGTACTTTATTTTTCTTCTTCGTTGGCAAAAAATCCGGTAAAGAAACCTTTCTTTTTAATCTTAAGGATATCTGAACCATCCAGATTCTCTGGAGTTGTATCTATAACAGGTTTTGTAGCTATGGGCTTTTCTACAACTTTTGGAGCTACAGGAGCTTCTACTCTGTTTTCTA
Organism: Bacteroidota bacterium; assembly: GCA_040387175.1. Classification (GTDB taxonomy): domain Bacteria; phylum Bacteroidota; class Bacteroidia; order Flavobacteriales; family Flavobacteriaceae; genus Flavobacterium. The sequence continues at coordinate 80,397 of JAZKED010000020.1, read as the reverse complement.
CAGGAGCATTTTCTTCTGATTCCTCGGGGCTATTGGATTCTAAAATACCACTAATGTATTCTACAAATGTTTCGTTGCGCTCTTCCAGGAAACCAATCAAATAATTTTCACTGGCAACAACACCACTCGCCTGCTCGATATGCAACAGCTTTTTATATAATTTTATAACTTTTTTTAAAGCCTTGCTTTCTTCGGATAATGAGTTTTGTCTGCTGGTATAAGTATAATCTCCATTTTTATCTGTAGAAGTATTTATTTCATTGATTACCCAATAGTATCTGCCCGTTTTTGCCATATTCTTAACGAGTGTGATAAAATCATTTCCCTCAGAAATAATCTCCCACATAATCTTAAATATCACTCTTGGCATATCAGGATGTCTGGTAATATTGCTGTTTTTTGTGATTAATTCAAAATCATCATAACCGCAAACATCTATGAATGCTTCGTTAGCATACATAATAACGCCTTTTGAATCGGTTTTGCAAAGTAAGGTCTTTGTTTTATCCCAAATTACTTCCCTGTCAGACGGAGTGGGTCTTTGCGTCAATTCAAATACTTTATCATCTGTACTCATTGGGCTTATGTTATATTTAGATTGCTCAGCTCCCATTTTTTTCTTTTTTTTTTAATACTGAATATGTATATGTATTCCTCGGAAGCAAATTTAACATAATTTTTGTGATTTGTGCATTTTGTTGAATATTTTTTATCAAACAAGTGCATTTTAACAAAATCGTAATACAATTCTCAGCTAATTGTCTTTTTTGATAAAAATTTTAAATTCATGCTATTTATATGTATCCCATAATCTGGCTACTTTTTTTTATAGTCAAATTACGGAATTGCTAAAATGGGGATAACTAAAAAAAGTTATCCGTTTTTTTTAGTGAACTAATCCTACCAAAAACAGCTGGATTTTAGCCTAGTATGTCTGTCATTATTTAACAAATTATTATTAAATCAATATTTTTGAAACGAACTCAAAACAATATAACATGAAAAGAATTTTTTTAACACTGGTTTTATTATTGGTAATGATTGTACCTATTTTTTCTAATTTAATTTTTGTCGATCAGGTGATTCCTATAGATAGTCCCAAATTTGATTCCGGTGATACTGCCTGGATGATTGTTGCGAGTGTTCTGGTATTACTAATGACTCCTGGACTTGCATTTTTTTACGGAGGTTTAGTTGGTAAAAACAGTGTTATTACCACTATGCTTCAAAGTTTTCTGGCCATGGTAGTTATTTCGGTCCTATGGTTAATAGTAGGATACAGTTTGTGTTTCGGTCCTTCTATTGGAGGTTTTATCGGAGATCCAAGTACGCATTTCTTCTTTCAGGGAGTTGGCATACAATCGAGTTGGGTTTTGTCACCCACTACCCCTTTGATTATTTTCGCAGTATATCAAATGATGTTTGCTATCATTACTCCTGCCTTAATTTCGGGTTCGTTTGCAGAACGTATTAACTTATTGCCTTATATATTGTTTATCGTTTTGTTTTCACTTTTTGTTTACGCACCTATAGCACACATGACCTGGCATCCGGATGGATTCTTCTTCAAATTGGGCGTATTGGATTTTGCAGGTGGTACAGTAGTTCACATGACTGCAGGTTGGGCGGCACTAGCCGGAGCGATTTATTTGGGAGAAAGAAAACTGCATGTTTCGAAAGCGGAGCAGGTTCCTTATGTACTTTTAGGAACTGGAATTCTATGGATTGGCTGGTTGGGTTTCAACGGAGGTTCTGCTTTGGCAGCAAATGGATTAGCAGCACAAGCCATTGCCAATTCAGTTGTAGCAGCTGCAGCCGGTGGATTTGCCTGGATGTTTCTGGACAAAATCAGAGGATATGAAATCACAGCTGTCGAAACCTGTTTGGGAATTCTTGTAGGTTTGGTGGCCATAACACCAGCTTCCGGATATGTTAGTATCGAACATGCTGTTTCTATTGGATGTATTGCCAGTATCATCAGTTATATCATTGTAAGTGAATTCAAAATTATCAATGATGCACTGGATGTATTTGGTTGTCATGCCTTGGGAGGAATCTCAGGAATGTTGTTAACCGGAGTGTTTGCCAACAAGGCTATCAATCCAAGTATTACGGATTCAGGTCTGTTATTTGGTGGTTCCACATTGTTCCTGAACCAGATTATTGCAGTAGTGATTGTTTCTGTATTCTCTTTTGCAGTATCTTATTTATTATTTATCATTGTAAATGCTATTTCACCTATAAAAGTAACTGAACAAGAAGAAATTAACGGATTAGACAGTAACCAGTTTACGAATAAATAATTTCCTTTTTTGCCCTTATTTATTACTATTAAAAGCTATTATTTATCATTCTAATGGATGATAAATAATAGCTTTTTTTTCGGTTTATACGGTATTGAATTCAACGACTTATATTTCCCTAAAAATTAAAGTAGAGTTATGTCCGCCAAAACCAAAAGCATTACTCATCGCTGTTTGGATATTTTTTCGCAAAGGTTCATTCCTTACGATTTGAATACTTTCAGGAATTTCGGAATCCATATTTTCGATGTTGATGGTCGGTGGAATTACATTTTCATTAATTGATTTTATAGCAAGTATAGCTTCTATGGCTCCTGCTGCTCCGAGCAAATGTCCCGTCATCGATTTACTGGAACTTACCCACAAATTTTTTGAACCTTTGAAGGTTTTGTCTACCGCTTTCAATTCGGCAATATCTCCAACAGGTGTTGAAGTGGCGTGTAAATTCAAATAGTCCAATTGCGAAACATTGAGTTTTGCTTCTTCGAGAGCCAGCTGCATAGCTTTGGCAGCACCCAACCCTTCAGGATGTGGTGATGTCATATGATAGGCATCTGCAGTCATTGCTGCTCCGGCTAATTCGGCATAAATTTTAGCACCTCGTTTTTTGGCGTGCTCATATTCTTCCAAAATCAATGCTCCTGCTCCTTCTCCCATTACAAAACCATCACGGTCTCTATCGAACGGACGACTGGCTGTAAGCGGATCATCATTTCTGGCAGACATTGCTTTCATGGCACAAAAACCACCTACCGAAGCTGCTGTAATAGGCGCTTCTGAACCACCAGTTACAAATACCTTGGCTTTGCCTAGGCGGATATAATTAAAGGCATCCATAATAGCGGTATTGGAAGTAGCGCAGGCAGAAACCGTAGTATAATTGATACCCTGCAAACCAAATTTCATAGAAATCATTCCGGAAGCCATATTCACAATCAGTCGGGGTACAAAAAACGGACTAAATCGTGGTATGTAATTTCCGGTTACATAATTTTCGACTTCAGATTCAAAAGTTTCCATTCCACCTTGTCCAACACCCCAAATGACACCAATATCAAAAGGATCCATTGTAGCAATATCTATCCCTGAATCTTCCAAAGCCTGTGATGCGCTGTACAAAGCATATTGGGTAAACAAATCACTGCGTTTTATTTCGTTTCGATCCAGATATTTTTGAGGTTCAAAATCTTTTATTTCAGCAGCAATTTGTGTACGAAATTTTGAAGCATCAAAACGGGTAATAATGCCCGTCGTATTTTTCCCTTCCAGACTGTTTTTCCAAAAAGTAGCCACATCATTTCCCAACGGATTGATGGTTCCTAATCCTGTTATTACGACTCGTTTCATTTAATTTTTTTCTTTAGAAATTATAAGTTGTACCAATTTTTCAACAAATGGTGAAATAATTAAGATGGCTGGAATAACTATTAAATAAGCAATCATCCAGGATTTTAGCCAAATGGTTAAGTGCTGATTTGCCCAACCTAAGTTTACTGTTATCAGTGTGAAGGAAATAATTCCTGTTGTAATAATGCCCATTATCAATGCAAATATGATTTTCTGTTTCATGATATTGTGTTTTAAAATACCTGATTTAGTATTATGAATTTATTTCGTGCGCTCTGCTTTGGTTCATTATCTGAAGTGCATCTTCCGGTGATGACAGGTATAAACGATACATATCTTCCGTTTGTCCCACTCTTATTTCATATTCATTTTGCTCTAGTCCTGCCACAAACTGTTCCGCTACTATAGTAGGCGAAATACCATTTTTACCTCCAATAGGAGCTGACAATTCAGTATCTACAAGTGGCGGCATTAATTCAAAAACAGCCACTTTTGTTTCCTTTTTCAATGCCAGACGCAAGGATTGTGTATAGGAATGCAAGGCTGCTTTGCTGGCAGAATAGGTAACCAGACTACCCGGAACAAATGCTACCACAGAAGATACATTTACTATCGCAGCAGCTTCCTGTTTTTTCAACAAAGGCAATAGTTTTTCATTCAATCGGATAACAGAAAGATAATTGGTTAGCATTTCGTCTTCCGCTTTTTCGTAAGCATTTACACGTTCAGCTGTAATGTCATATACTAAAGCACGACCTGCATTGTTGATTACTATATTCAGGTTTGGAAAATCACTTTTGATTTGTGTTACCAGACGCTCCACATCTTTAGCATTACTTACATCCGATAGAATAGCAGTTGCATTTTTTAATTTTGCCGCAGCTTGGTAAAGCCGTTCTTCATTACGTCCAGTAATAATGACGTGATTTCCTTTTTCAGTTAATAATTTGGCAATTTCAAAGCCAATTCCTGCACTTCCTCCTGTAATTAAAACGGTGTTATTTGTTGTTTTCATTGTATTGATTGTTTATAAAAAATACCGATAGGTATATTTTTGATTAAAAAATTTTAGTTTACTATTTCTTCATTTATGATTCTAACGATTCGGTCTAAAGCCAAAAACAAATGATCGGGTTTATTTACTATTTTGGAAAGCAAAATACCACCTTCAATCAGTATTATAAAGGTATTTGCGTAATCATTTGAATTTATTTCTTTCTTAAACTCTTTATTATTTATTCCTGATTCAATGATTATTTCAATTTTTTTAGACCAGTTAGCAAACGAATACGCTACTGTGGCTTTCATAAAAGGCAAGCTATCATCAACTTCTGTAGCAGAATTAAGCAATGGGCATCCTCCTTTTTCAAAAATCAAAGACCAATTGTTTCGGTAAAAATCAGTGAACGCTATAAGCTGACTGTAAGCATTATTTTCTACTGAAGTTGCTGCATCTACCCTCTTTGCTAATTCCCCTGAACTGTACTTAAATACGGAAAGAACTATTTCATCTTTATTTTTAAAATTTCCATAAATACTTCCTTTTGTCAGTCCCGTTGCAGCTGTAATATCAGACAAAGTCGTTCCGGCATATCCTTTTTTATTAAAAAGAGGTGCTGTTTTCTCTATAATGAACTGACGGGTTTGTTCTGCTTTTGACATTTTAAAAAAGATATTAGTATTATTTCCTGGACAAAGATACATAAATATACCGAACGGTATATTATTTTTTAAGAAAAATTATTTTAAATCAATTACAACAGCTATTTACTCACTGAATAATTTTCTAAAAAAGCAACATTTTTAATATTCAGACCTGCTTTGTAATCTCCAAACTTCACTACAATACTGGCAACTTCTCCTTAAACATAGAATTGCTAATGCAGTTTGATTCAATACTATTTGAGAAGAACCGTTTATGTCATATTATTTTTTTGTTATACTACTCTTATGAAAGAATTGCGGAAAAAGGGGTAATTATCATGCCGCCTGGGGGTAACTATTAGTAGTACAAGAGATAATTATTACCCCTATAGGTGGTAAAAATAATCCCAACAAGGGGTAATAATCATCCCTATAGGAGGTAACTATTACCCCCTATAGGGATGATTATTGAGTGTAATAGTGGTAATTATAATGTGTATAAGGGGTAATAAATACCCCTATAAGGGATTAAAATCACCCCATAAAGGGATAATAATCAGGTGTAATTTACATATTTATACTACAAAATATTTTTTTTATTCATGAGAAAAGAATTACATTTGAAAACATCAACACAAAAAAACACTCAAATGGCAAGTGATTACAATAAACACACTCTCAATCGGGGCGAACAATATCCTATAGTGGGAAATTTTATCAGTTACCACATGCAGCAGCGAGGTATCAAAAAATCTACTATTGCCAAAACATTAGATATTGACCCCAAAGGACTAGCTAATTATTGCAAACGGGATACTTTACAATTCGCCGTTTTGTGGAAACTAAGTCTGGCACTCAAACACAATTTTGTTGCCCAATTAGGAGAATACCTGCCGTATCGTTTTGAGTCGATACGCGAAAAAGCCCTTAAAGAAGAACTGGCAGAAAAAAATGCTGTGATTCAGAAATTGGAAATTCAACTGGAGATGGTTAGGGAAATGATGGGGAAGAAATAAAATCCTTTTAATGATTTGCAATCAAAATTGAATATATTTGAATTTAAATAATGTGTGATACTATCACACATATCTACCCTGAATTGGGTGGCTTTATGTGATTTTGTCACACATATAAACGAGTTGGCAGTAATATTTCGACCCATGAGTAAAATAGACGAATTTTTATCCGAATTGACCGAAACTGAATTAGCATATTTTGCTAAATTCAAGTTGAAAACTTATATGCCGGAAACTCAAAAGAAAATAGAAAAACATATTGAGACAAAAGGTTTGTCCGCAGAGAAAATTGAAAAACTCATAGCAGAAAATACTCAGCAATTTGAAAGTACTGAAGAAGAAATATGTCCAAGATGCGGCAGCCAAAACTTACTGAAAAGAAAAGTTGAATGGACAAATACAATTGATAAACCATTTAACGGAGATGATGAAGTTTCAGCACTTGATGGTTTGTCTGGAAGAGCAACGTTTAAAGATGAAATAAGTTGTAATACTTGTGGATTTTGGATTGAAGATCCAAACCGAGAAAAGCCGACAAGTTTTGCGCAGAAAATAAAAGGAAGTGTTATTGGATTTTTTGATGGAATATTAGGTAACGCTTAAAAATACTACTGCCAACAGCGGTTTCTCGCAATTGCGAATTTTGTTGTGAATTCACGTTAGCGTTTCGCAAGAATTTTTATCTTTAACAGAAAATCAAAAGTTCCGAACTTCGCAACTGACGAGAAGCCGCGGAACGTTAGGTAGCATAACCCCAGAAAATCAGAGAATTCAAACATAAATATTAACCAAAACAAATAAATTATTTATTATGCAAATTGACGAAATAAGAGAACAAATAGCTGAATTAATTTCAAATGATATGGATAATTGGAATGATGTACTAAATGATACAAGTCCTGGTAATTATGGTTGTGACCATTGGGAAGCAGAAGTAGATTATAATGATATTTTTGTTAACATACCTGAAAAAACTTTTACTGTAAAGAATGGAGGTTTCTCTGCTGATTTAGTTATGGGATCCAGTAAGGGAGATTCAAGTTTTAATGAATCTTACAGTAAACCGTTTTCTGCAACGGGAGTATTTGATTTTGAAAACTCAACAAAAATAATAATCACAGATATAAAAATTGACATCGATTCTGATATTTACGGTGAAGATTAGCAAACGAAATTAACTTTCATTCTGTATTTGAAAAAATGCCAAAAACTAAATGCTTAAAAACCAAAAGAAAGCAATTGCAAAGTTTGAAAACAGAAAAAGTTTAATGATAATTGAAAAAATTGCACATAAAGTTACGCTACCTAACACACGCTACAAGCAATTTGGGGATTTGGCTTAATGGAAAAATTGGTTTGTATTTGGAAGATTTGGCAAATCCGAAGAATGGGCTTAATTTAGTCCCAAACTGCTTGTAGCGCGAGAACGTTGTGTGCAATATTAAGATGAAAAACCCGTATAGAAAATCATTAGATATTTTTTTTGAGACAATAACAGATTTTAAACATACCTCTAATCGAATTAATAAGGTATTGTTAAAAGATGTACAAACCTATACTGCAGAAGAATCTAAATATTTTTCAGGCACATCTTTAATTATTGGTGATTGGACAGGACCAACTGATAATGGATGGAAAATAAATTTTCATACAGGAATTCAAAAATCTACCTATAAAGAAAATTATGCTTCGGAAATTGAAAACGTTCTTTCAAGAGAATTTGGTTTAGCTTTTTCTCAATGTTATGAAGCTTTTGAATCGTTACTAAAAGATTTTATCTCTGTAAAAATACAAAATGACTCAAATTTTTTATCTGAATTACCAACAAACAAAGATTATTCAAGAGAAAATTTAAAAGGTGGTGATGATATTTTTAAATTAATAAAAAAGGCTGGTGATAAAAGATTTAAAGAATATACAAAAAGCAATAACAATAATTTTAGGTTTACCGAAACCTATAAAATATTTTCCGAAATAAGGCATTCTATTACGCACTCAAAAGGAAATTTAAAAAGCATAAAAATTCCTAATGATAAGTATTACAAAATTCTTTTCGAATACTTCCTGCCTTTAAACAAGTTGGAAAACGAAGTAATTCAGTTGAAATTTGACTATAAAACTCTTGACAAGCTTTTAATATACTTAGCTGAATTTGGTTTTCAAATTTTTAAAATTTTAAGTGAAGAAGATAATTATGAATGGAAAATATAAAATACTGCACACAACAGCCGTTTGGCTAGATTGGGGTTTTAGGTTTAATTAAAAGTTGGTTTTGTATTTGGAAAATTTGTGTTTAACCGAAAAATCTCGCATCTTTATTCCCCAACCTCGCCAAGCGCCAGAACGTTATTCATAAAAAACTAAATCTAAAAAATATGCCCATCGTCAATGAAAATTTTGAATATATATCTACTTACTTTGGAAAAATTGATCTGAAAAAACTGGAAGCAGAGTATGAATCTGAAATTAAATACAAAGGAAAACCGTTAGAAATATCCATGACCTTTCTATCAGAAAAAAAACAAACTAGTATTGATGAATTACAAAAAATAGATTTTTACTTAGACAATGTATCTCAAAACCTCAATGGAATTAATCGTATTTTAATTGATGATTATAAACAAGAAGAAACAGTAAAAGAATACATAGACTTTTTAACCGAAGAACTGGAAGAAGAGGATTTACTTCAGGTTATGGAAAACCATAATGCAAGCTTGTCTATTGAGCATAACATTCTTCTAAATATAAATTTACTAAGAATAGTTTTTTATCCGGACCAGGAAGATGATGTTTTTGCAATTTTCGATTACACCCTCAGCCAGGACATTACAGATGTGCTATTAGTCGCCAGACTAAATAATGATAATAGTCTGAATTTACTTATTGAAAGTTAAACAGCATTAATCAGATACGAATTCGGGAGGCAATATTGAACTTGAAACTGTCTCCCCTGCGAGCGCGAGCGTCCCACTCGTGAACACTAACAAATAAGAAAACGATTTAACAATCTAAAAAACAAAACTTAACCTAAGAAATATGAAAACAAAATTACTTTTTACATTTTTATTTTTGACCTTATTGGCTGAAACATCTTTTTCACAAGCTTACATTCCAATGCTAAATAACTCCTCTTGGGGTATTACAAGCACCAATTTTGGTGGTCGTCAGGATTTGGCTATTGATCCGGGTGTAGATGCAGTTATAGGTTCATATACTTATAAAAAATTTATAGATCCAACTGTGGCAGGTAATGATAATTTTGTGTATTTAAGAGAAAATATTTCAACCAGAAAAGTTTATAGAAATATTAATGGAGTAGATAGATTGCTTTATGATTTTAGTCTTCAGGTTTCCAGTAATATTACTTTAAGTGACGGTAACAATTATATTATACATTCAATAACAAATAAAAATGTAAATGGAGGGACCAGAAGAGAATTTTTACTAGTCTATTTTTCCGGAGGATTTGCAATAAATACTGAAACATGGATAGAAGGTGTTGGAAGTACTACGCACCCATTAAAACCATCCTACGAGCTTCCTTCAGACCCTTATATAAATTTAAACTGCAGTACACAAAATGGAGTAAATATTTATAATTTTGGAATTGCTAATGGAGGAACTTCGACTGACTGCTCTGCATTTTTGAGTGTAGAGGATATAAAATATTTAAATGAGGAAATAGTTTATTCTCCTAATCCGTTTAATACTGAACTATTAATAACATCCAAATTAAATCTTGACAATTCAACTTTAAAAATATTTAATTCAATTGGAGAATTAGTAAAAGAAGTAAACAATTTAAATGGAGAAAATATAATTATTAAAAGAGGGAATTTAAATAGTGGGATATATTTAGCCCAACTAATAAAAAACGGAAAAGTAATTTCAACAAATAAAATAATCATATCTGATTAAATAAAAGCATTATTCTAAGTCCTTATTATACCGTTCGTGAACACTAAAAATAAGTAACCAACCTAAAAATAAAATCATGGCAACAATCAATCCTTACATTAATTTCAACGGAAATGCTGAAGAAGCATTTACATTTTACAAATCAGTATTCGGCGGAGAGTTCTCGAAGATTACTCGTTTTAAAGATTTATCAATCCCTGGGTTCACAATACCAGAACATGAAGCCAATAAAATAATGCACATTGCTTTGCCAATTGGTAATAACACTTTAATGGCTAATGACGTTCCGGAAATTTTGGGAAGGGTAAACGAAAACGAAAACAGATCTAAAATTTCCATTAGTACAGAAAGCAAAGAAGAAGCCGATAAATTATTCAACGGGCTTTCGGCTGGAGGACAAATAGAAATGCCTATTGAGAATAGTCCCTGGGGTACTTATTTTGGAATGTTCAGAGACAAATACGGTATCGAATGGACAGTAGAATTTGACTCAAATAATGGGCAAAAATAAACCTCACCAACAAATATTTAAAAAATGAAAGAAAATAATAATAAAAAATCATAAATGAATAATCGGATATTTTTAATAATTATTGGAATTGGAATTTTATCTTCATTTATTGGAATAACATTAACCTATACTTCTTCTGATTATGAAACTATTGAATTGGGAAGAACTACATTTGACTATGGACTTAGAATTAGTAGTCTTATTGGTCTTATTATGTTACTCTACAATGGAACATTTGTAAATACCAAATATTTTAAAATTGTACAGGTTATTGTTGCATTAGTAATTGTCGGGGCATTATTAAGAATTATGCATTGGATTCCGTATACTGATCATATAATCATTATTGGCCTAATTGGAATAGCAATATCTTATTTTTTGAGTTTTTTAAATAAACCAATTAAAAAACGACTCGATTATCTAAAATTAACATGGGTGATTACAACCTATACTCTTGCAAGCCTGATACTTTTGCATCTAATTAATCGGGAATATTCCGAATTAGGGACTTATATATTATGGTTGACAATTATAGATTTTGCTGTAACTGGACAAAAAAACAGAACAATATTCCAGTAGCAGCCGATAACTAACCTCTAACTACAAAAATGTACAGTGAGCAATATGAAATAGTAAACGATTCTGATAAAACAAAATTTATTTGGATTGAGCTTTGGGCTTTAGATATTGAAGTACTTCCAAATTCAAACTGTATTGTATATTCAGACAGTAAGTTTAAACGTAAATTCGAAATTGAAAAAAAGAAGATTTAGTAACTATATATTGTTGGGTGGTGCCGGATTGATTGTTAATATTGATAAAGAAGAAATATAGAATTTTAATGATAATAGAGTTCCTGTTATGTTTAATGGAATGTCAACAAAAAATTTTATAGACTTAGTTTTTAAATCAACGGAAATGACAGACAAAGAATTATCAAATAAAAAAATTTCATTCTATATTGCTTTAGCTTACACTATACTTGCTACAGTTTACAGCTACTGGGCAATGGCTAATCTTGTAGTTGATGGAATATTTTATTATTTATTTTTTCCTGCAACAATATTTCCATCTTTGATATTGTTGACAGAAAGAGAATCTGGATTTATGATATTAATCTGTCAAGCTATTACATTACTATTAATTTGGGGGATCTTTTGGTTATTTCTACATTCATTCCGAGACGAAAATAAATAGGAAAGACAATTAGCATTAATTAAGAACTGCATAATCAAATATGAAAAAACTACTTCATCTATTCATCATTTTAGTTTTGGCGAGTTGTAATAACACTACAAAAGATATTTCTTCTAAAAGAAGTTTTATTACAGATACTGTTTCCACAACAGAACTTCCTCAAAATAAAATAACCGATACACTAATCAAAATAAGTGAGCCCTTTACTATAAATAATATAAAATGTTATTGGAAACATTATATCTCTACCGACAATACGGCTAGAATAGTGCTGAAAAATTACAAAACCAATCAGGTTATAATAGATACCGATTTTATTTTATTTTATTTTACGAGCTTAAAGAAAATTATGAATCTACATCTTATTTTAAAAAAGTAAATGAAGAATATCTGGTTGATATAAATTTTGATGGCTTCATCGATTTGAAATATGAAAATTTAGGAAGCAATGGTGCTATATCCAATTCAACCGAAGTTTACATATTTAATCCTAAAACAGAAAAATTTGATTTTTCAGAAGAATTATCAGCAAATGCTATATTAAAAATAGATCATATCAATCGAATAGTAATTGAAAGAAATGAATGGAGAGACGGGCAAGACAGTACTATTATCTACTTTGATAAATTAGGGAAAATTAAATCAAAAGAAGTTTTTTCAGGCTATACAATAAAAAAGGAAACAGGAATGTGGGGATTTCAGGAATATGTAAAAACGGTAAATGGTAAAATTGTAAAAGAAAAAATTGATTCTACTGCAATGGAATGAAAGCGATGGCTACTCGCTGACTTTATATAATATTCATTAAAAATAGTCTTTAAATTCAGATATGCTATAATGAAGTAGGTAATTTTACATTGCTTGTCAACCAATATACTATAAAAAATAACAAATATGAATATTTTTAGAATTGCGATAGGTTTGATTTGTTTTTCTGGATTTTCTCAAGGTCTGGAAATGACTGCAAATAATAATCATATCGATTATGATTACAAAGCAGATAATGAAACCTTCACAAAGCTAAAAGCTGAGTATAAAAAAGATGTTAATTTATTTTTAGTAACAGAAAAAGTCAAAGATTCAGTTTATACAATCTATCTGCTTAATAATTCAAAAGAATCCGTTAGTCTTCAAAAATCAGATTGGCATTTATATCTTATTCAGGAGGCTAAAGATGAAAAAGGAATATGGAAACCAATAGAATTCTTTAGATATTCCTGGTGCGGAAATAGTTATTCATCTTATAAACTGGCATCTGCCGGTATCATTAAAGCGGAATCAATTGCTTACAATGGTGATTTTAAAACCGAAATCAGATTCAAATTGCTGATAGATGATAAAGTTTATTACTCCAATGCAATTTCTGGTACTATATTTTTAAGCCAATTTTTTCTAACTGATAAAGTTAAAGAAGATTCAAGATTTAATGAATTTTCCAAAATTGCAGGTGATAAAACCTCAGAAAAAATAATATTCCTCGAACCCTATGGAATGCAGGAATTTGCTAATGCGAATGCAGAATATTTGAAATGGCTTAAGAAAAAGGCAAAAGAAAGAGCACAGAAAGGAGAAAAATAGCTAGATAGATAATACTATCTATCTACTCCCTTATTTTATTATTTTAAGAGCAATTCTTCTGTTTTCTTTTCTATTGGCTTCGTTAGTGTTTTTTAACAAAGGAAACTCCTGACCGTAACCTTTTGTAGTAATCCGGTCTTCCGAAATGTTTAGTTTTACAAGAGCATCCTTTATGGAATTGGCTCTTTTCAAACTTAGGGTTTCATTGCTTGTAGGATTTCCTAAATTATCAGTATACCCGGCAATTTCTATTTTAGTTTTTGGAAAAGAAGATAAAATTAAACCAATGTTTTTTATCTGCTCTTCGGAGTCAATAAAATATGAAGCCTCTCTGTCTTTGAAATGTATCCTGTCTAAAACTATCCAATAGCCTGAACCATCAAGATTGTTGGAATTGTCCAGAATAAAATCGAGTATGGCTTTCTCACTACCCTTTTCCGGCACAGTAATAATTTCATCGCTAGGCAGCATATAATCTATATAATCGCCCAGTTTGGCTATGTCTTTGAATTCGATATTCTGAGGTTGCTTTTCAGCATCTATACTAGTCTCCGTAGGTTTACCATCCTTTTTTGAACCTGCCAGAAAAAATATTGATAAACCAACCAGAACTATACCAACTATAGCTATAATAGCATTTTTGGACAGGCCAGGTTTAACCGTTTTTTCAATTACTTTTTCTTCAGTATTAGGTTCCGGTTCTTTTTTGATTTCCTTTTTTTTGTCGGAAAAATGAGATTTGATATCGTTTTTATCTATTTTTTGTTCTACAAAATAACAGATTACCAATATGGTAGACATTTTGAAAATTCTTACTGCAGAATCCGGCTTGATAAATGCTTTTTGAGCAATTGACTGAGTAATATCCTCAATATTAAGCCCAAAATTAATTTCAAAATTTTCACTCAGCTCATCCAATGAAGTCTCATCGGTCAAAGTAGCAGGAATGTTCTGTACAATATTTTCGTATGTATTTCTTATTTTATTGGCGTCTTTATAAAACAAGTCTATTTTGATAGTATCGGTGGTATCCACTATCTTTTTTATAATTATCTCTAAGGATAAATCAATAGCTTTTGATACACTGTTTTCAAATTCATCCAGAAATTTACTGGATTCATTAAGATTGTAATTACCAATATTGTTTTTTAAAATACGAAGCTGTTTTGAATACATTGATTATGTAATAGTTTAAGAGGAATTGAATTTTTTATATTAAAGTGAATCCTGATTTTAATGCAACTTTATCATTTTTGAATAAATAGATAACATAATTACCTTTTATCAAATCGGTCAAAGGTAAACCTGATGTTTCTTCTAAATTTTCGCCATTATAACTAAACTCTTCGTCATAGCTATAGTCTAAAACAATGGAGCCAAATTTACGGGAAAGTCTCTTACCAATTACATCTCCATTCGGATTAATAATTTGCACATAATATTTCCCTTTTGAATTATCAACTGATGAATTACCACGTATTAAAAACTTGACTTTGCAAAAATTCACTACATCCGATTTCATCGTTGGATTCATTTTAGTAAGTCCTTTATTTGCCGCATAAGTTTCAACAGTCAAATTAGCAAAAATAACCTCTTTACTTTTTGTGGATTTTATATTCTCAGCATGTGTATAATTAGTATTTATTTCTCTTTGACTGGATGCTCCTCTAAATTTCTCTTTATTTTGTAAAACGGTCAAAGTACTGTCTTGTTTATTTTTTAAAGCTTCATATTTCTCGACAAGCTCCATTTTATCATTTTTAAGCATTGCAACTTGTTTTCTAAGTTTCACTACTTCTACTTTATATTTATTTAATTCTTCAATAGTAGTTTTTGACTCGTTTAATTCATCTATCAAATTAGTGATTTTTTGTTGTTCGATCAGTAACTCTTCTTTAATAGAACTGTTTTCATTTATTACAGTTGAAATGGAGTCTCTTGATTTTGTAAGGTTGTTAATTAATGCTGATTTTTCAATGTTTAGTTTGGTATTACTATCGTATAGATAATAGGAATATCCCCCAATAAGTAACACTAATAAAATAAGAATTAATAGTTTTTTGTTGCTGCGTTTGTTCTCTTCCATGGCTTTTTAGTTTTGTTCAAATTTATACAATGAAAAATTTCACAGCAAGCCTATTTTTGTTAAAAGCACTTTTTCATAGCATTATTGTATTATCAACATAAAAACTTTTTTGATTTTATTAATTAGAGAATTTTTCACAATTGAAATGATAATTTAAAAAAAAATAACAGTTTGTTAAATATCTTTCAATAATAAAAACATGTTTTTTACTGTTAAAATGTAGTTTTTATTTTACTGCTAAAATTAAAAAGCATCTATAATGCAAAATAACGGCATCAAAACCTATACTTAGAGTTTCTAATAAATAGAAAAAACACTATCAAAACTTGTGTTATGTATATTTAGAAATTATTTTTCTTTAGATTTATTTTTATCAAAATTACCATTTATCAATCAATGACTGAAATATTTTAAAATAATTATACTTCCTCTCCCAACCTTTTATTTAAAATTAACCTCTTACTTATAAAACACTCATCATTATGAAAAAAAAATCTCTCTTGAAAACAAGCTCTATAGTAATTCTATTATTTGTCTTATTTTCAATAAATGGAAATGCTCAAAAAGTAAGCGGTGTAATTTATGATAAAAACAAAAAACATCTGGCGGATGTTGAAGTCATAAACCAGCAAAATAATTTTGTCACTATTTCAAACTCTGATGGAAGTTTCACTATCAAAGGAAATAAAAATGATGTATTACTATTTATCCATCCGGAAAAAACAGTCAAAACAGTAACAGTCGACAATATTAAAAATCTCAAAGTCTACTTTGATGATGAAGAAAAAAATAAACAAACAGAAAACAAAGAACAAAGAAAAGCAACACGTAAAAGCAGACAAAAGGAAAAGATAACTCCTATAATCCGCAAAGACCATGTCTTGAATGGCAATCCGTTAAAAAACTCAGTAATTGGACAAATTTTTGACAAAAGCGGACCAATCCCAGGTGCCAACATAATTGTTAAAGGAACCAAAATATCCGCATCTACGAATTTCGACGGTTATTATGGTATTGATGCCAAAATTGGTGATATTTTGATAATCAGTTATATCGGTATGAAAACTGTTGCTGTTACTATCAACAATAAAATAATGAATGTGCAATTAAAAAATGATACTGCTACACTTGATGAAGTTGTCGTGATTGGATACGGAACTACAAAAAAATCAGATTTAACGGGAGCGGTAGCTTCTGTTTCTGGTGCCGATTTGAAAAAAGTGGCGTCAGCAATGGAAATATCAGAAAAAAGGATTTCGCTAAAAGGCGGCGAAACTTCCTTAAAATCGGGTCAGTTAACAGCTGGTGAAGTGAATGATTTTAGTCACTATGAGTATTGGAAAGGATTAACTGCTGCTGAATTGGAACAATGGAAAAAACACTGGAAATTAAATCCGGTATATAGATATTCTATAAGTCTGAAAAACGATAAAGGTTTCCCGATAATTAACAAAACAGTTCATTTAAAAAATGGAACTGAAATTATATGGACAGCTAGAACTGATAATACCGGAAGAGCTGAATTATGGTTTAATCCGAATGAACTTTCTTCAGAAAAAAAATCAGACAACCTTCAAATTATTGATGAGAAAATGCTGGTTTTGATTTCAAAACCAAAAGAATTTCATGACGGAATTAATAATTATACCTATCAGCAAAATTGCAGAGAACAAAATAAAATCAACATTGCTTTTGTGATTGATGCAACTGGCTCAATGGGTGACGAAATAACTTATTTACAAGCCGAATTATATGATGTAATTGAACGTACCAAAAAACAATTTCCAAGTTCTGATTTATCTATGGGAAGCGTTTTTTACAGAGATGCTGGTGATGAATATATAGTAAAGAATTTTGATTTCACCACAAAAATATCAAATGTAATATCGTTTATTAAAAAACAAAATGCCAATGGCGGTGGTGATACTCCTGAAGCTGTAATTGAAGCTTTGGAAGCATCGATAGAAAATATGAATTGGGATGATGATGCCCACACCAGACTTTTATTCCTTTTATTAGATGTTCCTCCGCATTACAGTGATGAAAATGTAGCTAAACTTCAAAATTTAGCCAAAAAAGCTGCCGCAAAAGGAATTAGAATCATTCCAATAGCAGCAAGCGGAATCGATAAAAGTACTGAATATTTAATGCGTGCCATAGCTTTAGAAACAAATGGAACTTATCTTTTTATAACCAATCACAGCGGTATTGGGAATGATCATATTGAACCTTCAACAGAAAGTTATAAGGTTGAAATGCTTAATGATTTAATTTTGAGAGTAATCATTCAAAATTGTTCAGTTAACAATTGTAATTCAAAGGAAAATACATATTCTCAAAATACAAAAATAGAAGGACAGTTAACAAAAAACGATGCTATTGATTTTAAATATTTTCCAAATCCAACAAATGATATTATAAATGTAATTTTAAGTGAGGAAGCTGTAGAATTGTATTTATATGATACAACTGGAAAATTAATTTTATACAGGACAGATAAATCAAAAGAATACAAACTGGATTTATCCGCACTTCCCAATGCAGTCTATTATTTAAAAGTTTTAATACATGACAAGGAACTTTTTGGCAAAATTATTAAACGAAATTAATATGTTCTAAATGCTTATTTTTAGTAAAATATAGTTTCCTTTTACTCAAAAATTACCAGACCATTCGTCTCCATTTATAAATATAAAAAAGCCTTTGAACTGAATCAAAGGCTTTTCTAAATATAATAAACTTATTTTTATTATTGTTTTGAAGATTGTCTTTCCATAACTTTAGACAATTCAGGTTGTTTTTCGTTCATAATTTTGGTTACAGTTCGGTGCATCCAAATCAAACATATTGCTGAAAATACAAGAATGAATATCCATGAACTTGACCAGAAACCTGTGCTGGTCAATAAATATCCAAAGATAATTGGTCCAAAGAAACCTCCTAATCCACCAATCATTCCAACCATTCCTCCTACTACTCCTACTTCTGTCGGGAAATATTCCGGAATGTGTTTGTAAACTGCAGCTTTTCCAATTCCCCAGGAAATACCAATCAGAATTACTAAAACTAAATACACCCACATATTAGCATCAAAATGAATTTGAGTTACACCTTTTGCCAATAATTCTTTTTTCTTTACTTCCTGATTTTCTTTTACAACCACTTCCTGCCAGGAGTTTTTAGTTGGAAAAACTGAATCGTCCGTCTCTTTTTCTATTTTTTTATTGATTGGGAAATCTTTTTCCCCCACTCTTACATTGGTTTCAGAAACTGCGGTAATAGTTCCTTTTTTTCCAGCCATAACTCCTGGACCAGCCGTTGTGATATCCATTTTTGGAACCATTAATAAAGCACTTAATATTACAGATGATGATAAAACCCAATACATAACTTTTCTGGCTCCAAATTTATCTGATAAATAACCTCCAAAAGCACGAATCACTCCCGATGGCAAGCTAAACATAGTAGCAAACATTCCGCCCATTACCAGACTCGTTTGGTACACATTCATAAAGTTAGGCAATAACCATTGCGCATAGGCTACGAAACATCCAAATACTAAGAAGTAATACGCTCCAAATCTCCAAACTCGTGCACTTTTTAAAGAACCTAACATTTGAGAAACCGTTTTGGTATTGTTCTCCACTTTTTTGTTTGTGGTAAAAATCAAGAATAATATTCCAATAACCAATAAAGCGACACCATATATTACTGGCAATAATTTCCAACCATTTTGTGGGTCTTCAATAGAAAATTCATTTAATAAAGATGGCGCCATAAAAGTAGTAATTGCAGCTCCCGCATTTCCCATTCCGAAAATACCTAAAGCTCTTCCCTGCCATTCTTTTGGATACCAAACTGAAGTAAATCCAATACCTACAGCAAAACTGGTACCTACCATTCCAAACAAGAAACTTAAAACGGCAAACATAAAAAAGCTATCTGCTAATGGAAGTAAAAACAAAGGAATGGAACACAGCAACAAAAGAATGGAGAAAACATATTTTCCGCCAAATTTATCCGTTAGGATTCCTATTGGCAAACGCATGATTGATCCTGTCAGAATTGGAATTCCCAAAAGCCATCCTACCTGAACGACGTCCCATTTAAAAATACCGTTATCTACTAAAAAAGTAACCAGAACACCATTAAGAGTCCAACACGCAAAACATATCGTGAAGGCCAATGTATTTAAAAATAAAATACGGTGTGATTTTGATAAAGAAGTTGTAGTTGTCATAATACTTATATTTTTTTGACAAAAATAAGTACTATATACTATTAAAAACCTGCGTTTTCGCAGTTATTGAAAATAAATTAAGTATAAATACTTAATTTGTCATTTAAATACTTAGTTTAATTTTATAAACTACTAAAGATTAAAGGATTATAAGAGAGAAAATTCATTAGCTTTATTAGAAAGTTCCATAAGGTTTTTTACTTTCAATTTTTTCATCAAATTAAAACGGTGTACTTCGGCTGTTCTTTTACTGATGTCTAATGCTTCTGCGATTTCTTTATTCCCTTTACCGGATAACAACAATTTAAGTATTTCTTTTTCTCTTTTGGTAATCATCATATCTTCTTCCAAAGTTTGTTTGGTTTCTATTGCAGCAAGAGGATTGCTCAATTGACCAATTAATATAGAAGATATATCACCACTGAAGTATTTACCGCCATTAGAAACGGTATGAACTGCTTTTAAAAATTCTTCTTTGCTGGAACCTTTTAATAAATAACCGTCAGCACCTGCTTTTATAGATTTCAAAACATACTCTTCTGATTCGTGCATCGAAAGCATAACAATTTTTACCTGATTGCCTTGTGCTCTGAGTTTTTCGACCACTTCAATACCGGTTAAATTTGGCATACGAATGTCTAAAATTAGTAAGTCCGGTTTTTCTTCTTCAACTACTTTCAAAGCTTCTAAACCATCGGTGGCTTCACCAACAACCTTTATATTAGCTTCGTTTTCTAATAATGATTTGATACCATCTCTCACGAATACGTGATCATCTGTCAAAACAACTCGAATAGTAGCACTCATAACTTACTTAATTTTAAATTTTATTATTACGTATATAAACCTAAAAGCAAAGGCTAATATACGTATTCTAATGAAATTATTTTACTTAGATTGGAATAAAGAATCCTTTTTATCACTTTTTTAACTCTTAGATAGGAATATTAAAGGTTACACGGGTTCCTTCATCTACAATTGAATTGATAAAAACCCGTCCGTTGATGTATTCTATTCTTTCTTTCATAAATAGTAACCCCATTCCCGACTGGCTGTTTCTCTTTTTAGCTACTTCATTAACATCAAAACCTTTTCCGTTATCATCAATAGTAATACTCAAAATATTATTACTGTGCGACAGCTGTACAACAATATGACTGGAATCTGCATATTTTATGGCGTTATTTATAGCTTCCTGGGTCAGCCTGTAAATATTCACTTCAATTAAAGAATCCAATCGAAGGTCAAAATTAGTCTTATTATAAAACAGGATATTTTTACCCGTTAATTTTGACAATTCCTGAGCTAATTTTGCTAAAGCTGAATTGATTCCGTGGTCACTCAATTCTGGTGGCATCAAATTAAAAGTCGCAGTTCTCACTCCTTTTATAATATCCAATGCTAATTTTTTAAGGTATTCTATTTTCTGTTCCGATTTTTCTTTGTCGTCCAGATTGATACTTTCCAGACTGAATTTCAATCCTGTCAGCATTTGTCCAATTCCGTCATGAATCTCTTTGGCAATTCTATTTTGTTCGTTTTCCTGATTTTCGACAATTTTACTCGAAATCACTTTTTGCTGATTGATTTTATCAGTAACATTTTCAAAATTCAATCGCTCTACTTCTTCTTCTGCTTTCTTACGTTCTGTAATATCAAAACAAATAATCAGCAATTCCGATTCTTCCTTTTTAATAGTTACAGGAACCATTGATAAATCTAACCAAATCGTTTCACCACCTCTACCTGTAAGATTTAATTCTCCCTGCCAGCCACTTTTTTGTCTTTGTGCAATAATACGGTCAATTTCCAATTGTTCTTTTTCAATTGGTGTCAATACCTGAGAAAAGGTTTTCTCAGAAAGAAATGGATTGTGTTGCAATAATTTAGCGAATTTTTCTCCAATATGAATCAAAGAACCATCAGGAGCAACACGACAATACAGTAGTGTATTTTCCATCGCATAATTGAGCGATTTCAATTCCTTAACGGAGTTTTCTTTTGCCTCGCTAATAACTTCGGTATCGTGAGCTAATTTTAACGCTTTCTTTTCGGAGAGCAGGTGTTTTAAAATTAGTGTTTCTACTTTTTTATTGGTTGGTTTAAAAATAAAAATGAATTCCAACAACAAAACCAATATTGTAAATATCAGAATCCCATACTCGGTTTTGCTTTGAAGTGTAACCTTTTCGAGAGCTTCTTTATCGTATTGTTCTAC
>JAZKED010000020.1:0-58329 GCA_040387175.1 Bacteroidota bacterium | reverse complement strand
ATATCCCGTAAAATGGCTTTAAAAAAATAAAGCAATACACCTTGATTTTCAAGAATAGTTTTAACCAATTCCTGATTTTCTTTTTCGTTTATACCTGATTTTTTATTGTTCAAAAATGCCGTTGCAGCGTTAACAATATTATTGAAATTGGGTTTGATGGCTATAAATAAATCAGAAAGTGCTTTGCTTTTTTCTTTTGGAAAACCAAGACTATCATTTCCTTTTTCTAAAGCCTGCTGATTGAATTTCCAAAGCTTGATAATTTCATTCGCCCGATCAATTTCTTTTTTGTTGTTTTTTGCATCAGCAATAAAATTCAAAATCAAAATTTCTTTGGTCAGCTTCTGGCTCAACATTCTTTGTCTTCCTGAAGTATTGATGATTTTGGAATCACTCAACTGGCTATGAAGATTGTATTGAATCAACAACTGACTCAACAAAACCGTAATAGCAATAGTTAATAAGGCAAACAGATACAATCGCCTTAGGTTTTTGAAAGATATATCGAGAGTTGCTGCTGCGTTGTTCTTCATAACGAAATCGTATAATTACAAACCAAGAGCATCTTTTATCAATTGAAGATTTTCGTCAGTGTAGCTTATTTTTAAAGCTTCCTGATGTCCTTTTTCGGACATTTTATTCCAGGTTTTCAGGATGATGTTTTTGAGCTTTTCCGTATCGTGCTTTTGCACAAATGGCTCTAAGTAGAATTCCAAAAACACCAGACAAATTACATCTTCCAAAAGTTGCGTTTCTTCGTCTTTTTTGAGTAATTTTTTTTCAATAAGAAAAGAAACTCTATCAATAAATTCTTGTGTATAACCTGCTGCCGATAAGATTTCAGCGGTAGTTTTGGCGTGAAACTTCTTTAAATCTTCACGCCATTTTAAGTAACCCACACGATCCATCGGATAGGATTCCCGTGGCATTTTCCATCGGCAAATATGTTGCGCTTTTGCAGCAATCTGAACTTCTTCTGAAGCATTTGGATGAAAATCCAAAAGCCTTTGATACATCCTGTTCGAATACAATAATTCTTTTGGATATGTTTCTGATTGAAATATTTCACTATTAGGATCCTGAGCATTTTCTGCATCAATCCTTGCACTGGCGTTTTGGAATTGTAAAGACATATTTTGAAACTATAATAATAGTTTTCAAAGATACGTATTTATTCTAAAAAGCCAACGAATACTTCCCCATCAACAACTTTTACAGGATAAGTAGCGATAGAATAATCTTCTCCATTAAGGTTAGAACCATCTGTAAGTGAGAAGGTTTTTTTGTGCATTGGACAGGCAATTTTAGGAGTTTCCTCGGCAGAACCAATCATACCTCTTGAAAGCACCATTTCCATTTTATGAGGACAAACGTTTTGACAGGCATACCATTCGTTTCTGCGGGAAAAATTGATAACTGCAATCTGTTTGTTTTTATATTTGATACATCCTCCGCCTTCAGTTGGGAAATCAGTAGTTTTTCCTGCTTTGAACCAAACTTTTACATCGTTTAATTGAACTGTTTCGTATTGACTTAAAATATCTTGCATAATGTGTGTTTTTAAATTTCCATCGCTCCAGCATTTGTAAATAAAGATTGCGAAAGATCAATATTCGTATGCTGGAGTTAATGGAAGGATTTTTAAATATTTTAGATTACCAGGCTGTAGGCATTTTTTGACCTCTAAGAGGAATGTATTCCAGATTATCATCACGATCATCTGTATTGACAAAATGGTTAAAACGTTTCATCATTTCAGGATCTTCAATAGCTTGTTTCCACTCACATTCAAAAGTATCTACCAGTTTTTGCATTTCAGCTTCAAGAGTTTCATTGATTCCCAAACTATCATTGATAACTACATTTTTCAAATAGTCGATTCCGCCTTCCAGTTTTTCCAACCAGGTTGAAGTTCTTACCAACGGTCCTGCAGTTTGAATGTAATACATTAAGAAACGATCCATGTATTTGATAACGGTTTCTTTATCGATAGCTTCTGCCAGAAGTACAGCGTGTTTTGGATTAGCTCCACCATTACCGCAGATGTATAAATTCCAGCCACCTTCAACAGCAATTACACCAAAATCTTTTCCTCTTGCCTCAGCACATTCTCTGATACAAGCTGAAACTCCTCCTTTTAATTTGTGAGGAGAACGAATCCCTCTGTAACGGTTTTCTAATTCGATAGCCAATGAAGTACTGTCATCCATTCCGTAACGACACCAGGCATTACCTACACAACTTTTAACAGCTCTTAATGATTTTCCGTAAGCATGACCACTTTCGAAACCATTGTCGATTAATTTCTTCCAAATGGCAGGTAAGTCATTTAATTCAGCACCAAATAAATCCACACGTTGCGCACCTGTAATTTTAGTGTACAAGCCGTATTCTTTAGCTACTTCACCAATGGCGATTAATTTTTCGGCAGTAACTTCTCCACCGGCCATTCTTGGCACAACAGAATAAGTTCCGTTACGTTGAATATTAGCTAAGAATCTATCATTTGAATCCTGAGCAGTAATGTGCTTGTTAGCCGTATCGTTGTAGATACTGGAGAAGATAGAAGAAAGAACCGGTTTACAAATTTCACAACCATCTCCTTTACCTATAGTTCCTAACACCTCATTGTGGTTAGTAAACTTGTTGATTTTTACAATATCATATAATTCCTGACGGGAGTAAGCAAAATGCTCACATACCACATCTTTTACTTCTTTACCTAATGATTTTTGAGCTTCTTTTACCAAATCAACTACCATTGGTTTACATCCTCCACAACCCGAAGTTGCTTTGGTTGCCTTTACTACATCACCAAATGTTTCACAACTTCCGTCGATGATAGAACAGCAAATTGCTCCTTTGGTTACATTTTCACAAGAACAAATTACAGCAGTATCCGGTAAGTCCATTGCACTTCCCATAGTAGAACCTTCCCCACCTCTTGAACCCAAGATTAAATCTTCCGGGTTAGCAGGCAATTTCATGGCGTTGCTATAAATTTGGAATAAGTTGTTGTAATCACTTGAATCTCCAACTAGAATTCCACCCAAAAGTGTTTTTCCGTCTTTAGTAACATTGATTCTTTTGTATATTCCACTGAATTTGTTTTCATAAACAATAGCAGTAACATCATCATTTTCGATAAATGGATCTCCAAAACTCGCTACCTCTACACCAATCAATTTCAATTGCGTTGACATATCGATAGTTTCTCTCATCAATTTTTCATTACCAATAATCTGCTCAGCTGCCACATCAGCCATTTCATATCCCGGAGCAACTAAACCATAAATCATATGGTTGTAAAGCGCTACTTCACCAATAGCAAAAATGTTCGGATCTGAAGTTTGCATTTTGTTATCTACCACAATTCCTCCACGAACACCTACTTCCAATCCTGAAACTCTTCCTAGTTCATCACGAGGTTTAATACCTGCAGAAATAACCAGCATATCTACTTTCAGCAATTCATTTTCATCAAACATCATCCCTGTAATAGCATCTTCACCATCAATATACTGAGTAGATTTACCCAGATGAATACCGATACCCAGTTCCTCAATTTTTGATTGCAGCATATCACTGGCTCCTTTATCCAATTGTCTTGGCATCAATCGAGGTGCAAATTCTACTACATGAGCATTTAATCCCAAATCACGTACTGCTTTAGCAGCCTCAAGACCTAATAAACCTCCTCCAAGTACAGCAGCTTCAGTAGCTCCTTTTTGTTTTATTTTTTTAGCATAAGACATAATGGCGTCCAAATCCTCAATGGTTCTGTACACAAAAACTCCGTCTTTATCTACACCCTCTATAGGCGGTACAAATGCACCTGAACCTGTAGCCAAAACTAAGTAATCATACTCATGCGTTTTTTCTAAGTGCGTATGTATCGTTTTTTGTTCTCTATTAATATCCGTAATTAACTCCGAAGTATTCAGAATAATGTTATTTTCTTCGTACCAATTTGCAGTAGACATAGACAAGTCATCTGCGCTCTTACCCGCAAAATACTCACTCAAATGTACTCTATCATAGGCACGTCTTGGCTCTTCTCCAAATACCGTAATTTGATAATTTTCACTTCCCTTTTTAGTTATGAATTTTTCACAAAACTTATAACCTACCATGCCGTTTCCGACTACTATTACTTTTATCATTTTCGCATTAATTAAGTATAACGAAGCAAATATAAGTATTAATACTTATACTTATACGTATTTTTTAAATTATTTTTCTGAAAACGTTGTAGTTTACTTATACGTATTGAGTTCTATACGTAGATTAGTACATATAAGCTTTAAATTATGTTATATATAATGTACCCTATTTCAATTCTTTATGATAATTATCATACTATTTATACTGGATGTTTTAAATATTTGTATCTAAAATTTTAGTATAATGAAAAGAGATTAGCTTCAGGATTTTCACATTCCTATATTCATTTGTCTTTTTACGAAACCTTATGCACTTTTTGCTGATGCAATAAACAGATTACCAAAAGCCATGTAGTTGAAGAAATATATCAAAGCGCTTTTGACCTGCATTTAAAAAAGAAAATCACCCGAAAGTAATTTGTTTTCGGTGACGGTTTAACACAGATATATACTTTTTGTTTAGTTGAATTATACCTTTGTACCATTTAATTATACTTTTTGTATCATTTAATTAGACTTTTTGTACAATTTAATTATACTTTTTATACCATTAAATTATACTTTTTGTACAATTAAATTATACTTTTATACCATTTAATTATACTTTTTGTACCATTCAATTATACTTTTTATGCAATTCAATTGTATTATTTATACAACTCATTTGTATTTTTTATATAAATATTTTCGTACTATTGTTTATATTTTTAAAATCAAGGATTATGGTAAATATACACGTAGGAGAAATGCTCTCAGAATATTACAATCGCAGACGCATATACAAAAGTGTGCTGGCACGCAAAACAGGCATGGGTTATCACTCTATTTTAAAACAGCGTAAGGCAAAAACCCTAAGGGTTGATATATTATTAAAAATCTCAGAAGTCCTGGAACACAATTTCCTGATGGACATAGCCGCACAATTGCCCAAACACTATACTACCAATGCCCCGATAGACACAACAGAAGCCAACGAAATTGAAGCCCTAAAGGAAAAAATAAAACTGCTTGAAGCTGAGAAACAGGTTTTGATACAGGTGTTTGGACCGAAAGGGTAATTCAGAGCCAAAAAGATTATATTTGGGAAACAATAAAGCGAAACAAACCTTCGCTAATCTATCCGATTTTGGGTGTATATACGAAGGTTTGTATCGCATATATACAAGTTAGCTGCAAGACTTTCTCACGTAATCAAACAAACAATATGAATCAAGGAAATGCCAACATAAATTACGAAAACCAAATTGTTGCATTCGTAGACATTTTAGGTTTCAAAGAAATCATAAAAAACTCTGTACAAAATTTAAGCAAAGTCAATTTACTGTATCAAGCTTTAGAGTTTTTAAAACGTAGAGAAAATAGTTTAAAGTGGAATCTAAAATTAATTGAAGTTGAAGAAGATGCGCAAAAAATTGGCGTAGAAAAGTTTGACATTGAAGGATTGGTAAATTGTAGCTGTTTTTCAGATTCTATTGTAGTTTCAATAAAAGTAACTGACCAGAACATTAATGAATTGACATCAACCTTGATAACAAACTTATCTTTTATTGGTGCTCAATTAATGCAGGCTGGAATTTTAATCCGAGGCGGAATATCAGTGGGCAAAATGATACATTTGAATAATGGAATTCTGATGGGACCAGCATTAATAGAAGCTTATCAATTAGAAACTAACTCAGCCAAGTTTCCTAGAATAATATTATCTAAAAAGTTATTAGAGAAATTAAATTATCCTTTAGAAGAGAAAAGACGTAGATATCCATATCATCAATATTTAAACAGATTCGATGATGGTTGTGTTGGATTTCATCAAATGATTTATTATCAAGTATTGCAAAATTCTTCACATCTAAGCAACCGAAATCTAAAAGCGCAGTTAAAAAAGATTAAAAAAACTATCATTGACGGATTGGATGATCATTTCGAAAGTGCAGAAACTTACCAAAAGTATGCATGGTTAAAAAAACAATATGAAGAATTGGCTATCTTAACCGACGACAAATCACCAATATTTGAAGTTGGTTCACATAATATACATTTCTACGATTCAAATAGATTCTAAAAGCCCAGAAGCTAACAGTGGTTTTGCGCAATGGCTGGTTTTATTTTCCTTAGCCGGAAAATACTCAGCCGGAAATTTACATATCTTTACAACAAAGCGGTAAGTTGCCGCCACTGCGCAAAGCCGCGGAACGTTAGTGGCAAGTTTGCGAACAAATTACACCAAAAAAACAAAGTTGTTTAACCATAAGTTTATAAATAATTAAAGATTCGTATATGTTTAACATTACGCTTATTGGAACAATACACTCTGAAAATGGTCGGTGCAATCCGAGTGAATTATATAAAATACTAGAAGACATAAAACCTAATGTAATTTTTGATGAATTACCAAGTCATTTTGCTGATTTGTTTTATAGCGAATCTTTCGACATAGCTTATGAAAATAATATTTTGAATAAGCGACCGATGCCCAATTTACCTCTTGAAGTAAAATGTATCAAAAAATACAGACAAAACCATAACGTTAAAATTGTTTCTGTCGATATCGATATAAGTCAAGATTTAGCTGAACAAAAAGAAGAAGTTTACTTTTTATTTAATACCTTTTTTAAATACGAAGAATATAAAAACGTAGATAATAAGAAAGAAGCATTGATTGCAAAAGAAGGGTTCCACTTTATAAATAGCAATAAATTTTTACAACTTATAGAGAAAAAGGAACTTTTAGAAAGGAAAATAATGGAGTCTGAAATACACAAGCATAGGCTACTTACTGCTTATAGTACTCACAAGAAGCAAAATGATAACCGTGAAAAAGTGATGCTTGATAATATTTATAAATACAGCAATGAAAATCAATATATTGAAGCTGTGTTTTTAATTGGCGCAGAACATAAAAAGTCTATAATGCAGAAAATTATTAAGTATGAAAAACTTTCAGAAATTAAATTGAATTGGAAGATATTTAGTAACGAATAAAAAAACCTGCCACTACAACGGATTTGGGCATTTGACTTAATGGAAAGTTGGTTTTGTATTTGAAAATTAGTATTAACCGAAAGTTTAGGCTTTTTTAATCGTATTTTCGCCTGACTAAAAACTCTTGTTTCCGTAAGTTGCTTTTTATCATAGAGATAAGTCTAATAAGGAATTAAAAAGGTGGAAAATTCAACCCCAAACTGGACTATTTGTCCTCAATGCCAGGGACGCGGCAAAAAAAGTCGAGGACTCACTAACAAAGCGAAACTTCGCTACCAAGCAGCATTGAAACAATTCGAAAAAACGAATGGCGAAGGAATAGCTCCTGTAGCTCCTGTTGGACATCAACATATTTGCTTAAACTGTTCAGGATCCGGATTGGTTCCATCTGCTAATTCTCCTATTCCTGATACAGAAAATTATCCTCATGTTGCTATTGTTGGTGGCGGTATAGGAGGCGTCGCTTTGGCTGTAGCCTGTTTGCACCGCGGAATTCCTTTTACTCTTTATGAGCGCGATACTAACTTTGATACACGCTCTCAGGGCTACGGACTCACTTTACAACAAGCCAGTAAAGCAATCGATGGATTTGGAATTCTCTCATTAGATGAAGGAGTCATTTCAACAAGACATATCGTTCACACTACAGATGGAAAAGTAATTGGCGAATGGGGAGTCAGAAAGTGGATTCAATCAGATATAAAAACTTCTACTAAACGTTCCAATATACACATCGCAAGACAATCTTTGCGATTAGCGCTATTGGAACAACTCGGCGGAAATGATTCAGTACAGTGGGGACATCAGTTAATAGATTTTAAACAATCTGGAGATGAAGGTATTGAACTCCATTTTCAAGTCGAGGATAAGATTAAAATCGCCAAGGCAGATCTTGTCGTTGGAGCCGATGGTATTCGCAGTTCGGTACGAAGACTGCTTATTGGTGAGGATAATACTCCTTTACGTTACTTGGGCTGTATTGTAATATTGGGCATTTGCCCATTGAGTGCTATTGAAGATCTTAATAGTTCATTGCTGGATTCGGCCACTGTATTTCAAACCGCCAATGGCAATGAGCGAATCTATATCATGCCTTACACATCAGATTCGGTTATGTGGCAATTGAGTTTTCCAATGTCTGAAACAGAGGCTAAAACTTTAAGTGCTCAAGGACCTCAGGCACTAAAGGAAGAAGCTTGTCGCAGAACTCAGTGGCACAATCCCATTCCTCAGATTTTATTAGCGACCCAAGAAGCTCAGGTTTCTGGTTACCCTGTATATGACCGCGAATTACTTCAATCAGAATTGTTAGCTAAAGAAAACGCAGTAACCCTAATCGGAGATGCAGCGCACCCAATGAGCCCATTCAAAGGACAGGGAGCAAATCAAGCACTACTGGATGCTCTATCGTTGGCTCGCGAAATATCAAGAGGATGCAGACCTTTATCTCAATGGAGAAAAATTGGAATAAGGAAAAGTGTATTAACTGAATTTGAAACCGAAATGTTAGAGCGGAGTGCAGTCAAAGTGAAAGATTCAGCAGATGCTGCAGAGTTCCTGCATTCCGAAATGGTACTTTATGAAAGCAATTCACCCAGAGGACGGATTATTAAGAAAAAAGATAATTAATAATAAGGTTTTAAAAGTATATAAATACGGTTAGAAAAAGTATATTTAAAAGAATACAAAAAACAGATTAAAAACAAAAAAACCACTCAATTGAGTGGTTTTTTATGTGAAGGCAGAAGGATTCGAACCTTCGACCGCCTGCTTAGAAGGCAGGTGCTCTATCCAGCTGAGCTATGCCTCCATTGCTCATGTAAAAAAATTAGTCGGGGTGGCAGGATTCGAACCTGCGGCCTCCTGCTCCCAAAGCAGGCGCGATAACCGAGCTACGCTACACCCCGAGTGCAAAAAAAGCGGAGAGTAAGGGATTCGAACCCTTGGTACAGTTCCCCATACGCTTGTTTAGCAAACAAGTCCTTTCGGCCACTCAGGCAACTCTCCAATTATAAAGTATGAACTCTAGTATTCCTTTTAAGCGGTTGCAAATGTAGGCTTCTATTATATATTTCACAAATTATTAGACCCTTTTTTTTAATGTTTTTTTACTTCTTATTCAAAAACATTAACAATCAAATGTATAGCTTCTACTACAGAAACAAATTCTCTTTTCTTTGAATAATATTCCTTTAAAGTTTTCGGCTATCAAGGACTAATAATATCAATTTTATTATACCAATAGTATAAAAAATTTACACTAAATGATTAAATTCGCATGATAAACAAGATACCTAACAACCCCATGTTTAAAAAAGTTGTCATAGTTTCCGCTGCTAGAACTCCTATAGGAAGTTTTATGGGAGGACTATCTACTCTTTCTGCACCAAAATTAGGAGCAGTAGCCATAAAAGGAGCGTTAGATAAAATACAACTGGATGTCAATTTGGTTGATGAAGTATATATGGGCAATGTGATTCAGGCTGGAATAGGTCAGGCACCAGCAAGACAAGCTGCTATATATGCCGGTTTACCTAATTCTGTCATTTGTACTACTGTTAATAAAGTTTGTGCTTCAGGAATGAAATCTGTAATGCACGCAGCTCAAGCCATACAATGTGGTGATGCCGAAATTGTAGTTGCTGGCGGAATGGAAAACATGAGTTTGATTCCACACTATATAAATTTGAGGAATGGTAATAAATTTGGTCCGGCAACAATGATTGATGGAATGCAGAAAGATGGACTTACAGATGCTTACGATAATAACGCTATGGGTGTTTGTGCAGACTTATGTGCAACAGAATATAACTTTAGTCGTGAAGAGCAGGATAATTTTGCAATTCAATCGTATATGCGTTCAGCAAAAGCTTGGGAAGCAGGAAAATTTGATAATGAAATAGTTCCCGTTAGTGTTCCGCAAAGAAAAGGAGATCCAATAACAGTTTCTGAAGACGAGGAATATACTAATGTAATTCTGGATAAAATTCCTTCTTTAAATGCTGTTTTTACAAAAGATGGAACAGTGACTGCTGCGAATGCTTCGACAATAAATGATGGTGCTGCAGCATTAGTATTAATGAGTGAAGAAAAAGCATTATCATTGGGATTAAAACCTTTGGCACATATTAGAAGTTATGCTGATGCAGCCCAGGAACCAAAATGGTTTACTACTTCTCCATCAAAAGCGATTCCGAAAGCACTAGAAAGAGCCGGATTAACAATAAACGATGTTGATTATTTTGAATTCAATGAAGCTTTTGCTGTAGTTGGTTTAGCTAATATTAAAATCCTTGGACTAAATGATTCCAAAGTAAATGTAAATGGTGGAGCAGTTTCTTTGGGACATCCATTAGGATGTTCAGGAGCGCGAATTATTGTCACCTTATTAAATGTATTGGAACAGAATAACGGAAAGATCGGTGCAGCTGCTATTTGCAATGGTGGCGGTGGTGCATCAGCAATTGTTATTGAAAAATATTAAATAATTATAATTATGTGTTATTAATTTTTAATCTTATAACTCATAACTCTCAACTCATAAATTGACTTAAATGTTTGGAATTTGTAATTTAGCCATAATCCCTCTTCGAGCCGAAGCCAGCGACAGAAGTGAAATAGTTTCCCAAGTATTGTTTGGAGAGCATTTTGAAATTCTGGAACAATTCAATCAATGGTCAAAAATAAAATTACAATACGATCATTATGAAGGATGGGTTGATTCAAAACAATACCAGATTATATCTGAATCTGAATACAAACAATTATCGGAAGACGCTATTGTTTTGAACGCAGATTTACTGGAATATATAATAGGACCAAATAATACATTACTACCAATTCCGTTAGGAGCTTCTTTGTCATTTTTAAATCATGGAGATATTAACACTTCAAATTTTAACTTTGAAGGAACAAAAATCAGTGGTATAAAAACCAAAAATCAGATATTAAATACAGCTTTCATGTATTTGAATGCACCCTATCTCTGGGGAGGAAAAACCCCTTTTGGACTAGATTGCTCCGGATTCACACAAATGGTTTACAAACTAAATGGCTATCAATTGCTAAGAGACGCTTCGCAACAAGCAACACAAGGAGAAGCTTTGAGTTTCATTGAAGAAAGTGAGCCAGGAGATTTGGCTTTTTTCGATAATGATGAAGGAAATATTACTCACGTAGGTATTATTATGGATGATAACTATATTATCCATGCAAGTGGCAAAGTTAGAATTGACCGTCTGGATCACTTAGGAATTTATAATTCAGAAATCAACAGACACACGCACAAACTTCGGGTTATCAAAAAAATCATATAAAAAAATCCCGATTTCACAATCGGGATTTTAATTTTTAATTATTTTTTAGCTTCCAGTTCTTTAATTTTAGCTTTTAAAGCTTTTGATTCCGGCATCATCTCTAAAGCACTGTAAACACCCACAAGTGTTTTAGCAATATCAATATCTGTCGGGCTAAGTTCATGAGCTTTTTCCAAATAAGGAATTATACTTTTTATTAAATTATCTCTTTTGCTTTTCAGAACATCATAACGTTTCATGTCGCTGGCTGAATTTCCTAATTTATTCATATCATCAACGATAATCTTCTGCTCATCTAATTTTAATGCTGATAAATTAATATAAGCGTTAATATATTTAGAATCTATTTCTATTGCTCTTTTATAATACTTTTCGGCTTCAGCATAATTTTTTGCATTGGCACTAATTACTCCCAAATTAAAAATTAAAGTAGCGTCATTAGGATTTTTCTGCAATACTTCATCGATTAATTTTTTATAGGTATCGTAATCTTTCGTTTGCAAGTATAAATCAGCTTCAGATAAAAGCAATGATGAATCTTCAGGATTCGCTTTTCTTGCATCAGCAATTGCTTTCTTAGCCTCCTCAGTTTTTCCATCCTGAACTAAAATAAGTGCAATATTTTTATAAATCTCTCCTCTTTTTGAAGGGATAGCTTCTGTCTTTGGTTTATCATGGCTTCCAATTCTTACGGCTTGATCTCTTTCCTTTGCCGAGTTAAACAAATCTTCTTTTCCAGATATTTTACTTACTGCCAAATAATTATTTCCTTTACCAGAATAATTGATAGCTTTTAGTTCTTCATACATTTTAAGAGCAGTAGCATAATCCTTTCCACTCACGTAAGAAGAAGCAGCATAATACAAATTTATAGTATCTTTTTTATCCAATAAATAAGCATCATACAATTTGGCACCACCTATAACATGATTATCTGCATTAGCATCCGCAATAGCACTATTAACTAATTTATATTTAATATCAATAATGGCAGTAGTTGCCTGAGCAGAATATTTACTTTTTCCAGAAGCTTTTTCAACAGTTAATAAATCCTGATAAGCTTTGGCAGCGAAAGAAAGATTTTTACCTTCTTCTACTTTTTTATTAGCCAAATCTAAAAAAGCATTTCCTTTTACAAAATAATATTGAGCCTTTTCACTATCACCTGCAGTAGCAATTAGCGATTCCGCTCCTTGCAAAATACTTATAGCTTCTTGGGAACTACCTCCTTTTAGAGCTTTTTCAGCAGCTTTAATTTGATCTTTTTGAGCAAAAGTAGCTACTGATATCAATAATGCTGACGCTAGTATTACATATTTACTTTTCATAGTATTCTTAATTTTTTATTTATTTATATTATAATTTAGGGCTTATGCTTCATCATCAGTATCATCCTCGTCTTCTGAGTCTTCTTCGTCTAATTCTTCTTCAGAATCCTCATCATCGTCATCATCAGCTGTACCATCATCCTCAAGTACTTCCAAGACTGGTTTTACTCTCTCGATAACTTCCGTTTCGATAACATTTCCATCTTCATCAACAACAACTTCTGCCACATCGTCTTTCATTACTTTAGTTACTGCAGCAATAGAGTCATTTCCTTTGATGTTGATTAATTTAACTCCCTGAGTAGCACGTCCCATAACCCTTAAGTCTTCGACAGCCATTCTAATTGTCAAACCAGATTTGTTGATAATCATCAAGTCATCTGCATCCGTAACCGCATTAATAGAAATCAGTTTTCCTGTTTTCTCGGTAATATTCAAAGTTTTCACTCCTTTACCTCCACGGTTTGTGATTCTGTATTCGTCCAGACTAGAACGTTTTCCGTATCCGTTTTCAGCAACTACAAGAATTTCACTGCTCATGTCATTTACAGTAACCATACCAATAACTTCATCTGTATCATCTTTCAATGTAATTCCACGAACTCCGGAAGCTGTTCTTCCCATCGGACGGGTTTTGGTTTCTTCAAAACGAACTAATTTACCTGATTTCACAGCTAAAATGATTTGGCTTTCACCATTTGTCAATTTTGCTTCTAACAATTCATCACCATCCTTAATAGTAATAGCAGCAACTCCATTTACCCTTGGTTTAGAATATTTCTCCAGAGATGTTTTCTTAACCTGACCTTTTTTGGTTACCATCACAAGGTTGTGACTGTTGATATAATCTTTGTCTTTTAAATCCTGCGTACAGATAAATGCTTTTACTTTATCGTCGCTTTCAATATTTACAAGGTTTTGAATTGCTCTGCCTTTAGCTGTTTTGCTTCCTTCCGGAATTTCGTAAACACGCATCCAGAAACATTTTCCTTTTTGGGTAAAGAACATCATGTATTGATGATTTGTTGCAACATACATATGTTCTAAGAAATCCTGATCTCTTGTTCCTGCACTTTTTTGTCCAACTCCTCCTCTATTCTGAGTTTTGTATTCTGATAAGTTAGTACGTTTGATATAACCTGCATGTGAAATCGTAATAACTACATTTTCATCAGCAATCAAATCTTCGATACTTACATCTCCACCAGAATATTCAATTTGCGAACGACGCTCATCTCCGTATTTCTCACGAATTTCTTCAAGTTCTTCTTTGATTAAAGCCGTTCTTAAGTTTACATCCGCTAATAACGCTTTCAAATGTTCGATTAATTTCATCAATTCTTCGTACTCAGCTCTTAACTTGTCTTGTTCCAGACCCGTTAATTGGCGCAAACGCATTTCAACAATAGCACGAGCCTGAATATCTGACAATTTAAATCTTTCAATTAATTTATCACGGGCTTCTTCCGTATTTTTAGAACTTCTGATTAATGCAATTACCTCATCAATATTGTCAGAAGCTATAATCAATCCTTCTAAGATATGCGCTCTTTCTTCCGCTTTGCGTAATTCGAATTGCGTTCTGCGAACTACAACATCGTGACGGTGCTCAATAAAATAATGAATCATATCTTTCAGATTCAACATTTGTGGGCGTCCTTTTACCAATGCAATGTTATTAACACTGAATGAAGATTGTAATTGCGTGTATTTATATAAGGTATTCAAAACCACATTAGGTGTTGCATCACGTTTTAAGATGTAAACGATACGCATACCATTTCTATCCGATTCGTCACGAATATTGGCAATACCTTCAATTTTTTTATCATTAACCAAATCAGCTGTACGCTTGATCATATCAGCTTTATTTACCTGATATGGAATTTCAGTAACGATGATAGATTCTCTTCCGTCTACTTCTTCAAAACCAACTTTAGCACGCATCACAATACGTCCTCTACCCGTTTTGAAAGCTTCACGAACACCTTCATAACCATAAATCACACCACCGGTTGGAAAATCCGGTGCTTTGATATGGTTCATTAATTCATCTATTTCTATATCATTATTATCAAGATACGCCAAGGTACCATTGATAACTTCAGTTAAATTATGAGGTGGCATATTGGTCGCCATACCTACTGCAATTCCCGTTGCTCCATTAATTAATAAAGTAGGGACTCTGGTTGGCATTACTTTTGGCTCATATAAAGTATCGTCAAAGTTCAATTGGAAATCAACTGTTTCTTTTTCAATATCAGCCATGATTTCTTCCGAAATCTTTTTCATTCTGGCCTCAGTATAACGCATGGCTGCCGGACTATCTCCATCGACAGAACCAAAGTTACCTTGTCCGTCCACTAATAAATAACGCATACTCCATTCCTGAGCCATACGAACCATGGCATCATAAACAGAGGTATCTCCGTGAGGGTGATACTTTCCTAAAACTTCTCCGACTATTCTCGCCGATTTTTTGTGGGCAGATCTTGAATTAACTCCCAAATCATACATCCCGTAAAGTACTCTTCGATGTACTGGTTTCAAGCCATCTCTAACATCAGGAAGCGCTCTGGATACAATTACCGACATCGAATAATCGATGTAAGCTGATTTCATTTCATCTTCGATGTTAATAGGAATTAACTTTTCTCCTTCAGACATAAGTTGATATATTTAATAAATTTATTTTAATTTCAAAACGTGCTAATATACACCTTTTTGATTTTTTCATAGCCTTTTTACCATTCTAATTTCAATGATTTATTAACAAATTTCAGTTATTTTTTGGTTAATAAATTAAGTGAATTTTAACGTTTTTTTCATTCTTTTTTTGTCAATTAGCTGACAGAAGTTATTGAAAGGAATGATTTTTGCTTTTAAGTTACTAATTCACTAAATTTACGATACAATACACTTAATTATGGATGATAATTTTTCACCAAGAGTAAAGGATGTTATTACCTACAGCAAGGAAGAAGCTTTGCGACTGGGGCATGACTTCATTGGGACCGAGCATTTAATACTGGGTATCCTGAGAGATGGTAATGGTAAAGCAATAAACATATTGAATAACCTGTCAATAGACTTAGACCATCTACGGAGAAAGGTAGAAATCCTGAGTCCAGCCAGTCCTATTGTAGAAGTTAATAACGAAAAGAAGAATTTACATCTTACACGACAAGCTGAGAGGGCATTAAAAACTACTTTTTTGGAGGCAAAAGTATTCCACAGCACCTCGATCAGTACCGCACATTTGTTATTGTGCATTTTGAGAAACGAAAACGATCCAACAACCAAGCTATTGAATAAGATGAAAATCGATTACGACATAGCTAAAGAACAATATTTAAATATGACACCAAGCGAAGAAGATTTCATGGATAACTTGCCAAAAAACGAATCTTATAATGAAGATTCAGGACAAGATGACAGTTTAAAAGAAGGTACTTTTAATAACCCTGCCAATAAATCTAACAAGAAATCCAAGACTCCGGTTTTAGATAATTTTGGGAGAGATTTAACAGAAATGGCTGAGGAAGGAAAACTAGATCCTGTAGTAGGACGCGAAAAAGAAATTGAGCGTGTTTCACAGATTTTAAGCCGTCGTAAAAAGAACAACCCACTTCTTATAGGAGAACCTGGAGTGGGAAAATCAGCAATTGCCGAAGGACTAGCTTTGCGTATTATTCAAAAGAAAGTATCCCGTATATTATTCAATAAACGTGTGGTAACACTTGATTTGGCAAGCCTTGTTGCGGGAACAAAATACCGTGGACAGTTTGAAGAAAGAATGAAAGCAGTGATGAACGAATTGGAAAAAAATGACGATATCATTCTTTTCATTGACGAAATTCATACTATAGTTGGTGCTGGTGGAGCTACTGGTTCACTTGACGCATCCAATATGTTCAAACCGGCTTTGGCAAGAGGAGAAATCCAATGTATTGGTGCAACTACTCTTGATGAGTACAGACAGTATATTGAAAAAGACGGCGCTTTAGAAAGACGTTTTCAAAAAGTAATTGTAGAACCAACTTCTGTTGAAGAAACGATTACGATTTTGAATAACATCAAAGACAAATACGAAGATCACCACAATGTAACTTATACACCAGAAGCTATTGAAGCCTGTGTTAAATTGACTGACCGATATATGTCTGAGCGTTTCTTGCCGGACAAAGCTATTGATGCTTTGGACGAAGCAGGTTCTCGTGTTCACATTGTAAATATTGATGTTCCGAAGCAAATTTTGGAACTCGAAAAACAATTGGAAGACGTACGCGAACTGAAAAATTCTGTTGTCAAAAAACAGAAATATGAAGAAGCGGCCAAACTTCGTGATGACGAAAAACGAATCGAAAAAGATTTGGCTATCGCTCAGGAACAATGGGATGAAGATTCTAAAAATAACAGAATTCAGGTTACCGAAGACAATGTTGCCGATGTAGTTTCTATGATGACTGGAATTCCGGTAAATCGTATTGCGCAAACAGAAAGCAATAAACTGGCTAAATTACCTGAGCTTATCGAAAATAAGGTTATCGGACAAAAAGAAGCGGTACTTAAAATTGCCCGTTCTATCCAAAGAAATCGTGCCGGACTGAAAGATCCAAACCGACCAATTGGTTCGTTTATTTTCTTAGGTCAGACCGGTGTTGGTAAAACCCAATTAGCTAAAGTTTTAGCAAAAGAATTATTCGATTCTGAAGATGCTTTGATCCGCATTGACATGAGTGAGTACATGGAAAAATTTGCTATTTCAAGATTAGTTGGAGCGCCTCCGGGATACGTTGGATACGAAGAAGGGGGTCAATTGACTGAAAAAGTACGTCGCAAACCGTATTGTGTAGTGCTTTTGGATGAGATTGAAAAAGCACATCCGGATGTATTTAATATGATGCTTCAGGTATTGGACGATGGTTTCTTAACAGATAGTTTAGGTCGTAAAATCGATTTCAAAAATACCATTATCATTATGACTTCTAATGTTGGTGCACGTCAATTGAAGGATTTTGGTCAGGGTGTTGGTTTTGGAACCGCTGCCAAAGTAGCTCAGGCTGATGACAATTCGAAAGGTATCATCGAAAATGCTTTGAAGAAAACATTCGCTCCTGAATTCCTAAACAGAATTGATGATGTGATTGTATTCAACGCATTAGAAAAAGAAGACATCAATTTGATTATCGAAATCGAATTGAAAAAACTTTACGCTCGTATCAAAGATTTAGGTTACAACCTAAACCTTTCTGACAAAGCAAAAGCATTTATTGCTGACAAAGGTTTTGACAGACAATTTGGTGCAAGACCGCTAAAAAGAGCCATTCAGAAATATGTTGAAGACGCTCTTGCCGAAGAAATCATTACTTCGAAAATATTAGTGGGAGACGAGATTTATATGGAC
Organism: Bacteroidota bacterium; assembly: GCA_040387175.1. Classification (GTDB taxonomy): domain Bacteria; phylum Bacteroidota; class Bacteroidia; order Flavobacteriales; family Flavobacteriaceae; genus Flavobacterium. Next base: position 40,133 of record JAZKED010000020.1, on the reverse strand, counting down.
TTAGACGAAACAGCACAAGAGTTGACTGTAAGTGTTAAAAAAGAAGAGAAACCTACAAATTAGATTTCTTCCTTCTTGAAATAAAGAAAAATTAAATTAAAAAACAAAGCGATTGATGAATGGATTATTCTATTCTCAATCGCTTTATTTATTTATAAATACAATTAAAGTTTAAAAAAAAATACTGAAATAGTAAAAATGGTTTTGTAAGTTTGATACTAACAATGCTAACAAAGAATAGCTTTAAATTTACCTATTCAATTTTGAAGATATGTAAGTTTAATTTAAATTTTACAAAAAAACAATAAGAAACTAATAAGATGAAAAGAAAAACAGTTCTGGTAATTTTGATATTTATTCCATTTATCACTTTTTCTCAAACTTTCACAAGAAAAATTTTTGATTATAAAAACTTGGAAAAAGATTATCCAAAATGTACAGATAATATTTTAAAGGAATTGAATAATTCAGTTCAATTTTTAGAACAAAACAATAGTGAAAAAGCAGTTGAACTTGCAAAAAAAGTATTTGAAGAAAATAAAGGTTGTCCCGAAATTTATCAAAATTATGGGTATTGTTTATTCAGAAACGGACAATTAATTGAAGGTGTAAATATAATTGAAAATGGAATTGAAATTTTCGGAAGTGTTCCTGATTTAATTAAGAAAAAATCTGAAATGAGTTTAGAATTATTTGAAATTGGAATCGGACAAAGAAACATTGACGGAAATACTATTTATTTATCTCAGGACAAAAGACTGAAATATGATGAACAACAATTCAAAGATGAAAATTTGAAATCTGCATTACTTGATTTAGAATATTTAACGACTACATATGAAAACCGAAATGAAGAACTTTATATTGTTGCTAAAATAAAGCAAATGAACTCTGATTTTGATAAATCAAATGAAATTTTTGAAAAACTCTCTAAAATAGACGAATACAGAGAAAATTCAATATTTAATATCGCTGATAACTATATTAAAACCAAAAAATACGACGAAGCAGAAAAGCATTTATTAAATCTTATTGAGATAAACCCAAAAGAAGGGCAGCTTTATAATAAACTAGCTAGTTTGTATGAACTAAAAGGTGACAAAATAAAACAAAATGAATTCAATCAAAAAGCATTTTTTTATCGTAACATTCCATATTTCTCTGATTTAGAATATAATGACAAAAACTACAACTTAATTTTATTTTTTGGATCAGAAAAAAATAATTACAAAGATAAAATAAACAAATTAAAACTTATTCAAAAAACAGAGAATGAAAATTATGTAATTGATATTTGTTTGGTAATATTAAAACTGCATGCAAACCACGGAAATGAATTAGAAGATGATGCTACAAAAATTCTAATTCAAATTGGAAAAAATTCTTTAGAAAAAACTCATAAATTAATTAAAACAAATATTTCCACTTGCACCATTACCTATTTATCAGAAATAATGTCAACAATTAAAGATGAAACTTCTTGGGAAATACTTACAGAATATTTGTCAATGTTACCAAATATGCCAAGTACATTAATTCCACCAAATATTCCTGAACAAATAATTAAATTTAATGAAGAACGAGGAACAAAAGAAATTTTAAAAGTAGTTAAACCACTTTTAGATCAAGAGCAGAAAAGTAATGTCAATAATCCAATGGCTGAATTAAGTAGTTTTAATGATTATATATATTATTCCGCACTTGAAAATGTGAATAATAAAACTGTTTTTAAAATTGCTAAAGAATTAGAATTTTCAGAAAAAGAAATGAAAAAATTAAAAGAAAAAATAAAAAAATAAAAATCAGGTGTTATTGGTCAAAAATAAAATTTCTTCTTCTTGAAATAAAGAAACTTTAAATTAAAATAAAAGCGATTGATGAATTCTCAATCGCTTTTTTGTTGATATCATTATTTCGAATATATTATTTAAACTGTAATATTCTGTAATCATATCTTATAATTATATAACAAAAAACTCTTACAAGACATCTAATTTTGGAATCAGTAAAACTGCTTTACCGGTTTATAAAATTAATAACTAAAATTTAATCGATTTCAAGATGTCTTATTCAAATACTGATTTAACACGCTTTTTAGACGCACAAAATAAATTATACCTTACTGCAATTTCTGAAATAAAAAACGGAAAAAAAGAATCACAATGGATGTGGTTTATTTTTCCGCAATTAAGAGGTTTGGGTAAAAGCTTTTTATCTGAGTATTATGGAATCAGCGATATTAATGAAGCCAATGAATTTATGAAACATCCGATTCTTGCTAAACATTTAATAGAAATCTCTGAGCTATTATTAGTTTATAAGAGAAAATCAGCTGAAGGAATTCTAGGAGATTTAAATGCCAGAAAATTACTTTCTTGTATGACTCTTTTCAGTCAGACTGAAAATGCTCATCCTATTTTTCAGGAAATTTTAGATACGTTTTTCTTTGGATATAGCGATCAAAATACGCTTTACTTGATGAAACCAAAATTGGAATTAGTATCGTAATACCCCTATTTCCTTTATTTTTTTGTATTGCCTATTACTTAATCTTAACCGTAAATTAACACCCAAAGTTCTTTAATCAATATACATTTACAGTGGATTAATTAATAAACTCATTTATGTTACAAAACAAAATTATATTGGGCAGCGAAGAATGGTGTTCATTTCCTGAATTAGGAATTCCAACCATTAAGGCACGTGTTGATTCAGGTGCAAAAACCTCAGCTTTGCACGCCATCAATATTGCTCCGTTTAAAAAAGAGGGACAAAACTGGGTTAAATTTGATATTAATCCCATCCAGAATAATGTAAAAACAGTTATTCATTGTGAAGCGCCTTTGGTTGACAAAAGGGTGGTAAAAAGTTCGAGCGGTTTTCGCGAAGAGCGTTATGTGATTCAAACCAATCTGGAAATTGGCAATTCCAAATGGCTTATTGAAATGACTTTGACTAATCGGGATTCTATGGGATTTCGTATGTTGTTGGGGCGTGAAGCCATGAGTGGGAGAGTAATGGTCGATCCGGAACAGCAATATCTTTTGGGACAGCCTACCACTGATAATTTAAAAGAAGTTTATAAAAATGCCGAGAAAGTAAGTTCCGGTTTACGCATCGGACTTTTGGCAAGCAATCCTGAATTATACAGCAACAAGCGAATCATGGAAGCCGGTGAAATGCGCGGTCACGAAATGCACTTTTTGAACATCAAGGAATGCTATATGAAGCTGGACGCCAAAACACCTGCTATTCATTACCGTGGCGGATTAATCCTAAATCAATTTGATGCCATCATCCCCAGAATTCGTCCAAGTATTACCTTTTACGGCTGCACTTTAACAAGGCAGTTTGAAGCGATGAATGTCTTCTGTTTGAATTCATCCACAGCCATTACACAATCCCGCGACAAATTATTTTCACTACAATTGCTCTTGCAAAGCGGTATCGAAATTCCAACGACTGGTTTTGCCAACTCCCCTTTGGACACCGATGATTTAATAAAAATGGTTGGTGGTTCTCCCCTAATCGTAAAATTACTGGAAGGAACTCAGGGAAAAGGAGTTGTTCTTGCCGAAACCAAAAAAGCTGCAGAAAGTGTTATCAATGCGTTCAAGAGTTTAAATGCCAATATCTTGGTACAGGAATTCATCAAAGAAGCCAACGGTAAAGATCTTCGTTTGTTTGTCATTGATGGTAAAGTCGTAGCAACCATTCAACGGGAAGCTTTGCCAGGAGAATTTAGAGCCAACATTCATCTGGGTGGAATCGCTTCTGTTATCAAACCCACTCCAGAAGAGAAAAAAATCGCTATCCGTGCTGCCAAAGCCATGGATTTGAAAGTGGCTGGTGTGGATATTATTCGTTCATCAAAAGGTCCATTATTGCTGGAAGTAAACTCTTCTCCGGGACTGGAAGGAATAGAAAGAGCTACCAATAAAGATATTGCCGGTGAAATGCTTCGCGCTATCGAAAAGCATTTTAAATTGGGGGAATAATATACTTTTCTAGATTCAATCAATTGAAAATCTTAACTTTGAATAAAAAAGTATGAATCCCTATTTTGATATCATCATTCGAAGTGCCTGCGTTTATCTGTTTATGCTAATCGCTTTACGGATTTTCGGCAAGAAAGAATTATCCCAGCTCAATACTGCCGATGTAATTTTGATTTTACTAATCAGTAATTCAGTTCAAAACGCCATGGTGGGAAGCAATACCAGTCTTTACGGCGGATTAGCTGCCGCATCGGTATTATTCTTTATCAATTTTGGATTAAAGAAATTGATGTACAAATTCCCGAAATTCAATTCTTTTATGCAGCAGAAACCTGAAATTCTAATCCATGACGGAAAATTGGATTTCGACATACTAAGCAAATTAAATATCTCTTCGGATGAACTACACGAAGCCATGCGCGAACACGGAGTAGAACATTTCACAGATGTAAAACTGGCAATGCTGGAAGTGGATGGCAATATCAGTATTATTTCTGGTCAAAATAATCTTCGTCAATCCCACTACAAAAGAATTAAAAGAACTAAAAAGACAATGATTTAGATTTTAAACTTATTGACTTATATATTAAATTACATTTTAAAACTCTTCAATCGCAAAGAATTCACGATTACTGAAACTGAACTAAAACTCATAGCCACTGCAGCTATCATTGGGGACAACAATATCCCAAAAAAAGGATACAGCATTCCTGTAGCCACAGAAATTCCCAAAACATTATAGATAAAAGCAAAAAACAAATTCTGTTTGATGTTTCGCATCACAGCGTGACTTAGGTTTTTGGCTTTTACAATACCTTGTAAATCGCCTTTAACCAAAGTAATTTTAGCACTCTCAATCGCTACATCAGTTCCTGTTCCCATTGCAATTCCGATGTTGGCTTGTGCCAATGCCGGGGCATCATTGATTCCGTCACCAGCCATAGCTACAATTTTTCCTTCGGCTTGCAGGCGTTTGATTTCGTTCAGTTTGTCTTCTGGTAAACAATTCGCAATAAAATGAGTCAATTGCAATTCATCGGCGACCGCTTTTGCTGTATTGTCATTGTCACCGGTAAGCATAATGACTTCAATTCCCTGACGCATCAGTTCTTTGATAGCAGCAGCACTGCTTGGTTTTATTTTATCAGAAATAGAAACAAAACCAACTACAATCCTATCTACCGCAATATAAGAAACCGTTTTTCCGAGTTTCTGTTCAGCAGTAATTTTTGAAACCAAATCATCAGAAATACTAGCCTTTACTTGTTGCATTAACTTATTATTACCCAAAGCCACTTTTTTACCATTCACAGTTCCGGTAACACCTTTGCCCAAAACTGCCTCAAAATCCTGCACTGCTGTTAATGGAATAGTTGCAGCTTTCGCATAATCCATTACAGCCTGTGCCAAAGGATGTTCACTGTATTGATTCAAAGAAGCAATATTCTGCAACAAATTATCGGCATTAGTAGTAGCAGCAAATACTTTTTCTACCGTTGGTTTTCCTTCTGTTATTGTTCCGGTTTTATCGGTTATCAACACATTAACTTTGTCCATATTTTCCAAAGCTTCAGCATTTTTTATCAAAACTCCCGATTGTGCACCCTTGCCTACTCCAACCATAACCGACATTGGCGTGGCTAATCCCAAAGCACACGGACAGGCAATAATCAGCACCGCAACGGCATTGATAAAACCATACACCATTGCGGGTTCAGTTCCAAAATTAGCCCATATCACAAAAGTTATCACAGCAACAGCAACTACAATTGGCACAAAATATTTGGCAATCTTATCAGCTAATTTTTGAATTGGCGCTCTGGAACGACTCGCCTCATTCACCATTTGAACAATTTGCGAAAGCAAAGTTTCCGAACCTACTTTCTCGGCAATCATCACAAAGGATTTATTACCGTTAATCGTTCCTGCACTCACATTGTCGCCAATACTTTTATCAACAGGAATAGGTTCTCCCGAAATCATCGATTCGTCAATCGTACTTTCTCCTTCATATATTTTTCCATCAACAGGAATTTTTTCTCCGGGTTTTACACGCAGTAAATCCCCTTTCATGATATCCTGAATAGCGATTACTTTATCCTTTTCATCTCTAATTAAAGTTGCCTGTGTTGGAGCAAGTTTCAACAATTCTTTGATGGCGGCATTGGTTTGTCCATGGGCTTTGGCTTCCATCAATTGGCCTAATAAAACCAGAGTCAATATCACAACTGTAGCTTCAAAATAAAGCGAAACCGTTCCGTGATGTTTGAATTCCTCAGGAAAATATTCCGGAAATAAAAGTCCCGCAACACTAAACAAAAAAGCAACACCCGTTCCAATTCCGATCAGCGTAAACATATTCAGATTCCAACTCACAATGGATTTCCAGGCACGCTCAAAAAAAATCCAGCCGGCATAAAAAACTACAGGAAGTGTCAGGATAAATTGCAACCAATTCCATTTTTGGGTATCCATAATTTGATGTAGCGGATTATTGGGAACCATTTCCATCATCGAAATGACAAAAACCGGAATCGTAAAAACCAAAGCTATTATCATTTTCTGCAATAGGTCTTTGTAAGACTTATTTTCTTCCTTCTCAACAGGTAGGATTGGAACCAAATCCATTCCGCAAATAGAACAATCTCCCGGCTCATCCTGAATAATTTCAGGATGCATCGGGCAAGTATATCCGGTCTTATAAACCATTAATTCAGGTGCTTTGACTAAATCCATTCCACAAATAGGACAATCGCCCATGTGATCATAGACTTTATCACCTTCGCAAAACATCGGGCAATAGTATTTTCCAGCAGCACTTTTAGGCAAAACAACTTTCGCAGTATCGATATTTGTTTTGGTACCGCAACAGGATTTAAGTTCCGGTTCATTGTCCTGCTGGGGAGCGGCGGCAACGACTTCACTTTCGGTTATCACATAATATCCTGTGGCATACAATACTTTCTGTAATTTGAAGACCGAAATGTCTTCATCCATCGTGATGGTTGCCATTGGAGGATTCAAAGCAACTGTCGCCTGCACGCCTTCAACAGTATTTAGGGCATCCTCCACTTTGGTGCGGCAGCCGTTGCAGGTCATTCCCGTTATGTTATATAAGTGTTCCATTGGGTTAGTTTTTTAGAATAGCTACACAAATATCGGAATAGAATACGCTTTAGAAGTTGTACAATTTTGGAAAACTGTTGTATAATTATAGATGGTCAATCTGCTTTCGCTTCACTTCTTTTAGCTTCTTGAAATGAGTGGGCGAAAAACCCGTCACTTTCTTGAACTGATTACTCAAATGTGACACATTGCTATAATTAAGCTGAAACGCAATTTCGCTTAAAGTCAGTTCGTTGTAAATCAATAATTCTTTGGCTCTTTCTATTTTTTGGGCAATGAAATAATGCTCAATAGTACTGCCTTCTGTTTCCGAAAAAAGATTGCTCAGCGTACTATAGTCCTGTTTTAAATCCTCGGCTAAATAAGTCGATAAATTAATTTTCAACTTCTCATTCTGATAATAAACCAAATCAATAATCAGGTTTTTGATACGTTCAATCGTCTTGCTTATTTTATCGTCCAGCAATTCAAAACCCAATGCGGTTAGATTTTTGGATAGCATTTGTTTTTCGTTTTCTTCTAAAGCTCTGCCCAATTCCACTTCGCCTAATTGCATCGAAAAAACAGGAATTCCGAGTTTCTCCAATTCTAATTTCACTGCCATTTCACAACGGCCGCAAACCATATTTTTGATGTAGAGTTTCATTATGTGTTCCTGAATTTTTAGAATATAAATTTAAGGAAATTTGTTGGGGGAAGTAATAGAATTATAATAATCCTTCTAACAATTACTTGTAAGAAGTTTTATTATATATTTGAAAAAACTTAATCATATATCGATGCTGTTTTACATGGCCTTATATGATTTTGTCGACTGTCCGTCATTTTACCACAAACAACAACATAGATGAAGAAATCAATAATTTTACTATTTATCTTATGCAGCTTATCCATTTTTGCTCAGGATAAATTTATTACTGAACTAAATAGTCTGACTAAAAAAGAGGAATATAAAAAAATAATTGATGACTATTCTACGAAAAAATATGATTACTCAGCAGAATCATTATATCAAATTGGTCATGCGTTTTATATGTCAGAAGACGATAATAATTGTTTGAAATTTATCAATTTATCAATTGCTAAAAATTCGAAAGACCCCAGACCATATTTCATTTTAGGTTCAACTCTATATTATTTAAAAAAATATGATGAAGCAATCAAAAGTTTTGAAAATGGTATAAAAATAGATCCGGAAGATTCAAGATTTTATAGTGGATTAGGAGATACTTATTATGCACAAAATAAAACTGAATTAGCCCTGAATGCATACATAAATGCAACGAAACAAAAAAATGCGGAAGATGTAGAATTCAGGATGGTGGCTCAGCTTTATGCTAAATTAAAAAATAATCAAAAAGCATTAGAAGCATATTATGCTGCAAAAGCCAAAACATCTCCAGATTCGGATAAATACATAAATGTATTATTCAATATTGGTATTTTAGAAGTTAAAAACGGTAATTATGAAAAATCTGAGATTGCATATTTAGAAGTAATTAAATTATCTCCAACCGATTTTCATACTTATGCCAAATTAATTCAAATTTATTATCACAAAAAAGAATATGAAAAAGCAAAACCATATAAAGACAAACTTTATGCAGAATATAAAAAAGGAAATTTAAAAGATCATTTAAAAGATATGTATTGTTATGACCGGTTTAAGTGGAATGATAAACTGATCGAATGTTTTGAGAGATTTCAGGAAACTTCAGAAAACATTTTCAAAAAACACATTTTTTATGTTGTTAATGATAAAGATGAAGTAGATTATACAATTCAGACTGAGTTTTCTCCAATTGCGGTTGAACATGGTTATGAAAAATATGTATTATGTGCCACTAAGGGAAATGTACACCATACTTATGGAATTGGTTTTAATGAAGATTTAAAATACGAAGATTTAAAAAAGTCAGTGATACAGGTTCTTGAGGATAAAATCAAACCAGACGCATCTTCGGTACACTAAATAAGTGCAGAAAAACAAAAATGAAAAACTTTAAACTTCTAATATTTATCTTGTTGTTTATTACTCTATCTTGTAAAAAGAACGCTGAATTTTCTGTTGATAAAATTACCATTCCAAAATATTATCATAAATATAATGAACGGATTTTTTGGAAATCACAAGGCGTTAAGTATTATCATCCCTCTCAATCGTATGATAGTATAGGACAATATAAAGATACGATTTCTTTAAACTTTTTGACTGTTCAGGAAAGGTTTAGTGGGCTTTTGCATTTTAAAGAAAAGGAAAGAATTAACATTATGAAAAAAGATTTTATGGCTTCTATAGATACCACAAATGAGAATTATGAAATATATAAATCAGAAAACATACAGTCTATATTTGGTAAAAGAATACGTGCGTTTGACACCTATTTTTTTATAAAAAAAGATAGTATTTGCCTTGCTGTTCAATATTCAACAATGGACAATGATTTAAATAAAATTAATGATTACAAACAAATCATTAAACAAATTAATAGAGAATGCGTGAAAGGAAGTACTTTCAAATCAACATTAAAAAAGCAAGAAAAGAAAAGAGAAAAAGTAATTATAAATTAATCCTAAAAGTGTTTTTTTATCATTCCAGCTACAAATCTTTAACTGAAATAAATCTGCCCACCATTGGCAATAATATTAAAATATCAAATGAATAAAATTTACATCTACTTATTTACTCTATTCATAACAGTAAATTATTCTCAAAATAGTAACAAAGAATTTGAAAAAATTGATGTGTATATCAAAAATAAAGAATTTGAAAAATCCCTCAGCTTAGTATCTGATTTAATTAACAAAGATTCTTTAAACTATGAATACTTTTTAAAGAAAGCAGAGATATTTGAGTATTTAGAAAAATACCAGGAATGTCAAATTGCTTTTGAAAAAGCACAAATATTGAGCCCCAAATCTGCTGCTGTATATAACAAAATGAGCTTCTTTCATTACAAATTGAATTACTTTGACAATGCAATTTATGAATGTAATGTGGGTTTAGGATTAGAAAAAATAGATAAAGACACAAAAAACTATTTACTTTTTACAAGAGCTGAATCTCTTTTTATGAAAAAAAAGTATGAAGAAGCAATAGAAGATTACAAAACAATATTGAGCAATAGTCCAATAGAATCAATAGAATCTTTTTGTTATTTAAATGCGGCAAAATCATTTGTGAAACTAAATAAGAATGATGATGCAATAGTTTATTTAGAAAATTGTCTGAAAAAATATCCCAGCTTAATTTTAGCTATTAATAATTTAGCATACAGATATTCGCAAAAGGGATTGTATTCAAAATCAATGGAATTATACGAAAAAGCCTTGAAACTATCACTGAATTTAAAGCTTAACGAAAAAGGCGAAGTTAATTTTTCTGAAAAATTAATTGGAGTTGAAGGCTCCGATAAAATTACCGTAGCCTTGATACTAAATAATATGGGTTTTATTGAATACAAATTAAAAAAACACGAGCAAGCACTCATTAAAATCAACAAATCCTTAGAGTTATTTCCGGAAAATTCTTTCGCACACAGAAATAAAGCTTTAATATACATTGACTTAAATGCATTAGATAAAGCTTGTATTGAAATAGAAAAATCTATCGAACTTGGCTTTGTTAATCAATTTGGCGATGAAATATTAAAACTAAAAAAAGAGCATTGCAAATAATATTACTAATTAATCCTTTACATCAAAGCACATGAAAATCAAACAATCCATCCTTTTCATTTCTTTACTATTAATAGTATCCAATAGCTGTTTATCACAAAAGATAAAAGAGTTTGAAGGAAAAATATCTTATACCCATTTAGTTACCAAAATTGACTCCTTGTACAACGTTCAGGATGATTACAATTATATGGGAACCACATCAGAGTTTTTTTATAAAGAAGGAAAGTACAAATGGGTAAATAATAAAGCTTATATAGAAATGGAAGTTTTTAATAACCTAAAAGCCAACTCCTATTTAAAATTCAGTGAAAATGATACCATACTCCGATTAAAAAGCGATGAGCTAAATGAAACAGTTATAGATTATACAATTATTAAAAATGGTGATAAAATTTTAGGTCATACCTGTGATGTATTAGTAATTAAAGCAGGTTCAAATGGAAATACTTGGGAAAGAAGATATTCTTTTGCCAATGAATATAAAATAAATCCAGCCTCTTTCAATAATTACAAATTCAACTCTACTGATATTATTTATTCCAGGATTAATGCACTCCCATTAAAAATTGAATTAATTTTCAAGAACAGAAAAGTATCCTATATAGCAACAAAAGTTGAAAAAATTCCAGTCTCTAATAATATATTTGATTTTCCTGTAGAAACAAAGTTTAAGGATGGAATGTAAAACTAGACAGTCGGAGATAGTCCCTACATCCTGGATATACACTAAATATTCTCCTAAACGTTAGCACAGATTTGCCATCTGTACCCACAAACGAGAGCAATAAACTATAAACCAAAACAATGAAACTACTCCAACTAATCCTCCTCCTAAGCCTCTTACCTACTCTCGTTTTCTCTCAAAACGCAAACACCGTAAGCAAAGAAGAAATCTTAGTCACTATGAAACGCGCCACGCTGTTTATGGAAGAAAAAGTGAGTTACAAAGGTGGTTTCCTTTGGTCGTACACATCTGATTTTTCAAGACAATGGGGCGAAATGGAAGCCTACAAAACCATGATATGGATCCAGCCTCCGGGCACACCAACAATGGGCAACTTATTCTTAGACGCCTATCATGCCACAAAAGACGAATACTATTACCAGTCCGCTTTAAGAACTGCCAAAGCCCTCATAAAAGCCCAGCACCCAAGCGGCGGATGGAATTATGTCTATGACTTTGCAGGAGAAACATCCATAAAAAAATGGTACAACACCATCGGTGCCAACGGCTGGCGGCTGGAAGAATTCCAGCACTATTACGGCAATGCCACCTTCGACGATTGCGGAACAATGGAATCAGCCACCCTCCTGCTGCGTTTGTATCTGGAAAGAAAAGATCCCGCCATCAAAACAAGCCTGGACAAAGCCATTCAGTTTGTGCTAAAAAGCCAATACCCTAACGGAGGCTGGCCGCAACGCTATCCAAAAACAGAGCAATTTAAGAAACAAGGTCATCGTGATTACACCGCTGACATCACTTTCAACGACGATGTGGCGATTAAGAATATCAACTTCTTAATTCAATGTTACCACACCCTGGGCGATAAATCTTTGTTAGACCCAATCCACAAAGGCATGGAAGTTTTTATGGATATGCAAATGCCACAACCTCAACCGGGTTGGGCGATGCAATACTCACAGGATGGAAAACCGGCTGGTGCCCGCAGCTACGAACCCGTTTGCCTGTCTTCTGCTACCACCGAAAGCAACATCTTTCAACTGATGAATTTTTACCGACTCACAGGTGATAAAAAATACATGACCCGCATACCCGAAGCCATAGATTGGCTAGACAAACTTCGGCTGCCGGATAGTTTGATAGTTGGCAATAAAACCCACCCCTCTTTTATCGAACTAGGAACAAACAAACCCCTGTACATTCACCGCCGCGGTTCCAACGTAACCAATGGCGAATACTACGCCGATTACAATTCTAAAAATACCGTTTCACACTACGGTTCTACCCGTACCATTTTGACTGATTCCTTACGCAAAACCTATACGCATTTGATGAGCCTCTCACCGGAGAAAGTAACCGAAGGCTCCATACTAAAAGCAATGGACTATGAGTTTCCTCCCTATATTATCGAAAGAGATGGTAAAATGTCCGATATGAATGCACGGTATCTCAAACATATGGTTGCCAATACAGAAACAGTAAAAAAACTAATTGCGGATTTGAATACCGATGGCTATTGGCCTGCGCTCTTAACAGCAGTCAGTAATCCGTACATCGGTCCCGCACCCAAGGAAGTAACTCCCGGCGAATACAACTCTTCGCGTGTGGGCGACAAATACGATACCTCTCCCTATATCAATAAAGACTCCAAAATAAAAGGAATCAACACGGGTATCTATATCAAAAACATGGATGTGCTGATAGAGTATTTACAGAAATTAAACTAAGAGACTTTATCGATAATTGACAATTTGCTGATTATAAATTCGGAATAAGTACAGTATTTAGAAACCCCCATCCGAAGCAAACAAAACCTTGTCAGATGACCGTAATCGGTAGTCCGAAACTCCTTCGATACAGTCCGAAGAGTGTTTGCAGGAATCCGAAGCTTGTTTGATGAACTCCGAAGACTATTTGCAGGAGTCCGAAGACCATTTGCGAGTCAGAAGCTCGTTTTACGGCATCATTTTTTCTTCGGATGCCCTATTTTATTGGGCGGAGTGCAAAAACAGTATAAATAGACATAACGAGTGGTTTAATTAGCTTGTCATGATATCAAATGAACCGAAAGCTAGTTTTATAAAACCAATTTTCTATTGAAAACGAATGCCCTAGCCCTGATGGTCGAATTGCTATCGCAATTACCTTTTTCTTTTTTCTTTAAAAAGAAAAAGATACAGCGAACAGCAGGAACCAGCTCCTGAAAAAAGTCATAAAAAAATCCCTGAATAAAATCAATTATCAGGGATTCTTTAATTCAGATAAACGGAAATTATCTGATGGTTCTTTGATTTTCCATCCAGTTTTCGGCGTGAACCTCACTCAAATTAATCAGGAACTCACTAAGATGTTCATTGAATTCGTAAGGCTGCTCCAGATTAGATACGTGACCTGCATTTTCAATAACCCTAAGCGTAGAGCCTAGTATATGGTCTTTCAGGTACTCGGATTGTTCCAATGGCGTTACTTTATCTTCCCTACCGCAAATAATCAGGGTTGGAATTCGCACTCTGTCCAAAGTAGAACAAGTCTCACAACGACTGGCAAGGGCTAATAATCCCTGAGTGATAATGTGTTCAGAATTAGCAAAAACTACGCTTCGCAATTCGGCAACCAGTTCTTTTTTATCCATAAGTGAATCCGGGTGGAAAACACTTTTTAGAAAAGTTTCGTTAAAATTAGTAACACCTTCCTCTTCTATTTGTGCAATAGTCTTAAGACGTTTTTCTTTTACTTCAGGAGTATCGGCAATACATTGGGTATCACATAAAATCAAAGCTTCAAAGCGATCCGGAAATCTTTTTGCCGCATTCAGCGTGATAAAACCACCCATAGACAATCCGCAGATAACCGCTTTGTCAATTTCCAGTTTATCCATAAATTCGATCAGGTCATCGGCAAACAAACTCATGCTCAAAGGAGATTGTTCATCTTTTGATTTTCCGAATCCTCTAATATCACAAGCAATCAAACGATAAGACGTTTTCAAAAATTCGATTTGCTTTTCCCACATTGATTTATCAAAAGGGAAACCATGTAAAAAGATAATCGGGATACGTCCCTCTCCTACATCATCATACGATAAAGTAAAATCATTTACTTCAATTGTTAAGTCGTAACCTTTTTTGTCTGTTTTCATAATATCATATTTTAAAAATATTCTTAAATAGATTTTTTATTGGGGCGAGGACAAAGTTAGTTTTAGAATACACAGCATAGTTATACAATTCTAAATGAGAGTTATAGAATTTACAGTTCACTAATCCTACAAATTTTAAAAAGCAATAAATTATAGGCTAATTTATCCTAAAACATTACCTATTTTTGGAATCAAACTTGATAGCTTCAAATTAGAATTTTAAAACCTGATTTATGAAAAATAAGATTGTTTTCATTTTTTCTCTTTTTATGCTCATGCATAATGGAATCGCCCAAACCAATAAAAAAAATACTTTCCCGGACGGCTCTCCCATTTCTGCATGGCTTCTGGATGCATCCAAAATAAAGCTGGAAAAATTAGGAAAACAATATAGCATCACTGATTGGGGTGCCAAAAACGACAGCACTATTGTACAGACCAAAGCCATTCAGACTACTATTGACCTGGCTTTCAAAAAAGGCGGAGGTGTTGTAGTTATTCCAAAAGGAACTTTCCTAAGTGGAGCTTTATTTTTCAAACCCAAAACCCATTTGTATGTTTCGGAAGGAGCTGTTTTAAAAGGTTCCAATAACATCGCCGATTATCCCAAACAACCGTCCCGAATGGAAGGACAAAATCTGGATTACTTCCCGGCACTTGTCAATGCGTATACTGTAGATGGTTTTACTATTAGTGGAAAAGGTAAAATAGATGGCAACGGACTCAAATTTTGGGAATCCTTTTGGGAACGCCGAAAAGAGAATCCAAAATGTACCAATCTGGAAGTATCACGTCCGCGTTTGGTTTTTATCTGGAATTCGGATAATGTGCAATTGCAGGATGTCAAATTACACAACGCCGGTTTTTGGACGAGTCATTATTACAAATGCAACAACGTAAAACTAATCGACCTTCATATTTATTCACCTTACAAGCCTGTGAAAGCTCCAAGCACTGATGCTATTGATATTGATGCCTGTTCCAATGTTTTGATAAAAGGCTGTTATATGTCGGTTAACGATGATGCCATTGCACTCAAAGGCGGTAAAGGACCTTGGGCAGACAAAGACCTACAGAACGGTGCCAATACTGATATCCTTATTGAAAACTGTGAGTTTGGGTTTTGCCATGCAGCCTTAACTTCAGGAAGTGAAGCCATTCACAACAAAAATATTCTGATGAGAAACTGTAAAGTCAATGAAGCCAAACGCCTGTTGTGGTTAAAAATGCGTCCGGATACACCACAGAAATACGAATACATTACACTTGAAAATATTAAAGGACAAGCCTATAGTTTAATCTATATTAAACCCTGGACACAATTCTTTGACATGCAGGATCGTAAAGATACACCTGTCTCCTATTCAGAAAATATAACGTTGAAAAACATCGACCTGAAGTGCGATATCTTTTTTGATATTGCCATCAATCAATATGTAAAGCTAAAAAACTTTACTTTCGAAAACTTAAACGTAAATACTAAAAACCCTGTTATTGATAAAAGTATCATTAACGGATTTACTTTGAAAAATGTAAAAGTGAATAATACGATTGTTCAATAATAGCTGTAAAAAATTTGAAAATAAATTTCTTATGAAAAAATTTATCTACATTTACTTGAATTAAAAAACAGATAAATAAACATTAAAAATATACACCATGGCAAAAAGTCAAGACGCAAAGAAAACCGTAAAAAAGGAACCTCTTAAAACCGCAAAGGAAAAGAAAGAGGA
The DNA here is from genome assembly GCA_040387175.1 of Bacteroidota bacterium. Classification (GTDB taxonomy): domain Bacteria; phylum Bacteroidota; class Bacteroidia; order Flavobacteriales; family Flavobacteriaceae; genus Flavobacterium. The sequence goes on along the minus strand of JAZKED010000020.1, from coordinate 23,774 downwards.
AAAAAGAGAGAAGAAAAACAGTCCAAAAAGAGACTAGTTTTAGTGTTTAGTAATCAGATGATAGTGTTCAGTTTTAGTACTGAACACTATTTTTTTTACTGATTACTGAACACTACTACTCTTCAAAGGTATATTGCTAAGAATTTCCAAAACAAACTTCCAGAATTTCTGAGACGATTTTATCGAAGCTCTTTCATCCGGAGAATGCGCTCCGTGAATAGTTGGTCCAAAAGAAATCATATCCATATCAGGATAATTTGTTCCTAAAATTCCGCATTCCAAACCAGCATGACAAGCTACTACTTTTGGTTTTTCGCTATTTTGTTTTTCGTAAACATTGACCAAAACATCCAAAATCTCAGATTGTACATTAGGCGTCCAACCCGGATAAGAACCTGACAAAGTCACTTCGCAACCGCACAATTCAAAAGCAGAACGCAAAGCATTTGCCAAATCAAATTTGGAACTTTCCACAGAAGAACGTGTCAGACATCCAATAGAAATTTCTCCATCTTTAATAATTACCCTTGCAATATTATTGGACGTTTCTACCAAATCGTCCATATCGGCAGACATTCTGTAAACGCCATTGTGAGTAGAATAAATCGAACGAAGAATTCCTTCCTGAGTTCTCAAATCCATTACCGTTTCTGGTGTAGTATCGCTTTTTACAATTTCAATAACCAAATTGGGCTCGGTAGTTTTATATTCATTTTTGATGTCTTTGATGATAGGCTGCATATCGAAAATATAAGCTTCACTATACATTCCGGCAACAATCACTTTCGCTACACTTTCTCTTGGAATAGCATTACGTAAACTTCCACCATTGATTTCGGCAATTTGCAAACCAAAATTTTCGAAAGTATCAAACAACAATCGATTCATTATTTTGTTGGCATTACCCAAACCTTTGTGAATGTCCATTCCAGAATGTCCGCCGTTCAGGCCTTTTACAGTAATGGTATAACCAACGGAACCTTCTGGGGTTTCTTCTTCGTAATATTCTCTCGTAGCCGTAACATCAATTCCACCTGCACATCCAATATCGATTTCATCATCTTCTTCGGTGTCCATATTCAGAAGAATTTCTCCTTTCAGAATTCTGCCTTTTAGATTTAAAGCTCCAGTCATTCCAGTTTCTTCATCAATGGTAAATAAAGCTTCAATTGCTGGATGTGCAATATCCTTGCTTTCCAGAATTGCCATTATTGCTGCAACTCCCAATCCATTATCAGCACCAAGCGTAGTTCCTCTGGCACGAACCCAGTCACCATCGACATACATATCTATTCCCTGAGTGTCGAAATCAAAAACAGTATCTGCATTTTTTTGATGCACCATATCCAAATGTCCCTGCAACACAACAGCTTTTCGGTTTTCCATTCCTGCAGTGGCAGGTTTACGAATAATTACATTTCGGATTTCGTCTTCGAAAGTTTCCAATCCCAATTCATTACCGAAGTTTTTGATAAACTCAATCACACGATCTTCTTTTTTGGAAGGACGCGGAACGGCATTTAAATCGGCAAATTTGTTCCAGAGTACTTTCGGTTCCAGATTTCTTATTTCTTGGCTCATTCTATTTTTGTTTTTATAACTAAAAATCCAAAGTTAGAATAATGCATTTTAAAAGTCATTTATTTTATGCTAATTTTACAGAAACTCGTATTCGATGCAACGCAAATATATTCTCCCCCTATTTCTCCTAATTCAAATCCTATTTCTGAAAATAATTGCTTTTTTCCCAGAAGTGGTAGAACAATTTTACAGCAATGGATTGTATGTTTTCATTTCGAAAATTTCACGGATAATCTTGGGTAAAATCCCATTTTCTGTTGGAGATGTAATTTATGGTATTTTGATTTTGCTTTTAATTCGATGGTTATGGAAAACCCGAAAATCCTGGAAGCTGGAATGGAAAGACAATCTCTTAAAAATAGTAAGCTGTCTTTCTCTTTTTTATTTTTTCTTTCATTTTTTGTGGGCGATGAATTATTACCGCGAACCTCTTTTCCAAAAAATGAAAATTAAAAAGGAATATACTGATGCGGATTTATTAATTTTTACCAAAAAGCTGATTGCTAAAACCAACGAAATTCAACGTCAGATTACTAAAAATGATAGTTTGAAAGTTGATTTTCCCTATACTCAGGAGCAAGTTTTTGAAATGAATCTGAATGGTTATAAAACTCTTTCTAATGAATACACTTTCTTCGAATACACAAATCCCAGCATCAAAAAATCACTTTTTAGTTTGCCGTTGACTTATATGGGATTTGGTGGTTATCTGAACCCGTTTACCAATGAGGCACAAGTCAATGATTTAATGCCCATGTATAATTTCCCGACAACGGTTTGTCACGAAATGGCACATCAAATGGGTTTTGCCAGTGAAAGTGAATGTAATTTTATTGGTTTTCTGGCCTCTGTTAAAAATGAGGATTTGTACTTTCAGTATTCGGGGTATAGTATTGCTCTGCGCTATTGCCTGGGCAACTGGAAAGTCCGAAATAAGGAAATTTATAAACAATTAAATAAAACCGTTCATCCCGGAATTTTGAAAAATTACAAGGAGAGCGAGATTTTTTGGAAACAATATGACACTTTTATCGACAAAGGTTTTCATTTTTTCTACGACAATTTCCTAAAACTAAATCAGCAAAAGGACGGAATGGAAGGATATAGTAAATTTGTTAATTTAACAGTGAATTATTACAAGGCAAAAGAATTATAATCTGACAATCCATTTAATCTTATCCTGACAAGTTTAAAAAACTTTCAGGATAAGAATTAGATATCTAGAAAACATAATTACAATTACGGAACAACTTCAATTTCTATTCCTTTATTCCAGTTTTTGTGTTCATTTTCATAGTATAAATAAGCCGAAGAAGCGACTCCTTTATAATTCCCTGGAACAATTGCTTTCAGATCCATGTTGATTTTTCGGGTTTCTTTAGCATCTATTTTTCTGAAATAAAACACCAATTCATTTCCAAAAATTTCATAATAATCGATGATGTTTTTTTCCATAAGTTCTTTTAGTTGCCATGGCTCAGGAGTCAGTCCGCCAGGAATTCCGATTCTGGCAATTGGGTTCGAAAGCTGATTTGCACTATTATTTTGAACTTCAATTTCAAGCCTTGCCGTTTCACTAACCTTCACTTTATTAGTCAGCGATTTTGTGCTTAAAATCAGTTTACATTCTTTTGAATTGTTTGGCTTATAAGTTTGATATTCAACATAAAACAAGTAAGGAATCGAACTTTCAGCAGGAATTTGTATAGAAAAATTATTATTGCTTTCTTTAATTTTTAGATTTTTCAAAATTACATTGCCGCTATTGTCTTTTTGAGTTAAATCAATTGTCTGATTATTCAAATTCATAGTTGCATTTGCAGCAAAATTTGAATTTACAGAAATTTTAGTAAACTCAGTAATCGCTTTCAAAGCCAAAGCTGTGGCTTGAGTTGAACCAAATCCATATGAGTTTTTCGATGATTGAATAAAATCCAAAACATCCGAAACCTCTTTTGTAACTTTATTTTCTTTCAATAAGGCAAGAGCATACAATGCGATAATTTCAGTATTCATAGACCTTCCATAACTATTTATTACAGACTGTTCTGCCTTTAAATCTTTAAATCCTTGTTTTTGAATTTTAGCTTTGATTAACTTCAATAATTCGTTGTACTCCTGCATTTTTTTCAGATTAAAAGAAGCTAAAGCAAGTAATTCCATTCGATACAAATCATTGCTCCTTAAGACCTCCTGTAATGCTGTTTGATATTGTTTATCAATATTGGTTTGTCCAATTTCTGACAGGACATAAACGATATAGGCATTATTCACTTCATATTTTATTCCTGAAAAACCATATCGACCAGAGTTTTGACTGAAACCACCTTTATCATCTTTTTTGGAATTCAGCCATGTCATCGATCTTTCCATTAACTTTTTGTCAATATTGATAAATTCTTTCATTTCATGAAATTGTAATAAACCATAAGCCGTCAACGCTTCGTGACCCGGATTTCCGCCATACCATTCAAAACCTCCGTCTTTTGATTCATAATTTTTCAACTTTTGATAACCCATTTCCAAATACTTCAAAGCTCTGTCTTTAAATTCAGGCGACATCTTTTTATATTTCAATAATTGCATTGCCATAATATTAGGGTAATTTGAAGAAGAAACCTGCTCAAAACATCCGGAAGGTTCACGCATCATACTTTCTAAACCATCAAAAATAGAAGAAAACGGATTGTAAAATAATTTGAACCCGGCATTTATAGAACCCGGCATTGAGTCAACTATTGTAAATTCCTGAGTTTGTGATTTTACTCCGGAAATATCAACATTCATTGGAAAACCTTTGGAATAAATGTCTATAGTTTTTTTGATGTTGGTTTTAAAATTCTCTCCTGTCAATGTAATTTCCAATGGAAAACCTTTCCCTGCTTTATTAGGCATTAATGAGATATAAATCGTTTTGGATTCATTTGCCTTTAAATCTATTGATGAATCCTTTAATGTGTTAATTAACTTCCCATCAAAAGCAACTTTACAGTCTAATATTAAATTGTTTTCGGAGTTGTTTTTTAGCCAAACCGGAATAGAAATAACATCTTCCTGCGAAGCATAAATTGGAACTTTTACATCTGTTTGGATTAATTCCTTTACAGCATATGTTGCTTCTGATTTTCCTATATCTCCTTTATAAGAAGTTCCTTCTGCCAAAATTTTAAAAGAAGTATTATCATCAGAATTATAAAACTCAAACTTAGCTTCCCCCATATTATTAGTTTGAATAATTGAATTCCAATAAATACAGCTTCTAAAATCTGTTTTTTCTTCAGTAATTGTTGAAGCATATTTTGGTGCATAAAAAGCTTCGGCTTCATTTAGAGATTTCACTCCTGATTTATTAATATTCTGAAAAGTATAATTATACTTTTTGCCCAAAAGAATTTTTCCGTAAAATAATTTATTTTTTGTGGTTACTATAATAACACCATAAGCACCACTAGAACCATACAATGCAGTTGAAGACGCATCTTTTAAAACAGTAATAGATTCAACTGAACTGGGAGATAAACTACCCAAAATAGAAGAATTTTCATTATTAGCATAAGGAATTCCATCAATTATAATTAATGGCTGCCCACCACCTCTACTTCCATAAATTGAACCTGCTCCTCTAATTCTAATTTTATCTTCCGAACCTGACTGACCAGAGGCTGAAGTTACCTGAACTCCTGCAATCCTTCCACTTAACGAACTTATCGTTTGTATTTGAGCAGAAGAAATAGTTGCAACTGAGCCTGTCAAATCTGATTTTTTTGATGTACCATATCCGATCACCACAACTTCATTCAAATTTGAAGTATCTGAATTTAAAGAAACGGAATTCACAACTGTTTTTATTTCATTTATTGATTCCTTTTTTAGTACAATTTTATCGTTCAAATTCTTGTAATTTACTTCCAAAAGAGTTGTACTTGAAAGCGTATCTTTCATCTTTAAAAAAACAGCTTCATCAGAAAATGAATTTTTTATCGTATATTTTTGCTTGCTTTTACTTTCCGTTACCAGATAAGAAAAATTAGAAAAATGAACTCTGTTAAATTTAAAGTAGCCACTTGAATTGCTTTTTGTTTCATACACTTTTCCACTATCTGTAAAAAATAAGACTTTTACAGAAACCGGTTTTTCTTTACTATTGAGTACAAACCCTTCAATTAAATTACTTTTTTCTGGCTCAAATTTTATAATTTCGGCTTGCAGTTTTATAAGATCTCCCTGACCGTATTTTCTCCAGCCATGCGTATTCAAAAGTAAATCGATTGCTTCTTCTTTAATTTCCAGTTTTTTATTATCATCAAAATAAAATCTAGGTTCGTGAATTTTTCCCTTTAATTCATAACCTAGAAATAACCACGATAAAATATTATCCTGCTTGTCATCTATATAAGTCAGTAATTTTGAATCAACTACTGAAACTGATAAATTGGAAGTTATTGGAACATTATTCTTGTCTTTTGTAAGGATAGAAACTTTGACTTTTTCTCTTGGTAAATATGTCTCCTTATCTGTTTTAATTTCTATTTTCAGTCCATCCTGATAATTCAGAAAAACAAGTCTTTCGGCAACAATTCTATTTTCAACCAATAAGGAAAATGACTGAATTCCAACAGGAAAATCTTTTGTTTTTATATCCAGTGAATTCCAGCCCTGATTTAAGTTCAGATTTACTGATTTATGAATTTTGGAAGTATTTCTAACCAAAATTTTAGCTTTAATTGCTAATGGAGCATAAATTTTCAAAGAAACATTGTCCGATTGCTTTTGAGTATTTATTACAAAAGAACTTTTTTTGGCTAATGGCAATTCTATTTTCTCTTCCGATTTAAAAGGAGAAGTTAGTACTCCAAAATATTTTTGGTTTTCATCTGTTTTTAAAATCACATTTCCCATTCCATCGTGGATACTTTTGAAATCAGTGATTTTATTTCCATTTTCATCTTCAATAAATCCTGCAACATCCATCGGAAGTCCAAATTCATTTTTAGCTATAAAGTACAATTTAGAAGTTTCGTTTAAAACAAAATTTCCGCTTTCAGGTAAAAATTGCAAATCCACAAAATTCAAATTTATAGGAATAGAACGCGTCACCGATTCCTGAAAATTATCATAATCCAGCTTTACATTTAGAATTCCGTCATTTGATTTTAAATCATTTGGAAGTTTAAAATTGATCACTGCTTTTCCTTGTTCATTTGTTTTTCCTTCAAGTGAATCCATTTTTTTTCCAGCGATAAAAACATCATACTTAAAAACGTAATTCTTTATCGGTTGGCTTTCTAAATTTTTTAGTTCAAAATCTGCTTCACAAATTTCTCCTTTTCCGTATGCTTTTTTCTTGAAATCCAAAGTCATCAAAATCCTTGGAGAAACCACTTTTTGAACGAAAAATGTTTTCTCAAAGATATTTTCTGAAACCTGATTTTGAATTTTAGTATATGCCTTGATTTTATACATTCCGGCAGCTGCATTTTCAGGAATTTTATAAGATCCGACTGCATTTCCGTTTTCTATAAAATAAGTCTGAGTAGTGATTTTTTTATTTCCTCCGTCAAATAAATCTACATAAACATAATCACTCAAACTGGTTGGGCTATTATCACTCTCGGTGATATAGGCTTTAAAATGAACTGTTTCATAAGGAGCATACAAGACATTATTTAAGTGCAGATACACTTTTTCTGTGTTGGATTTTTTATAAACTGCAGTCCAATCGGCTTCGGTATTTTGTGCTGAAAAAGTCTGGAAAATCAATAAAAACAATAGGTATTTTATATTTTTCATTTTGCTAAAATTTTAAGGTTAACGAAGTTCCAAAACTTCTCATCATTGGTGCATTAAAATAATCCAATCCGGTAGTTTCTATAGAATTAAACATCGAATTATTACTAAAAGCCGACTTGCTTTTGGATACTATAAAAACATTATTCATAAAGAATGAAACTGTAAAAAAGAGTTTTTCTCTAAAATAATCAAATCCGCTATTATAAGATAAATTGATGGAGTTCAATCTGAAATAAGTGGCGTCTTCAATTGCATCTTCCGCAACTCCGTCAATTCCATATCTCGTCCAGCGATTTTGTTCTACTGGAAGATTTACATCATAAAAAGTAACTGATTGTGTGTTTTCTAAACCTAATTGTGTAACACCCTTAAATACATAATTAGTGATATTTCGATCATTTTCTGTCAATTCTGAATTACCATAATAGTTTAAAGTTTGTTGAGTTCCATTCCAAATTTTTCCGCCCTGACTCCAATCAAAAGAAAAATTCAATGAAAATTTTTTATATTGAAATGAATTGTAAAAACCAACTACAAAGTCTGGATTTGGATCACCTAAAATTTTTGGCTGAGAATCCTCAATTGGAAAACCACTGTCATCAATTATTATTTTTTGATTCTCATCTCTCAAATAACCATTACCTACAATAACTCCGAGTGGTTGTCCAACAATATAATTTTTATTTACATCAGAAAAACCAGCAAATGGAATTCTGCTATGATTATTATTTAGACCTATAACTTCATTTTTATAATAGGTAAAATTCAAGTTGAAGTTGTATTCAAAATTACTATCGGAGTAAAATGATTTTCTCATTACAAATTCAACTCCATTTTGCTTGTAATTCACCTCTGGAGACCAATTAACTGTATTCAAATCAAAAACCGGAGCATATAAATTCTCTACGTTTTTGTAATAATAATATAGATTAAAACTCCAACGAGAGTCAAGATCATAAGTCAATCCCAAATTTGTAACAGATTCATTTGTAGAAACTGAACCTTTTTGAGTAATTAATTCTAAATTATTCTGAAGCTGCTTAAACTGACTTACTTTATATTGTAAAGAATTAAAATTCAGATTATTATTTTGTAAAGAAGGTTCTACCTGATTAAAATTATGAGTAATAGTAAATGAAAAGTTTTCTCGAAAAAGCCTGTCCAGTTTTGCTGAAACAAGAAAATTTGACAAAAAACCGCCTTTACCTGTTGAGGAATAATTTGTAGTTGAACTTGCTTTTACTATAAGATTTTCATAGCTTGAAAAGATGTTACTAAAAAAATAAGAACCATTCAGATTATAAAAAACTTCTAATCTTTCCTGTAGAAAGTCCAGTTTAGTTTGAGATAAACTATTACCTGGGAAATCAGCTGGTGAAGCAAATCCATTAAAATAATTTCTTTCTAATCTTCTTTCCTGAAATCTAAAATCAATTTTTGATTCTATGAATTTATGATAATCGTGATTCTTATTATACTTGAAAACGTCTGAAAATGAAAAGCTCTTAAATTTTTCTATTCTTTCATTGAAATTAGGTTCTACAATTCCTGCAAAATAGAAATTCTGACCATTTGTATTCCTAATTTCAGATGATTGAAAACTGGTATTTACTGTATTTGTTTTTCTATTCCTTTCATACTTGTGGTTAAAATTAAAAGAAATCGTTTTACTTTTATTTTCATCCAAATTACTATGAATCAAATAATAAGGATTATTTTCAAAAGCAGAATAACTTCGCTGTAAACCATTTGACAAAGTCGAAGCAATACTATTATCAAAATGAATTGGAGTAACTGCATTAGCATATACTATTTTATTTACTCCAAAATTTGCATTCGAAAGATTATTTTCAAAATCATTATAAGAAAATAATGTCTCTATTTTACTGTATTGTGAAAGATTTCTAAAATATTTTAAAGAGGTTGTAATTTCATTATTTCGGCTTGTTGGAATTGAAATAGTACCTGTTTTATAGGTAAAATTTATTTTAGCAAAATTCCCTTTAGGACTTTCTATTTGAGTTAAAAATGACCATTTATTGTCTGTCGCATTTTGATAAAAATCATTCGGGTTGTAAAGTTGTACAAGATTTCCATTACCAAAAGATTTATTTACAATATTTCCTTTAGGATAAAATTCAGTAGTATTGGCAGAATATTCCAAAGAATTTACATTTGGTCCCCAACTAAAAATTTCATTAGTTTCAGGAGATTGATAAACCAATTCTCCACTTAGATTTCTTCCCTGTGCATATTTTTTTTGATATTTTGGCAATCGCATTGGTGTTGAAAAAACATACTCCTGACTCAATTCAAAAGACAATTTATGATACTGGTAATTATTTTGAAAACTATAAAAACCATTTTCATTTTTATTAATTTTTTTTATCCCTTTGTATTCTAGATCATACAATGAATTAACATTAAATGTTCCGGATAGCTCAGAAATAGTAATAGAATCTTCTGGTTCTTTTAATTTTTCAGAATAATCATAACTTAAGATTTGATGTACCTTTTCATTACTCGTACTAGTAATTTTGTTTGTCTTTTGCTGATTTTTTTGTAGAATAAGACTATTTATCTTAATAGTTTTTGTTTTCATTCCCATATAAGAAATTTGCAATTCATCACCAATTTTAACCTGGATCGAATAATTTCCATCAAAGTCAGACGACGCAGATATGTTGGTTCCTTTTACAAGAATGGTGGCTCCTGGAATCGGCATCCCCATTTCATCAATCAAGTTACCTTGATATAAAACCTGTGAGTATCCAAATGTTGATACAAAAAGAAAGAATAATAGTTTTTTCATATTCGGTGTTTTTATATATAGAGGATGTTTTTTAAGAAAAGGTTGGAAAAGAAATTAAAAAATATAATATTAATTCTGATATTATGATTTTTTAAAAATTATATTCTTAATTTTCATCGTGTAACAAAACCTGTTTGTGACCGACAAATACCATTATGAGCCACGATTTAGAACAATCTTTTGTGCAGCAATTGAAGACCAATCAGAATATAATCCACAAGATTTGTAGGTTGTATGCTAATGGTGAGGATGCGCATAAGGATTTGTTTCAGGAGATTACGATTCAATTGTGGAAGGCTTTTCCAAAGTTTCGGGGTGAGAGTAAATTCTCAACCTGGGCGTATCGGGTGGCTTTGAATACCGCTATTACTTTGTACCGAAAAAGCACACGTTCGGTGAAAACGGTTGATTATGAAAATCATTCTTTTTTTATCAGTCAGGAAGATTATAATTTTGAGGAAGAAGAACAATTAAAGCTAATGTATAAAGCGGTTTATCAATTGAACGACATTGAAAAAGCCCTAGTTTTTATGTATCTTGAAGATAAGGATTATGGAGAAATATCAGAGACTTTGGGGATTAGCGAAGTGAATGCAAGGGTAAAAATGAACAGAATTAAAGGTAAATTGAAAAAAATATTAAATCTGTAAGAAAACATGAAAGAGCTGGATTTACTAAAAAGAGATTGGCAAAAAAACGATGCCTTTAAGCAGATTTCCGAAGTGGAAATTTACAATATGCTACATGTCAAATCATCTTCGATTGTGAAGTGGATATTCATTATAAGTATTCTGGAAATTTTGCTTTGGACATTGATTAGCGTGTTTTTTAATACTGACGAATACTTGAAAAACACGAGTTATGTGAAACTGGAGGTTTATTTTCAGGCTCTCACCATTTTTAATTATGGGGTGATTCTGGTTTTTATTTATTTGTTCTACAAGAACTATGTTGCTATTTCGACCACCGTTTCTATAAAACAGTTGATGAAAGACATTCTCAAAACCCGTAAAACAGTACAGTATTACGTTTGGTACAATCTTGGAATGATGGTTTTAAGTCTGATTATTGGTTTTTTTATGGCTTTTGCTTACAATCCAGAAGTAGCTATTTTGATAGAAAAAGTAAATAATGATGCTAAAATTATTGCTATTACAATTGGTGTTTTTATTTTAACCTTAGCTGTTTTTCTATCGTTATTTTGGTTGTTTTATAGACTTATCTACGGAATCTTACTCAAACGATTGTATGCAAATTATAAGGAATTAAAGAAAATAGATTTATAAAAAAGAGGCTTTAAAAGCCTCTTTTTTATTTTAAAATTCTCTCAATCGATTCAATTCTTCTTCAGCTTTTAATTCTTCAGCAGGAATTACTTTTAGGAAAGATGGATGTTGTTCGATAGCGTATTCGACTTTTTCAACAATCTCTTCGATGGTGTCGTTGTCATAATCAATTTCCAATGGAGGTTTGATAATAAACGATTGCAAAATTCCTTTCTTTTTCATTCGCAATCCTTTCTTATCAAAGGAGCGGCGGAATCCGTCAATCACGATTGGAACTACAATTGGTCTGTATTGTTTGATGATATGTGCCGTTCCTTTTCGAACGGGTTTGAATGATTTTGTTGTTCCTTGAGGAAAAGTAATTACCCAACCGTCATTCAAAGCGATTTTAATATTCTCAGTATCGTTTGGATTTACCTCTCTTTTTTCAGTAACATCTTTACCACAGGAACGCCAGGTTCTCTCGACTGTAATAGCTCCGGCATAAGCCAAGATTCTTGGTAATAATCCCGCCTGCATTGTTTCCTTGGCAGCAACATAATAAATATTCAACTTGGGCTGCCAAATGTATCCAATGTTTTTTATGGAATCCTGACGTCCACTCAAACTTGCGTTAAAGACGTGAAACATTGCCACTACATCAGCAAAATAGGTTTGGTGATTGGATATAAAAAGTACATTAGTTTCTGGCAATGTTGTGATGATCTCGGAACCTTCTATTTGCAAACTATTGAAACCTCTATAACGTCTATGCGTTAGGGTTGCAAAAATACGGATAAGCCATTTTTTTATAAATAGGATGTGTCCAAACGAATTTCTCTTCAATAATCCCATATAAATTCATATTATTTTTTCCGACGGCAAACTTACAAAAACTTATAAACTATAACGTTAGTAATTTAAAGTACTTTTTTTAGCACTTCTTTCAGTTCGCTCAGCATCATAGCGGTAGCTCCCCAAACAATATGACCATCTATTTTGAAAGCAGGGACTGCAATATTATTAGCGTAAGACGTGGTTATGTTTTCACTTACAATTATTTCATCACTCATAAAAACAGAGATTGGTAATTCAATAATATCAGCCACTTCATGAATATTTGGAATAAAGGATAGTTCTTCTTTTGCAATTCCTAAAAAAGGATGCACCATAAAATCACTCGGGGGAATATATACAGGGGTAAATGTTTTTATGACCTCAATAGTATCGGGATGAACTCCAATTTCTTCATGGGTTTCGCGCAAAGCGGTAATGTCAAAAGTTTCGTCTTCTGTTTCATATTTCCCTCCAGGAAATGCAATTTGAGCAGAATGAATTCCTTTATAAGAATTACGCACAATCAATACTAAATGGGTTATTCCGTCTTTTGGATAAAATAGCATCATCACAGCGGCCATCCTTGGATTTTTAGCATCAATATTAGTCTTTTTCAGGTATACAATTCGTTCCAGCGGAGCCATTTTAAAATGTGCTTCTTCTGCAGGGAGAGCAACTTCTGCTAATTTTGGAACATATTCTAAAAAGTCTTGAAAATCCATAAGCAAAGTCTATTTTTGTAATCTAAAAGGTTTGGTAAATTTACCAAATTTGGATGAGAATTTCAACTAACTAAAATAACAGATTACAATGTATAGCAAAGAGGAAAATCAAAAATTAAAGCGAGAATTCTGGATTGAATTTGCCGAAAAATATCCTCGTAAATGGATTTTATACGATACAAAAATCAAAGACTTTTCCTTTAAATTTTTTGTAGATAATAAAAAAGCACAGGTCTTAATTGATATTGAACATCGAAGTGACGAAAAACGAATTATCTATTTTGAAAAATTGGAATCTTTAAAAAGTGTATTGGAAGATGATTTTGTAAAAGATTTAGTTTTTGAAAAAAACTTCACACTCGAAAGTGGCAAAACCATTAGTCGGATTTGGATAGAAAAATCAGATGTCAGCGTTAGTAACAGAAAATATTGGGACGAGATATTTGACTTCTTTTTTGAGAAAATGAATGCCTTGGAAATGTTCTATTTTGAATACGGAGATTACATTCGGGATTTGGAAATTAATACTTAAAAAATCCTTAAATACTTACACTCTTCCTGCAAAACCGTTATATTTGGTAAAATTTAAATTAATAATGAAGAAATTATTTTTACCTCTTTTTATTGCTGTTTTTGTCTTCACAGGAAAAGCTCAAAATTCTTTGGAGGAATACAAAAAACAATATCCTGATTTTAATGAATTGGTTTTAGAAGATATTCAAATCTATGATTTGTCTATTGAAAAAAACAAGTTAAAAGTTATTCAGGACAATCATTATGAATCTATAATTCTTACTGAAAACGGTATTCAAGGCAATAAGGAATCTTTTAGCTATTCTGATTTGGTCAAATTACAAAGCTATGATGCCTATTCTGTTATCAATAATAATGGTAAAGAAAAGAAAATCAAGGTTACTCAAACCAATGAAGTGCAGTCAGGTCAGAGTTCAGTGTTTTATGATGATGTAAAAATACGTCAGCTCCTTTTTCCAAATTTGGAAGCTGGAGCCAAAAAAGTATACGATTACCAAACCGAGTTTCTTGATCCTTTTTTATTACACAAATTTATTTTTGGTGGTGGATTGCCTATAAAAAACTCCACGCTGGAAATAAAAACAGATAAAAACATCAACATTGGATACAAGATTTTCAATGATGGATCCAATTCTATTGAGTTTTCCAAAACAGAAAAAAAAGGAAAATGGATTTACAGATGGACATTAAAAAATGCTAAACCAGTCAAATTAGAAGGAAATAGTCCGGGTTATTTATATAGCGTTCCACACATCAATATTTATATCAAAGATTATACAATCAACAATAAAAAAATTGAAGTCCTGGGTGACATTGATAAATTATTTAGCTATTATAAAGGTTTTACCAAAAACTTAAACCAAACTGAAGATCCGGCATTAAAAGCTATTACACTCAAAATCACCGAAAACTTAACCAATGATGAGGATAAAGTAAAAAGCATTTTTTATTGGGTAAAAGACAATATCAAATACATTGCTTTCGAAAATGGATATGAAGGTTTTATTCCCAGAGAAGCGAGCTTAATTTGTGAAAGAAAATTTGGCGACTGCAAAGATATGGGCAGTATTATTTCAGCAATGGCTAAATATGCTAATGTTAAAAACGTTTATATTGCCTGGATTGGAACACGAGAAATTCCTTATTCTTATAATGAATTAGCAACTCCTGCAGTAGATAATCACATGATTGCTGTTTATAAAAAAGGAGCTGAATATATCTTCCTTGATGCTACTGACAAGGAAACACTTTATGGAATTCCTACTTCTTTTATACAAGGAAAAGAAGCGATGTATGATGATGGAAATACCTATAAAATTATTCCGGTTCCTGTTGTTCCTGCAGAAAAAAATGAGGTTTTTGAAAAAGTACAATTAAAAATTGAAAAAGAGAAACTAATAGGTTCCGGAAAAGTTGAATTCAATGGTTATAACAGAAGTCGTCTGCTATCCCGCATTGGTGATGCCACAAACAAAACCAGATTCGAAATGATAAAAAGTCTGGTTCTGAAAGGTAATAACAAGTTTAATCTAAAAGATTTTACAGAAGAAAACATTAAGGAAAGAGACAAACCGTATCAAATAAGCTATAATTTTGATTTAGGAAATTATATCGTGAAAGTAGATAAAGAAATGTATATTAATTTATTAATGGACAAACCTTTAGAAAAAATAATAATCGAAAAAGACCGGTCTTCAAAATTTGAATTTGAACATTTGAATTATGTCAATAGCCAATATGAATTGGATATTCCGCAAAATTACACTGTGAAATATTTACCAAAAAACTTTAGTCTGGACAATGATTATATAAAAGCAGACATCGTTTATGAAACCAAAAACAATAAAATATTCTTAAATTTAAGTTTAAAACAAAAGAAGTTATTGCTTGACAAAGCCGATTTCGAACCTTGGAACAAGACTATAAAAGATTTAAAAAGCAATTACACCGATACATTAATTTTATTAGAAAAATAATGAAAAGCAATTCCCTAAAAAACATTGTTACTTTAGTAATCCTATTAAGTTCATCCGTAATTTTTGCACAGGATTATTCCTTTAAAAACTACGATTGGAATGAAAAAGAAACTAAAATTGAAATCCCGGAGCAATACAAAAATGAGAAGGAAGTTATTCTGGAGAGAAATATAAAAATAGAAATTTCAGTTGTTAGAAAAACAGCCAGTCAATATCATTTAGTACATGAAAAAATATTTATCAATTCAGATGATGCAATAGAGCGCAATAATAAAATTTACATTCCATTCAGTATGAATGAAAATGTTTTGGTCACCAAAGCCAGGGTAATCTTGAAAAATGGTACCGTAATTCATTTGGATAAAAAAGACATTAAAGAAGATGTTGATCAGGAAAAAGGCATGAAATTCAATTATTTTGCCGTAAATGGATTGGAAAAAGGTGCTGTAATCGAAAAAATTTATGTTCTTCAGGAAAGTCCTGAGTTTACAGGAGCAACCATTAAAATGCAGGATGATTATCCAATTGCCAACCTGAATTTTGAATTAATATATCCAAATTATCTGGTTTTTAAAACCAAATCATATAACGGATTAAGCCAGCCGGTAATTGATGATAAAAAAATTCAAAATACTACCGTTCTTACTGTAAAGGAAAAAAATATTCCAGCTTTGGATAACGATGAAAACTATTCAAACTGGAATCTCCAATTGAAGTTGTTTCGTTACAAATTAGATGAAAATTTATTAAGTGGTGGAAGCAATCTTAATAACTTTAAAGAATTTTCAAATAATTTATACCAAAGGCTAAATCCTGAATTTGATAAAAAAGAGCAAAAATCTTTGGATGATTTTTGTAAAACAATTCCAAAATCTAATGATTTACAAGAACAAATTTGGAATATTGAAAACAAAATCAAAAAAACTATTACCTATGACAGATACATTGATGCCAAAGAGAATTTATCTGGTATAATTGATAGCAAACAAGCGAATCAAACGGATATTTTAAAACTTTATCTGGCAGTTTTCAAAAATTTAAAAATTGAAAACAATATGGTTTTTACATCAAACCGATATAAAATTCCTTTTGATAAAGATTTTGAGAGTTTTGAAAACCTAAGTGAATTATTATTCTATTTTCCAAGTATTAATAAGTACTTAACCCCTACAGAAGTAGAGTATAGAATTCCTTTGTTCCCAGCTAATATTGCGAATAATAATGGTTTATTTATCAAAGAAAAAACATTTGCAGGAGTAAAAATGGGTGTTGGTGAAATTAATTTCATTGAAATCCCAGGATCAGATATCACACACGATATAATGAACATTACTGTAGATTTTACGAATGATATTGAAAATCCACTCATTACCAGTAACCTTACTTTTGGAGGTTATTCCGGATTGAATTTTCAACCTCTAAAGGACTTTATATCGGCTGATCAATATAAAACGGTATTGAAAAATATCGCCGAAAATTATACTGTAGATGCGGAATACAAAACATTGACAACAGAAAATGACGGAACAGACTTTATAGGTAAAAAACCATTTGTTCTGAACGTTTCTTATGACGGAAAAGATCTAACCAAAAAAGCAGGAGAAAATTATTTATTTTCTGTTGGAGAAACCATTGGAAAACAAATGGAGTTTTATCAGGAAAACAAAAGAACTTTGCCCGTAGAAATTGACTATCCGCATTATTATACCCGTAAAATCAAAATTTTGTTGCCAAAAGGAGCTACAGTTAAAAATCTTGATAAATTCACAATGCATTTCAAAAATGTATTAAATGGTAAAACCGAAGCTGCCTTTACCAGCAAATACAGTCAAAAAGGGAATGAAATTACAGTAGAAAATGTTGAGTATTACAATCTGATAAATTATCCTCTAGCCAAGTTTGACGAGTATAAAGCCGTAATCAATGCTGCTGCCGACTTTAATAAAATTGTAATTATTGTGACAAAATAATCAATATTTTAATACCAAAAGAAATCCCCAGTTATTGACTGGGGATTTCTTTTTTATATCAAATTTGTTTGGGATATTGTCTTCGAATATTCCTTATCAAATCTTCAAGACCATTAAGCTTTAACTCATAAACTAATTGTAGTTGTTGTCCTAATTCTCCTTTCGGAAAACCTTTGTTGGAATACCAAACCACATAATACTCGGGTAAATCAATGAGATATTTGCCTTCATATTTGCCAAAGGGCATTTTAGTATGAGCCAGTTTGATGAGTTGTTTTTGGTCTTGTTCCATTTTTTTTTAAGAGAAAAATAGAATATAGAGAAGAGAAAATAGACAATCGAAGTAATCAATAAATCTTTGTTCTTTATTCTATCCTCTTTGTTCTTATTTTATTTCCAGTTAAAACTAATTCTCTTCTCTATTTCAGTATTCAGACTTAGAAAAACAGGACAAGTCATTGCTGCTCTTTCCAGAATAGTTTTCGTTTTTTCATCGGCAACAATATTCATATCAAAAACAATTTCGATAGCCGAAATCATCCTTGGTTCAGCCTTCATTATTTTTGTAACAGAAGCTGTTGAACTTGCCAAATCGATATTCAAATCTCTTGCTTTAATTCCCATAATAGTAAACATGCAACTTGCCAAAGCATTGGCAACAGTATCAGTTGGAGAAAAAGCTTCTCCTTTTCCGTTGTTATCAATTGGGGCATCCGAAATGATTTCGCTTCCTGATTGTAAGTGAATAGAAGAAGTTCTTAAATCGCCTAAATAAGTAACTTTTGATGTCATTTTTTTTAAATTATTAAGTTTATGAAATGAGATGAGTGATTAGTTTTGTGATACTAATTAGCCTCTTTTATCGATAAATCACTATCGTAATACAGAATGTAAACTCCTTTATTTGTATATCCTCCATCTTCTTTTTTGTAATATTCGAACTTGTTGTCTACTTGTTCTGTTGCGATAGAGTCAACGGTTTCCTGAAAACTTTTATCTTGTGACAATCGCATCATAGTATCAAAAGTTACATCAAAACCACGGGTAGCAAAGGTACTTGGAGAAATTTTATTTTTCTTTCTGTATTCTTTTTCAAAAATTAATGCTTCTCCAGATTCATTCTCACGATTTACAGAAGGATACATTAATTTCAATTTTACCAAGTCTTCAAAATTAATTTCATCTGTATCCAATGTACTATTAGTTTCTAAAATAACCAACTGCACTTTGTAGTTAGCCATAGCTCCTATCAAAGTATTAATAGTCCATTTTATCATTACCGTATTAGCGGTTTCCAAAACCACATAATTGATTTTGTCTTTTACAAACATTTTTTTCAAACCTTCAACAGATAAGCTTCCAGTATCAGTAAGAGGGGCAAATTGTACCTCTTTTTGATTATCTCGGATATATTGTCTGGCAGATTCCTTTTTCTTATCTACTACCGCTATTAAATTTCCACCTTTGGCTCTCATATAATCAAACATAGCACTTCTTAAGGTTTCATTAGCTGGAATTGTTTGATACAGATTAGAGAAAGCATTTCCTAAATCTTTGGATAAAGGCGAAATTACAGGAACATTATTTTTGCCTACCAATTCTGCTGTTTTCTCGACATTGCTTTGGTAAAAAGGTCCGATTATAGCATTTGCATTTTCAAAATTAATATTAGAAATATTTGAAGTATTTTTAGTTTCCTGAGAATCGAATATACTTACGTCAATAGAAATCCCAAGAGTTTTAGCCGAATCTATTGCAATCAAAGCACCAGAATAAAAATCCAAAGTCATATTCAGAAACTTATCTTTTTTCAAACGCTCTGTAGTTGAATTTACAGTATCATTTTGAATTTTTGTAATATTAAAAGGCAACAACAACACTAGTTTTTTCCTGTCTGTACTTTTTTTAGATAATGAAACATAGTCTTTTTTAGCTTCCTGCATCATTATAGCGGTTGAAGGAACTTTTATAACCATCCCTATTTCCACACCATTAGCTAAAGCTGGATTTAATTTAATTAATTCATCCTGACTTAAACCTGATGATTTTGATAAACTATATAATGTCTCTTTAGGTTTTACTTCATACTCCATATAATTGATTATAGAAGTTTTTACTATTGTCGGTTTAGAAATTTCATTTTTAGATTCAACTACAGCAATTTTGTCTGTTTTTGGAGCATTCCCTTTAATTAATAATTTATATCCAATAGTCAGATTAGGAATAATTTCAGGATTACGCTTTTCCAATTCTTCTACAGATATTCCGTATTGTTTAGCAATAGAATATTTGGTTTCTTTTGGAAGTACTTCGTGATACAAAGGTTTTTCAGGGGTTGAAGCCATAGTTTTAGAACCTGTACTGGATGGAATAACTAAAACTTGTCCTATTTGTAAACCTAATTTTTCTAAATCAGGATTTGCTTTTTTCAAAGCTTCATCCGAAACACCGTATTTATTTTCTATACCAAATAAAGTTTCTTTGGGTTCAACTTTATGAGTTTTAGCTGATGTAATTGCTTTTGTAGTGCCCTTTTTTTTAGGAATAAGTAAAACACTACTCACTTTGAGTCCACTCTGTGCATCTGGATTTAATTGATAAATATCATAAGGAGTGATATTGTATTTTTGTGCAATTTGGGTAATAGTTTCCCCTTTTTCAACTTTGTGAGTTGTACTTTTTTCCTGTGCAAAACTGCTAAAAGAAAAAACCAAAATAGCCAAACATGCTGTTATACAATATTTCATAAGTAGTTAATTAATTTCTATTGTGGTAAATTTAATATTCAAATTGATAAAAAGCCGTTAATGCTTTGCCAAATAAATTATTGGTTTTCAATTTTTACAATAAACATATTTCCATAAAGAAATTCACCAAATTTTTGCTTGTATGCTTCAATTGCTTCTTCTTTAGTCTTATAATTGTTGGTAAAAACATAATAAGACAAAACATTCACGTTGTAAAAGAAACTTGAATTCAATTCTCCGGAATCAATTAACTGCATGATAAAATGATCTCTCTGAGAAGCCTCTTTGTAACTGTCAACTACCAGATAAAAACCATTATTTACTTCTTTTAGATTATCAAATGTTTGGAATTTTGGCTCCACATAATTTTTAATCTCCTTTGGTACAGCAGGCTTTTGAGGTGCATTAGCAGCTGCTTTAGCTTGTGCTTCTTCCGCTTTTGTTTTGTATCTGTTCAGTTTTACTAAAGCTACTTTATCATCAAAATCTCTGGCTTCCTGAGTATAATAAACCGCTTTGCTGATATGTCTTTTTATTTCTATCTTCTTCTGGCTATCAATAGATTCAAGTATTTCATCAATTTGATTGGCAAATTCGTCACGCTTTTTTTGTTCATAAGCCAATTGCTCCAGCGTCATTTCTTTTACCTTGGCAGGTGTATTTTCGTCTATCGGTTTTGAATTGGCATTTTGGTTTTCTCTAACTTTTGTTTTATAGATTTTATTTTCTGCCAAAGCTACTTGTTCTGCCTTATTCATTAATCCGGAATACACTTTTCTGTTTTCGGCTAAATCTTTTTTAAGTTCTGATGCTAACTCATTTGTTTTAACAATATTATCATAAGATTGTTTTTCAAGTCTTTTCGAATCGTCAATATTGGTAATTTGAGTGTTCTTAATTTCATATAATTCTTCATTCATTCTGTAAACCAATGAATCCAATTTGGCAACCAAAACGTCCTGAATATTTTTATTGGCTTCTAAAACCAATTTTAATCTTTCTACTGAGCCTTCTTTTGAAGCATCAATCTGATCTAAATTCACTTGCAATGAATTAATTTTCAATACCTTTTGATTGATTTGCCTTTGAACGTATAATTTGTCTGTTAAATTTTCAATTTCAGCTTCTTTCGCTTTTGATTTTTCAACTACTACTTGTTTTTCAGCCAAAGCAATCATTAATTCTTCGCTTTCATTGGTAGGTTTAACTTCATTTACGTTAATGGCTAATTTATTCCCTTCAACTAATCCGTTCACAATTTCAGGATTTTGGGATTCTAGTTGCGCTACTGTAATTCCAAATTGTTTGGCTATAGAATACTTAGTTTCTTTAGGTTTTACAACGTAGAAAACAGTTTCTGCATTGATAACTCTTACTCTGCCATCTAAGGTTTTCTTTTTGTTTGGGATTTTAATTTCCTGTCCAATTCTCAAACCGTCTTTCAGTAAATCGGAATTGGCTTTGTCTAAATCCTCAACAGATACATTATATTGTCTGGCAATACTAAACAAAGACTCTTTTGCCTGAACGACATGAGTACTTTTTATACCAACTGTTTCTGTTTTTTGAATTAAGGCTTCTGGAATAAATAATTCCTCTCCTATTTGCATTCCATTAGCAAGAGCTGCAGCATTTGTAATTTGAATAGCCTCAACTTTCACTTTGTATTTAGTCGCTAAACCGTATAAAGTTTCCTTTGGAGCAACAATATGAGAAATTGTATTTTGAGGTTGTGGAAGTTTTTCCGGAATATTCAGCACTTGGTTTTCTGCTATTCCATTTTGAGCTTCTGGATTTAATTTATAAATTTCAGAAGGAGTGGTTTTGTAATTTAGGGCGATTTGGGTTATGTTTTCGCCTTTTAGAACTTTGTGTGTTGTTGTAGATAATTGTCCGAAAGAGACATTAGAAATAAAAACAGTCAACAATAAAACGCTAAAAAAATCTTTCATAAATATATTTTAAAAAATTAAGTCGTCACAAATGTAACGACTTAATGTTAAAAAAAATATTATTCCCACTCAATTGTTGCAGGTGGTTTTGAACTTATATCGTAAACGACACGATTCACTCCTTTTACTTTATTAATAATGTCATTGGATACTTTCATTAGGAATTCATAAGGCAAATGAACCCAGTCAGCCGTCATTCCATCGGTAGACTGAACCGCACGAAGCGCTACTACTTTTTCGTAAGTACGCTCATCTCCCATTACTCCAACGCTGTTTACAGGAAGCAAAATCGCTCCTGCCTGCCAGACTTGGTCATACAATCCCCAGGATTTTAATCCGTCGATAAAAACTTTATCTACATCTTGTAAAATTTGTACTTTTTCTAATGTGATATCTCCTAAAATACGGATAGATAATCCAGGTCCCGGGAAAGGATGTCTTCCTAATAATTCCGGATCAATTCCTAAAGTTGCTCCCACTCTGCGCACTTCATCTTTGAAAAGCATACGCAAAGGTTCCACAATTTTCAATTTCATATAATCAGGCAAACCACCAACATTATGGTGTGATTTTATAGTTGCAGATGGTCCTTTTACTGAAACCGATTCAATAACATCAGGATATATTGTTCCTTGGGCTAACCAGGTAACATCTTCTATTTTGTGTGACTCATCATCGAATACTTCGATAAACGCATTACCAATAGCTTTTCTTTTTTTCTCAGGATCAGAAACTCCGGCCAAGGCATCATAAAAACGCTGAGAAGCATCAACTCCTTTCACGTTCAAGCCCATTCCTTCGTATTGATCTAAAACGCTTTGGAATTCATTTTTACGAAGCAATCCGTTGTTTACGAAAATACAATACAGGTTTTTACCAATAGCTTTGTGCAGTAAAACTGCTGCTACTGTTGAATCCACACCTCCTGAAAGACCTAAAACAACTTTGTCGTTTCCGATTTTTTCTTTCATTTCAGCTACAATTTCTTCAACGAAAGCACCTGGTGTAAAGTTTTGAGGAACTTCGGCAATTTTTACCAAGAAATTCTCCAGCATTTTCGATCCGTCCGTAGAGTGAAAAACTTCCGGATGGTATTGAATTGCATACGTAGTTTCACCTTCAATTTTGTAAGCAGCAAATTCCACATCATGAGTACTGGCTAACTTTACTGCATTAGTTGGTAATGCCTTGATACTATCGCTATGACTCATCCAAACCTGACTGTTTTCAGAAACGCCATCAAAGAAAGTTTCACCTTCCTTAATATAGGATAAATTGGCTCTACCATATTCTCTTGTATTAGAAGCAGCAACTTCGCCACCACTAAAATGGGCTAAATATTGCGCTCCGTAACAAACGGCAAGCATAGGTAGTTTTCCTCTAATTTGAGATAAATCCGGGTGTGGTGCATCTTCTCCTCTAACAGAAAAAGGGCTTCCACCAAGGATTACCGCTTTATAACTTGATAAATCACTCGGAAAATGATTGTAAGGAAAAATTTCGCAGAAAATATTTAATTCGCGAACTCTTCGAGCAATAAGCTGTGTGTATTGCGATCCGAAATCTAAAATAAGTACGTTGTGTTGCA
>JAZKED010000019.1:0-15266 GCA_040387175.1 Bacteroidota bacterium | reverse complement strand
TGTCAAATGCCATAGCCCTGATGGTAGTGGCATCCTCTTGTGCCGGCGTTCGGCATAAGAGATATAGCGGACAGCAGGAAATAGCTCCTAAGAAAAATCTAATCGAAACGTATTGCTTTTACTGGAGATATTTTGGTTATTATATAGGAAGGAATCAATAATACCAGAAAACAAACTGTGACTGTGAGTATATTTAGCAATAGGATATATCCCCAGTTCAGGTAAACCGGCGCTTGGTTGACATAATAATTTTCGGGATTGAGTGTGATGATTCCGAAATACTGCTGAATAAGCAATAGTAAAATCCCAATTAGGTTGCCCCAAAACAACCCTCGAACTATAAGGTAGAAGGCGTTGTACAAGAATATTTTTCGGACTGACCAATTGTTGGAGCCTAATGCTTTTAGTATTCCTATCATCTGGGTACGTTCGAGAATGAGTACTAATAGTGCGACTACCATATTGATAGTTGCTACTAGAATCATTACTGCCAATATGATGATGATGTTGAAATCAAAGAGTTTGAGCCATTCGAAGATGTAACTGTATTTTTCGATTATAGTTTTAGTATCTAATGTTGACGATGTTTGTTCGTAGACTTTTTCGCCTATTGCTTCAATATTATTGAAATCGTTTACAAAAACCTCGAATGCTCCAACTTGGTCTTCCTTCCATTTGTTCATTCGTTGAATGTGACGAATATCTCCTATTATATAGGTAGCGTCGAAATCCTGAAATCCAGAGTTGAAAATTCCTGTGATTTTGAATCTTCGGCTATTGGGTAATTTATTTTGATCATCTTTTATGAAAAAGGTATTGAAAGAATCACCTAGTTTTAGATTTAATCTGTTTGCTAAAAATTGAGAGATAACTACTTCCTGATTGATCCCTTTGGAAAAATCGGGTAATTTTCCTGAAACAATGTACTCCTTTATATTATTCCATTGGTAATCTATTCCGACTCCTTTGAGAATTATTCCTTCGAAAGCGGTTTCGGTTCTAATAATTCCGGCTTTGCTAGCAATAGCCTGAATATGGTTTACTTCTGGAACGGAATTAAATTTTGGGTAAAAATCTTGTTTCTTGGAAATTGGAACGAGCGTAACTTCAGATTGGTTGTTGTCGTAATTTGAAATAATAATATGTCCATTGAACGCAGAAACTTTCTCTCGAATTTTTTGCTGCAATCCAATTCCGGTTGCTACCGATACGATCATCATAATCATTCCGATGGCAATAGCTGAAATTGCAATTTTTATTATGGGTGCCGATATACTGCTTTTATAATGTTTAGCAGTTATGAGTCGTTTGGCTATGAAATATTCTAAATTCAATTTGGTATGGATTTGCTTCGCTTATGTCAAAAGTACAGTTTAAAGGCTAATTGGTAATTATCAAATTATAGAATTTTATAAAATCAGGGCAGTTTTAATTTTACAAAGGCATTTTCTTCTTCATTTCTTCGACAATATTGAAAGCCGCTGGACAAATCGCAACGTTTTTCAAAGTTAAATCAGAAATTTGCTGAAACTTTTTTCTATCTGTATGTGGAAATTCGCGACAGGCTTTTGGACGTACATCATAAATAAAACAGGTATTATCACTGTCCAAAAAAGTACAAGGCACACTTTGCAGTACATAATCTTTGTCTTCGTCTATGCGTAAATACTGATCAATGAATTGTTGTGGCTTTTGTCGCAAGTGTTTTGAAACTCGTTCGATGTCGGCAGAAGTAAATAATGGCCCGGTGGTTTTGCAACAATTGGCACATTGCAAACAATCTGTTTTCCTGAATTCAGCATCATGCAGATCCTGCATGATGTAATCCAAGTTTTTTGGAGCTTTCTTTTTCAGCTTATCGAAATACTTTTTGTTTTCGATATGCTTATCTTTGGCTTCTTTAGGAAGATTGTTTAGAATTTTGTCCATTTGAGGATTTGGTTATTCGTTTATTCGAAAAATCAGAATGCAAATTTACTCAAATCAAATCAACAAATCCTCAAATTAACACACCAACTAAAATGAAAGACCTTTTCGGAAAAGCCATACTCGATTTTCAAACCAATAATTCTCCTGAGGATTTAATTACAGAAACTTCTATTTCGGAAGCGGATGAAATGAGTGTTGCTTATCTTTTTCGAAGCTATGATGAGATGCCAAAATTGGAGCAGAAAGCCTTGCAACTAGCAAAAGGAAAAGTTCTTGATGTGGGTTGTGGAGCTGGAAGTCATAGTCTGACTTTACAAAATGACCGAAATCTCGAAGTAACTTCGATAGATATTTCGTCAAATGCTATTCAAGCTTGCGAACTTCGTGGTTTAAAAAATGCCAAAGTTCAAGATATAATGACACTGGAAAACGAAAAATTCGACACCATTCTATTACTGATGAATGGTACAGGAATTTTTGGAACACTAAAAGAAACTCCAAACTTTTTACAAAAACTAAAAACTCTTCTTAATCCAAATGGTCAAATTCTAATTGATTCTTCGGACATCATTTATATGTTTGACGATGATGAAGATGGTGGAAAATGGATTCCGGGCGATGGTTATTATGGTGAATTGACTTTTACTGTTTCCTATAAGAATGAAACTGAAGCAACTTTTCCGTGGCTATATCTTGATTACAACACTTTACAAAATGCGGCTTTCGCCAATGGTTTACAATGTGAATTGATTCTGGAAGGAGACCATTTCGATTATTTGGCGAGACTTTTTGTTTAGAAAAAAGATGAAAGATGTTAGATAAAAGACTTAAAAGTCGAAAGTCTTATTGAATTTTATATTTCTATCAAATCCGTAGTCGCAATTATATCTTGTAAAGCTTTGTACAAAATCTCTAAATCTTCCTGAGAATTATAAGCGTTTATAGAATAACGAATAAAATAATTGCCGTTCAAGGGCATTACAGGAATTTCGATTTTGTATTTATTGAAAAGCAATTCTTTTAATGCCAAAGGATTTGAAGTCTTCACAGGAATACTTGCCATTTGTAGTAAAAACTCTGATGTAATTGGGCAAATGGGTTTCGTATTTAGCAAATCACAAAAAAGTTGGTAATTATTCAGAACGATACTGCTGCATTCCTTTGATTTCGTTTTCCAATCATTTTCTTCCAGAAAGTCAATTACTTTTGGCGTACACAAGAATGCCGAGATATCTCTCGTCCCCTGAAATTCCTGATAATCTAAAAATTGGCTTTCGCCAGGAGTGACGCTTTCATATCCCCAACCCACTACAAGCGGATCCAACATTTGCTGAAAATCTTTTTTTACATACAAAAAAGAACTTCCTTTCGGTGCCAACATCCATTTATGAAGTGTTCCGGTATAAAAATCAGGATTCAATTCCGTAATATTCAAATCCATTTGACCCGTAACATGTGCTCCATCAATAATCGTAATCAATCCCAATTCACGTGCTTTGTCACAAATTTCCTTTACGGGAAAAATTAATGCGGTAGCACTTGAAATTTGATTCAGGAAAATAATTTTAGTTTTTGAAGTATATCCGCTCCAGAATTCCTCTAAAATTTGTTCTTTGGAAACTACAGGAAGTGAAATGTTTTGGCGAATGTATTTGGCTCCTGATTTTTTGCAATAGAAATTCCATGTTCTGTCCATGGCACCATATTCATGATTGGTACTCAAAATTTCATCTCCTTCTTTTAAATCCAAACTTCGCATAATCGTATTCACAGCAAAAGTTGGGTTGGAAGTAAAAAAGAAATCATTGGCATTACAACCGATATATTTTGCCAATCTTTCTTTGGCTATTTTTAAATATTCTGTCTGTTTTTTTTGAATGAAATAAACAGGTTCATTTTCTAATTCCAATTGAAATCGTTGATACACTTCAAAAATCGGTTTCGGACAAGCTCCAAAAGAACCGTGATTTAAAAAAGTGATTCCGGAATCAAGAAGGAATTGTGATTTCATAAAATTATCATTAAAAAAATTGATTTAATTACTACTTAACTGTATTGGTATTCCAAAACTACATCTAACTTTTTTTCCATCTTTTTTTGCAGGAATCCAATTTTTAATGTTTGATAAAACTCGGACAGCTTCTTCTCCTGTTCCAAAACCTAAATCTTTATACACACTAATATCTGAAAGACTACCATCAATCTCAACTATAAAAGTTATTTGAACTTCTCCTCCTTTGAATTCTTTTGCTATTGGTTTTTTATAATTTTCAGCAATAATTTTTGAAACACCTTCAAATCCGCCTTCATAATTAGGTTTAATATCAACCTCGTTTATTTCAAAATAATTTGCAGGCAATGCTATTGGCAAACTATAACTACATCTAACTTTTTTTCCGTTTTGCTCAGCCGGAGTCCATTTCGGACACAGTTCTAAAACTCTTATAGCTTCATTTCCCGTTCCAAAACCTACATCCTGTAAAACGTTTATGTTAGCAAGACTTCCATCTTTTTCAATTACAAAAGTCACATATACTTTTCCTCCTAAAAAATCGCCTGAAGTTGGAGTTTTATAATTATCTCCAACAAATTGGAGAAACTTACCTATTCCTCCAGGGAATTCAGGCACTACCTCAATTCCAGTAGAATTATAAACATTATTATCGTTTGAGTCTTTTATTACGCTTTGCGCAGAAACTATTTGTACTGTAAAAAAAAGAGTTATTAGGAATAAAATTTTCTTCATATTTAAGGTATATTCAAATATTTATGGGTTTGTAAAGATACGCGCCATTTAGGATTGTTCATTACATAATCAACAATTAGCGGTGTCATTTCTTCTTTTTTACTCCATTCAGGTTGCAGGAACAAAATAGCCTCACCATTTACTAAAGCTGCTTGTTCTTCGGCAAAAATAAAATCGTGCTTGTTGTGAATAATCACTTTTAGTTCGTGCGCATTATCATACACTGTTTCTGTTGGTAATTTATTTTTCTTTGGTGAAAGACAAATCCAATCCCATGTTCCTGAAAGTGGATACGCACCAGAAGTTTCAATATGTACTTTTAAGTTTTCTTTTTTTAACTTTTTAGTTAGTAAACTCATATCCCACATTAAGGGTTCTCCACCTGTAATTACAATTGTATTTGCATATTTACTAGCATTGAAAACAATCAAATCAATACTTGTTGGAGGATGCAATTCAGCATTCCAGCTTTCCTTTACATCACACCAATGACAGCCCACGTCACAACCTCCAATTCTTATAAAATAAGCTGCTGTTCCAGTATGAAATCCTTCTCCCTGAATAGTATAGAATTCTTCCATTAACGGCAACATTGAACCTTTATTAACTTCTAATTGTATTTCCTTTGATAGCATTTTTATAATTTAAAAGTGCAAAGATAGTGAATTTAAAACGTTGACTTGTTTACATAAAAAAACCGATAGTTTTTTTTGAACTATCGGTTTTTTTAAAAAATTAATTTCTATTATTTTAAGAACGCAGCTAACTCTACAGCACGTTTGTCTGCAGGATCAATTTCAAGTGACTTATTAACATACTCTTTTGCTTTTGCTTTATCAGAAGTCAAATAAGTAGATGCAATATTATTGTAAGCTTCTACAAGTTTTTTCTTTACAGATGCTTTTGCCAATTCTTCTGCTCCTTTTTCAGTTGCCTTTGCTATGAATTCTTCATAATTTTTTTTCATCAACTCATTGTTTTCCAAAACTGCATTTACCCTTGCTCTGTACAAGAAAGCATCTTGATAACCTGCAGATGCTTTTGTAACATTTTCAAAAGCAATATCTGCTTTACCTAAAGCTACTTTATCAGCAACTACATCTTTTTTAATATTTGCGTAATAAATAGATAATCCGTAATAAATATTATCATCAATGTAATTTTTATATTCAAAGTTTGTCATTCCGAATTCAAAAATAGGTGCAGATTCTTTATAAAATTTTTGAGTAAATAATTTTTTACCAATTTCATTCAACTCCTCTATAACCAAAGGCTCAATTACTACAGCTTTTTTAATATCTTCTAAACCTGAATTGTATAGTACTGAGTCTAAAGACAATCCATCTGCTGCAGTAGCTTTTTTAAATTTTGCTTGTGCTAAATATAAATAATCATTTGAAATTACTTTGTTTTTTGGATTTGTAATAAAATCTTCTAATGATTTTATTGCAACATCATAATTCCCATTTTCATAAGCTGAATATCCTAAATAACGAAAGATTCTAGGATTAACTTTATCCATTTCAATCATTTTATTAGCTTCAATTTCAAGTGCTTTATAATCTTTTGCAAGAATTAAAAAATCTGCATGACGCATTCTAGAACTTAAGGAACGATCTGTAAGGCTTAGATATTTTTCATAATATCCAATACCAGTTTGCATATACTCTTGCTCTTTTGAGCGTTTATTTCTTCCCCAATTATAATATGTCTCAGCTAATTCTCTATAAACTGGTCCATAATTAGGGTTTATGGCTATAACCTCATTAAACGCTTTTATCGCCTCATCAAAAGATTTAGCGCCTTTTAACAAAACCCCCAATTGCATTTTTGCTCTTATAAGCGTAGGGTCAATTTGAAAAGCATTTCTATAAGCTGCATAGGCCTCGCTTTGATTTTTATCTCCATAATAAGCATCTCCTAGCGCTAATAATACCTGAGCGTCATTAGGATTAATCTCTTTTGCTTTGCTTAAAACTTCAATTGCTTTCTTAAAATTAGGTTTTGTAGAATAGGTATAAGCTCTACCAATACTTATTAACCCTTCAACATCTTTCTTCTTAGCATCTTTTATAGCTAATGCAAAATTAGCTTCTGCAGCAGTTGTATTTCCATTGTCCAAATCAATTACCCCTAATCCAATATAATTTAGTTTAGCACCATCCGTACCTGACAATCCTTTTTCATATGAAATTTTTGCAGAATCCGTAACGCTTTGGATAAGATATACGTTCCCTAATAAGAAGTTAGCCCTTCCATCTATTGGACTAGCTTTAAGAATCGACTTTAACATCGATTTTGCTTTTTCATATTGTTCCGCATCAATTGCTTTTCTCACTTGGGCAATGTCTTGTGCATAACCAAATGAAATCGATGCTAAAAAAGCAGCACTAAAAATTTTAAACTTATTCATCGATAATATATTAATTTTATTATTTTTCATTACTAATTTTATTTCTAATATTAATTTTTCTGCCTGGAACTCTTACAGGCAACAATCCAGATTTCAAAATTATTCTTTGTCCAATATCACCTGCTACAAATGAGGCAAAACCCATTCCTAATCCTGAATATCCCTGAGCGTTAATTATAAACAAATCACGTGCCAAAGGGTATTTTCCTTCAGCAATATTGTTCTGACTTGGAGAGTAATAATTTTTTCCTGAGATTGCTTTAACGCTTAAAACGTTAATTTTATCTATATATTGCTGCATTTCAGGCATTGGCTGTGACAGCCAATTAACACCCATAACGCCAATCATTCCTTCATTTTGCGCAACGAACTTAATTACTTCTTCATTTGTTTTGAATGAATACACTCCTTTTTCTGGAATTGATTGAATTTTAGCCAACGCATTCATATACCTTACAGTACTTGAATTTGGATTATCAAACACCAATCCTTTTATATTTGAGTTCGGTTTACCTTGCATAAAATCAATTACATACTTCAAATCAACCAAAGTATCATTATTACTTTTATTTGAAATAAAAGCAATAGCATCGGTCGCAAATTTAGTGATTTTTGGAGTGATTCCCTTTTGCGTAAAAAGCTTATTTTCCTTAACAGTCAAATTCCTAGTTAAGACAGCAATACTTGACTTCACATTGAATAAAGAAAGTACTGCTTCTGATTCAGATTTTGGAATTAGTTTGATTTTGGCATTATATTTACTTTCAAAAACAGCTACCTGATCTTCAATAATTGGCATTAAGGTCTCATCAACTAAAATGGTTACTGAGCCCTTCAAGATAGACTCTTTATTCTCTGTTTTCTGTTCTTTATGATTACACATCACTAACAACAAACAAACTAATAATAGAACAAATACTTTGTTTACTTTACTCATGCTAATCATTATTATTTGAATTAAAAAATCTTAAAAATCTTAAAAATGAATAAACAATTAA
Organism: Bacteroidota bacterium; assembly: GCA_040387175.1. Lineage (GTDB taxonomy): Bacteria > Bacteroidota > Bacteroidia > Flavobacteriales > Flavobacteriaceae > Flavobacterium. The sequence continues at coordinate 7,180 of JAZKED010000019.1, read as the reverse complement.
AATAACACCAAATGCTACTCTATAACTTGAAGACATTAACAACGGAAATCTTTTACTGAAAATCTCTTCCCAAAAAATAATAGTAAGACCTAAACACAAATACACTGAAAAAAACAGAATTCCTATAACGAGAAGAAACCGCTCTTTAGGCGATTTCTTCAAAAATTTATTTAATGTATTATACTGCATTATTCTTGAGACACAAGACTAATAGGCAAAGTATAAGCACATCTTACTTTTTTACCATTCTGTTCAGCAGGAGTCCATTTTGGAGTTGATTTCAAAACTCTTATAGCTTCTTTTCCTGTTCCATAACCAATATCTCTAAGAACTTTGATATCTGTTAGTGAACCGTCTTTCTCTACTACAAATGATACATATACCTTTCCTTTAAGCCCTTCTTCCTCTGGCATCTGATAATTTTTAGACACAAAAGCATAAAACTTTTGAATACCTCCTGGATATTCAGGTTGAACCTCAATACCTGCAGTACTATAAATAGTATTATCTTCTTCTACAACCTTAGCAGTTCCAGTTCCTGCATCATTGTCATCATGGAAATCAGCATCTGGATTTCCTTCTATATTTTTATTACCAATCTCTTTGTCTTTAATATCCTTAACAACAACGATCTCTTCTACTACATCTTCCGCTTTAGCCACTACAGGCTTAACAAATTTCACCTGATCCACTTTCGGCGCAGGAGGTGGTGGTGGTGGAAGATTTTCTTTAAGCGGTTCTTTCTTTGGAGGTAGTTTTACTGTTCTAATTTCTGTATCAATAGAATCATCACTACTTGTTTCAGGAATTAAGCGCATAAGCGTAGGAATACTAACTAAAAAAGCAAAAAGAAGTGTACCGAATAAAAATGCTCTCGTGGTGCTCTTAGTAATTGATTTTCTCAAATCATAAGCACCATACATTTTATTACGACCTTCGAAAACTATTTCAAGCCATTGATTTTTTAATAAATCTAATTTCATATTTCTTAATTATTAGGTTATTGGGTAATAAGATAATTTTTCTTATTTTCCTTCTAACAATTTCTTTTCTTCTGGTGAAAAATCATTTACGATAGCATAAGTTGGCACATCCACAATAGCCATTTCATCTAATATATCAACCAAATTACGATAATTTGATTTCTTACCTGGTTTGATAATTACAATCATTCCTTTTTTAGGATCTCCTGTATATTGTAAAACAGATGCTTTTCTTGATAATAATTCCTTACGAATTCCATCTTTACCATAACTAAAATCTTTAGGAGTCCCACCTGAAACTGGTTTTTCCAATAATCCTACATAACGGATTAATTTATCATTTTCTCCTAAGATTATTGTCATTGTACGATTTTCATCTACTTTAATAGGCACATCAGTAGGATCATCTTGCTTATCTGGCAACCCCAAATTCATCGATTGAGGTTTAGACAAAGTTGTAGTAAGCATAAAGAATGTAATTAATAAGAAAGCCAAATCCACCATGGCAGTTAAATCTACCTTTGAATTTTGCTTTTTACTTCTTACTTTTTTATCTTTTCCTCCACCGTCGCCTGTATTTAATTCAGCCATTTTAGTGTGTGTTTTTAATTAAAATTATTTAGCTCTTAAACCTGTAACCAAGCTAAAAGTATTGATTTTTTGGTCTTGTAAAATATCCATAACCTTATGAATAGATGGATATTCTTCTTTAGCATCACCTTTTATAGCAATTTCCAACTCCTTATCATTAACTTCATGATTGGCTTTACGAGAATATCGTACCCAATCCGCTAACTGATTATCAAGCGAATCTTTTGGAATACCTGGTTGATTAGCTTTACCCCTATCTGAAGAGTTCATTGCAATGATTCCTTTAAGATTTTCTATTGAAACTCCAAAACCTTCCATCAATGCAAATTTATCTTTCTCTTCATCAGTAAATTCAAGCTGATATTTTTGCCCCATAAATTCAAGAGCTTTTTTACGGACCTCTCTTCCCTTCAAATCAAAAAAAACTTTCCCTTTACCACCAATGGTCAAGGTAGCCAAATCTGACTCAGGTAATTTAGTTTGTACAGTCGATGCTGGCGTATCTACAGGCAATGCTTCTGGCATTTTGGCCGTAGCGGTCAAAATAAAAAAAGTAAGCAAAAGAAAGGCCACATCACACATAGCCGTCATATCAATAGACGTTGCTTTTTTAGACGTTTTTACTGCCATTAATTTTATATTTAAATATTCAAGACGCGTTACACTATAAAGTATAACGCTCTGTCTTAAAAATTATTATTAATTATTTTTGAGTACCTCTAAAATGTCTGTAAGTATTCACAATTGTATTACCAGCCTCATCGATAGAATAAGTTAAAGTATCAATTTTAGAAGTAAACAAGTTGTAAGCAATAATAGCTAGCGCAGAAGTAGCAATACCTGTAGCTGTATTAATAAGTGCTTCAGAAATACCGTTTGCCAACATTGCCTGATCCGGAGTTCCAGAACTTGCCAATGCACCAAATGCTTTAATCATACCTGTTACCGTTCCTAATAATCCTGCAAGAGTTCCTAAAGAAACTAACGTAGAAAGAATAGTCATGTGTTTTTCTAACATTGGCATTTCAAGAGAAGTAGCCTCTTCGATTTCTTTGTGAATAGTTTCTGCAGCAGCTTCACTGTCTAAACCTTCTTTTTTCACATCTTGATATTTAACCAATGCAGATCTGATTGCATTTGCAACTGAACCTTGTTGTTTATCACAAGCAGCAATTGCTCCATCAATATCACCAGATTTAATACTAGCCTGAACACTAGCCATGAATTTATCAAGGTTTGCTTTACCAGCTGCTTTTGTTATTACTGCAAAACGCTCAAATGAAAAAACAATTACCATTAACAATAATCCCATCAAAACAGGTACAATTGGACCTCCTTTGTAAACCATTGCTAAATAATTTCCTGGTTTTGGATGACCCGTATTAACTTCTCCTACAAAATTCGCTCCATCACCCATAATGAATGCCCAAATCAACCATCCTGCAAAAATACATGCTGCAATTATGATTATCGAAATCACTCCTCCTAAACCTGAACCACTTTCTTTTTTAACATTTGCCATTTTCTTAATTTTTAATTTTAATTTTAATAATTTATTTTTTATTTCTAATAAACTTTTGTTGGAGAGCAAATTTATATTTTTAGTTCAAATAAAAAAATTTTTTTAGGTAATATTCTAATTAATTTAACTTTGGTTTAACTTTAGCCATTCCCCACTATTACATTAAAACTAATAACTCTATATAAATAATATATTTTAAAAAAATATCAAGGTTTTTATCACAGAATTGAAATGTTTTTTAACAATTTATTTAAACTAAATAAAATTAAATAACTGAATCCCTCTTTGTAAAATAATTATCCAACATCTACAGACTACATCAAATAGTTTAAAAAAATCAATAACTTGCAATTCATTTTAACCCAACACTATTATGAGTAATAAAGAAAATTTCATAAAACAGATTAATGATGGCTATCTTTCAAAAGGGGAAAGTATAATTCTTGGAAGTGCATTTCTTGACGGAGAAGTTTTGGGCGATGCTCCTATTAAAATTCCATTGAAAACATTAAATCGTCACGGATTGATTGCAGGAGCTACTGGTACTGGTAAAACTAAAACCATTCAAGTGTTATCTGAACAATTATCGTCTTTTGGAATTCCTGTATTAATGATGGACATTAAAGGAGATTTTAGCGGTATTGCAAAAGAAGGAGAAGAAAAATCTTTTATTACAGAACGTCATACTAAAATCAACATACCTTATAAAGTATCAAGTTTTCCAGTTGAGTTAATGACTTTATCTGAACAAAATGGTGTTCGCCTTCGTTCTACAATCTCAGAATTCGGCCCTGTACTATTTTCAAGAATCCTTGATTTAAATGACACACAAGCTGGAGTTATATCAGTAATTTTTAAATATTGTGATGACAATAAAATGCCTCTTTTGGATTTAAAAGACATCAAAAAAATAATCAATTACATTACTGAAGAAGGAAAAGTTGAAATCGAAGAAGCATATGGCAAAATCTCTACTTCGACAACCGGCACAATTCTTAGAAAAATTATTGAACTGGAACAACAAGGAGCTGATTTGTTTTTTGGTGAAATGTCATTTGATATTGATGATTTGATGCGTATTGACGAAAACGGAAAAGGATATGTAAATATCATCCGATTAACGGATATTCAAGATAAACCGAAATTGTTTTCGACCTTTATGTTGAGTCTATTAGCTGAAATATACCAACAAATGCCCGAAAAAGGAGATGCAGACCAACCAGAATTAGTCATTTTTATTGACGAAGCACATTTAATTTTCAAAGAGGCCAGTAAAACTTTATTGGAACAAATAGAAACCATCGTAAAACTAATTCGTTCTAAAGGCATTGGAATTTACTTTATAACCCAAAACCCAATGGATATTCCGAGTGGTGTTTTGGCTCAATTAGGATTAAAGATTCAACACGCCTTGAGAGCTTTTACCGCTAATGACCGTCAAGCCATCAAACAAACGGCAGACAATTATCCTTCCTCTGATTATTATAAAACAGACGAATTATTAACCAGCCTTGGAATTGGAGAAGCATTGGTTACGGCTTTAAGTGAAAAGGGAACTCCTACTCCACTTGCCGCAACGATGATGCGTGCTCCAATGAGCCGAATGGATGTTTTGACAGAAAGCGAAATTCAGGAAATCAATGCTAAATCAAAATTGGTAAAAAAATACAGCGAACTCATTGACAGAGAAAGCGCTTATGAAATACTAAACAAAAAAATTGCCGTTGTCGAACAAGAGGCTGTCAAAAAACAGGAGGAAAAAGAAGCTGAAAAAGAAGAAAAACAATCTGGAGATACTACTGGAGAAGTAACAAAATCCGTTATAAAAGTGCTCACGAGCGCTACTTTTATTCGAGGTGCTTTTGGCGTTTTGAGCAAATTATTGAGAAAATAAATTTCTAATGGCAAATTCAGTAACAATAATTAGTGATTGAATTTTGCCGTTTTTATTAAAACTCATTTATTTTGACACAAAAAACCAATTTTGTCGAAGTCTTGATGATTTCTGCTTTATTCAATTTCATTTCCCGAAACTTTCCTGAATTATACATTTGTGACTGATCGTTGTAATGCTTATTAAAAGGATTTTCGTGTTAGCAAAACACTCATACTATTTTCTATATCTGAAAAACCAACAACTCTTCGGGCTGAAGGACCAACTTTTATAGTATATTTTTCATCGGCAACAAAATCAAACGCTAAATTATTAATAACTTCATTTGCATCAGGAACTTTAAAAGGGCACCATTGAAAAAATTTAGTGAGGATTTATGTTCTTGATTCTTTTTTATTCTTTTTCATATTTGAAATGATAAGAAATTTAATGAATTAGACAAATACATTGAAATCTTGTAATAAGAATTGATTTAAAAAATCTAAATTTATAGATTAAATATCTGCCAATGTCGTTAAATAAAAAAATTATTATCGGAATTGTTTCTTTTTTGTCCTTATTGCTTTTAGTGAATTTTGGTTTGAATTTTTGGCTCACCAACCGGCTTCCTAAACTTATAAAAGAAAACAATGAAACTCCTTATCATATCACTTATGATAAGCTTACAATTGACTTACTTCCAGCCAATATCTACATTACAGATGTCGTAATTATTCCTAAAATAAAACCAAAAAATAGTATAAATAAAATTGGAGTGTATGCTAAAACCAAATCCATCACCATAACTAACTTTAGTATTTGGCATTTTCTTTTTAACGATATTATAAAAGCTCATCGTATTGACATTGAGAATCCGAATGTAACTCTATTCAAAAAAGATAAAAATACCAGGAATATTCGAAAAGAAGTAGTCGAGCCATTTGAGAAAATAATTGTAGTTTCAAATATTTTTCTTCGCAAAGGAAAACTCGCTGTTATTTCTACTGCCGATAATGAAACTATTTTAAGTACTCAAAACATTTCAACAACAATAGAAGGAATCGTTATTGATGAGACAATACTTGAACGTACAATTCCTTTTTTGTTTGATAAATATGTCATAGATTGTGATAGTTTATATTACAAACCCAATGATTTTTACACTATTAAGGCTAATCAAATCAGAACAACGAACAACAAGCTTCATATAAAAAACCTGGAATATTTACCTGAGTATTCTCGTACTACATTTGTAAAAAGGCTGCCTAAAGAAAAAGATATTTTTACTATCAAAGCTACTTCATTAGACATTCATTCGATGGATTGGGGATTCAAAGACGATATATTTTTCTTTAATGCAAAATCTCTTGTTCTTAATGGTGTGAATGCCAACATTTACCGCAATAAAATTCCTGAAGATGATTTAATCAAAAAGCCATTATATAACGCATTACTTCGAAAAATCAAATTCCCTTTAAAAGTTGACACCATTTTGGTACGCAATTCAAAATTAGTATATGAAGAAGAAATCAATTTTGAAAAAGGCCCCGCTAAATTAACATTTGATCAATTTGACTTAGTAACTGCTAATATTCAAAGTGGCTTTGGTTTAAAAAAAGTTCCAGATGTGGACATCAAAATCAATTGTCGATTTATGAAAGATTCTCAATTGAAAGTGCATTGGACCTTTAACGTTCTGGACTTAAAAGATGGTTTTAATATAAAAGGAAATATACAAAATTTTGATATTAAGTCAATGTATCAATTTACAAAACCTTATATCAATGCTTCATTTGACGGTATTTTTGATTCCTTTAGTTTTAATTTTATTGGAAACGATAAAAATGCTTATGGCAATGCAAGTCTAAAATACAAAGACCTTGATGTAACTTTTTATAAAAAGGATAAGCCCGAAAAAGAAGCGAAACTAAAAAGTGCCGTTGCAAAACTCATCTTGAAAGAAGACTCGAATGGAAAAGCAAAACAAGTAAAAATAGAATTGGACCGAATTCAGGAAAAATCTTTCTATAATTTTTTATGGAGAAGCATTGCCGAATCTTTGAAAAAGATTCTAATATAATATTTTATTGCTTTGTTAATTTTATATTTTTAACTGACATGCATAGTTATTTCTTCTTAGGCTTCTGTTTACGATTCGATTTGTGCTTGGGATGGTTAGGTGGAACCTCTGGGCATCCAGGTGCAATGTTA
>JAZKED010000018.1:0-24306 GCA_040387175.1 Bacteroidota bacterium | reverse complement strand
GGTGTAGATTTTTTAAAAACACTTGTTATCATAAGGATATTTTATACTTTTGTGACTGTAAATATAATACTTGTACAAAGATGAAACGAGCCAAGTAAATTTTTATTTTCTAAAAATAAATACAACGGCGAGTAACATGAAATACAATTAACAATTAAAATTAACGAGATGACAGCATTTTTTGAAGGAATTCAATGGTTATTTGAAACAATCTTTTTCGCTCTACACAATTTTCTAAGAGAATTAGAACTTACTCACTGGTTTGCTGCTAATACCATCAACTGGATTTTCATGATTATCTGTTCTGTTGCTATCGTATATTGGTGTAAACAACTAGTAATCTACGATAAAAAGGGAGAGGAAAACCAAGATACTACCGCTCACTCTTTCTTGAAATAATATTTTAAGAAATTGAACGAAAGATATTGGGAACTATTTTAAATCGTTCCCAATATCTTTTCTAAAATACATCTTATCAAAATTTAGCTTGTCTATATTTTGGTAAGATTTTTTTATGGCCTCTTCGAAATTGCTCCCATAAGAGGTTACAGTCAAAACTCTTCCCCCATTAGTCACCACATTGCCATTATCCAGTTTAGTTCCTGCGTGAAAAACAACAGAATCCTGAATGTTTTCCAATCCTGAAATTACTTTTCCTTTTTCGAAATCTTCTGGATAACCTCCAGAAACTACCATAACTGTTGTTGCGCTTCTTTCGTCAACTTCAAGATTGAATTCGTCCAATTTTTCATTGGCCACGGCCAAAAACAATTCCACTAAATCCGATTTTAATCTTGGAACAACAACTTCCGTTTCCGGATCACCCATTCTCACATTGTATTCAATTACGATAGGTTCGTTTTTTACATTGATCAATCCAATAAACACAAATCCTTTGTATTCAATTCCATCTTTTTGAAAACCTTCGATTGTTGGTTTTACGATACGCGTTTCGATTTTTTCCATTAACACCGCATCCACATAAGGAACTGGAGAAACTGCTCCCATTCCACCTGTATTCAAACCAGTGTCTCCTTCGCCAATACGCTTGTAATCTTTGGCTGTTGGCAAAATTTTATAGCTTTTTCCATCAGTCAATACAAAACAGCTTAATTCAATTCCGTCCAAAAATTCTTCGATAACTACTTTGGAACTCGCTGCGCCAAATTTTTGACCAACTAACATATTTCTCAATTCATCTTTAGCTTCTGCCAAATCGTGAATGATTAAAACGCCTTTTCCTGCTGCCAATCCATCTGCTTTCAAAACATACGGCGGTTGTAAAGTTTCCAGGAAATCGCATCCATTCTCCACTGTTTCTGCCGTGAAACTATCATAAGCCGCAGTTGGAATGTTGTGTTTCATCAAAAATTCTTTGGCAAATTCTTTACTTCCTTCTAAAGTTGCCCCTAATTTTGACGGTCCAATAACTGGAATATCTTTTAAATCAGAATCATTTTTAAAAAAGTCAAAAATCCCTTTTACCAATGGATCTTCTGGTCCAACAACAACCATTTCTACTTTTTCCTGAAGAACGAATGTTTTTATAGCATCAAAATCGGTTGGACTGATAGCAATATTATTCGCAATTGAAGCTGTTCCTGCATTTCCCGGTGCTACAAAAAGTTTGTCGCAAAGTGGGCTTTGAATCATTTTCCATGCAAAAGCATGCTCTCTTCCTCCTGAACCTAAAAGTAAAATTGTCATTATAGTCGTTGTTAATTGTTTGGCAAAAATAATTGCTTTTGAACTTAAAAAATAATTAATTCTTAAAAAGTTGTTGGTTGATGGTCATTAGTTGGCTGTAAATATTATTTTTGGTGAAATATATTCATGATTAATGTTTCCACTTTTTGATTTTTCGCTCCTGATAAATGGTTTCCCAATGAAGGAAGCTAAAGCTGAATTGCAAAAAATTCAGTCAATTCCCGAGCAGGAATTTGATGATTTCCTTCAAAATAAAAAACAGGAAATTGTTGATTATCATTTAAAAAATAATTCCTCTTATCAAAAACTCGTTGGCAAAACTACTTTCAATAATTGGAATGATTTGCCCATAATGACCAAGAAAGACTTTCAAAAACCATTGATTGAAAGACTTTCAACTGGGTTTTCTTTGAAAAATGTTTATGTCAATAAAACGTCCGGTTCCAGTGGCGATCCGTTTATTTTTGCCAAAGACAAATTTTCACACGGCTTGACCTGGGCCAATATCATCAATCGTTTTGGTTGGCACGGAATTGATTTTAATACTTCTTACCAAGCTCGTTTTTATGGAATTCCATTAGATTTTATAGGAAACCGTAAAGAACGTTTCAAGGATTTTTTGAGCAATCGTTTTCGGTTTTCAATTTTCGATTTATCGGATGTAGTTTTAGAAGGCTTTTTGAAGAAATTTGAAACTGAAAAATTTGATTACATTAACGGATATACTAGCTCCATTGTTTTATTTGCCAAATTTTTACAACAAAAAAACATTGTTCTACAAGACATTTGTCAGACTTTGAAAGTTTGTGTCGTTACTTCAGAAATGCTTTTTGATGAAGATAAAATTTTACTGGAAAAACAATTTGGAGTACCTGTCGTCAATGAATATGGTGCTTCGGAACTGGATTTAATAGCTTTTCAAAATCCAAATTGTGATTGGCAAGTGAATTCCGAAACACTTTTTGTTGAGATTTTAGACGAGAATAATACCGTTTTACCTTATGGAAAAGAAGGAAGAATTGTAGTAACTTCTTTATTCAATAAAGCACATCCGTTTATTCGATATGACATTGGCGACATTGGAATTTTGGACGAAAAAAGCACTCCAAAAAAACCAATTCTTAAAAAATTAATCGGCCGAACCAATGATATTGCCATTTTACCCAGCGGAAAAAAATCACCTGGATTGACTTTTTATTATGTAACCAAAAGCATCATTGAAGACGATGGTAACGTAAAAGAATTTGTCGTCAAACAAACAAAAATCGATACTTTTGGAATTGAGTATGTAAGCAAAATAGAATTAAATTTGGAACAAATCCAAAAAATTGAAGCCGCAATTGCCTTATATTTGGAAAAAGGACTCGTTTTTACATTCGTCAGAAAAGAAAAACTGGAACGAAGTAAAAGCGGCAAATTGAAACAGTTTGTTTCGTTATTGAAATAATCTTGAAGTCACAAATTGTGTCCTCAAAGAATTAAAAAAAACAGCATAAAATGAAAATCACCATTGTTGCAGGCGCAAGACCCAATTTCATCAAAATCGCACCCATCATCAAAGCGATTGAAAAAAAGAAAAACGAAGGAACCAATATTTCCTATCGTTTGGTGCACACAGGTCAGCATTATGACAAAAACTTAAGCGATACATTTTTTGAAGAATTGAATATTCCGAAACCCAACAGTAATCTGGATGTAAAAAGTGGTTCGCAAGCGGAACAAACAGGAGCAATAATGGTCGCTTTTGAAAAAGAATTACAACAAAATCCTTGTGATTTGGTTTTGGTTGTTGGTGATGTCAATTCGACTATGGCCTGTGCGATTGTAGCCAAAAAACAAAACATAAAAGTCGCTCATGTCGAAGCCGGAATTCGCTCTGGCGATATGACAATGCCGGAAGAAATTAACCGAATCGTAACTGATAGCATTACCGATTATTTCTTTACTACCTCAACCTCAGCGTCAGAGAATTTATTGAAATACGGTGTTGATACAACTAACATTCATTTTGTGGGCAACGTGATGATTGATACTTTATACCAAAATCTGGACAGAATTTTTGAACCCGTTTTTTGGAATGAATTCCAATTACAAACTGGAAATTACATCATTCTTACCTTACATCGTCCATCAAATGTTGATGAAGAACAATCGTTAATTCAATTACTTCAAGGTATTGACACATTAGCTCAAGGCAAAAAAGTGATTTTTCCGATTCATCCCAGAACCAAAGCTATTTTAGGTGAAACGAATTTGCAACTGAAAAATATCCTTTTTGTTGAACCACAGGGTTATTTGAATTTCATGTATCTTATCAAAAATAGTTTTGCCGTTATTACGGATTCAGGAGGAATTTCGGAGGAAACTACTGTTATGGGAATTCCTTGTTTTACGATGCGAAACAATACAGAAAGACCCGAAACACAAAGCATTGGAACTAATACTTTGGTAGGAACTTCGATAGAAAATTTAGAAAAACTATTTGGAGAATTCCTTAAAAATGGAAGACGGAAAGCTGGAATTCCAGAACTTTGGGATGGAAAAGCCTCCGAAAGAATTATTGATATTTTGCTTCAAAAATAATGGAAGAAATCCTCATCATATCGAATTATTATCCGCCGGAGAAAGGCGCTGCTGCCAATCGAATAGAACAATTGGCACTGAAATTACATCAAAATAATTACAAGGTTTCTGTACTTTGTCCATTGGGAAATTATCCAAAAGGTGAATTGTTTCCGGAGTATAAAGGCAAATTTTCGGTAACAGAAAATCTTCAGAATATTATAGTAAAACGACTTTGGATTTATCCAAGTGTCAGCAAAAATATCTTCAAAAGGACGCTTTCGGTTTTGTCGTTTTCTTCTGTGCTTTTTTTCTATTTATTGTGCAAAAAAACACCTAATAAAGTCGTTGTTCAATCGCCTCCATTATTATTATCTTTTGTGTCCGTTTTGGTACTTTCGCTAATGCGAAAAAAGATAATTCTGAATGTTTCCGATTTATGGCCATTGGCTGCTATTGAATTGAAAGCATTGAAATCAGGCAGTTTTTCGCATAAAGTTTCTTTGTCTTTGGAACGATTTATCTATTCGAAAGCTACTTTAATCTTTGGTCAATCCAACGAAATTATCACGCACATTCATTCCATTTTTCCAAAAAAGGAATGCCATTTGTACCGTAATTTTCCAGAACATCAAAAAGAAATGCATTTTACAACCAATTCAAATGAACCTATCAAAATATTTTACGCAGGATTGTTAGGTGTTGCGCAAGGTGTTTTTGAATTGTGTCAAAATATCGAATTACAAGATTTAACTATTGAATTACACATTTTTGGCGATGGAGCCGAGAAATCGCAAATTGAAGAGTTAATCCAGCAAAATCCACAGAAAAAAATATTTTTTCACGGAATGCTGGAACGTCATATTCTGCACGAAAAACTACTATCTTTTGATATTGCTATTGTGCCGTTAAAAACAAGAATTTATGGCTCTGTTCCTTCAAAAATATTTGAATATGGTGCATTAGGATTTCCTGTTCTTTATTTTGGCGGAGGGGAAGGGGAAACTATCGTAAAAGAAAACAATTTAGGCTGGATTGCTCAGGTTGGAAATTTTGAAAGTTTAAATACAGCTTTAATCGAAATATCAAAAACAGGAAAAGAACCTATTCAAATGATGAAGCAAAAGATTTTTAATTATGCCGAAAGTCATTTCAATCTTGATTTCCAAATTAAGGATTTAATCAATAAAGAGAGTTTTTAAAACGCTTTCTCATCGCCTTTGAGGATATTACTAATGGTATTAAAAATGATTTCAATATCTAATAGTATAGACCAGTTTTCCATATAGAAGATATCGTATTTTACTCTATTGATAATATCTTCATCCGTTTCTACTTCACCACGAAATCCTTTAGTTTGTGCTAATCCGGTAATTCCTGGCTTTACAAAATGGCGTACCATAAATTTATCTACTTTAGCGGCATACAAATTGGCAACGCTTACCATATGAGGTCTAGGTCCTACTACTGACATTTCACCCCAGAAAACATTAAAAAACTGTGGTAATTCGTCAATGCTGGTTTTTCGGATAAACCTGCCTACTTTAGTAATTCTTACATCATTTTTTGATGCTAAATCCAAATCAGCTTTATCATTTACAAACATTGATCGGAATTTGTAACAGTTAAATTCCTTATAGTTCAGACCATTCCTTTTTTGAATAAAAAATATTGGTCCTTTGGATTCCCATTTTATTATTATTGCCATAATTGGAGTTAACCACGACATTAAAAATACTATTATAAAGGTTGAAAAAATAATATCAAAAACACGTTTGATAATTTTATTTAAAGTTTCATCCTGTAAAATATTCCTCAGAGAAATAACGGGTATATAATCATAATATTCAAACTTTGCATTGAGTGAAAGAATTTGTTTTTCGTTGGGAATAAATTTCAATGTTTTCAGATTATTATCAGCAAAATCAACGATGTCATTGATTTGACTATCCGACAAATCTGCCATCGAACAATATAATTCGTCGATTTTATTTTCTAAAACATACGAAAAACATTCCTCAATTCTCTCTCTTTTTTGATCTCCGAGTGTAAATATCTGGGTTAAATTATATCCATAATCTGGGTTTTCAGTAAAGAAATTTTTGAGCGGATTTATATTTTCATCATTCCCCATTAAAACTACGGTCCGAAAGTTTCCTCCATACACTACGCGATATCTTCGAAGAAAATAGTAAATAAAAAGTTTAATAAAAAGTATTAAAACCATGGAAAGTACAACAAAGAAAAAGACTCTTTTTTGATTTCCAAATTCCGAATAATACAACTCCAATGCCAAACAAAAAAGAGCAAATAAAATTGTCTGTTTCAAAGCACAATTTAGAATTGCAATTACTTTGGTATAACGATATACCTCATAAAATCCGAGAATGGCCGCAATAACAAACCAAGCAGAACTAATCAAAATAGAATAGATAATTTGGTTGGTATGAAACGGAAATATATAGATAGCGAATACATTGATGATAATTAAATCAATCAAGTAAGAGAAAGGCCGAATGTAGCCTGAATATCTTCCTGTTTTTGTCTTCACTATTTGATATAGTTAGAAAAATCTTTGTGCTCTTCTTTTAATAATTCTTCTGTTGATAAGGATTTAAAATAATCATAAGTGATTTTCATTCCTTCTTCTCTATTCACTTTAGCTTCCCAACCTAATAATTCTTTGGCTTTAGTAGTATCTGGTTGACGTTGTAAAGGATCATTTATTGGCAAAGGATGATAGACCACTTTTTGATTGGTTCCTGTCAGTTTTATGATTTCTTCGGCAAAGTCTTTAATAGTAATTTCATCAGGGTTTCCAATATTTACAGGATAGACATAATCTGAATGTAATAATCTGAAAATACCTTCTACCTGATCGTCTACATAACAAAAAGAACGCGTTTGCATTCCATCTCCAAAAATAGTCAGATCTTCTCCACGAAGTGCCTGACCAATAAAAGCAGGAATGACTCTTCCGTCGTTGAGTCGCATTCTTGGTCCATAAGTATTGAAAATTCTCACGATTCTGGTTTCTACTCCATGAAAAGTATGATAGGCCATCGTGATGGATTCCTGGAATCTTTTGGCCTCGTCATAAACTCCTCTTGGACCAATCGTATTTACATTTCCATAATAATCTTCGGTTTGTGGATGAACCAATGGATCTCCATAAACCTCAGATGTTGATGCGATAAGAATTCTGGCATTTTTTACTCTAGCCAATCCTAAAAGATTATGCGTTCCTAAAGAACCCACTTTCAAAGTCTGAATTGGAATTTTTAAATAATCTATCGGACTTGCTGGCGATGCAAAATGAAGTATATAGTCTAATTCTCCGGGAACATGAACAAACTTGGTGATATCGTGATGATAAAATTCGAAATTCTCTAATTTGAACAAATGTTCGATGTTTTTTAAATCTCCCGTAATGAGATTGTCCATCCCAATAACAAAATATCCTTCTTTGATAAAACGATCACAAAGATGTGATCCTAAAAATCCTGCAGCACCTGTAATAAGTATTCTTTTCATATCATTATTTGGATAAGTAGACCCGATTTATTTTACATTGAAAATTTGTTCCAATATTTTGATCGTAATTAAATAAGTTGGTTTTACACCTGTTGTTCCTAAACCCCCAGAAGCCAATGTACTTCCTGTTTCAAGAGGATTATCAGATGCGTAATAAGCGTATCTCACTTTGACATCCTGTGGAATACTCTTTCTGATTTTAGATGCCGACTGAATGGCTTTTTGATAATAAGAACCTTCCATTTCCAGTCCAATTACACCCCAGGTAGATTCGTGGAAAAACTTCAACAAATCCTTATTTTGTAAAGAAGTCCCCAACACCGTAACCATTGGTCCTTCATAAACAGGAATACCGTCATTTTCGAACATTGCTGCCGACAATTCATTTTCGAAGAAATAATTATCTGCTGTTCCTTCATTGATATGTGCATAAGGAATCATAATATCTCCTTTGCCTCCTTCAAGAATTCCAGCTTTTCCCATTATGGAAACTGATTCTACATTTAATAAAGTATTGCTTTTCTTGAATGGTTTCAATAATTCATCAATGGTTTCATAAGCTTGTTCTCCAAAAGCGTAATCCATTACAATTAGGACTGGCTGTTTATCTCCTGTATTTGCTGTTGGAAACGATGTTTTTTTCCAGTCTATTTTAGCTGTGTCAAAAATTTGTACATCAATATTAGTTCCGGAAGCAGCGTCAGGTAAGGAAATCATTCCGTACTGTTTTGCAAATTCTTCTACTTTAGCTCTCAATTCCTTTGTGGCAAATTTGCTCAGCTCTTCATAAATAAAGAAATCCGATTTGTCTTTGAACTTTGTTTTTAAAACCTTTGTAGCAAAAATAGAGTTCATCACACTGTGCATATTGGCACTGATAACGTGAATTGGACGATCTAAAAGATTATTTTCTTTTAATGCTTCCTTAATGTTGATTGCCCAAATTTCACCATGAATGTGATGTCCTAATCGTTCTCTTAAAATCGGGCTAAAAGTAATCGTTCTTTTGTTATCATAAACTACTTCTTCTATCGCTAATTTTCCCAACCAATAAATGACGTGCAAAAAACGGTCTGGCGATAATTCCGACCCAAAAGAGTCATAAATATTTAAAACCTCTATGAATGTTCTTCCCAGAATATTTGCTGCGTGCGAAACAGCTTGTTCTCTTTCTATTTGAGAAAGCTTTTTATTTTGTAAAACAGCTTGTTCCAATTTTTGCCAATCACGGGAAACTTCTCCTCCGTCATCCAGCAAAATTCTGTTTTTTATCTTGTGCGATTCAATGAAAATAAAAGTCAAATGGGTCAGAATATCATAAATGTCCGAACGTCCACGAGTGATTTCCACATTCATTTGTTCTTCGTCAATACGATAACAATTACGTTTCCTTTTTGGTGGAACTATAGCAGTAAAATGGGATTTGGAATATCCTTCGTCGGATGTTAAATTGATGAATCTACATTCTTCAATTCCTGTTGGAAGTCGTTCGATAACATATAAAAGTCCATTTAATTCTACTTTTTCTTCAGCTATATTTCCGTATATTTCCGGACGTAAAGTCAATAATGCTTCGCGCAAAGTATCGCCTGAAATCCCCATAGGTTTATAAAACCCACGGTTGAATAAATGCCGCATCGTAATGTACATTTTTTCAATTGCCGCCGAGGATTCCTGTGCTCTGGATCTTGATATGTTTTTCATTTCTTTCACTACACTTTATGTGCAACCTACAAATGTATGATTTTCATTTCTATTTTAATAAATCGGCAATTTTTCTATCATTGCTCAATCTTGGAATTTTATTCTGTCCACCTAATTTTCCGATGGATTTCATGTAGTCCTGAAAACCGTTTTTGGTCACTTTGGTAATTACCACTTTTCGCAACACATTACCCACAATCAAATCATCGTAATAGATATTTTGTTTGCGCATGGCATTGTCCAAAGATTCCGCAAAAGATTCGAAATTTTCAGGTTCATTTTCAAATTCGATAAACCATTCGTGATACGGCAATCCTTCATTTGGATTAATTTGTGGCGCAACAGTAAATTCATTAATACGAATTTCAGTTCCAATGATTGCTTCCTGCAAAGCACTTTCTACTTCCTTTCCGATTACGTGTTCGCCAAAAGCAGAAATGTAATGTTTGATCCTTCCTGAAACAATAACGCGATAGGGTTTCAAACTGGTAAACTGAACGGTATCACCAATATTATATGCCCAAAGTCCAGCATTGGTAGAAATAATCAACACATAATTGACACCTAGTTCTACTTCGCCAATGGTATGTCTTTTTGAATTTTCGCTGTAAAATTCGTCACTTTTGATGAACTCGTAGAAAATTCCGGAATTCAACAACAGCAACATTCCTTTTTCCTTCTGCGAATCTTGGTAAGCAAAAAAGCCTTCCGAAGCGGGAAATAATTCAATGCTATCTACTTTTCGTCCAATCAGATTTTCAAATTTGGCTCGATAAGGTTCATAATTGACACCTCCATAAATGAACAAATTGAAGTTTTTAAAGATTTCGCCCACAGGCTTCCCTCCTTTTTGATGCAATTTTTCAAAATACATTTGCACCCAAGATGGAATTCCGGAAATCACGCTCATATTTTGATCGAAAGTTTCTCCGACAATCGCATTTACTTTGGTTTCCCAATCTTCAATACAATTGGTTTCCCAGGAAGGCATTCTATTTTTTTGTAGATATTTCGGAACAAAATGCGCCACGATTCCGGACAATCTTCCGAGTTTTACACCGTTTTTTTCTTCCAAAATCGGGCTACCCTGCAGGAAAATCATTTTTCCATCCACAAAATCGGCGTTGCCAGTTTCATGAATATAATGCAAAATAGCGTTTCGTGCGGCTTCAATATGAAACGGCATCGATTCCTTCGTTAATGGAATATATTTAGCTCCAGAAGTCGTTCCCGAAGTTTTGGCAAAATAAAGCGGTTTGCCTTTCCAGAGCACATTCTCTTCACCTTTTACGACTTTATCTACGTAGGATTTCAACCCTTCATAATCCCGAACAGGAACTGCTTTTGCAAAATCGGCTGTAGTTTTAATTTGATCGAAATGATGGTCTATTCCAAATTGAGTGTTTTTGGCCTGAAGGATTAAATCCTCGAAAACCTGCTGCTGTGTTGCTATTGGATTTGCTGACCAAAGTTGTGTTTTTCGGTAAATTTGCTGAGCAAAGATTTTAGCAAAAAAAGATTTTAAAGACATTGTAAAAGTTTTATTTTTTTTTCGCTTTAGATGCGTTAGACTGGGATTTTTTTTCTTCTTGGGCTACTTCTTCTCTTAATTTCAATTCTTCTTCCGAAGCTGATAAATTCTCATGAGAAGGTGCTTCCTCAGCTATCGCCAATATAGAATCTTTATTGAATTTGGCATATTCCAATTCGCCTGTTAACACTTTTTGAATGGATTTGATATAAGCTTCATTTTTCTTTAAAGCGAAAGTTAAAGAATCTGATTTTAAAGCCAATTCTGTAGCTTCTTTTTTCAATTTAGAAGAAGAATATCCCGGAATATACTCGCGTAAAGGGGTAAAAGCAATAATTACAGTTGTCAAAAAAATCAATAAAATAGCTCCTGATGTGGCTACCACAAAAACATTCATTAGATTTAATTTCAAAGAAAAAATTTCTTCGAATGTATCTTCATTTAAAATAACCAATCGGTTTTTGGTGAACCATTTTTTATGGAGTTTTTTTCTTTTAAGCCTTTTTCCAGACATATATTATATTACGTTTATGTTACAAATATAATAATTAATGGCTTTGAAAGTACATTGGTTTTGATGACCATTTATGAGCAAATTCATAAGCTAATCTAATATCTAAGAACCCATAAAATTGGTATAAAAACCAAGAATTTGTTTTGTAATATTTTTTTTATATACATTTATTGAAAATATAAACTTATGAAAAAAATTATTCCTCTTTTGTTGTTGCTTCCAATGATCGCGTTTTCTCAAAAAATAAAAACTAAAAAAGACAGAGTTTTTATTGATGAAAAAGAAGTTGCGATATTAAATGATAAGGTTTTAGATCAATATGATTTGTATGATTTGAACAATGTAAAACAATTCACGGTCAATTACAAGACCTTAATGGTTGGACAAACTATTGTTAATCAATGGTTGCAACTTACTTCATCAGATGGAACTAAAAAAACTGAAATCCCTTATGATGTAATGATAACTTCGTTTAGTCCAACAAAAATTATTTTGCATTTACTTTCAGTAAAATATGGTTTGTTCGATATAAATGGATTCAATCAAGAAAAAATAAACGCCTTTTTTGATACTACAAGGGAAAGTATTTCAGACAAAGCAATAAAAACAAAAATTAATGTTTTGGAATCCAAAAGAGAGAAGGAAGAAAAAATAGCTCGTTATCAGCCTTATGTAAAAAGTGATGGAACTGTTATGTTTGGTGGTACAACCGGCACCTCAATAGTAGGTAAAGTAACAGGGTCTAAATTTACTCCTATGAGTTCTGATAATTATGTAAGCGTCTATGATTTAGATAATAATTTAGTAGCAAATGCGAAAATAAACGATGGTCTCGAAAATAATGTTGATGTCACTTTATACACCGACAGCAAATTTACATATCCATCTAATAGTCATTATTCCAATATGGACAATACCGTTTTTTTCAAAGAGCTAATAGGAGAACTGGTATATCGTGATATTACATTAGGACATCAGGCAAAAGCATATCATCAAAATTTATTGAAGGAAAAAATTAAACTTGCAAAAGAAAGAAGTGTAAATATTTACAATGCAAAAGGTTATGCCATCGATGATAAAGGCATTAAATATGTTGGCAAATTAACTGCACAATTTGAAATTTTAGATGTTAACCAAACGGGAAATACCGAAGTTGTCGATGCAATTGACAATTACGGAAAATTTGTTACAATTAAATATTTGAATGAAAAAGGGAAAGAAAGAATTATCACTTTAGCAGCAAAAAATAATACTGTATTTTATGTTAAAAATGCAGATGGCTCAGAAACTTGCTACAAGGGTATGAAAGTAAAAGGAGATGCCATGAAAAAAATCTCAAATGCAATGTCATTAGGTTTTAACAACGCTTATTTTTACAGAGTAGTTTTTACTGAAAAAGATAATTTATTATTAGTTGACCCTGTCGAAAAAGATCGATTCGTGATTAAACTAAAAAATCAGGAGTCAGGACAAATGATAGATAAACGAAATAATAAAAATCTTTCTGACCAACTTGCTGAATATTTAGCCTCTTGTAAAGATTTGTCAAATGAAATTAGGAAAGAAGCATTCGATTTAAAAGCTGAAGATAATCTTATAACTATTGTGAAAGAATATAATGAATGCAAATAATACTTAAGTTAAATTGTAATATTTTGGATTTTTTTATATCCAGTTTTTTAAATTATTCTTGATGCTGATTTACTTTTACGAAATTTTTAACTCTTTTGAAGTTAAATAATTAACCACAATTGAATTTATGTTAGGGAATTCTATATACCTTTGCCGCAAGAATTATTACAAATTTGCTTCGGCAATAAATTATTTTAATCATGGGAAGATTAGGTGTAACGGAAATCCTTATTATTTTAGCAGTTGTTTTATTACTTTTTGGAGGTAAAAAAATTCCAGAACTAATGAAAGGTTTGGGTAGTGGAATTAAAGAATTCAAAAATGCTGCTAAAGACGACAAACCAGCCGATAAAAAAGAAGAAGAAACTAAAGGATAAATTTCTTAAGATTTCAATTTTAAAATCCCAAATTGCAATTTTCAGATTGTAATTTGGGATTTAATTTTTTGGTGATTTTGTTATAAAACCATCGTCAACTGAATTCTCTTTCTGTCTTCATCTACCTCCGTTACTTTTACCTCAACGTGTTGGTGTAATTTTACCACTTCATTCACATCACTAACAAAACCGGCTTTGAGTTGGGAAATGTGAACCAAGCCACTTTCTTTCAGTCCAATATCAACAAAGCAACCAAAATTGGTAATGTTGTTGACAATTCCAGGCAAAATCATTCCGGTTTTCAAATCTTTAATCGTTTTTACATTCGGGTCAAATTCAAAAACTTTGGCTGATTTTCTGGGGTCTAATCCTGGTTTTTCGAGCTCTTTGATGATGTCTTTTAGGGTTAATAAACCAATTTCAGGTGTAATATAATTTTCGGGTTTTATTAAAGCTGTTTTCTCTTTATTGGCAATCAAATCGTTTACCGAAAGTTTCAAATCTTTTGCCATCTTTTCAACAATAGAATAGGCTTCTGGATGCACGGCTGAATTATCCAAAGGATTTTTAGCATTCGAGATTCGGATAAAAGCTACTCCTTGTTGGTAGGCTTTGTCACCCAATCGAGGCACTTTTTTCAATTGTTTTCGGTCTTCAAAAGGACCATTTTCTGAACGGTATTGTACGATATTTTCGGCAAGCTTCTCTCCTATTCCACTCACATAACTCAACAAATGCTTGCTAGCCGTGTTGATGTTTATCCCAACAGAATTCACGCAACGAATTACCGTATTGTCGAGTTCTTCTTTCAGTTTGGTTTGATCCACATCGTGTTGGTACTGACCCACTCCTATTGCTTTCGGATCAATTTTTACCAATTCGGCCAAAGGATCTGACAATCGTCTTCCAATGGAAACTGAACCACGAACCGTCACATCAAAATTAGGGAATTCCTCTCTCGCAATTTTCGAAGCTGAATATACTGAAGCTCCGGCTTCTGAAACTATAAAAACCTGAACAGGCTTATCAAAAGCGATTTTTTTGATAAAGAATTCGGTTTCTCTCGAAGCGGTTCCGTTTCCGATAGAAATGGCGTCAATTTTATAGGAATTCACCATCGAACGAATTTTTTTCATTGCCATCGCTTCCTCGTTCTGTGGCGCGTGCGGATAAATGGTTTCGTTGTACAACAAATCCCCTTTTTCGTCCAGACAAACTATTTTACAACCCGAACGAAATCCCGGATCAATCGCCAAAATTCGTTTTTCTCCCAAAGGTGGCGCCAACAATAATTGTCCTAAATTGTTCGCAAAAACCTGAATTGAATTGGCATCAGCCTTCGCTTTGGCTTCCTGCAAAGCTTCGTTAGAAATCGCAGGATTTAACAATCTTTTGTAACTGTCTTCAATCGCTAATTGCACGTGTGGCGTACTTGGATTTTGACCTTTTAAAACCAATTCGTCAATAATATCATAAGCTTCATCAATATCAACCTCTATTTTAAATTTAATAAAACCTTCGTTTTCGGCACGAAGCATTGCCAATAATCTATGTGAAGGTGCTTTTGTCAACGGTTCTGACCAATCGAAATATTGATTGAATTTTTGAGCGTCTTGTTCTTCTTTTTTTGTTTTTACGACCTTGGTTGTAATGGTTGCTTTTCGTTGAAAAAGTCTTCGCAACTGTTTACGAACATAAATATTTTCGTTAATCCATTCGGCGATAATGTCGCGTGCGCCTTGCAAAGCAGCATCTTCATTAATGACATTGTCGTTCAAATATTTAGTTGCCAGGAAATCGACATCATCGTTGTTTTGCGCCATTATGATTTTCGCCAAGGGTTCCAATCCATTTTCACGGGCAACATCGGCTTTGGTTTTTTTCTTCTTTTTGAATGGTAGATAAAAATCTTCCAATTCCTGTAAATCGAAACTCTGTTGGATTTTTTTATCCAATTCGGGTGTTAATGCATTTTGTTCTTCTATCGCCTTTAAAATGGCTTCTTTTCGTTTTACGATCACTTCATAATCCTTTTGAAGTTTGGCAATTTGTTCAATCAAAACCTCATCTAAATTTCCTGTTTTGTCTTTTCGATAACGGGAAATAAAAGGAATCGTGCAGTCTTCTTCTAATAATTGAACCGTATTTTGAATGTTTATGGCTGCTGTTTGAACAGACTTGGCTATGAATTGTATGTTAGTCATTTTTCGATTTTTTTTCGGACAGCTAAAATAATATCTTTGAAACTTAATTTTAGTTAAATGGATGTTTTATTCTGTTATTTTTTAGTTTTGAATGGAATCACTTTTACGCTAATGGGATATGATAAACATTTGGCAAAAACTCAAAAACAAAGAATTTCGGAAAGGACTCTTTTAACATGTGTTTTTTTTGGAGGAACTGTTGGTTCGGGATTAGGAATGTTGACTTTCAGACACAAAACGTCCAAAAACAGTTATCTTTTTAAATTTTGGCTGATTGTAGTAACACAATTTTTGATGGGTTGGTTTTATTTCAACAATTGAAAATCATTAAAAAAAGCCCAGTTTTTCGGCCGGGCTTACATCATTTTTGGTGCGAAGCACCCAATTTTTTGGAAAATCTAATCCTGAACTATAAAATCCTTTGAGGCTTCTTCTTTCTTGTATTCTGGCTGAATATTGATGTGATTGATGTGGAATTTTTCTAATAATATGTGCTCAACTTTGTCTAAAAGTACATTGAATTCAGACATTGTTATATCTTCTGAACAATCCAAATGCGCTTCGAGATGCAATTCTTCATCGTTGAGATACCAAACGTGAATATGATGTAATTTGTTAACTCCCGAAATTTTATGCACTTCGCTAATAATCTCGTTGATGTCCAGATGATCCGGTGTGAAAAGCATCAACATCTGAGTTGATTTTTTGAGTAAATCAAAACCAACAACTATTAAATAAATAGCAATAAGCAAAGTCATGATACTATCGACCCAAAACCACTGGAAATATTTCATCAATAAACCTCCAACCAAAACCGCAACCGAAGCCAGCATATCCGTAAACAAATGCAGATAAGCCGATTTCATATTCAGGTTTTTATCGGCATCATTTTTTAGCATTACTACCGATAAACCATTGGCAACAATGCCTAAAATAGAAAGCCAAATTACTAATCCTGATTCAATTTCTTCTGGATTAAAAAAGCGTTCGATGGCTCCATAAACCAAAAACAAAGCTACAATTATTAATGTCATTGCATTAACAAAGACGGCAATCAATTCCGCTCTTTTATAACCAAAAGTCTGATTTACTGAAGCTTTTTTTCGGGATAATTTATGAGCAACATAGCTAAAAACCAGGGAAAGAACATCAGAAAAATTATGCAGTGCATCTGATATCAAAGCCAAACTTCCCGAAAGAATTCCGCCAATGACTTGTGCCACCGTAATAATAATATTCAAAACAATCGAAAACAACAGGTTTTTACCTTCTACTGGAGGATGGTTGTGACCGTGATTATGATTGTGATGGTGTTCCAAAATTTAGCAGCTTATTTTATCTACTCGGGTTTGATGTCTTCCTCCTTCGAATTCGGTAGTCAAAAATGTATCTACAATTTCTATAGCTTGCTGAATGGATGTATAACGAGCTGGAATACTAACAATATTAGCATTATTATGCAAACGGGTTAAATAGGCAATTTCTTTAGTCCAGCACAAACCTGCGCGAATTCCTGCGTGTTTATTAACTGTCATTGCAATTCCATTTCCTGAACCACAGATTACGATTCCAAAATCAGCTTTACCTCCTTCAACATCTGTAGCAACTGGATGGCCAAAATCAGGATAATCAACAGAAGCTTCTGTATCAGTTCCATAATTAGTAACTTCGTGCCCTTTTGATTCTAAAAATTGAACAATTGCTTTTTTATAATCTGGTCCTGCGTGGTCGTTTCCTATGGAGATTTTCATTCTTTTCATTGTATTAAGTTGATAGTGCAAATTTACTGAAACAATTGCTTAATATATAAATAATATGTTTTTAAATATTAAATAGCTATACCATTAATAATCTGTACTCTAAATAAATTAGCGTTTTTACAAATTACTATAAAACATTGATTTTCATACCATTATTATATTAAAATAATGTAATGTTAACAATGATTTCTAAAACACTGATAATCAGTTAACGTTAAGTTAACATAAAATGTTGATAACTTGAAATAGAAAATTAGAACTAATTATTGTTTGTGTCAAATAAAAATGTAATCCAAAACCGGGATGAAAAAACCTAATTTAGTTTAGTCAATTTTTAGAAAAGTTATTGATAGAAAAAACACCTTTGTTAACAAAAATCAAGAAGTAACTTATTTACAAAATTCCTGTTTTTTGAATTGTCAACAACTGTTAACAGCTTTTTAAAATAGCTTTAAAATGAATGATTTAGTTTGATATAACTATGTTAATAAATCAGTATAAAAACCCATAACCACAAAACAATCGTTTTAAAAATATATTTATTGTAACTATTAACACCCTATAATAACCATTAAAAAATTAATTTAAATTCCTTTTTCTTTTTGTTATTTTAAATATGTGTTGACAACTTTGAAATTTGAAAACAAAAAAATATTTTAGAATTTAAATTGTGTAGTATCTCTTTAACTTGATCAAAATAATTTCAAATGTACTTTAACTTTGGAAACGATTTAAGATTTTCATTGGAATAAACAGGTTATTTAATATTCCTACTTTTTTTAAATTATATATTTGTCTGAAAATTTATAAATCTGATTATTTATGAAAAAAATTATACTTTATATTTTATTTCCATTACTAAGTTTTGGACAAACGCAAATAGGATCCGATATTGATGGAGAAACTGCTGGTGATCAAAGTGGTTATAGTGTTTCTCTTTCTGGTGATGGGAGTACTTTAGCTATTGGGAGTCCATATAGCGATGCAAATGGTGATTCTTCAGGATCTGTTCGGGTTTATAAAAATGTATCAGGTATCTGGACTCAAATAGGAGCAGATATCGATGGAGATTCTACTCATGATTTGTGTGGTTGGAGTGTTTCACTCTCTAATGATGGAAGTATTCTTGCTATTGGAGTTGTTGATAATAATGTAACTGGCAGTAATTCAGGATCAGTTAGAGTGTATCAAAATGTATCAGGTATCTGGATACAAATAGGATCTGATATCGATGGAGATTCTAATTATGATTTTAATGGTTATAGTGTTTCCCTTTCCAGTGATGGCAGTACTTTAGCTATTGGAATTTATGGTAGAGATGGAAATGGAGTTGATTCAGGATCCGTACGAGTGTATAAAAATATTTCTGGTATTTGGACTAAAATAGGAACTGATATTAATGGAGAAGCTACTGAAGATTATAGTGGTGTTAGTGTTTCCTTATCTAGTGATGGGAGTATCGTAGCTATTGGAGCTTCCCAAAATGATGGAAATGGATTAAATTCAGGATCAGTTCGGGTATATCAAAATATATCAGGAAATTGGACACAAATAGGAATTGATATAGATGGAGAAGCTATTGAAGATTATAGTGGTATTAGTGTTTCACTTTCCAGTGATGGGAATACTTTAGCTATCGGTGCTTATGGAAATGATGGAAATGGAGAGAATTCAGGTTCTGTTAGAGTGTATAAAAATGTATCAGGTACTTGGACAAAAATAGGTACTGATATAGATGGAGAAGCAGCTTATGATTTTAATGGTTATAGTGTTTCCCTTTCTGCTGATGGTAATGTTGTAGCTATTGGGGCTTATTTAAATGATGCAAATGGTAATGATTCAGGTTCTGTTCGTTTGTTTAAAAATATATCAGGTAACTGGATAAAAATAGGATTTAGTATTAATGGAGAAATAATTAATGATAATAGCGGTTTTAGTATTTCACTATCAAGTGATGGGGCCAGCTTAGGTATTGGAGCCCCTAATAATGATGGAAATGGTACAAGTTCAGGTCATGTTAGAGTATATGATTTCTCAGCAGTTTTAAGTTCAGATAGTTTTGTATTAGCTAATTTTTCTGTTTATCCAAATCCGGCTTCAGAGTTTGTGAATATTAATTTAGAAGAAGGTTTAATATTAGAAAAAGTTAATGTTTATAATACTTTAGGACAATTAGTAAAAACAGAAAATAAGAATAGTATTGCTGTAAGCCCTCTAGCGAAAGGAAGCTACTTTTTTGAAGTAATTACCAATAAAGGAAAAGCGGCTAAACAGATTTTAGTCCAATAAAAATATTAAAATTTTAGATAAAAAAGGCTACCATATTGGTGGTCTTTTTTTATAAATAGCATATTTAATTCTGTTATTATTTAATTAAAACTTAGTACTTATAACTTAGTACTTATAACTATTTCGTAATTTTAGACTTTTAAGAAAAGATTTATGAGTAAAAAACTGAGAAAGCCAGTAAAAAAAGAGAAAGATTTCTCGAATAAAATTGTACAAATTTTAACCCAAAATAGCAATAGAGCTTATAATTACAAACAAATAGCAGCCATTTTGGATGTGGATGATACCAAATCCAGAAACGAAATAATCCACGATTTAAAAATATTAGCTTCGCAAAAAGCAATCATCGAAACTGAACCCGGAAAATATTTGGTGAAAGCCATTTCCGAAGATTATTACGAAGGAACTATTGATATGACCGGCAGAAAAACTGCTTATTTTATTTGTCCTGAATTTGGTGAAGATGTATTTATTCCAACCAATAATCTGAATCGTGCTTTAGATAAAGACAAAGTAAAAGTCTATATCTATAACCGAAGAAGAGGAAAACGTCCCGAAGGGGAAGTAATGGAAGTGGTAGAAAGAGCCAAAACTGATTTTGTGGGTGTAATTGCTATTCAACCTAATTTTGCTTTTGTATCTACTGCCAATCCTAAAATGTACACCGATATTTTTATTCCAAAAGATAAAATGGGTGGTGCTGAAAATGGGGATGTAGTTTTGGTTCACATCGAAGATTGGCCTAAAAAAGCAGATTCTCCTTTTGGATCGGTTATAAAAATACTCGGAAAACCAGGGGAACACGATACCGAAATTCATGCTATTTTGGCCGAATACGGTTTACCTTCTGAATTTCCAATCGAAGTAGAGACATTTGCCCAGCAAATAGATACTTCCATTCAGGAAGAGGAAATAGCCAAGCGTAGAGATATGCGACAAACGCTAACTTTTACTATTGACCCAAAAGATGCAAAAGATTTTGATGATGCACTTTCGTTTAAAGTTTTGGATAATGGAAACTACGAAATAGGGATTCATATTGCCGATGTGTCACATTATCTTCAGGAAGGAACAATATTGGACGACGAAGCTTATAACAGGGCTACATCTGTGTATTTAGTAGATAGAGTTGTACCAATGTTGCCGGAAGTCTTATCTAACTTTGCTTGTTCCTTGCGTCCAAATGAAGAAAAATATACTTTTTCGGCTATTTTTGAATTGAATGATAAAGCGGTTATCAAAAATCAATGGTTTGGTCGAACAGTAATCGATTCCAACCAACGTTTTGCTTACGAAGAAGCCCAGCATATTATTGAAACCAAAGAAAATATAATTCCTATTGAAACATCTATCACTGGAGAATCTTATAAAGTTTCTGATGATATTGTTTCTGCTACTTTAAAATTGGATGAACTGGCAAAAATTATGCGTCAAAAACGTATGGATGCCGGCGCGTTGTCATTTGATAAAGTGGAAGTAAAATTCAATTTATCAGATAGTGGAAATCCGGAAGGCGTTTATTTCAAAGAAAGTAAAGATTCCAATCATTTGATTGAAGAATTTATGCTTTTGGCGAACAGAAAAGTAGCCGAATATATTGGTAAACAAAAGAAGACTTTCATTTATAGAATTCACGACGAACCTAATGAAGATAAGCTTTTGGCGATGCAGGAACTAATCAAAAAATTCGGTTATACAGTTGATTTTGCCGGAGGTTCTGTAGCTCACGCTCTGAATGAATTGATGGAAGAAGTGAAAGGAAAAAAAGAACAAAATTTGATTGATACACTTGCTATTCGATCGATGAGTAAAGCCAAATATTCTACAGACAATATTGGGCATTATGGTTTGGCATTTGATTATTACAGTCATTTTACTTCGCCAATTCGTCGTTATCCTGACGTAATGGTGCATCGATTATTACAATTCTATTTGGATGGAGGAAAATCTGCTAACGAAGAAATTTTTGAAACAAAATGTGTGCATTGTTCCCAAATGGAAGGTTTAGCTACAAAAGCTGAACGAGATTCTATTAAATACATGCAGATTAAATACATGCAGGATCATAAAGACGAAGAGTTTTTGGGAGTTATATCTGGTGTTACCGAGTTTGGAATCTTTGTAGAAATCATCGAAAATAAATGCGAAGGAATGGTTAGAATCCGTGAAATCAAAGATGATTATTTTGTATTTGATGAAAAACAATATGCACTTATTGGTCAAACAACCAAGAGTGTTTTACAGTTAGGTGATGAGATTTATGTAAAAGTAAAAACAGCCGATTTAGTGAAAAAACAATTGGATTTTTATTATTTGAGAAAGAATTAAAAGCTAATTTTTAGTTTTAAAATAATACTAATTTTGAATCGTTGTATTAGAAATGATTCAATAATTTAAAAAGAATACGATGAAAAAATTAATAATTATAACAGCAGTTTTGTTATCTCAAGTTACTTTCTCTCAAGTTACTAAAAACACCGGTGATTTTAATAAAATAACTGGATTTGACAAAATCAGGGTTAAATTGGTAGCAGCCAATGAAAATAAAGTAGAACTAAAAGGAAAATATGAAGCTGAAGCTGAGGTTATTAATAATAATGGAGAATTAAAAATCAGACTTCCCCTAGGTAAATTTTTAGATGGAGAAGATTTGTTAGCAACCGTTTATTTTAAAAAATTAGATGCTATTGAAGCTAATGAAGGTTCTTATATATTTTGCAATACCGAAATCAAAGCAATTAATTTTAAGCTTTTTGCCAAAGAAGGATCCCACATTGATGCCACTATTAATGCTAGTAAAATTAGTGTAACAAGTGCCAATGGATCTGAAATAGAACTAACAGGACAAACACAAAATTTAGATATTGTTATTAATTCCGGAGGTAAATTTGAAGGAAAAGATTGTATTTCTTCACAAGTTGCAGTATCTGTAAATGCAGGCGGATTTGCAGAGGTAAATGCAACAGATTTAGTAGATGCCAAAACAAGAGCTGGTGGTACAATAACAATTTATGGCAAACCAAAACAGATCAATCAAAAAACAGTTTTAGGCGGAACTATTAAAGAATTTCAATAATATAGTAATTAGTGATTAGCTTTTAGTAACTAGCTAATCACTAAAAACTAATTACTAATCACTAAAAAATGATAAACGATATTTTATCAGGAATTCCTTGGGGAATTTTTTTAAGTTTTATGATAGGTCCAGTTTTTTTTATTTTGCTAGAAACTAGTATTATAAAAGGATTCAGGGCTGCTTTAGTATTTGATTTAGGAGTAGTTTTAGGAGATATTTTTTTTATAGCGATTGCTTATTTAGGAAGTTATCGCCTGATTAAAAGTCTGGAAGATAACTCGTCTTTATTCATTTTAGGAGGAATATTAATGCTGGCTTATGGTATTATATCTTTTATTAGTTTAAAGAAAGAAAAGAAAATAAATATTGATAAAATCGATAATGAAATTATCAAAAAAGACTATCTGGGTTTATTTATAAAAGGTTTTTTTCTAAACATTATCAACATTGGAGTATTAGGATTTTGGCTGGCTGTCATCATTTCGGTAGGACCAAAATTAGAAATGGAAAACTCCAGGATGCTGACTTTTTTCATCACAGTAATCCTGACTTATTTACTGGTTGATTGTATTAAAATACTATTGGCAAAGCAGTTAAAAACCAAACTGACACCAAGAAATATTCTTAAAATAAAGAAAATTATAAGTATTGTTTTGATGGTTTTTGGAGTGGCTTTAATTGCCCAAGGATGGTTTCCAAATGAAAAAGAGAAGTTAAAAAATGCTTTGGAAAGGATTGATAAATAGTATTTTATGGAAATAACAATTACTTTAATAAATATATTATTTTTTACACTACTTATTTCAGTTCCTTTTTTATTTTCAAATTGGAATTCAAAAGGAAATAATATTTGTAATTTATTTACTGTGATTATTTCAATGTTTATTCTAACAGTATTATTTGCGTGGTGGAACGATTTTTCAGTTGAACTTTTATTATTACATTATGGATACGATCCATATAATAGTAGCGAAGAAGGAATTTTAGAAAGTGTGGGGAAAGAAAATTTTGAAAGAGTTATGCAATTAAGAATATCACATATGGGAATTGGATGGACTTTAAAAGCAATGTTTGGAATGGTACCAATCTTAATTTATTCTTTAATTTCTTATAATATAGGACGTTATATTTTTTTTAAAAATAAATTAAAAACTCATACATAATTTTAAAAATTATTTAATCTTAAATATTTTATTTTCAGTTCAAAATATTTTTACTTTTCCAAAGTGAAAATTAACCACAAAAAACCCCTCAAGTTTCCTTGAAGGTTTCAGATTAATCGTCCGGATTCGAACCATAACTTTAATTCATTTTTTATAAAAATGATATAAAAAAAGAGACACATTTCTGTATCTCTTCTTGAGGCATCGTCCGGATTCGAACCGGAGTAGGAGCTTTTGCAGAGCCCAGCCTAGC